>JBGVKL010000186.1:0-2290 GCA_045123675.1 Acetatifactor sp. | reverse complement strand
GTTACCATTTGCAAGTACTGTTTTTATTTCTTTTGCATTTGGGTCTGGATCAGCAATTTTCTTTACTGACACGTTGCTGATATTAATATCTGCTGTTGAACCTTTTGCACCCATATTGTATTCTAGACGACCATTTGCATCTGTGTCATCTTTCATTACGAATGTATATTTGTAATTCTGTGTTTCTGTAGTAAGCTCTGCTTCCTGATGTGGCATGTATGATTTGTATCCATGATCAGGAGCTTTTACGTCTACACCCATTGTACGAGCTTCTGATGCGTTTGCATCAAATGAGACTTCATATGTTGCTCCTTTTACAAGAGGAATATCAGCCTGAACAAGCTGAACACTGTAATCTACAGTTCCTTCGTCAGTTGTCTTAATTGACATCTGATTGTCTTTTATCTCAGCTGTTGCTTCTCCTCCTAGAGCAGTCATAAATTTCCAATCTGCATCATCTGTCAAATCTTCAACTTCTGCAAAATCCCCGTTGTTAATGTAGTTTCCATCGGCCTGTGGGTCTCTAATTACTACATCCTTTACCGGTCTCTTTACGTTTTCATCGTATTCATCCTTCTGATAAACACGTACATAATCTACTTCATATGGATTGTTCTCAAAGCTTGTGCTGTCATCTGGATTTCCTACCCAGTTTCCACCTACAGCAAGGTTTAAAATAACATAAAATGGCTGGTCAAATGGTGCAGGATATGTAAGTGTTCCCTGTCCTTCAGTTGTTGAATACCAGTCACTTTCTTCATGGAACAATTTTCCATCTACATACCAACGAATACGTCCTGGCTCCCACTCACATGAGAATGTATGGAAATCATCCGAAAAATCAGCTTCATCCTCACCTGTTACGTAAGTTCCCTGAGACTCAGAATGAGGGTTACCAAAGTGGATTGTACCATATGCTTTGCTTGTATCCTGTCCCATTACTTCCATACAGTCAATCTCTCCACAACGAGGCCACTGACCATATACATTCTCATCATTTGCCATAAGCCAGAATGCTGGAAGATATCCTTGTCCCTTTGGAACTTTTACCCTTGCCTCAAAAAGACCATATGTAAATGTCTGTTTATTCTGTGTACTAATTCGTCCTGATGTATATGATTTCTTTACCTTTGTTCCAGGTACGGATTTCTTTACCATTTTTACATCAGAAATTGTAACTGTTGAATCTGGAGTCTCTCCGTCTGAAGATTTTCCAAGATTAAAATAAATACCTGCATTTGTATCTGTAACAACAGGATTTACATCATATTTATATTCTGTAGGCTCAGCTGTGATTGCAAAAACACCCTGACCATACTGATCATAATCAGCAGACGTTTTCTGAACTCCGGCTACTATTGATCTAGGTTCTGTAGATGATGCTGTAAATGATACCTCATAAGAGTCACCAGCCTCTACCACTACTCCATCCTGAAGAATCTGAAGATCCCAAGGATTGCTTCCCATGTTGCTGTTTGTAATTTCTTTTGTAATAACTCCATCAACTGCGTTTGCACCAAAAGCATCTTCTGAAAGCATATTCGCAGGCTCTTCGCAAATGCTTAAGTCTGAGAGAGTAATCTTAGAAGCGATTGAATCTTCTCCTTCCATTTTTCCAAGTGAAAAATAGTAAATTGAATTATCATCTGTTGCCTGTGGTGTAAATGTATATGAAACTTCCTTCTCTTCATTTGCTGTTAACTCTACAAATTTCTGTCCATGCTGCTCATATGTTGAGCCATTCATTACACCTGAACAAATCGTACGAGTCTCTGATGATGTTGCTTTAAATGAAACCTTGTATGTCTTTCCGGCTTCTACTGTAATTGGTGTGTGCTTTAACTGTACATGCCAATCAGCGGTTCCAGCCTTTGCAATATCATACACAATCTGTCCATCTCCCTGTGTACGTGTTGCATCTGCACTACCATCCCAATTTGCAATTGTTTCTTCCCAATCTGCAAATCCATTTGAAAAATCTGAATTCGATAAAAGATTTTCTGCTCCTTCTGTTGTAATTGTCTCAGTTTTCTCAACTGGATTAATTACAAGCTTTCCATCTTTTACCTGAATGTTTTCTTCTGAGTCAACATATTCCTGTAATTCATTGTTAACCCATCCTTTTTCATGAAGTTCAACATTCCAATCGTCACGATTTAATGTGTCTCCATCAAATTCATCTGACCATGCTAATTCATAGCCATCATAACTTAATGTTGTATCAGAATCAGAATCTGTCTCTGCTGATACTCCCTGTGGCAATACTGAAACAACAAGTGCTGTGCTTAGT
>JBGVKL010000185.1:0-53465 GCA_045123675.1 Acetatifactor sp. | reverse complement strand
CTACGCCTGTTCCTACCCCGGAACCTACGCCTGTTCCTACTCCGGAGCCTACGCCTGTTCCTACCCCGGAACCTACGCCTGTTCCTACTCCGGAACCTACGCCTGTTCCTACCCCGGAACCTACACAAGCTCCTGTAGTTGACTATGCAACCGAGGTCTTAAATTTAGTAAATCAGTTGCGTGCAGAGGTTGGCGTAGCACCACTGTCCTTAGACAGTACTTTATGTCAGGCTGCCAATACACGAGCAGTAGAAATCAGTCAGGACAACTGTTTTAGCCATACACGTCCTAACGGAACCTCTTTCTTTACTGTACTTGATGATTACGGAATTTCCTATATGGCTACCGGCGAAAATATTGCCGCAGGCTATGCAACTCCCGCAGATGTTGTTGCGGGCTGGAAAAACTCCGAAGGACATTATGCAAACATGATTAATGCATCATATACAAAATTGGGAGTAGGATTCTATAATTCCGGTAGCGGATATGGCACTCATTGGACACAGCTTTTTAAAGATTAATAATCTAAGCAATAAATCAAAGAACCTCAAAAGAGAAATATGGCAATCTGCCATATTTCTCTTTTTTCTTAAAACTAAAAAATTCTTCAACATACGAGAAGTTCCTGCTTATTGCCACGTTTTTCCTCGAATGCTCGCATAAATCCGACATTCTCATCATTACGCATGCAAAAAAAGAGAAATACGGCATTTCTGCTGTATTTCTCTCACTAAAATTTACTGCTGGTGGCCGGACTTGAACCGGCACGGGGTTGCCCCCGAGGGATTTTAAGTCCTGAAATTCCACTGGAATATACTGGAGTCAGCAATACTCTCCTAGCACCTTTAACCTATAAATAATAACGTAATTCTAGGCAATTGTAGCAAATCCCTCCTAAAAATCAAGGTATTTAAGTTTTTGCCCAAAATGCTGTTCTAAAACCATTTGGAGGGATGTTACTTCATATAGAGAGATGCTGGAGGGATGTAATAAATTGAATAATCAGCTTTTACTGTCATGACATTATATTATAGTATTTGAGGAGGTCTTATGTTTTACCAATTAGAAATAAAACAAGTAGTTGATTATCCACGCTGTCGGATATATCGTGATTTTCTTCGCACACTTATGAATGATAGGGACATTCGTACAAACGGAAGTTCCTATCTTTTTTATTACATGACGCTCTACTCCTACGCCAACTTCCGTACTTCCTATCGTAAAATGGAGGGGATTTCCTATCTAATCGGTCCTGGCGAATGGATTTGTACAACGGCAGAGTTATCTAAATGGTTCCGCACTCGTTTCCACCATCAGGCTCTATCCATTTTGGACTTTCTACAAAAACAGCATTACCTTACCTATCGCAAATTAGGACGAGGAAACCTTATTAAGTTTCAGATAACCGGATGGAATAATGATAATGCTTCACTAAATTACAATTATCCATGTCTAAAGGATGTTGGCTTTTTCTTTTTTCCTATATCATCAGTACATGAGCTTATCAGTATGGGAAAATGCTCTGAAATGGATATTGTCCTGGATTTATGGTTGCATGCAATATACAACGACGAACACATACAGGGGTCTGATATTGGTCCTGTAGTATATTTCCGTAATTGCACCGGCAATCCACTTATCAGTTACACTGAACTTTCACTACGTTGGGGTATATCAAGGGCATCTGTCAGCCGTGTACTCAACAAACTGCAAAATAAAGAATATCTTTCACTGGTGTCCTTTACCGGACGGCATGGTAGCGTTATTTATTTGTGTAACTATTTATCTACCATGTTTAACGTCAGTGATGTAATGATTGATAAAGAGGAGGTTTCTATGGTTTTTCAAGTCCCTGTTAATCTTCCGGATAATATTGTATCGGAGGATAGTCCAATTCAGGACGAACAAATTATTATTAATGATGGTAACGATATCGTTTCATCACAAGCCGTTTGCGTTTCAAAATCTCACATTCACATGATTATCCGAAAGATAGCACAAATCCTTGCCGCACAAGGGGTTTCATGTTGTGAATGTCCTAAAACACAGTATAAGTTATATAGTTTATCCGACTGCGAAAATGGTAATTTAAAGTATTCATTAACCATTGATTGCCCTGACAGAAAACAGCCCTATCGTTTTGAACTAACATTGATACCACAAAGCATCTCATCCGAAAACAGAAAGGCAGGAGTTACATATGAGTAATAAGAAAATATCTAATACACCTTCACCAGAAGAAAATCCTCTTTTCCATGACACATGGAAACTTCTAAAAAACTACCGTGATGCCGTATGGAACCTGGAACTGGCCGTACAGCAGGTAAAAAATACCTTTGAAATTGAATATGGTAGCAGTATTGAAGACTTTCTGGACTCTATATATCTTGCCGGAGCTGATATAGGCGGTTCCAAATTAGAAAACTATGCAAAGAGCATTGATCGAAGCAACAAGATGCTGAAACTGCTTAACTCAGCCGTTGATATTCTACGCAGTAAACACAAACATGGTGAGCAATACTACTGGATTCTGTACTACAGTTACCTTTCCCCCCAGCAGCTCCAGAATACTGATGAAATCATAGAATCACTGATACCACATATTACTAATATTTCAAAACGAACTTATTATCGAAAGCGTCCAGAAGCTGTACAGGCACTCAGTTCTATACTCTGGGGATATACTTCTAGGGATTGCATAGAAATGCTCAATAAGTTCTTTCCAGATAACAGTTAAATAGACAAATTATAAATCGGCACTCATAATTGATTAAAAAACAAAGGAGTGCCTATTTATGAGTACATTAGAAAGCTATATTGTGGAATACCTTGAATATTGTGAGTTCAGAAAGCGCCTAGATGGCAAGAGTTTAAAAGCATATAAAATCGACTTGCAGCAATATAATTCTTTTGCCTGCGACTTAGGTGATTACTTGTCACGGTATATTGTAGATTCCTTTATTACCAACCTACATAAGCAATATAAAGCAAAAACTGTCAAGCGGAAAATAGCAAGCTTAAAAGCCTTTTTTCATTACTTAGAGTATAAGGAATTACTAACAGAAAATCCATTTAATAAACTGGATGTACATTTTCGTGAAGCAAAATTACTCCCAAAGACAATTCCATTTCACTCTATCCAGCAATTCCTATCTGTACTTTATGAACAGAAAAAGCTAGCTAACTCGAAATACCAGTTGCATTGTAGTATTCGAGATATTGCCGTTATTGAGCTGCTGTTTGCTACCGGTATACGTATTTCTGAGTTATGCTCACTAAAACCATCAGATATAGACCTGCAAAACAATACAGTATTAATTTATGGAAAAGGTGCAAAGGAACGAATCCTACAACTCGGAAATCCAGAAGTAATTTCTGCTTTAGCTTTGTATCAAGATACTTTCAAAGAAGATATTGCCATCTGTGGCTATTTCTTTGTAAATCGACTTAAACATAAATTGTCCGACCAATCCGTCCGTTCTCCCACATGATTACTTCTTATCAACGCATTTGCATATTGCATCTCTTGTTTTGAGGTAAGCGCTTGCTTAGCTTTAATTGTTCTATATAACGAAATAGATAGCACATAATCTCTTTCTTTGTAAAACTCTTCTGCACCCTTTGATAACTCTGGTAGCAGATATGCTAATTTTTGTTCAACTTTTTCCTTTCCTAAAATACCATGCAAATGTGCCAAACGATAATACTTAGGTTTGCTTGTTCTTGCATATAAATCAAAATACACTTTCTCCATATACTTCGTGAAATGAAGTTTAGTTTCTTCATCAATGTTTAAAGTTGACCTTGTAAAAAACGGTAGGAGTCTATAATAATCATTTCCTGAACTATACAATATTCCCTTATCAATAAGTTGGCTTACATCTTGTTGATATTCAACTATATACTCTATTACTTCACGTTCAAAGAAACCATCGCACAACGAAAAAACATATATAATGCCTTTTTCGTTCTTATTTATATCAAACTTCTTCACGAAATCATTTGATATTATCTCTATAATACTTTTTACTGTCTCCTTATCTACCAAACACGCTGGATTTTCTTGCTGTGATATTACTCTACTTGCTAAATATGCAAGATAAGGATGATTATTTATACCTTCGAATAATTGATCTGCAAAGTCGTTTTTAGCAGGATCTAATCCCAAATATCCTGCTGGAATAGTTTCTTGAAAATACTGTATTACAAATCTATATTTTCCGTATGAATTATTATTGGTATCTGCTGAGAACGGGAAAAATGATAGTACCTATATAAAAAAGAATGATATGTCATTACATTTGTTAACTCTGGAACTTTTCCAAATTTTTCAATCAGCTCTTTATTAATATTATGTATGTTCTCATGTGTATAAGCTATTATTAGATTTTTATTTTCAGGATTAAGGCCATTACAAATAGAATATGTTTTTCCCGCACCTGCAACCGCTAGCATCACTTGTTTAGCCATTCTATCGCATCCTTTACATACTGTGGTATATTAAAATCAATCTGGTTTTTTAAAAGATGATATGCTATATCAACTTTATTATTTAGCATCTTACCCAAAACCTTACTTCCATAGTCCACACCATTGAAAAGATAATTGGCATTATCTTTTACTTCTATTTTCTGTTCAAAAATAGATTTATTGAGATTATACAAACAAACTTCCCATGTCCAATTATTTACGTCAGTATCCATAAAAACATTATACTCCGAATGTTTCTTATTTATAGTTTGAGAACTATCAATTTTACTTTGATTTTTATCATTATCTGTTATTACTGCTATCTTCTTATTGGTTCCTTGTGTAATTCTAAGATAATGCTTGTACGAAATACCGTTACAAGATATTACACTAACTTCGTCTTCCTCTAAAGTATTGCCTACCACTTTCTGATAAATATATGGCATGAGAATATACTCTGTCGCCCCTTCCACAAAGATAATCTTTTTCGATAGCAACATCTGTAAAAATGCATTTCCATCTGCTTTAACAAAAAAATCTGCCACATTACTATCTACATCCTTTAGAGATATTGACGCTGTATTATTAATCCATATAACATTTAAGAGATTTAAACGCATCGCTCAAATTATCCCTAAACGTATTTTTTGCGCTTAGCTTTTCTTCCTCTGTGTATTTGGAATTAAACAACGAACGATTAAAATAATTAAACGAACTAATTGTATCACTCTCTGAAGCATCAATTGCAATTGATTCCAGCGGTCTCTTAATTGTTACATATGGTAATCCACTGAATGTCACCCATTTCAATGTATAATACTCATATGGAATTTTTCCTTTTTTAATTTCTGTTGTTAATCCAATTCCCAATTCTTCATCGAACTTACACTCAAAATAAATTCCAAAAGCCTCCGATTTGCTTATATTATTTTCTCCGTAGAAATATTCAGCACCTTTATCCTTCGGTTCTAAATGTAACTTCACCTCAATCAATATATACGGTAGAGTTGTTATATCCGGTTCTTTCTTGAATTTCTCTACCATATCAATGTTGAATAACTCTTTTAATATTGATTTATCTGCATTCTTATACAACTGATTCAATACTATCTTAATGGCCTCTAATATCGTTGATTTTCCAGCTTCATTTTCTCCCACAATAATATTCATATGTGGATTAAACACAACGTCAAATCTGCCAAACTTTTTCAGCCCTTCTATGTGTAATTCTTCTATGTACTTCATACTACTATCCTTCTGCTTTTTCCAAAATCACATGAATATATGAGTATCCAGTTGTCATATATATTTTCACAAACCAACTAAATCCGCATATCAACAAAATTACCCAACATTCTATTAACATCCCTCACAATAGTCTTTATCCCTCTATCATCATAAATTACACTTTCTGAAACTATACCATTTGCGTGTAATACATTGATAAATCTACGTACACTTTCTTCCACATCCTCATCCGGTGAAGCTGATGATAATATCTCATTGCTCAATCGCTTTACATCTAAATTATATCTATTACCATCAAAAGAATTAGGTACAATAACTCTACTGTTATTAGGAATTATTTGGCACTTATTCTTATCTATTACAATGAAATTGTTATAGATATTCACATTAACAATATCATTTCTTCCTGTTTTCTCCTTTAACAAAGCTTGCAAAAACTCAGTGATAAAATAGCAAATAACTGATGATGTAATATCTAAAATCAGGCTTCCTTTGCTAAAACTTCGTAATTTCCAAACCTCTCTATATTTGTTATTGAAAAAACGACTTGTTGTTTGCTTATAACCGACATACTTCTTTCCTGTTACATTTGCCACTTTTTCTTCAGTATAATAATCAAGTTCCCTTAACATTACACGCTCTGCTTCCCGTTGCCACTTGGGACGTTCCTGTTCTTCTCGAAGCCTCGTTATCCCTTCAACCTTATGATAAGGAACTGGGACCTGTTCTGCTATCATTTCATGGCTCACTTCTCCACAATTACTAATAACCTCATATAAACCATTAACTATTGCCTGCAAGTCAATCAAAAAATACGACAAGTCAAATATTGTATTCATTTCTTTCTTAAATTGAATTGAATATTCAACTTTTTCCAATTTGTAAATCTCAAATGATTCAGTATATACCCTTTTATCCTTTTTCATTTGTTTATACCCCTTAATGACTATTCATACGTGATAGGATTTATTGTTCGAAACGTCAGAAAAATAATAGTACCTCTTTTAATATCACTCCTTTTACTTTTCGCGTCCAAATCAGGCATTTTAAAGCTATCTTTTAAATTTTTATTTATAAAACGAATCGATTTATGTCAGTACAAATACAATCATATTTTATTACATACATGTAGTATTGTCAATAATCTGTCGCATCTAACCCGCACTCTGTTTTGCATAAACAATATGTTGTTAAATACATATTTACGATGATTAACACATACATCATAGAATTTCAATCAAAACTATTTAATGCCATTTCGTTCTAAGAAGGGAACTTTTTGATAAAAAAACTGCCCTTTCCAACTTATGAAAAGAGCAGCTATTTTTGTCTATTAATTTTTTATCATACAAATTCTATATACAAGTATATTGCTTTTCTTATATTGCTTTAATGAGGGCAAACTGCATATGTATAACTCGCTATAAAATCTCCCCACACAACAGTTCCACATATCGAACATCTTTTTGCACTATACTCCTCAACTACACAGCCTCCACTAGAATTAACTCTATGCTTTTGTACAACACCAGATACGTACGTATGAGTACATAAAGTCATAGTCTCAACTTGTTCTTCTGAATTTACCGGATAGATATTTCCCTGTTCATCAACAAACTGCTCTTCGTATAATATCGCATCAGTTTCAACAAAAAATACTTTCTCCTCACCTTCCGGGACAAATAAAAATTCGTCCTGATAAGCTATTTCCTCTTCAAAAACAGCTTCTTCTACTTCCGTTACTACTGGATTCGCTAGTGCAGTAAGTGAATTAGAAAACACCAATGCTCCCATTAATACCCCAACCAGTACTTTGTTCCATTTCTTCTTTTGTTCTTTTCTCATAATACAAAAAATCCTTTCTTCTATTATTTTGTCACTGCTTAATCCATATGCAGTCTTTATTTCTTTTGTTCTACTTGCACTTTCCAATATCAGTTCGGCATAGTCTTTACACATCTGTTCATTTGCATTTTCAATAACTATCTCATCGCACGCAAGCTCACAGACATCCTCTATTCTTTCCCTTAAATAATACGCAAGTGGATTAAACCAATGAATATATTTAGCAAGTGTTGCCAATTGTTTTATCAACACATCGCTCCGCTTAATATGAATCATTTCATGCTTCAAAGTTCCAATGCACGTTCATTTTCTTTTGCATATATAAAAATCTTTGGTCTTATGCATCCGATGGTAAAAGGTGACAATCTAACCGGATATTCATACACAGTTATTTTTCTATGGATACCATAATCCGCTTTATATTTCTTCAACAACAACTTTATTTTTTCATTATCTGTCAGACAACTACATTTTACCATCCTATTTATCTGTTTTGCTGATTTGACAATCCCAATAAGTGATACCAAACAAGCAACAACAAACCAAACAAAGGTACACAACATCAAAATATCCAGATTCTCATTAAAAGTAACGCCTTCCTCTGTATGATACATAACATACTTTGCCACTTCTACTTTGGGCAACTCTTTATCTGCCATTACAGGAATTTCTTTCTGCAAATAGTACCATATCTCCCTATATACCATTGCTACAGGTACTGAAGGAATTAAATAAAAACATAAGGCAATTTTAAGCAGCAGATACTTCTGCCTCGCTTCCAAACGTTCTTTCCCTATTCTTTCCAATAATAAGAATATCAGTACTATAATGCTTCCAGCCAAAGTCATTACACCAATATACTGCATCTGTTTCCTCTTTCCGTATTTTATATTTTTTTACTTATTGTCTACTAGCTTTTTTAATTCTTCATAGACTTCATTCGAAATTGTTGCACCACCTGTTAATGCCGCAACAAAATTGCTTAACTTGCCTTCATATGAAGTTTCCAAAATATCTTTTGCCACCATACAGTCATATTCCTGTTCTGTATAAGCAGCGCTTACCATTCCTCTTTCTCGAACCACCAATCCTAATTCATTCAAACGAAATAAGATAGTATTTAACGTTTGCGGTTTCCAGTTTTTACCTTTTGCATTAAACACTTCCAGTAACTCTCTACTTCTTACTGTATTGTTACTCTCCCATAGATATTCGAGAATCTCTCTCTCCGTATTTGATAAATCATATCTACCAACCAATTGATTTATCTCCTTTCCACGATATAATCATTTTATTACTCCAATGTAATATTGTCAATCAGCTAAATTACCTCTGTAACAAATATAGCCTTCCACGTGTAAATTCTTCAAATTTTTTTAATACTTACATCAAGTTCAACAATGCCTGTACTTGTTCGTAAGCGTCCCTCTTGGTCATTTCTATACTTTCTTCATCCTCTAAATCCAAGAAATCCGCTACATCTTTCGGACCGGCATGATTTTCCGAAGCGAATTTACCTGCCAACTTCTCCTTCGCTTCTATCACAATGTTTTTGTCCTTTACAGGTTCAAACTCCTTTGCCAGTTCTCTCACTCCGCCGATATAATGCTTGATGATAAAATATATATCGTATGCATCCTTTGCTTTTCCCCTGCCCATTGCTGCAGTTTTCATAATTATGTAGGGAACCACAGCCACGACACTAACATTAGCAACATCTATTGCTCCATCCGGACGTTCTGCTTCCACACTAATTTTCTGTGCCGGAAATTCAAATGCAAAATTACCACCTGTTGCCTTTAATGCCTTAATACCCTGTACATGCTGACTTCTTCTTTTAGGCTGGGTACCACCATACATTCCTGCAAGAATATCCACATCTACATCATAAGAAATTCCGTCCACAATCACTGTCTTCACAAAGGAAAAATATTTCTCCGGATGCTCCTCGTAACCATTTTTCTGAAGTATCCTCGACATATTTTGATAGCCTTCATCATGTAATGTCAGATGATTAACCATAATATCTACATCCACACTTCCCACATGACCTTCTTCCGGGAACATTAAATCCGGAACCCAGCCTCCAACTACACGGATCTCATCTTCATATTCCTGAAATATATTAACCAATTCAACCAGAACTCTATGTGCAGCCCTCTTCTGACCTTCCGAATAATCCACGCTGCTTTTCAGATCTTCATCCTTTATCACTTAATAATCTCCTTCCTTAAAACGGCTTCCGCCATTTCTTCACCCCTACCCTTTATCTGCATACAATCCAAATAAATTTGCAACGGAGATACCACCGCGAAATCACCAATCACCCTGCAATCCTTGATATAAGAATCATTCTCTAATGGAAGAATAACCACATTTGAACCACTATTTACTTCTTTCATGTCCAAATAACTGATAGCTTCCTGAATATCCTCCGGTGCTATATATACATGCACCTTATTATAACGTACTACCGGCGCATATCGCACTCCTCCGGACAATCCGGTCAGATACGAATCAATTCCCATATCTTTCTTTAAATTCTTTAATCGCTCCTCAATAACAGATATACTATCCAAACTATAGCAGGAATAAGCTGTCATCTCCTTTTTTCCATAGTCTTTGCTCCACTCCAGCAAAAGCGACTCCGGGTCCATAATTCTATACCCATCAGGTACTTTTTCTACCCACGCATTTTCAACCAGAACATTCATCAGTTTGGATACCTGTCCGATACTGCAGTTTACCTTTTCTGCCAAATGCTTCAGCTTCCATACCTTAGTTATATCCACAAACAGTTCACGCAGAATGAATGAAGATACTACGGAAGTCCTCTCAAATATGGACACCGACTTATTTACTTTCGGTTGCGGATTTTTATTTCCTTTTTCAGCCAAAAAAATGGAATGACCTACAAACCAACAATTTCCGGCATAGTCGAAGTAACCCATACCGTTATCTTCACATATTTGTGCTGTACGCTCCGAAATATATGGAGCAACCAGAATATTAACTCCCTGATTTTTATCCTGCTTTTCAATTAATTCCATAATTGTAGACGGAAATACCCTATTCAGGAAGCAGGCATTTATATCAAACTCATACCCATCATCCATTTCAACAGAAGCAATAAATCCATCTTCTGTCCTGTGGACAACTTCATACTTCTGAATATTTGGAAGTTTTAAAAATTTTTTTTCTACACATTCTAATCCATTTCTATCAAGTTTCACTCAAATCACCGCTTTCACTCCTGTAGTGAAACTAATTATATCAGTGAAACTTTTACAAGTCAACTATTATGGAATATTATTCTTCAATCCTCCTTCCATCTATAACACTTTTACTAAATAAAGATACAGTTACCCTGCATTTACTTGAATTATTTTATAATTTTAATCTATTTTTGCTAACCGTTTGATACTATCTCTCTTCAGCCTATAGTCAGCATAGCAAATAATATCTTAACCGGTCTTTCCAGGTTCCGGTCTTAGACAAACACCCTCATATAGCCTAAATCCATATCAAACTAACTCCTTCTATAGAAATACGTGTCGCAAAAGGAGATTGCATACTATTCACAAAGGCATACCTTTTGCGACACATCATTCTATACACAGAAGCTTCTAAAATTACAACAATCTCCTGAATGAATCCTCCTGCTTTACGCCACCTTAGATAACAAATTTCTTAATACAATTTATCAGAGTGGCAGATAGCTCCTGATATAAATCCTCATCAAAGACATTGTTATCCATGGAATTTTTGATCAATAGCGGACGATACATACGGAAAATCTCCTCCCGGGCCTCCTTGTCCCCTTTCTGTGCCTGCCTAAGTAGCATTTCAAAATTCATCCCTCTTACTCACCTCCAGTTCCTTCCGCAGTTTCCTCAGTATGTAGTAAAATGACATCTCAGCCTGCTTGGGTTTCATTTCAAATCTTTCGCCTATCTGTTCAAAGGTCAATTCACCAAATACCCTTGCTAACAATATTCTACGCTCACGCTCCTTTAGCCTACCTAATGCAATCCTGAGCTTATCACTCTCTAACAGCTCCATAAAATCCTGATATTTCTCCCAGTCTTTCATTACAAAATCTGTCTGTTCTTTTCGGAAATTATTGTACTGCTCCTCAAAATCTAAATAATTTTTTAGCTCCATATTCAGTAAATTGGTTTCTCTAATATTTTGTCTTCTCCTTTTCTCCATATAGCGAATTCGTTTATTCGTTACTGCCGCTACTAAATATGCACTAAACTGATTCTGCAGGGATTCTGTATGTTGGTTCTTCATACCCATATCCCCCTAGTTCCTGATTTACATTTCAGATTCTTAGGTAACTCCCAGCACCTTGCTGTCACCAAAAAAGGAACAATACCGAACCCTCCATTTCGGTAATTGTCCCTTAATCCACATAGCATTTGCTCATGAGCTGCTTTTTGAAGTATATTCAACAATGCTTCACAAACTTCTTTTATAACATAAATATATTCACTTTCTCCAATTGCATTTTTATAATAATCCTTTACTCTTATCCTTATATCATTCGACATTTGTCTGTCCTCCATTTCTTATTTTTTGAAATGAAGAACATATGGCGGACCTCGTGTCACTGTCTTGTAATATTACATAAAATGATTTCCACTAATACCTTACCGCACTATCGCATATGTGCAAACGTCCGAATATGTCGTATAAAAAAGGTGAGAGCCGTAGCTCTCACCCAAAAAAATCTACATTCAAATGATTTTTTCCTATAATTCAATATCTCTTTCACCTCTTCAGATAAGAAATAATGTACTTTTTGTCTTCCCAAAACTAACTCTTCACCGTAACAGTTCCACCAGCTATTCCCAAATCACCAGATACATCAGGTACAGCATAACCAATTTTGTTTGAATTCCAATCAAAAAAAACAATAGCAGTATGTGCTAATTTACTTGTTGGTATGTCCAATGTTGGAACCATTGCAATATATGCAAACGAATGAACTTTATTATAAAATTCTTCCCAAGATGAAACATCGATTATTAATATCCCATCTCCATCCATACCACCTACTCCAACACCTCCAAATGCAAGGTATAATTCATGTCCACGCATTCCAGCAGGCACTTCATCATCGTAAATCTTTATGTACCCACCTAAAACTATAAATGCTCCATTCATTTTACATCTATGAGAGTTTTTAAAAGCTGGTTCTTCTTTTTTTCTCTCCGGCTCTCTTTCATCTGACCAGTGTCCTGGAATTACCCAACGCGTTCCGTCTCTTTCTGTACCTGTTTTCTCAGGAATCCAATATCTGCCTCCTGATGGTTTCGGTTGTGGAATTGGTGTTCCATCAGGTCCGTACTTTTTTCCTGATGGTGTTGATGGTTTTTGGGGCTTTTTGGGTGTTCCATCAGGGGAATACCCTGGTTTGTATTTTGGCATATAAAATCACTCCTTTTTTTATTCATCCGTTTTCAAATAAATTAAATCCTATTTCTCTACATCAAGTTCTTTTAAAACCATTCCGGTGGAAGAAAAACTAATGTTTCTTATCTTATGGGTTACTGTCGGCTTATCTTCATCCTTTTCCTCTAAACCTGCTCTTTCATTATAGTCTACTGCTACACCTGCTAGCATATTTTGTGCTTCACAAGCAGCTTTTAACGGTTCATCAATTAATGCCGCCATATCAAGTCTTCTAAAATGATTGGGATTTTTATCGTCACTCATAACAAAACCTCTCTCTTTCTACTAATACTTTATCGCACCATTGTATATGTACAAACGTTCAATGTGTCATATTAAAACAAAAATCGGATGCTATATTCCCACCTTTATGTAATATCCATATGCAAACTAAATTCTTTACAAATCAATGTCTCCCTTCGTACCATCAGCTAAAACATAATATGCTTTCTTTTCTTCCGGTTTTACATAAATATCTGCTTTTTCCATTAACTTCGGTACAATTTCCTTGCGCTGTAACTCACTTTTAATCTTATCAAACACCTCATTCATCATAAACTCATTTAGCCCATACTGTAAGCGAATTCTTTTATTATCTATATTTACTCTATCTTGTTTCCATTTGGATATGGAGTAAATCTTTTGCTTTTCTATTTTCTCGTAAGGTACTAAAAAAAATTCGTTACAATCGCCCAAGATATCTGCATCTCCACCTATGCAATGAGCCTCATCCTGCCGAAAATATATAAATACGTATTTTTGCCAAATATCATCATAATAATATATTCTGGAATCCTTGGGATTAATATCAAAGTTTAGATACAAAAATGCAATTTCCATCGTCAATATCGTTACTAATGTGCCTCCAACGAATACATTGTACTCATCCTTTGCATATACCGCAAACAAACAATTAAAAATAATCCCTATAATCGTAGTAAGTATAAATCCTGCAGCTCTTATTCCATATCCTTTAGGATAATCTATTTTCTCTGCATTAGTCTTATCAACAGCACACCCTTTCCATAGATTATTAATGTATTCAAATATTGGTTTAATCACGTTTCCAAAAGAAACTAAAAATCTACAGCCTTTTATCTTTCTCCACAACTCACCACACATTCTACCAATTCCAGCAATTATTTTTTTGATAAACGTTGAAATTCTAAATATCCCTCTCTTAAGTATAGCCCCTAAAAATCTGCATAAATGTACTTCGGTCAGCTTCTTTAAGAATCTTCCAATTAACCAAAATACTGTAAGCAATAGCAATATTCCCACTAATGCAAGCATTAACACTGCTCCCAAACTTACCACCGGATTTTGTTCGTCTACAAATCCAAAGCAAAAACCATATATAAGATTAACGAACCATAGAGCTACAGCATACATGATATAACTTGAGATATTATATTTAATTCTTTCCTTTTTTGTCATAAATGCAATCTCGATATTATATGATGACACAATAGTCAAAAAGGAGAGCACTCCTTGCCATACCACTGCAGCAATACTTGCAATAAATCCCAAAATTGCCAAAATACTTTCTACTTCTAATGGCATCTCAGTAATCGAAGTAAGCAATGCCTTAATCTGTTCCACTATCCCTGCACTACTTAATAACATATCTTTTGTCTCTCCTCTGTTTCTTATATTTATTTAAAATATACCATATAATTACATTTTTTGCCATCCTCACCCATGCTTCTTTATTGAAACATTTGTTGTTGATAACTGCGTATTATAGAACTAAAAATAGATTTGGGTTCGTCTGGACTTGATTTTTATTAGGAGCTAACATATGAATAACATCCGCACTATATCATAATCCTCCAGTTTAGTATGTGGATTTATGATAATATTTACTGTCTTTTTTTGCAATAGACATATCAAAAATGCGTCTAATATCAGTATAAGACAAGAGTTTCAAACCCTTGTCTCATTTCTTACAATTATCTTTCAATATAACCAATACTATCCTATATCCTGATTCATCTGTCGCTTCCGGCCACCAATTCACATTTCGTCCAAACAACAAATAATCCGCCGACGTATCCAATATCAATGCCAACTCTGCCAGCCGGTCCGTAGGACACATTATCTCTCCATTTTCAATCCTCTGCACCTGGCGTTCTGTCGCATAACATAACTTTTCCGCCAGTTGAAACTGCGTCATATGTTTTTGGCGCCGTAATGCTTTGATCCTTAATCCGATATCCTTGCCCCTATACTCCATATTTACCTCCACTTTGTGCATTTTCCCTTTATTATGCAACAAAGCAAACGTAAACACCATTTTTGTACTCAATACTGTGTTTTTCTTACTAAACTACAACGCATTGCACATTTCGTATAATATTTTGACAATATCCTGCATTTTACTGATTTGTTTAGGTTCCAGCATTTCAAGCACACAAATAATCTTTTCATTACCTCTATGCGAATTATCTTCACCCAGCATTATATAATCGCAGCTGACAGATAATGCCTTTGCTATACGGCAAAGAGTATCTGCTGAAAAACCTTTCTTACCCACTTCAATTTCATATAGAAATTTCGCTGAAATATCCACCTTCTCAGCAAACGCTTCTCTCGTGAAATTCTGAAGTTCACGCAGTTCCCTGATTCGCTCCCCAACTTGATTATTCGACATATTCCGCCTCCACACATGCCAATATTTTACATCTTTCCTCAAGGAACGATAAACCAACTAAGGTTCCTGCTTCTTTTACCCACCGTTCCCCTTACATATAAATATACCTTGGGAAACTTAATCCTTAAAAACATTTCGCTTAACCAGTACATTTTCTTGTCCAGTTAAATATATGCAACGCGTAAGTATTCATTTTTATACAAAATGCAATTTAAATAGACAAAATACGCTATTCAGTAAAATAAAAAAAAAGCACCGTCTTTTGAGTTATTCTGTTACACAAAACAAGGAGAACAAATCGTATGGAACTTATAAGAAATCATTTGAAAGAGAAATATCAATTAAGCAACTATCAGATTGCGCAGATAGCATTTTTATTCAAAACACTTTTTTCAGAACTAAGTAAAATGTTGATTATGGGCATCTTATTTCATAATCAATTGACCTTGTACTTATTTGTATTATTTGTCATGCTTTTTTTACGCTGTTCCACCGGCGGCTTACATTTTTATACTTATTGGGGATGCCTGACCAGTTCCATCATTTTTGTGGGGCTTGCGCTACTGATACTACCACTCATCCACCTTCCCTCCCATATACAACTGATACTGTTACTTATATGCATACTCGTTTGTAACTTTGTGGGACCGGTTGTTTCCAAATATCGCCCTACCCCCTCCAAAGAACTATACTCACGCGGAAAGAACACAACCTGTAAGTTTATATTTATATATTCACTTGTTCTATATATAATTCCGGAAAATACCTACATAACCGTTGGTTTCTGGACAATTATATTACATTCGTTACAGCTGATTGTAGCGAAAATACGAAAGAGAGGAGGATACACAGAATGATTTCCAACCTTTTTGATTCTCTTACATCATATTCTTGGACAATTGAAACAGGTATTGTTAGCCTCGTTCTTTTTGGTGAATATGAATATCCCAAAGAATCTGATTTCGAGTAATTAATTGCAAAAGCGGACAGTTTTATCTTCTGTCCGCTTTATCAATTTCCAGGCAAAATTCAATCCAATTTTCTTGTTCATATTCTACATTTCTACAACAAATACTACAACTTAATTCCTGACACATTTTCTTTACATGATATAACCCCAATCCTCTATTCTTGCCTTTACTACTTACTCCCTCTTGAAACCAACTTGTAATTTCTGAATATGGGATATTCTCTGATTTATTACGTACTGAAAACAAATAATTATTATCACTTATATCAACTACAAAAACTATAGTTTTATTGTCATCATACTTCACAGCTTCCACTGCATTATCCAAAAGAATACCTAACATTTCAATCAAATAATATGTAGATATCCCACACTCTACTATATCCGCGTTAATCTTATACCTGACCGTTATATTATCATCTTCCATATTGCAAAATTTGTCATAAAGAAATCCTACCAATACTTTATTACCTAACTGCACCAAATCATTATATCTGTTTTCTTGCATTAACTTGTTGCAATATTCATCCTGTATTTCGACTAATCCTTCGTATGTTTTACATGCATAGTGTGCTGACAATATCGCTGTAATATGATTTTTAAATCCATGTTGTTTTATTCTTATATCACTCAACAACTCTGTATATTTTTCTTCCATAAGATTCGCAATACTAAATTCTTTTTTTAACCTATCCACTTCAGCATATGATGACGACCATTTTGCAAGACAATACAATAATATTATCAAAATAGGAATGGTCAATACAAACAGCGTCAAATTAATGTTATGCATTATTTTACCTTGAAACATTATAAATAGAACAATTCCGAATACAATCCCAAAAAACATCTTCATCTCTTTATTCTTTAAGTCCACTCTATCAATATGAACCTTAGGAAAAATAACAATCGACACTATTAATAAAAACAATGCCGCCAATATATTTCTCAATATCAAATTTTCAGCCGCAAAATTAATTACTAATAATACACCTATGAATTCTACCACTGCCATAAGTATTATCATCCATATGATTTTTACCAAAGTCTGTAACATCGACATCCCAAATGTCCTTTTGCAATATATAAAAACAGGTATATAAGCAACCAGAGAATATACCCCTCCATACTGTAGGCTGTTCGCCACCCCATATATCACCATTAAACTCAAACACAATGCTATCGGCTTAACGTCCCACTGAATCTTCTTACCATATATGCCATGAATACAAGCCAGCGTCGCAAAAACCTCCATCAAATATACAACCTGCATCCACATCTTATTTAAACAACTCCTTTATGTATTTTCTGAACATAACCCCTATTTCTAATCTTCCATGATTATCCTTTAATTGGATGAATCTATTAGTATTGTCCACACTTTGCATAAAGGTTCTGTTCACCAAGGTATTTCTACTACATTGAATTATATCGTATTCTGCAGTATCACTCAGTAGCTTCTTTAAAGTTACATATGGAATTTTCAGTATCTCACCATTATCTAAGTGAATATGCATAATATGATTGATGCACTCCGCATAAACCATATTCTCCACTTCTACAGCAAGAACAATGCCATCTTTACGGAAATACAATGTTTTTCTTTCACGCTCTTTACTTGGAAAACGCAGACATTTCTCTATGGTTTTCTTTACCAACATGGAATCAAACGGCTTTTCTATGAAACGGTGGCATTGTAGTTTTTCATATGTATATAACCTGGAGTCTTCCAGTGAAGTCACAAAGATTACAGGCGTAAACTCATACTTCCCGATTTTTCTTAAATTATCTACGAACTTTAGACCCGAAGTATCTCCGGGTCTGCTGGTATCCAATATAATATCAATAATAAATAAGTCAATCGTATTTTCCAAAATATATTGATAGGCATCCTGTAAATAGTGCGTCGCATATACATCACACTTTATTTCCAACTCCGCAATCAACACCTTTAAATGCTCTACCGCTACAGCATTATCCTCTAAAATAAGTATTTTCTTCAAATTCTCCACCCAAATTCACAGCACAATCAATCCGCATAAACAGCTTCTATTATGCTCAATATCTTAGTTTGTATTTCGACATCCATTCCTTCTAACATAACACAAATCTCATTAATTAGACAAGTTTTGTCCTTTAACATAATTGCAGGCGACAACTGAAACAACTGATACATCTTCCAAATCAGCTCACTATCCGGGAGACTTCTATTGTTCTCCAAATCTCTTAGCTTCTTCACATCCACACCAAGCATTTTCGCCATTTGTTGCTGCCGATAATCTCTTAACTGTCGTATCACAAAAAACATGTTAACCTCTGATTTCTTCAGCTTCTCTTTACACCAAAGGACCTCTGCATTAACATAAATATTTTTCCAGCACGCCGACACTTCTCCATCACATACTCCCATCCCCACAGAAGAAATGATGTTCATAATGTTAACTAATTGTTCGTACTCATACTTTGCAAAATACTCTTTATACGTTTCCCCAGATTTATTTCCTGTAATCACATATTCCACATCAACCGGTGACTCACACAAATACCTTAATTCAGAATAGCTGAATCGCCTTACTCCCTGCTCAGCCTTGTTATAGTTACTCTGATTGATGCGCACGAAACGAGCCATTT
Organism: Acetatifactor sp.; assembly: GCA_045123675.1. Classification (GTDB taxonomy): domain Bacteria; phylum Bacillota; class Clostridia; order Lachnospirales; family Lachnospiraceae; genus Acetatifactor. The sequence goes on along the minus strand of JBGVKL010000185.1, from coordinate 34,188 downwards.
CTTTTTGAGATAAACACAATCTAACTCGCTCCTCCCTTATTCTATTTATTACATCTATGTAATCTGCACCCATGGGTAATATTCCTTTGAATTTTAATTCTATTTTTACCCATTTTACGATATTTTTTCTCCCTATTTTGCACCGATTATATACTCAATCCTCTGGCGTACTGTTATCTTCCTCTTCTCCCTCCTTTAATATCTCTCTAACCTGTCTGATTGTTTCCAACTTCCATTCAATGATCTCCTCTTCATCATACAAAAGATAATAGATTGGCGGTACCCCCCTCTCCATAATTGCCATCAAACTATACCTTTCCATTGCCTTCCAAAACAGATTAAAGCGCTTTTTCATCTTCCTTATGAAATTTTTAATGTTCATTTTTATTCCCCTTGTACATAAAACTATCCATCGTATAATTCTATGCTTATAATTATTATACTATATAACTAGACTAATCAACACCTATTTTCGCATATGTAACCCGCACTTTTACGAATACTAAAAAATTGCAATCATTTATCCCATATTTTCACATAAATGCAAATTGCCATGGCATTACCTTTCGGTACCACCATGGCAATTTTTTAGAACATTTTACAGTGACTTTTATGCATTCTCTTATTGTATTGTCCTATTATCATCCTATCCATTTGCTTCATTACGTTTCTTTCTTCTCTTTCCTAGCAATATAAGCAAGAAACCAGTTGTTAGGCAAGCTATGATGGAACCATAGAACAACATTTTATTGTTAATGAAACGTACCCAAAGATTTGTTGTTACATAAAAATCGGATATGGTTTCAACCAGTTGGTTGCCCGCAATGTCTGTCAGAGTAATTATTACCGTATGCGCTTTGGTTTCATTACCCATAATATCAAACACAAAATCTTGTAGATTGCTACTCATCTGTTGTATCTGCTCTTCATCCCACGTAGCAACTATCTTACCATCCAACACAACCGTAATATTACTCAATTTCATATTATCTGTTGCTCTCATTAATACACTAAGCTTGTCTACCGGATAAGTAGTTTGGCTCTCCAAATTAGTAACAATCAAATTCGGCAACGTCTTATCAACACCAAAACTGATTTCTACATTCTTTACATCCAGGTTATTCTCCGCAATATTGCCGGCCTTATCCTCGGAGTATATGGAAATACGATATGTACCATCCTCCATAAAGTTTGTGGCAAATATAATATACTCATATTTGTACCATTCACCATCTTCAGAAATCAAATTGACAATATAATCCTTGCCCTCCTCTAATACAATGGTCTTATCATTTTTGAATAAGGTAATCTTTATATTTGAGATTTCATCCGGATTTGTTTCATAAATCACAACATCTCTTGCTTCTTTTACAAAACGGTTTATCAGTTTTTTAGTGTTTTCTTCGAGACCATATGTCGAACCATTACGATTTACTGAATAATCCAGCTGCTCTCTAATCTGCTTTTTCGAATCTTCAATAACCATAGTCTCTGTTGTATTTCCTGACATATCAGATACTAAACAACTCAAATGATAAATACCATCCTGATTTATGTTGGTAACTGTATAGGTACAACTCTTACCAGTCACAACAGTTTCTATAGTACCTAATTCCGTACAATCCACTTGTCGTATATTTCCAGACTCTTCTCTAATTTCTGCTATCAGCTTAGGACTAAAACTGTCCGTGTTCAGATTTAAATCCTCTACCTTTACAACAAAACCGATTTGTTCCTGCTTATTAGCAGAATTGTGCTTGATTCCGGAAACAATAACTTCCGGCTGTGTCTTGTCAATAATCAATAAATTAGATTGGTAGTCTTCCATCTTATTTGCGGAAGGATCCTGATAAGATACATACACCTTATAGTTGCCCTCGTCTTCCAAAGTAATGGAACCTATATGTCCGTCTACTGATTCCGTTCTCCAAGATACATCTGCCGCATATGGTGCTCCACCATCCTTGGATATGCTTACTACTACATCTTCCGCATAAAAGTTTGCTTCATCAACGGTAATTGTAACATCAATATCCCCGGCATAATAAGAAATATTATTGGTCTTCTGTACGCAATCACTAAACTCAACTGTTACATTCGGTGCAATGTTATCTACCACAAAACGTCTGGGATCTTTGTACTCTGTCGTTAACATAGACCTATTATTAACTACAAATTCCATATTACCATTCAGCTGGGTTCCCGGGCGCAGTTCAGAAGCAGGTATTACAAATGTAGCCGTAGCCGTCTTCTTATCCTTAGAATACTCTATTTTCTGTGCTTCAATTTTATTAGTGACGCTTTCCGCATTAACGGAAGATACCCCATCCTTTCTAATATAACTATAATCAAAGCCATACACACCACTGACTTCATCTTCTGCTGTAATAGTAACAGTAATTGGCTCCCTATAAAACTCATATACAGTTCCCTGAAGCGTCTTTTCAAGCACTGGTGCACTATAGCTTACAGCAACATTTGTTGGTGCTGTTTGATCTACTGTAAAAACAGCGTTTACATAATCATCCGCAGGTTGCAATGCCAAATCTATGTAGTCAATATCAAATTCATAATTGGCATCTTTTTCAAAAGTGATTTTGGCTATATGCCTATCTCCCTGCTTTTCCCAATTGTTGCGATTTTTCAAATATGCAGCATAGTCCATAACCTCAATACTATTACCGCTAATATCCGTCGCCTTCACAATCGCCTCAACATCTTCTGCTCTAAAATTATGTTCTATAATAGTAATGATTGCTGTTATTTGTTTATCGTAATACTTGATACCCTCTACTTCCTGTTTTATATCATTGGGTTCATAACTTACTTGGATTTGAGGCTTTACAGTATCCACGATAATCATATGCGAAGTATAATCAACCATTTCATTCGTTGAACGGTCTGTATATTGCATTGTTACAATATATTCACCATCCTCTGTAATACTTATACTTCCTGTCCAGACGTCACCCGCCTTAGACCAGTTAGTTATACTTCTTACTGTATTATTTACCTTAACAACAATATCATTTGCATAAAAGTTTGCTTCATTTACCTTAAATGTCATTGTCATCGGCGTATTATACAGAAGTGAAACTCCTGCACTTTCTGTCGAATAGTTAAACCCTGTCAAAGTACTTAATGTATCCCTATTCACAATCTGGTTGGCCGGACTATACTCAACAGTACGTGTTGGTGCAATCGTATCCACTATTACTATTCGCTCTGTATCTGTAAATTCTTCACTGGTATTACCAGCCATATCTGTCGCTTTAAAACGCAAGTTGCCACGATATTGCTTTGCCTCTTCTGCAGTCAGTGTAAATTCAGCTGTTGCTGTACGTTTCGTTGCATCGTACGTGAATCCTTTATCACCATTATAAATAATATGTGTTTCTAATTCCTGATTGATTGAACTGGTTCCCGGCTGTTTAATATAGGTCCATTCAAAATAATCAATTGGCGATATTATATCCTCGGCGACTATCTTAACAGTTACCTTGTCTTTATAAAAAGCATTATTTGAGTCAGTTTCAATTCCATCCAAAATTGGTGTACTGTACACAAATCTAAAACTTTCCTTATCAGGTGCCGTTTTATCCACTGTAAAACTATCCGCTTCATCATCCGCATTGGTTGCCATATCCTTACATACCATGGCAAACTCATAATTAGCATCTATATCGTATGTAATCGTAGAAACCCATGTATATGGTTCTTCACCGGCTATCCAAGGACTCTGTTTCGCATCTATGTCATAAGCCAACACATTTTCATCAATGTCTTTTGCTGTGACATCCACTTCTATCTCGTCCGGCACTACATTCCTATCTACAACAGTAATTGTAGCTACTCGTTCTTTATTATAGAAGCTTTCATTATTTACGTCTTGATTATCGTAATTTACTACAATAACCGGAGCCGTATGATCAATGGTTATTACGTTGCTGATATATGGTTTCATATCATGCCCTGCAAGATCCTTATAATTGATCTTAATCTGATAATCTCCATCTACCAATTCTCCATCCTTCTTACCAATCTCTAATGATAAGGTATGAATGTATGGATTTTCTTCTTCTGTACTCCAATGCACATCATATTTATACTGATAACCATCACCATTTACCAACTGCACGTCATCTCTAAACACTGATACTTCTACATCTTCCGCATTAAAATTGACTTCTTCCATAACAAATTTAAAGGTCATTGCATCTTGATAAATAAATCTAGTGTCGGCATCTACTGTGGTAACGGTAGCGTTATTATTGTCAACCATTCGCTTACATAGGGCTGTATTATAAGCAACTTCTGCATCCATTTCTACTGCCACAGGCTTTACATTGTCAACTACCAGCGATGCTGATTTCGTTTCTGAAGCCAACATCGCCAAATCTGTATAATCAACCGCGATATCATACTTTGCATCGATATCCAAATCAATGTATGCCACATATCCATCCGCTGTCTCAGTCCATTTGGAAGGATTCTTTAAGTTAGTATTAATTACATCTACATCAACCTCTGTCAATGCATCTTCCGTATTTACTGTAATTTCTACATCCGATGCACGGAAATTATCCTCTTTAATACAAATCTTGACTACCTGATTATCTCCATAATATGATACATCTCCCACTACTGTAGCAGCCGGTAAATCTTCCCTACTCTCCAAACTAACTTCGGGCACGTGGGTATCAATAATAATCTTTTCTGATGTATATTTTATCATTTCATTTCCGGAACGGTCATTGTACTGTATTGTGATAACATGCTTACCTTCCTCGTCCTCGAGAATGGTATGCGTAGCTGTCCATACATTACTATTTTCACCTGTTCCCGGTTGCCATTTCAGTGTATATGGTAGCTCCACTTCATTGTCCTTGATTATCACATCATCCTCATTAAAGTTTGCCTCCTTAATAACAAATGTCATAGTCATAGCCATACTACCATCATAATATAAATTGACACCATCATATAAGTCGTCATCTTCACTCTGACGCACTATGTATTCGGGTATATGTGCCAAGGTATCTGATACTACAGCCTGTTTCCAATCCGAAAAACTTACATCAATTAATTCCGGTTTTGCTACATCTATCACAATATATTCAGAGGTATATGGTTCTCCCTCATTTCCCAATAAATCAGCACATTTGAAACTCAAGCGATGCTCACCTATCTCATCCTTTTGAATAGTATGCGTAGCCGTCCATATATTACTCTCAGCACCGGTTCCTTGCTGCCAGGTCAGAATAACACTATTATCTATTCCTTTGTAGTTATCAATAATTATTACGCCCGACTCATTGAAATAATCTTCTCTAATCTTAAATGTAACCGTCATGTCATCATTGTAATACAACCTGACATTATCGGAGTCTTTTCCGACCTCATACTCATCCACTATTTCTTTAGTATTTACATTTTCAGCACTTTTCCATCCGCTAATAACCGGTGGAGTACTAAATTCGGGTGCACAACTATCTAGGATAATAGGTTCTGCATCAAACACTATTTCGCCATCCTGACATGGTTCATTATATGTCAATGTCACATTGTGAATTCCGCATTCTTCTTTTGGAATTGTATAATGAACAATCCATTTATCCGTATTCGCACTATCCTGAACATACACTAACCGTTCTTGACCTTCCACTTCATCCGCCTGCGTATATTCATCAGTCCGATCATGCGAATTTGAAGTATATACATCTAATAAAGTTATTCTTTCCGGTTGAAAATTCTTTTCTATCATTACAAAGGATAGGGTGGCATCTTCCTTATAAAATATCTTATCTTCCATCTTCAATGCCCCCGGATACAATATATCTACTTTTTCCGGTGCTGTTGTATCCACGACAATCGTTGTCTTATAAAATATCCTCTTATCGTAAATCTTATCCCAATAGTTCAAAGTTACTTCATGTGTTCCTTCAGCGCCCATAGGGATATCGCATACAATATAAGTTTTTCCCTCCTTAGAATTGACAGAATAAGATAATGTCTCCCCTTTATTCTTATAATATGAGTCCTCCATGGATAAATCTGTTTCATAGAAATACTGTTCATCTATGACAAACTCCACAACCACACTCTCACTATAATAACGCGTTACACCATCACCTTCTAAGTTTTCTCCTTCCGGTTTTATCACAACCGGATCCCCGGAGCTTACACTGTACGTTACACTATTTAATTTTACTTCTGCCGAATCAATATAAATAGTTGCCGAAGAAACAATCTCCTCTTCTTCCGCATTATCCTTTTGATATTTTATAACAATTACATGCTCGCCCTGGTTGGATATTTTAATTTTTGTACACCATTCTTTCGGACTATTCTCCAGATTACTCCATTCTATGGGCAAAGGTTCGTTAGAATCTCCATTAAACATATCATATACCTTAAGCTTCTGCATATCACCTTCATTTGCTTCTGTAAAAAGATAGTTTAATGTCACTTCTCCTTTGGCAAATATGTGCATGGTCTCATTTATATCGCCATTACCAATACCTTGTAGCACCTCACCTTGTGCATCTTCCACCCTTGTCCATCCAGAGTAGTCGACCGATTCAAACTTGGGCAGTGTAGTATCAATGATATTTATCTTTTCAGACTTCCAGTCAATATCAGGTTCATTACTATTAATTCGCTTATATACCAATGATACGACATGCTCTCCCACTTCCGTTTCAGGAATTGTATAGGTAGCCTTCCATATATCACTATCCTCATTGTCTTCTTTTTCCCACACTAAATTAACCTTACCTTTTCCCGGGTAAGAATCCTCTACTGTAATATACTCCTCAACCAAATACTTCTTCGCAATCCTGAACGTAATGGTCATATCTTGGTTATAGTACAATTCTACATTCGGTTCTGTTCCTGCTATATAGTCCTCCGGAATTGAATAATCCGGATTACCTATAACATTCTTATCTGTAAGCCACTCTGTATAAACCACACTTTCTTCTGCCCAATCCGCCGGATTACTATCTAAGACAATTTGTTCCGACTTATACTCATCTTTTCTACCAGCTTTGTCGGTACATTCAATAGTGATTTGATGGATACCTTCCTTGTCCTCAGATATGTCGTATTCTGCTGTCCATACATCTGTACCACTTACCCTGTTCCAATCAATTGTTGGCATTTCATCAGCTTCATAGTACGAATCCCTAAATACCACTGTGTCCGGATTGAAATTCGTCTCCGTAATCTCAAATGCTATTTTTACGCCACCCTCATAATATAAGGCATTATTGGAAATTCCATATTCGTACTGCGAATCCACATTTACCGGATTACCGTTCTCATCCACAGCAGAAACCAAGCTACCTTCATGCGTACCCTCGATAACTGGATCTGTTAAATCAATTACAATTGTTTCTAATGAATAATTAGACGTTTGCCATTCATTTTCTGCAAATATGTTGATTCCATATTCTCCTTCCTCACTGATTGTATGCTTATACTTTCCATCATCCCAAACTATTTTTTTCCAATAATACTCATTTGTATAGTTATTCTTCTTAAATAGAGATAAATCGGTCCAACTCCTATACCAACTATCGTCCTTTAATGTCATCGTCATACTACCATTATAATATAGCTTGACATCACTTCTACTTCCGGCAGTATACTGCGGTATTTCTTTTCCTTCTTCAATATCCTCCGCATATTGCCACTCACTATACTCTACATTCACCAAGGTCTCGCTCTTTGGGATACAAATATACTCAGACCTATATTTCAACTCATTACCGGCTTCATCTTCATATTCCAGCGTTACATAATATAGGCCTACAGCATCAACAGTAATATTGTGAGTAGCAGTCCATAATGTATCGTCCTCCTCATCTTGTGTCCACGTTAATTTCTTTTCTGTTTTATTATACTTCGTACACACTTTGAAGGTGATTGCGTTTACTTCATTCTCCTCTCCCCGAACCGTAAATACCATATCTACGTCTTCATTGTAATATAGCTTTACGTTTTTTCCATCATCTTTTGCTAAGGTATAATCATCTGCAAAATACTCCTTATTCTCATGACTACTACCGTCATCGTTTACTCTCTCTGCGACATACCACTGACTAATTTCTACTTCGGTCAGCTCAGGAATCTGCATATCAATACAAACGATTTTCTCAATTCCTTCCGTAATTCCGTTTGTTTTAGTATTCCTTAAATAAAACGTTTTCTCATTCTTTCCCTTTTGTGATATCTCAATATTTTCGCTCCACGCACCATTTAAAAACGAATTGGATTCACTAATTTGGTAACCTTCCGGAGGGCATACATATACCGTATGATTATAGGCCTCTTTGTCCTCAATACTTTCACCATCCTGGTTCTTCAACACAAACTCAGCTTCCGGAATCTCTTCATAAGCAACCACAATCTGACATGTCACTTCTGCCGGTGCATAGTTTTCCATTTCATCCATAGAAGCCTTTACTTCTATAGTACCTACCATACCATCACAAAAGGTGAGCATTCCGTCACCTGATATACTGGCAATCTGACTTCCCTCAGCATCCACTTCGTTTCCGTCTGCATCCAGCACATCCTTAACCGTATATGTAATATGTCCTGCTTCTACCGTACCTTCTGTATCCTGTGTTTCATCTTCTTGAATGCTGACACTGCAATCAAGTGTCAGTGCGGAACCGTAAACCAGATAATACTTCTGTTCCTTTTGATTCCACAAATTATCTAATCCATCGTTAAACTTCAATACTATGCTGTCTCCACCGGATACTGTTCCTCCACCCGATATAGGTCCATCGTCTGTTGAATCCCCATCTGATACTGACCCATCACCTGTCGAATTTCCATCTGATACGCTTCCGTCCGTTGAATTCCCATCGGATACTGACCCATCACCAGGCAAATCCCCACCGGACGTAGTATCATTACCGGACACGGTTATAGCTCCATCTCCCTGCGCATATACAAATAAATTCTGTATCGATGTATTATTAAAAAACAATACCAAAATCAGTAGTAATGCCAATTTCTTTTTTATCTTTTGCATTAAGTTGTCCATGACAATTACTCCTTTCCAAACCTCTGTATTCTTAGCCATCCTTACTCAATTGCTTCTGTGCTTTCACATAAAACGATATCCACATCCACAATGAATACCGGTAACTCACCGGTCAACTGTGTTAATACGACTTCTTCGCTATTCGTTGACAAAATTGTAGTTTCCCTTACTTCTGCAGTATCAGCCATATCCAGTCGAACAGTTTCTCCCACTTTTTTCTTACCTAAGGGTGCCGTTTTTTCCCAGACCTTATTCAGCTTTCCGGTGGTTTTTCCATGCCTAAAGCGACCTGTCTGGCGCCCCAGCTTCACAGAACCGGCAATCTTTTCCGTTCGTTTGTCCTTCATCAGACGAGAATAGCTGACATGCTCTCTGTTACCTTCTTCATTTTTGGTTTTAATATCTTCGATTGCCTTTTTCGCAGTCATACCGCTCAAATTACCCACGATACCCGGTATATTAAAGGCAAAAAACAAACAAACTGCAATTACAAAAAGAGCTCCACTCATGACGAAGAAAATCAAAGTGATAATCTGCAATACCTCTACTGACATCCTATGAATCCTCCTTTGTTGTACCATATGCATTGATGATACTATGTCGTGTATCCTCTAACAGTCCTGTGGTTTCCTCTTTCATCTCATCTGTAATATCCATCGTAGTCGTAATGCCCTCCAAATAGCCTTTCATCCTGTCATATAACGCAAGCATCTCGTCTTCCGTTAAACCATCCTTCTTAAAATCTGTAGCATATTTATGGAGCGAATATCTGACCAATTCCAATAGCTCCAGCTTCACGATTTCACTCTCTGCCTCGTCTTCGCAAACCATATCCATCAATTCTCCCAATTGCTGAAGAAATGGTTTATATACACCGCGGTCATTGGCTTCCTGCTTCAGTGAATCTATATCTCGAAAGAAAACACCTATACTATGATAAACCTGTGCCATTCCCAGATTGGGATAATCCGCGGGAGCATTATCAATAGCACCCTGAAACCACTCTATGGCCTGCTTTGCTCTGGTTACCTGACTAATCGTATCCTCACCATAATCGTAATAGTACCAATATAGCTTGCCTGTTTCAAAATAGGTGTCCACATAGTTTAAAATATTATCCTTTAACGCATCCTGATTATTTTTCAGTGCTTTTACCAGAATCTTTTCTTCTGTGGTATCATAAACCGCATCTTCCTTAAACAGCTTAATCATTCCCACATACGCATCTTTTTCTCCAGCCTTATTTGGTACCAATATGGCAGACTCATACAAACGTATTTTTTCATCATAATCCAAAGTTTTCCCTGCCTCTGATATGATTTCCTGATACTCGTCTGACGCCAGCTGTTGTGCAGCATAATTGGTTAATAAGCCAAAAACGCCACACAATATGGACATACACAAGGTCACTACGAAGCCGCCAAATTTCTTTCGCTGTTCCTTCTGATAAATATCATCAATCTCATCATAATGTTCCAGATCATACATCAATTCCGCACAGGACTGATAACGTTCATTTGGATCCTTTTGAACGCACTTTAATATAATATTCTCTAAACCACTGGACAAAGCCGGATTAATCTCCCGGATAGGCTTTACCTCATAAGGCGGCTCTGATGGGTTATGACCTGTCACCAAATGATACAGAGTGGTTCCCAGACAATAAATATCCGTTCTGGCATCAGTTTGTCCCATCCCACCAAACTGCTCCGGTGCAGCATAACCTATGGTTCCCAGACAGGTAGTATCTGCCAGATTCTTCTCCTTATACTCACGTGCCGTACCAAAATCAATTAATGTAATATTGCCGTCCGGCTTTAACATAATATTCGCCGGCTTCATGTCTCTGTAGATGATAGCCGGTGTTCTGGAATGTAAATATCCAAGCACATCACATAGCTGCTTGGCCCATTCTATCACGTACTCCTGTGGCAAAGGCCCGTATTCCAACAATGTGGTAGAAAGTGCATTTCCTTCGATATAATCCATTACAATCAAAAATGAATTTTCATTCTCTATTACATCTACGATACTGGGCAGATACGGATGCTTCAGCTTCTTTAACATATCCGTCTCTACGATTAATCCCTGACGCACTGATTCAAAGTCCAAGACGCCATCCTTACGTACTTCCTTAATCGCCCATGTTTTATTTGCTTTTTCATTAATGGCCATGTATACAACACTCATACCACCATGACCGATTTCACTTAATATCTTATACTTGCCATCGACAAGTGAACCTATCTCCAGCATTTCTTCCTCCGCTAGTATGTCCTTATGGTAATTACTGAAATATTATCCCGCTCCTGCCTCTGCTTGTTCAACTCTATCAAGGCCAGCTCATTTTCCTTCATCTGCTCCACCGTAGTCATATTCTCAGGTTTAAAATGCTCGTATATCTCCTCCGGTGTAATCTCATGTCGGAATCCATCACTGCATAACATATATACCGCATTCTGCTTCCTGTCTCCGGTAAAAAACTCCGGATACACTGTATCTGATACGCCAATGCACTGTAACAAAATATTCCTCCTGGGATCCTTCTTTGCCTGTTCCAGTGTCAGCTTCCCCAGCTCCAGCTCCCTCTCTACAATGGTCTGATCCCTGGTAAGAACCTCTGCTTCCTTTTCAATCTCATAAACACGGCTGTCACCGATATTCACGATATAATACTTCTCCTCCATCAAAAGTATGGCTGCCAGTGTGGTTCCAATCTTTACCTTCTTCTCTGTGCCATATACCTTAATCTTCTCATTGTATTTTCCAATTAGTGCCGCCCATTCATTCTTCACATCATCCTCAGTAATGCCCTTAGCAAGCAAATAAGGCATTCTTTCAGTCATCCACTTACTAAATGCCCTTACCATGGTGGCACTGGCAATTTCGCCCATCTGCAAGCCACCAACACCATCACACAATATTCCCAGAACACACTTTTTACCATCTACTGTTATCCCTTTTACAGCAGCACTGTCCTGATTTGTTTTTTTCGAAATTCCTATATCTGTACTGGCCGAAGCTATATATTCCACAATATGTACTCTCTTTCACCTAAAATAAATCTGCCAACTCTCTACCTCTATGGCTGAACTGTTTAATCATTTCTAAAACAAGCACTAAAGACGCTCCCGAGTGTCCCTGCTGTTCCAATATGACCTTTGCCTCCTCCAGACTACAATCGGAATTTAATACCTCCACCACTTCCAGGCACTGTTTTGGCAGATTTTCATACAACTGATTCGACCGGTTTAACACGTACTTTTCCCAATCCTCCCAGTATTCCTTTGCCAATATCTCCCGACCCTTGGCAATCCACTCCTCCATTAACTCCGGCAGCTTACGTTCATATTCTGCATGCCCCTGCTTTAAACCTTCCAGACACTCCTGCTTCGCTTTCTCAAAATCTTCTTTGGGCATTCCAAAAAGCTCAAAATATGCACTGTCAATAGTTACCTGGTCAGAATACAGAATATGACCATTGAACGTACCACAAACCAATTCTCCCCGGTTATTGTATTCATGTAATATGGCTACTGCCTCTTCAATATCCGTGTATCCTTTAAACCTAATTTCTTTATATTTCTTACCCATCATTGCCTTCCCCTATCATTTCACTTTATGTCCTACCCATAATACGCTACGTTTCAATCAACAATACCAAAAAAAGTAACCTTATGAACAACTTCACAAGAGTACATAATTCTTGCATTATAATTTTACACTCACTTCATGCATTCACCACAACAAGCTATCATTCTTTATAGGTTTACCTGTTGTTCGCTGATTAATACTGCTTACTTATCTAGTTCACTGATTCATTGATGACCAATCTGACGATGTTACTATAGAGACCTAAGACAAATGTTGGGTTATTCATGCGAAAAATTCTGATACCCTTGAATTCGGCAGAGTAGATTGACTATTGTTTAAAAACAACCCCTGTCAAAAAAATATACCAACCATCTAATCTTGATGGTTGGTAATAAAATGATAGTCTAAGAGTTTATATACTATACTAAAAACCAAATTAGAACTTTTATTTATCTTTCAATATGTCCCGTGTTGTCATAGGTATATCCCGTAGTTCCACCGTTCACATCCGTTATATTACTTACATTTCCACTCTTATAATAGCATTCTTTGTTCACACCCCCAAGCGGGTCTGTTACCCAAGTCACTCTGTCTAGTTTACCTTTTTCACTTTGCACATAATATACGCTTCTGCTCCTTTTCCGAATAGTGGTTTGGGAATATTTGATACATACCAATAACTGGTTATATATCCTATCTTTTTCAAGTGTGCGGCAATTCTTTCATTTTCCTGCGTACGAACCAGCTTTCCTTCCAAGCGTCTTGTCCGGTCCACAAACTTCTCATAACCGGGACCCAACCCCACAAAACACTCAGAAACTTCATCACAATCCAGAATATCAATTTGTCTTACAAAGAGTTTATAACGTGATTTCACATTCAGGACCTTCCATGCCTTTCGGAAAGAATCAATACTGATTTTATCCGTCACTCCGCAAAGATACGTTGCAAGCTTTTCCGAAAATTTATCCAAATTATTCACTTCCAGCAAGTGCAATTTATCTTTATCCGTCAATAAATCAGATTCAACTATTACCTCCATCTCCTGACAATCCAGTGGATACGCCTCCGGATTTTCCAGTACCATCATTATGTACTCTAGAATTGTCTTTACATACCACTTCGGATGATATTCCTTTAATTCTTTTGCATATTCTTCTGTGAAAACAAAGTAGTCCATTTTTACCAATGCTTCCATATGCGCTGAATTAATTGCTGAAATATCCAAATCCAGTTCCTTCACGCACTCCTTTTCGATAAACTTCTCAAAGCTGCTTATTTCTAAATCGGACTCGATAATCTCTTTCACCAAAGCAGGATCCATATCTTCCGGACACTCTTTTTCAACTATTGTATCTATGGTATTTTCAATATATGCCTGCAATTCTTCTGTCACACCGCAATGCTCCCAATAGCGTATTACATTCGCCCAGCTTCCGTACAGCTTATTATTTGCAATCCATACATCCCAAACATCCTTTAATTCAGTCCCCTGCTTTAAACTGTCAAACTCACAATTTGTCAAAAGTTCCAACCCAACTTCTTCTTTTTGAATCAACTTGCGGGCACTTTCCAGAGAAATTCCTTTTTCTAGCATAAATAATACTGCCGTTATGCTCTCTTGTGTATTGGTCTCTAACTCCAGAACAATATCCTGTACATATTTTTCAAAATCCTTATTCAGCTTATCTAATAAAGGCTGATATCCCAAATCCAATATTGTAGTATAATTGCGTGTCAAAAGCTCTGCTTCCTTCTCAGGTGCCTTATGGCGGAAGATGCATTGCAGCATTTTCGGACTAATGTCATAACAGCCGTTATCAAAAATCCAATCCAATACCTTTTGTTTACCGGTTCCCGGCAACAAGGAAGTATAATACACGTCACATTCGTTCATTATGTCTATCACTCTATCTTCCGGTACATCATACAAAATCTTCAAAATATCTTCATTTTCTTCAAAATAGGCCTTTATCTTTCCCTGCCTGTCCTGTGCTACAATATCCTCCAAGGAGCCGTACTGACACATATAAACAAAATATTTATCCTTGCGCTCCTTGGTAAGTGAATTGTCTTCACACATATAATTCCACATTCCCGGCCAAGCCTTCACAAGCTCCGCGAAAAAGCATTCCGGTTGCCTAGCCTTATCCACACAAGTTTCCACAAAGCTCCAGCTAATCTCAGATTCATCAGCCAATTGGTGAAACAAAAGCTTCCTCTTTTCTACTGCTTCTGTTGGCTTACTTAACAATGCATCCATCAAATCAATATTATAAATTTCCCTTTGTTCAAATTCGTGAACTTGCAATTTTTTAATTACCTGTTCCACCTTAGAGAGTGGGTAGTCAAATTCTAATGCCTCACGATTGCGCACTGCCAAGATAAAATCCTTATCTCCCTTTGTAATACTGTTTGCATGAAAATAGTTCATATAATCCGCATATTCTTCATTAATAAACCCATATCGTAGCATAAACATAAGCAGCTTATTTTTCTTTACGGTATCAGGTAATTCAGACTCTATACCATACTCCACTGCAAATAACTCTTGCATTGTCAATGCCCCCAAGCCTCTTATCTGTTCTCCCAGATGCTCTATCCTTTCTGCATATTCCTCCCGTTTCTCCGGTGACAAAGCCTGAAGCTTTTTACATCGGGTGATATAATCATTTTTACCTACAAACTCTGTACGCCCATCAAAGGAAGTAGCAATGCTGCTTGCCCATGAAACTAAGCTACCTTGTGCCCGAAGCTTTTCCACATCAAAGCTGTCTTTCATAATTTCGCCATAAGTAATACTCTTGCCACCGATAGTAATATACCGGAATCCACCTTTTCCCTTCATCATGAAGTCAAGCATAGCACTCTTGACTTCACTAACACTCTTTAATACCTCCTGTTCCAGTGTTTCCAATTGGTTTACCAACTGTTTTCGCTGCTGCTCAAACTCATTTCGACGCTTGCTTATCAATGCTTTTTTGGTATCAAAAGCTTCCTTCACAATTCCTGTCTCCGCCTGTAGCTCTGCAAAATCCTTAGGATACAGATTCTTAAAGACCATTAGCGAAAACATAAGCTTATCCTTTAAACCTGTCAGCTTAGTCTCCTCGTTCTTATCTTTACTCTGCAACATCTTTTTATATGTGATGAACTCATTGTAAATATTATTAAGCACACGCATATCACTAATGAACGAAGAAATCATCTCCACATATTCTTCACCCAATTGGATATCATTGTATTTTTTATTGTCCTCTGCAATCCTTTTAGACAAAATCTCACCGGAGTTTGTCTCGTTAATAACCGGAATCACTGGCAACATATAATCAAAAAACTTGGTCCGGTCGCTGTTGGAGAACATATTATCTCTAATCGCATACACAAAGACAATTCTTTTTTTAATGGATTCGTAATTATTTAAAATAGTATTCAATTCACGTAATTTTACAAAAATCTTGGGTGTCATAAAACGGTCCAAGTCCTCAATAAACACCACGTTATACTTTGTTTTTTCAAAAAAGTAAATAATCTCATCCATGTTTCTGTTAAATATGGATGATTCTTCCTGCTCTCCTATCTGCGCACTTGCTTTATCCGCTACGTTTAACTCCTTTATATGCACTCTGGATAACACAAACCAAATGCCCCGTGTCAATATATATACACACAGCAGCACCACACCAATTGCCAACATATAGATTACCTTATTGGGGATTCTCCAATTCAGCTCCGCAATCGTGATTATGCTTTTGACCTTGTCAGCTATGTCTGTAATAAAAAAGCTCAATATTACATAAACCAACGCCAAAATACCACATAATGCTCCGAATATTTTCTTTTTACTGATGATTCGTATCTTTCTATACCGGCTCTGTGGAATCTTGCGATACTTTACCTTATAAAATAGCTGTTTTAAGATGCCCTTCTCAATATCCTCTTCTTCAAAGTCAACCAGTCCCTCTTCATCTTCCTTTCCACAACCGACAAAGTTTGCCAGAGAGATGTTAATTACCTTCAGCTCCGGATGTTTCTTCACATATGTGCTTATAATGCTGCTCTTACCGGAACCATACGGACCTGCAATAGCAATATTTCGAACCTTGGAATTGCTGAACGCCCAATCCAAGGCATCAAAATACTCCGATACATTGTCCAACGTATCGCTTGGTGCCAAATCCTTATATCTATCCGTTAATTCAGCGTCTGCATATAATATTTTATTAGGGTGTACCTTAACAAGTAATCTGCCGCAAAAACCACGAATACCTCTGTAAACTTTGGAGCCCTTTATGCGATTAACAATCTTTCGTATCGTACTACGTCCCCGTTCACATATCTTTCTTACTACATCTTTTATCCCCTGCATCACAATTTCTCCTCCTTAGAATTCTTCCCCTTTTATCCACCGAAATTCGATGCTTATTACCATTATATCACAAATTATGGCAAATAAAATGCAAGGACTGCTAATCCTTGCATTTTATTTCAAGCATCATGGTCTTGATAAGCGATATTCTACCGTACTCATATATCCTAGCAGTATATGTATTCGAATCCTATTATAAAACGGCTGATTTATACCTTTTCCATTGGTAATAATTAGGTTCTTTTAACTTAAGAGAACCTGCACAACTTTTCCACTTAGAACATAGAACTATTTTCCTCAATTATTTCGTATTTCATTCGTGGAGTTGCATAAAGGTATATAGGAAGTTTTTTAATATTTCTAACCTAATCCTTCCTCTTCCATTTCTTTCTTTTATTAATTATCTTCTCTCCATCATAAGTCTGCATCTTTTTTGAGTACTTTATATTATTAGTCAACATAGTTTACCTCCCTTTCTATGCATACTATAGCATATTTCCCCTACTATTGACCCACGAACTATTATCGCTTTGACCTAAACTGTTCTATATTATGTTTTTTCAAAATCTACCGCTATTTTACCTTCTTTGCACATTTTGGGGCTTACTGCTTTTTGTTTCCTCTAATAATGTAAAGAAAAATACATTTCTATCAATAACAAATCTGTTTTTATGCTACACTTATAAATTGTTTCTATGAATGATGTTAATTAAAATGTAATCAAAAATCTAAATTTTCACTCTCTAAAATATATTTTAAAGAGCTTTCGCATTCACGAACATCTTTTCTTATTTCATCATTATCTAGTCCCCTTTTATATTGAAGTAAACTATAATACATTTCTTGACAACGTTTTAAAAATATATCTTTATCATCTTTTTCATACTTCGAAGCGAAGGCATCATAATAGTCTTTATAAACTCTAGCGACTCTATATTTATAATATCTATTATATTTTTTTATTTTGTCTATTTCACTATTTTTATTTAATAACCTATGCGCTTCTACAAAAACTTCCAATGAGTTTTCTTTTTTTCTGTAATATAGTTGATTTGTAAGTAGGTATCTAGCATAATGATTATCAATCTGATATGCAGAAAAAAGATGCCCTTTCTGTTTTGCTAATGAATAAGCCGTTTTGAAATACCTTCCCGCTCTATCAAACTGATTTAAGTTTACACACACAATTGCATATTGTTCCCAAAAAAATAAATTATTCTTACAAAAATTTAATTCTTTCACCTTTTCGTAATAATCTATGAATTTATTCGATTCCATCTTATAACCAAAAACATAGGATAAATATGAGCAGGACACTAAATTTACCATCGCATTTTTATACTTATCACTTCCCAAATATAAACTGTCCAATCTCTTCATGATATCAACGAGTACATCAAAAACTTCGTTCTTGGTAAAAATCTCTGTTTTCATCATTAATTCTTTTGCAATAATAGAAGATTTAATTACAAGTTTTCCTCTTTCTATATCTACTATTTCTCCACAATTCTTATTCCTTCTTATTACCCGTTCAACATCTTGAATATCCAATAATATTTTATAATCATGTATATTTAGTCCTAATTCTAAAATTCCACTCACAAATGCTAAAATCAATATTCGACGTAAATCATTATTTCCACTTATATTGTCTATACTCTCTACAAATCTGTCAATAATATGAGTGGATTCGAAAAGATAAATTAATATATTTTGAAATTTGGAATTGCATTTCGTTTTTAAGTATTCTAGTCTTCTTTGCACAGATAATCCTGCCAAGTCACCATAAAACCCATATTTCAAAATCAATCTATCTAATAATTCAATTTCTCTATCACTTAATACATCCAAATTTATAGGATTTACAAACTGCACATTGCTCATTTTATCTATAACATCATACAGAGCATTATAATAATTATCATACATTGATGATCGCATAATCAATATAAATCTTACATTTTTTAAATCGAAATCTGCAAATTTAGCCAAAATATCTAAATATATATTTGCAGGATCACATATTAAAACTTTTTCTTTTTCATCATTACAAAAACATTTAATCTCAGATAATATTTTCTGATTATTAAGTTGTTTTAAATAATAGAATTCTAAATTTGAGCATAAGTCAATGACTTGATTTACAAATAGTGATTTACCATTACCCAAATCGGAGTGAATAACAACTGATTTACCCTGTTCTATCTCTTTAACCACATCAATAACCTTATCTCTATTTACTAGTGCTTCATAGCATCTGTTAGCATCTTTTTTATATATTCCCTCTTTTTCAATACCATTGAAAAGAAGTGCATATACATCCCTATCCTCAGGTTTTATTGAATTATCATATCTGCCAGCTTTCCTAAAAGTTTTGTAATAAACTTCTTTTTTCTTTTCTACATCTATTTCAATTTTAGATAAATCTTCAAGAAATGTTTGTACACCACATAATAAAACTCTCCCATACTTATCCATAAATTTTCTGCTACCATCTGACAAATCGCATCTTTCTATAAAAAATATTTTCTCCTTAAATTCTTCATTTGAAACAATTCTACGTATATCTAAATCACTACTAAATGATAAGCCAATAATAAAAATCGCTTTACAACTATACAATTCATCAATTAAATACGAATACCATGGTGTATCAAAAAATTTTACATTATTATACGACAAATGCGACAATCTGAAAGATTCTGGTAACACGTTATTATCTAGTTCTTTTATATAGCCATTCAAATGCATTACCATTTTACTTTTATTAACTTTTCTAATATCTGCACCTATACCATAACCTTTAATTTTATTTCCACAATCATTACAAACTTTTTCTATCAAGTCATCGTAGTTTGTACTATAAACTTTTAAATTTTTTACTTTAGCCAAAGATTTATAATACTCCGCATATGACTCTACTGTATATTGTGATTTTAAATAGTCAATTAATTGCTTTTCTCCATAAATATCAATATATTCTTGCGAAACTATGTCTAATGGCACATCTGAATCCATACCTGTCAAATTCGCCAACTTTTTTGCCAACTCACTTCCCACTAATAAATGTCTATCGTCTCCCTCAATTGCATTTTCTGCTCCCGTTGAAAATCCCGAGCCTATCAAAAAAACAGCATCTCCTTCTACTGCAAACTTTAAAGCATCTTCATATGTTATCATAATTTCCCTCCCTATATAGTCAAGTATTTTTCAATGTTTTTTAGTTACATATCTCAAATGAATATACCAAAGTAATGGACATTTCTCAGTATCTGGTACGAAAATATCCGCATTGGGGTATATGACGTTAAATGTCTCTTTTGGATTTTACCTAACCTTGTGTATATCCTTCCCTCTGTGGTGGCGTATCTCCCGAGTCTACTAGGTTCAACTTCCGTTTTTAGTAGCTCCTAACTTCCTTCATCCCGCTTGCCCATTACCCAGGTGTCAACTTAGCTTCTTTACGTTATCTTTCCCTATGGAAAATATTCCTGCCGGCTACTAGTTCATTTTTTGTATTTATTCTTACTAACTTGTTCTGCATTTTCCATTGCAGGCACCTTCCAATGAACGTTTTCCCTGTCTGTTTTTTCAGTTTTCCTGCTACAGTTGAATTCAACTCTTAACCCTTAACATTAAGTGCCTAGTACAACTGTAACAAGACTTTTTTCTTCGCTTTCTTTGTATGATAATATTTCATATGAAATTAACCATATACCCTTTTCTTTTTTACAACTATTCATGTAATATCATTAACTATAAATAAAATAATTATGAAATATTATCCATTTTCCATAAAAGCAGGTTAAAACTTGATGTAATAATAATAGATTTCCTGTCATTAGAACAGCCGCTAAAGTTCCTTATAAAATACCAAATATGTACTTTTGTAGACAATTTTCACACAAAAATTGAACCAAATTTCAAAGTTCCCCTACAAGAATAAGCGTTTAATTTTGCATATTTCACAAAATCAAACGCTTACAAATGTTACCTATTCTTCATCCAATCTCGCAGTTCCATTCATCCCCGATACTAAGGTATTGGTGGTCTGAGAGTGTTTGCTACGGACATTAACGGTGTAGAAAGTTCAGGGTACCGCATGACAGTTCTTACATTCTATCCTTCTTATAATGCCTCACATTAATTATTTGCTTTATTACTTTTTTTCTTATAACTCTGTAATGCAAAGAACAAACATCCGGCACCGAATGAGCCTAAATCAAAAAATAATGCAAGGAATGCTGCAAAATATGCCATCATGTTAAAATCATATTTAAAATAATTAACTGCTTTTTCGAAACTTGTAATATTTTCCAACAAATCCCGGTTAAGTGTATATGCCCGTTCCAGTACCTGATTCCTATCAAACACTTCTGTGTCGTCTGTCATTTCATCATCTACTTTATCCGATATCTCACGAATAATTTCATCATTCAAAACTACATTCCCTTCTGTAAACGATTCTTTCTCAGGCAACAGCTTAAGTAATCTGATAAACTCTGCAAGATCTTTTTTACGAACATTTCTCCACTCTTCCTCCGTAAGATAAATAATACCATTCAATTCATCTTCCACGTTATCCAACTGTTCATTAATAATATATGTGGTTCCTAAATTCTCTTTCAAAAAGGTTTCTAAATCCTCGTTCAACTCCAAATACTCTTTATACTTTTCAAAATAAGTTAAAAGATCACTTAATGCATTTAGACTTTTTGTATCTAACTCCTGCTCGCCCTCATCATTCATCTTTAGTAAGTTTACATTATCTCTAATACTTGTTAACACTTCATCTACATCACTTTTAGAAACATCCTTTTCAATAATAATGCCAACAACTTTACTCAGATCTTTATTATGTTCTACATCATTATCCGTTGTTATCTCATAGGAATTCATCAATTTCTTTACCTCGGTATACACAGTTTTTAGAGTATCAACTTCCTGCTTCAAACTACCTATTACATTTACCAAAGCTGCCTTATAACCTGATATTTCCTTATTGTACATATATCCTTCATAAACAGACACTTCACTCCCCAAACTAACTAATTTATCCGACATAGCTCCTAATTGATTTTCTCCCATTTCCCAATCTATACTTTTCATCGCATTAATCAATTTGCTATTATCTTCTTCGCTTGTTACAAAATCATTCAATAAATCATATTTTTTACCATACTCTTCTAAACATGTATCATATGTACCATACCAGCTTTGAAAAGATAATAATACTCCTTCCACTTCCGTTCTTTTTTGGTTTCTGTTTTCAGCATAAATTTGTTCCATTTTTATCTCATTAAATCTATCTTCTTCCGCTATTTTTTGACTATATTTTGTCAAATTGACTTTCTTTATATATTCACATACATCAGACGCTTTTTCATTTACTTCAACGTTCTGCTGTTCACTCAACAGAGTATCTACTGCAGTAACTGCTTTCAATAGATTATCTTTATAACTTTCTCCCCATTTTTCATTCTCGCTTTGCAACAAGGTTGATTGTTCCATGAGAAACTGCTCCAAAATAATGTTCTCATCCTTTGCTCTACAATCACTGTAGATTCCTTCCACTATATAAACATAACTAAAAGAAGATGAACAAAGCATTGATACTGTAAGCAATCCGGTTATAACATAAATTATAATTTTTCCAAAACGTTTCGAAAAAAGAGTGGCAGATTTTAGCCAACCATACAATTGGCAATATGCAAGGCTAAGAACAATCAAAATTGCCTGAATAGCAAATGATGCTATATACGCTTGCCAGTCAGCTTCCCGAAATACAAATTCTTTTAATCCTCCGGCTGTGGTCAACCATGACAACATAGACATTCCAGTAACCGCAATTTTTAAAATTTTAATACCGTTTTTTACTTCCTTGCTATTTAAGCTATCCGGAGTCTCTTCCACATTTGTCGTTTCATTTAAAATACTATACAAAATGCAGTTAAAAACAACAAATATAACAAAAATAATTGTCCACAATCTGTTCACAAAGAAAAGCATAACACTGGTAAGCAAAAAAAGATTAACTAATAATATCTTTCCATACTTTCTTTCATTCTTTTGCATAAAATTAGTCCTATTCTCAAACAAACCACTCATACAGTTTCTCCTTTCTATGCTTCCTCATCATTACTTTCCGTTTCTTCCACTTTTGCATCTACAGATGTTTTCTGCTCATCTTGCATTTCGCCACTTGATTCATTTTCTTCTTCGTCGCCATCTTCTAACAAAAGTGAAATCAGCGCCTCAACAAAATCCGGACCACAAACACGAATTAAACTTATTAAACTGGATATTAATTTACCACAAATATCAACAATATCATTCCACGTTTTTTTAGCTATCTTCTTTATTGTTGTTTGTGAATTGCTAAATTTAAAAGCGAAAATTATTATGGCTACAATAATTGCTGCTATAGCATAACTAATCAGACATGCAAATATGCCAGGTAAAATATTTCCCGAAAAAAGCCATTCAAGTAAATCACTTTCTGTATACGCTCCACTTTTCCCGATACCATATATAATCGGTGTTAAACATAAATTAATAATTACCCTCAAGCTACTATCACAAGTTAACATTTCTTGTACACTCTTATTTCTGTTCAATAAAAAAATATCACAAATATATTTTGTAATTGTAGCAATTATCACTAATGCCAAGCATGCCATTGATACATAAAAGGCCAAAACCATACCAACATCTTTGATATCATTTACATCATTTGCACTCTTTACATACTTAACCACAACAAACAATCCAATAATTAATAAAATGGCAAACAGTGCCAAAAACCACCACTTATAATTTTTATCCATGGGCATATCCTCTTTTTGATTGTTTGCCGCCTGTACATCTCCAGAAGATAAATCTACTGTGTTATTAGAATTACTCTCTGCCATATCATTATAATCTTTATCCTCAGTGAATTTCTTTTTTAAATCTCCTATTTTTTCTTCTGCGCCCTTCTTTTTAAACAAAATATGTATCAGCATCCAACTAATCACTACTATAATTACAAATACAATAGTAGCTCTAATTTCATACTTAACCCAAACATCTATAGTTGCATCACGTAATCCTATCCATGTCTGATTACGATACAACCTATTAATACTAATCAAGTTCAAAACACAAATTATGATACCTGTTGATACTTTACTCAACTGTTCTCTGTTATAAACAATATAACCCAAAAACATAAGCATGAGCATATTCAAGAAAAAGGTTGATTCATTCAATAACGCTTGAATTGTTTTCAACCACTGAAAATGTACTCCTAAAATCTCACATAATGCTAACACTACTTGACCACCTAATAACAATGATGGAATTATTAGATACTCTCTTTTCTTTGCAGTCTTAATCATGCTCATTGCCCTCCTTGCCGTTCACAATATTTTTGTGAACTCATTTTATAAATTATTCTGCTATACCAATGTATAGCAGAATGATAATTATTTCAAAAAATAATAAAACATTTTACCTTCCGAGTTTATAATTTCTTTCCGGAAAACTACACCTTTTTGAAAAAGCCTTGCAAGACGATTACTTGCCGCATTAATCTCTATCCCTTCCTGGTCCGCTAAATATCTAGGCGTTATCTCCTTACCATCCTTTAGATATTCGAATGTAGCTAGTGATGCTGCATCAACATTGCCAATTAGCCTATATTCTTGTTTATCACGAAATACAAATGCTAAACTTTCTCCATACTTGGTTTTACGAAAGGAGAAAAAAGCCTCTATTTCTTCTAAAAGTTCTCCTTGAACATTATTTAATTCGATTACATTATTTCTCTTTATTTTTTCTCGTAAACACTCATAAAATCCATCTAAAAATGAAACTGTCATATTTTGTATGCCTTTAAAATCGCAGATAACTTTTTCATACTCTAACATGGTTTCCATATCATCTATATGTTTTTTAGCTAATTCAATTCCCCTCCTTCGTCCTATAAGTGAAATAATATCACCATCATTATCATTCATACTAATATTCAATTTTAAATTATACCTCTCTTTCTAAATACCTATTCACAAACATTTTGTGATTACATTATATTAGCTCTATTTTTACTTGTCAAGAGGTTTTACTTTCATTTGTTCAACCAAAATACAACTTCCAATTATGTTAGCTTGAATTTGATAACTCTTTTCTACAACACCATTTCGATATTCCACTATTGCATTTCCAGATTGCATCCTGAGAGTACCATTATTCTCATTGACCAACTTCTTAATAGTATAAAATCCTGCTCCACCTCCTTGATCAATTCTACTTGTCATGTTTTTATTCAGTACACCACATAATGCCTCTAAATCTGTTGTTATATCCTCATATACACTTGATAAACTGTTACGAAATCCAATCCCCATATCAAGCACAACCAAGACAATTGTATCTCCGTTTTCTTCAATAAAAGTATAAAATTCCCCTTTCTTGTATTGTGCTAATGCACTGTGTTCTAATGCATTATCCCCTAATTCATTTAAGGCATTTAATAGTCCGTTTTTTACCTTTGCAGAAATTTCAACCCATTCCTTTTGCCTTTCAAAAAATTCTCTGTTAACATCCAATAACTCATCATCATTCCTTACTAATCTAATCGGGAAAAAAATTAATCCATCTTTCTGTTTCGAATAATATTGAATTTTATCAAAATGATCAATACTACTAATATAACTCACATTCCAAAATTTGCTTTGTGTCAAATATTTCATTATCTCCTCAGATATGTTGTTTAAACAAACTGGGATTTTTATTTTATTATATATTAAATACGCCATAATCAATAACGTCGTAATCCCTCTTGCAGATATCTTCTTGATATTTTGCATGTCCAAGACCACACTATCATTTTCCGCTATTTCCTGTATTTTTTCTATTTCATATTCTATATTCAATCCCTCTTCTAGCACTATTTTTCTTTGTGCCATATCTTCTTTACCCATTATACGGCAATATTTTATTATTCAATAATTCTTCATTTGTAGCTTGATTTCAATTATATACAAATTCAATTTATTATAAAATTGCCCTATAATCCTTTCCTTATCAGTAATCTTAACCTAGTCGTTGAACCTCTATTAAGCTTCCCTGCTTCAACAGAAAACATAGTAATCTCTTAATCCTAGTTGCTCCCTCCCAACAATATTACGCTTTCGTCTTCATTGCCGTTTTTTCTTATTTCTGACAATATAACAGCCCTCGCCTCAGAATTAACACATTATCCACCATAAGCAATCGTATTCACTCCTAAAAGATATACTTAACGCCAGCATTTCCATATCCGTCAACAAAGTGTCCCTGTACTACGATATGGTTGTCCGCATAGTCATAGCTGTAACACGCTCTACCAAAAGAACCCTACTGCTCACTAAGACAGTTCATTACATCATAACCCTACTCAGCGACACCGGCTAAGGTTTCCTTGCGAATACAGTTTCCGTTTTCAATCAGGCTGAAACGCAGTCCCTCTCCATCGTAGCGGTTCTCCTGCAGGATGCGCTCTGCTTCCTCTTCCCTGCCACGGATGACTTCCGTACGGATACACTGGTGGAAATCATTGTACAGGTATTTCCGGCAGAAATCAGTGCCCTGCTCCCTTAACAGGCTGCCCTGGGCATCGTAGGTGTAGGTGGTTCACCTCTCATAGTCTTATTTCAAAAGAAGTCTCATCTCTTCTCAAACAAAACTACGAGATTGTGTTACAAGTTAGTACCATTGTAACACAATCTTGTAGTTAATTTACATTATCAAAATCATTATTATCTGGCAAATTCGATATATTTATCATTATCAATTCCAAAGATTTTTTTTCCACCAAGTTTATATGCTTTTTTAAAATATAGCGTCGCCTGTGCTTCATTTTTCATATGATAATAACAACATCCTAACCGATAAGGTAGCATTGCATTATTCTTAACACAGCTAACTAGCATTGCATTCTTATACCCCTGTATAGCCATTAGATAATCCCTATTTTTCTCAAAGGTGATTCCTAATGTGTAATATACGATTGCTGTCTCCTCATACATTGTCTGAGGATCTGGAATTAAATCCAAAATCTCCATACACATCTCTTCTACAGCTGCAACATCCATCTTCTCAGATTCTGTTAATAAAACATCTATTTTTTTCTTAATCTCTTCTCTTCTTTCACCATATTTTTGGGGACTTTCGGCAAGAACCTTCCAATAATTCGCCTTTCCTGCATTCTTTTTTACCCCTATCCCCAAGCGGTACATGTCAGATACTTGAGACATCGCTAATGTATTTCCAAATTCAGCAGCACTTTTAAAATATTCAAAAGCCTTCTTTTCATCTACATCTACACTGTATCCTTTTAAATAAATCAGTCCCAAATTTCCCAATGCAGTCGTTGAACCTGCTTCAGCGGCACTTTCAAAACATTTTATTGCATTAACAAAATCTTGCTTCTGACAATAAGATACCCCCTTATCGCATTGCATATCTGCTTCTGTTAAAGAATCCACTTTTTTTTCCTGTACAGAATACTTTTCAGGTACTGAAAAATACCCTAAAATATTGTCCTCAACATCACCATCTACCATATTCTGTGTTACATCAATCGGCTTTTGAAATGTTATGTTGGCACGGTCTCCAGCAGCTGATTTGAGCATCGCCAAAATATCCTCTGGCAAATCTACTTCTAGGCCTAATTCATAGGGAGTTCTTCCTCCTTTGGTCCTAATACTCATATCTGCTCCCCTTGCAATCAAATGACGCACTATGTGTTCGTTGCTTTTACCATATTGAAGAAGTGCAAGGACTAGAGGTGTTTTTCCATACTCGTCCTGAATATTAATATCAATACCTGCATCTAATAAAAAGTCTATTATATCATCATTTTTTTTAGTTACTGCACAATGGAGATATGAAAATCCCATATGGTCTTGCGCATTTATGTCTACCGGATTGTTCTTGATATATTCCTTAGCATTTTCGTTTTCATGATATAAAATCATTTCACTTAATTTATAATCTATCCTGTGTTGCATTTATTACCACTCTCCTCTCTTCTTTTTTCAAGCCATTCTTCCATCACTTGTTTCTTCTTAGTAATATCCGGATTCTTATCCTCTCGTGCATGGCTGATATTTTCAGAGTGTTCCTCATATCGATATAACTCTGACTGATTCATATAATCATTAAACTCACTTTGTGTCATTCCTAATGCTTCAGCAGCATTTCTGCATCGCCAAAATTCATCGCCATATCCATGTCCTATATCAACCTGTCCAACAATAGCTTCACCAGATACTCCATCACTGTGGCGATTACCTTCTATGCCATCTCTGGTTTGTTGTCGTAAATATGGTCTGTGTAAGTAATGTTCCCCAATTCCGTTATCCATCTTGTACTGTAACCACATATCACTCATCTGCTGTTTTGTATATCCCTGTCCTGCATTAGAACTCTGGAAATCATTCCATGACGTTGTTGAGTCAGAATTCTCTCCCACATACCCGCTCGGGTCCACATACATCACAGGGTTATTCGCACAGAATGCATACAGGTTCAGGCCATCGCCACGGTATTCGTCTTCCTGGAGGAAGCGGCTCAGTTTCGGGTTGTAGAAACGCTTACGCAGGTAGTACTGTTCTGTGGTTTTGTCGAAGGCTTCACCATTGTAGGTGTAGCGGTTCTGTAACTTTTCCGATGAGGTGATGATGGTACCGAAGGCATCATAGGTGTAGCCGTTTACTACCTGACCGGCTCCGTCGGTGATGTATTCCACATCCATACGTTCGTTGCCGTGGTAGTAGTGGTAGGCGGTTCCGGTGAAGGCTACGGTTGCATCGATGATGTTTCCGGTTGCTTCCGTCACATTTGAGCTTACTTCTGCGTCTTCACTGGCCACGATTCCCATACCGCGGATGATACGCTTGGTTACCTGTCCGTTTTCATCCAGCTCTGACAGGTTCTCCCAGTCGTTAGTGATAAAGTCCGTGCGTCTGCCGTTTTCAATCAGGCTGAAACGCAGTCCCTCTCCATCGTAGCGGTTCTCCTGCAGGATACACTCTGCCTCCTCTTCCCTGCCACGGATGACTTCCGTGCGGATGCACTGGTGGAAATCATTGTACAGGTATTTCCGGCAGAAATCAGTGCCCTGCTCCCTTAACAGGCAGCCCTGGGCATCGTAGGTATAGGTGGTGGTGTCCGTGGGTACGGTTGCACCATTCTCCCATACACTCTTTTCTGTCAGGCGGTTGCGTTCGTCGTAACGATACTGCTCCGTGTACTCCTGTGCGGGATTCTCGGAAGTCTTCCGGACTTTCTTTTCCACACGGTTGCCCACTGCATCATAGGTGTAGGTTTCCTTTCCTGCTTCCGGATAGGTTACCTCGCAGAGACGCTTCATAGAGTCGTATACGTAAGCGGTATGGTTTTCCTTGGCATTATCCTTTTTTTCACACGGTTACCATTACGGTCGTAGCGGCAGCTGTAGGAAAGTAAGGTACTGCCATCCTTACCTTTTGTGGTAAGGGATGCCATGTTACGTCCACTGTCATAAGTATACTCCGTGGTGACACCGTTTGCAAAGGATATCTTACGTATACGGCTGATTTCGTCGTATTCGTAAGTTACCAGTACCTTTCCGGCTTCCGTCACCCGCGTAAGGTTCCCATTTAAGTCATAGGCATACTCGGTGGTTTTTCCACTGACATCGGTAATGCCTGCTACCTTGCCTCCCTTGGTGTAGCGATAGGTGAGGGCAGCTTTTCCGTTTACATACTTGGTGTGTACCTTGCCGGACTGGGTGTAGTCATACCGGTATACCACATGGCTGGAGGCATTCTCCACCAGTCTGTCGCGGTTATCGTATTTCCTATGATTGAAGGTACCATCCTCGGCGTTTTCAGACAACAATAGTCCAAAGGAACCATAGGTGCTGGTGACCTTGTGACCGTTTCTGTCCGTGTGGACAGTCAGATTTCCTTCTCCGTCGTAGGTGAAGGTATCTGCTTCCCCTGCCTGGTCTGTGACACTACCCAGCTTCTGCATGCTGTTGTATGCATAGCGGATGGTGTTACCATTGCCGTCGGTGGTGCTGGTGATGTTACCCGCACAGTCATAGGTGTAGGTCTCCACACTGCCGTCCGGTGCCTTCAGGGTAACGATTCTGCCCCAGGCATCCAGCATTTCCCTGATTCATAGCCTTGTTTCAAAAGAAGTTCCTCTTTCTTCTCAAACAAAACTACGAGATTGTGTTACAATGTTACAAACTTGTAACACAATCTTGTAGTTAGTAATAATTTTTTCAAAGATAAATATAGCACAATACACACAATCTAATATTAGCTACTTTTATCCTTGTTCATTGATATTACATTACAGCAAATCAAATTTATCAGCAACCATGCTTCCTAAAAACTTAAATTCGCCATATTGTTCATTAATCACTTCCTCAACTTGCCCTTCGTACTTCATATCATAGAACATTACACAACAATTATATTCTTTTTGTAAACAACTTCCATATTTCTTAACAAAATATTCTGTAACATAATCAGGTGCGCCTGTATCTAATAACTCACTTATATTTTTTGTAGTAACTTCTCCATAATGAACTAATGAGTATTCTTCTTCATATGTTAGAATTTCGAAATCCTTTCCTAGTTCAAATGTACAACTTTCATCATCGTCTTCCAAATAGTGAAACTTTATATATGCATTAAAAAGCTCTATATTTTCGCATTTTCCTACCCACACGGATAAATAATCTTCTTTTACATAATTTTTAATCATAAGTTTTACCTCCATATTTTACTTTTTACATTTTGTTGATAAATTCTCATCTTCCGTTTCTTGATATAGTTCTGGTAAGCCTTTTTCTCCTTTTACTACTGTACCATCACTCATTGTTACTTCCAAATGTTCATTAGACCACTTTCTTAACTTATTACTGAACTCTTCTAATGAACCACTTTGTCTAATCATTTTTTGTATCTCCAAATGTGCTGTTGCACTTACTGAAGCCTCAATCTCACCATTTTGATTTCCATGACGCCCACTTTGAACACCATACTTTTTTGTCTTTATATTAACAAACTTAATCTGTTCTATGGAAGTGGTTCCACTTTTTATCATTTCTGAAGTAACTCCCCAAGTCTTTGTTTTCGGTGCCTCAGCAACCATAAGCCATTCATGTACTCCACCATCTCCTCGCAATCTACTTTTAATCATTTTTGCCACATCCACATCTGAATATAATGTCTTTAAATCTGTACTACTGAGTGCATTATACCATGCATCAAAACCAGCATTATTTGTAGGTACCGAGCCCGAATAACTTGTTCCACGAGTAGTCCGTTCAATTATATCCATAACATCTGAATTCGTACTTTCTACTTGCTTATAATACCCACTCGGGTCCACATACATCACCGGATTATTCGCACAGAAGGCATACAGGTTCAGACCATCGCCACGGTATTCGTCTTCCTGGATGAAGCGGCTCAGTTTCGGGTTGTAGAAACGCTTACGCAGGTAGTACTGTTCTGTGGTTTTGTCGAAGGCTTCGCCGTTGTAGGTGTAGCGGTTCTGTAGCTTTTCCGATGAGGTTACGATTGTTCCGAAGGCATCATAGGTGTAGCCGTTTACTACTTGGCCGACTTCATCGGTGATGTACTCCACATCCATACGTTCGTTGCCATGGTAGTAATGGTAAGCACTAGTTCCCGCAAATGCTGAAGTTGCGTCGATGATGTTTCCGGTTGCACCAATAGTGTTTCCGGTAGCTTCCGTTGCATTTGAGCTTACTTCCACGTCCTCACTTGCCACGATTCCCATACCCCGGATGATACGCTTGGTTACCTGTCCGTTTTCGTCAAGCTCTGCCAGGTTGTCCCAGCCGTTGGTGATAAAGTCGGTGCGTTTGCCGTTTTCAATTAAGCTGAAACGCAGTCCTTCGCCATCATAGCGGTTCTCCTGCAGGATGCGCTCTGCTTCCTCTTCCCTGCCACGGATGACTTCCGTGTGGATGCACTGGTGGAAATCATTGTAGAGGTATTTCCTGCAGAGGTCCGTGCTTTGCTCGCTTAACAGGCTACCCTGGGCATCGTAGGTGTAGGTGGTGGTGTCCGTGGGTGCGGATGCGCCATTCTCCCATACACTCTTTTCTGTCAGGCGGTTGCGTTCGTCGTAACGATACTGCTCCGTGTATTCCTGTGCGGGATTCTCGGCAGTCTTCCGGACTTTCTTTTCCACACGGTTGCCCACAGCATCGTAAGTGTAGGTTTCCTTGCCGGCTTCGGGATAGGTGACCTCGCAGAGACGCTGCATGGAATCATACACGTAGGTGGTATGGTTTTCCTTTACATTATCCTTCTTATCCACACGGTTACCGTTACGGTCGTAGCGGTAGCTGTAGGAAAGAAGGGTGTTGCCATCCTTGCCGGTAGTGGTAAGGGATGCCATGTTACGTCCACTGTCATAAGTATACTCCGTGGTGACACCGTTTGCAAAGGATATCTTACGGATACGGCTGATTTCGTCGTATTCGTAGGTGACCAGTACCTTTCCGGCTTCCATTACCTGTGAAAGGTTTCCATTCAGGTCGTAAGTATATCCGGTGGTTTTTCCACTGACATCGGTGATGCCTGCCACCTTTCCGCCCCTGGTGTAGCGGTAAGTAAGGGCAGCTTTTCCGTTTACATACTTGGTACGAATCTTTCCTGTTTTGGTGTAATCATAACGGTATACCACATGGCTGGAAGCATTCTCAATGAGACGTCCCCTTGCATCGTACTTCCTGTGGTTGAAGGTACCATCCTCGGCGTTTTCGGAAAGCAATAGTCCGAAGGAACCGTAGGTACTGGTGACCTTGTGACCGTTTCTGTCGGTGTGGACTGTCAGGTTGCCTTCCCCGTCGTAGGTAAAGGTATCCGATTCTTCTGCCTGATCTGTGACAGCCGCCAGCTTCTGCATGCTGTTGTAGGCATAGGTAATGGTGTTGCCGTTACCGTCCGTGGTGCCGGTGATATTGCCCGCACAGTCGTAGGTGTAGGTTTCCCTGCTTCCGTCCGGTGCCTTCAGGCTCACGATTCTGCCCCATGCATCCAGCTCGAATTCTGTGTGGTTCTGCTCCCCGTCGGTAATGCCGGTGATATTACCCATACTGTCATAGGTGTAGGTCTGGACGGCTGGTGTACCTTCCGTATCATATACCGCCGTTTTTATGCCGCCTAACTCATACTCGTTTGCAAAGAGTATTCCTGCACTGTCATGTCGGTTCTTTAGACGTCCGGCGCTGTCGTACTCGCTTCCCTCACAGAGCTGTCCGTAGGCATCCCGTACTTCTTTGATTCTGCCGAAGATATCGTAGGTAAAGCTGTAGCCTGCTCCATCATCCTTTGTGGCATCATAATTATCAGCATCCACCACCTTTACCAGTTCCCCATTACGGTTATGGAAGTATCTGGTGGTACCGCCTTCTTCATCAGTCTCAGATAACAGTCTGCCGCAGATGTCATAGGTATAGCTGTATGCACTGCCGTCTTCCTGTGTCTTTGAAACCGGCCTGCCTGCCGCATCATAAGCAAACCGGATGGTTCTGTCCATACCGCTTGCTGCATCCCTGACTGTCTCACATACCACACGGTCCATGATATCGTATTCCCGCAGGATTTCACCGCCCTTTGGCAGGGTGATTTTTGTGATGTTGCCGTTCTTATCATAGCTGTAGTTGGTACGCAGGAATTCCTTCTTCCGGTAGGACTTTAATGCCTCTCCCACATCAGCTAAATCCACCGATTCCATACGTTCCGTCAGCCTGCCAGCTTCATCGTACTTGTAGCAGATGAGGCGGTTTGCATTTTCGTTGATTCTGTATTTTTCGGTCAGACGGTTATTTAAGCAGTCGTAAGTGTATTCCACTGCCGCTCCCAGGCTGTCCTCCACACGTATTAAACGGTTCTGCTTATCATAGTGCATGCGGATATCCAGGAAGTGTAAGGGCAGGCTTCCCCATGCCACTTCCTCCCCGCTTCTGCGCTCCAGGATACGGTTGCCTGCGGCGTCGTATGCGTAGCAGGTGACATTATAAAGGACTGTACCCGTACTTTCCCCGGTCCCGCTGTCCGGTGTGGCATTTACTTCACGAACCGGCACCCACCTGCGGGTCAGT
>JBGVKL010000184.1:0-16874 GCA_045123675.1 Acetatifactor sp. | reverse complement strand
CTATTTGTATTGTCATTTCTTAAGATAACTGTCTTTGTAGAATCTGAAAGTGTAGTATCGTGAGGAATTACTACGTCGCCAACCGTAACATTGTTAACAGATTTTCCATTTATATTAGCGAATACAAGCTCTGTATCTGATACTACTACGCCATCACCCTTTACTGCAAGAGCGAAATTGGTTGTTGATTTAACTGCTGCGCCGGGCTTTAAGAAACGCAAACCTCCAAGCTGAGTACGGTTATTGTTGCTTACAAGGTTTATTCTGTAATAACGATAATTTTGCTTTTCTTCAAAATTGACATCTATCTGAACGTCGTTAACTGTTCCGGTTTTGCCCTCACAAATAGTGGTCCATGTTTTAAGGTCATTGGAACCTGAAATCTTTATTTCTCTTACAAAGAAAGCTGCGAGGTCACTTCTGTTTATCACTCGAAGACCGCCAACTTCCACATTGGAAGAGCCCATATCCACATCTATGTAGTGACCGTAGTAGGTTGAACCAAGAACTCCGTAAGCATCTGAGCTTGTATACATGTTCTGTAAAAAGAAGGCATTTATAGCATGGTTTTCATCTGCTTTAGTATTGCCGCTACCGTCTTTGCCAAAGCCCATAGTAGAGTCTGCTCTTACTCTGAAGCCTTCCAACGCAGTAATGTCAATTACATCGGTTTCTTCTTCAAAATTAACACGGGTTACGTTGGCATAGGCGTCCTTACTGATATCGGTAAACCAGGCAGCGGTAAATACAACTGTATGAACCTCGGAGCTTCCGTCAGCAAAGTTTACGGTAAAGTCATAGCTTGCTCCATCTTCCTTCATCTCTTTCCAAATGTCAAATGCAGGGCGCAGAGCACCTTCTCTCTGAATTACAACTGCTTCTTTAGTAGTTTTTTCTGTATCGTGTGTTACAGTTACTTCCCCGACTTTTACACTTGTAACGTCACTTCCTCCTGCATTTACAAGGTTAATTGTTAATTCTCCGTCACCTGTTGCCCAGGAGCCATATTTCTTTGTTAATGCATAATAAGTAATAGGTGCTGTAACCTTAACGGGATAGGTTGCAAGAACCACATCTTCGTATTTTACGAATATTGTAGTTTCACCTGCTTTAACGCCTCTTAAAGTGAAGGTGTCGTTGTCAAAAACGGCAATATCGGCATCCTCAGTTTCAACTGTAAGATTAAAGCTTGCATTGTAATAGCTGCTTGTAACAACGGGAGCCAGGAAAACTTCCTGATTATATCCTAAGGAAATTCCCTTTTCTTCTGAAACTTCTGTTCCCTCATAGCTTATGAGTACAGCGCTTTCTACCGCTTTTACACTGCCGCTTAAAATGTCACTTATTACTTCGCCTGCCACGTCGCCAAGCTCATTGTAACCGGGCTGTCTGTGATGAATGTCAGGCTTGATTTCTGCTGTAGTTGTAGGTCTTTCATATCCGTAGTATGCCAAGAATGCATCTTTATCGGGATGACGCTCTGCAAAGTGCGCTGCAACTCCCGCATCTGTACGCCAGATATCGGTGTTGAATATAAGGTAAATGTCTTTATATTTCTCTGCATTTGAGTTACCCATGTAAATCTGTGAAAGTCTGGGGCCTGACAGGTAGAAGTCACTGTCGCTGTTGGTATTATCCACAGAAGCTCTTACAAGCCAGATTCCGGCATAGTTTAATCCGATATTTTCTTTCCAGCCTTCATACATATTCATGAACATTTCGGTATATTCTGCCATGTTGTTTTCGCCTGCGGTTCCTATACCGTCTGAGCAACCCTGAAGCCAGAAAAGACCTGTCTTTTCCGTATCAAGGACATAGTGAGGATCGTCTGCGATAAGCTCTTTTACCTTATTAACATAGGTAATTGCAGAGTTGTAGTATGCATGACTTTCACTTTCAGGATCGAAGGTTTCAATCTGCTGACCGCAAACAGCTGCGTTCACTACCCATATTGTCATATCCCATTCGTCGGAAAGACGTGCACCAAGCTGATTTGCTGCAGCTGCTGACCAGGGATTTTCAGCCCAGTAAGTTTTTGCTGCCTCAGAAGAGGGTGCTCCGCCATGTTCGGCAGAATATACTGCTTCTTCCCAGGTTAAATCTGCAAGATCAAGATAGCAGTTCATGCTGTTTGTTACAAGATATCTGTTCTTGTATTCACCCAGAGCAGAAGGAGCTTTAGTATAATCCGAAGAATCTCCGGCAGCATTGCTCTGTCCTGATATAAGCACAACCGCTATGTCTGCTTTTACAGCTTTTACAAGATAATACTTTTCGCCTGCTTTTATAACGGCTCTTCCAAGACCTGCAGCGGTTACTACACCATCGGTATAAGTTACTGCGTTCGTATCAGAAAGAGCTTTTCCTTCTACTGAAGCTGCATTGGTAAGCACCTCTGCATCTGAAAGCTCGTATGTATACTTGTAAGGAAGGGTAATAATCTCTGCGCCAAGTTCTTCTGCTGCGCGGTCTAAAATTGCCTCTACAGAAGAAACCTCTGTTGCAGCTTCCACTTCCGCAAGATATGTATCTACCTCTTTTCCGTAAGCATTAAGCTCATTTCTTGCAAGTTCTTTAGTTTCGTTAATTGCATAATTTGAATCTTCTACATTAAGTACAACCTCAGCAAAAGAATCATTGAAGTAGAATTTCAGATTGTGTCTTCCTATATTCAGAGTGTTTACGAAATCAGCACTTAATGTAAGACTGCCGTCAGCAAGAGTTACATTGCCCTCTTCTAAAGTCTCGCCGTCACATTCGGCAGAAACCAAAGTACCTTCGTAATCTCCAAGGTCGTAGGTTACTCCTTCATTATTTGCCTTATCAACTGTTTGTTCTTTTAAAGAAAGTAATGTGGGCTTTAAGAATCTTATATATGAAAGCTGTACTCTGCGGATTCCGCTGTCAGCTTTCATTTTAATTCTGTAATATCTGTAATCTTCTGCGTTTTCAAACACAAAGTCATTTTCCGCTGAAGTTAAAGATGAAGCTTCCTTAACAGTTGTCCATGTTTCACAATCGTCCGAACCTAAAATCGTTACGCTCTTGGGTATAAAGGCTCCAACCTCGCCTGCCTTTATACGAAGACCACCGACGGTTACGTTAGATCCCAAATCCACATCTATATAGTGGCCGTGGTAATCAGATTCTCCTGTTCCGTATGTGTCAGAACTTGTGGTTGTGGCTGCATTCTCCAAAAATGCCATGATTGCATGACGTGAGTCGCCACTTGTCCCTTGCGTAGAGTCTGCTCTTACTCTGAAGCCTGCCAATTCCTTTATATTAACCACGTCTGTAAGGGATAAATAGTCAACCTGAGTATATCCTTGCCATGTTCCGCCCGTAAACCAGTCAGAAGTGAAAATAACATTTCTGTCCTCACTTCCTCCGCCTTGGTAGTTTACGGTAAATGTGTAAGCCGCACCGTCTTCCTTCATTCCGGAATAGATATCAAAGGCTTTTCTTAAATCAGCTCTTGTAATTACAATATTATTGGTAGTAGAGCTTGCATCAATTGTAATTGCTGTATTACCAACAGTTACGCTTTCAATTTCCCGGTTGTTTTCATTTTTCACAGGAATTTCAAGATTTCCGTCCATATAAGCCTTGCCGCCTGCCTCTTTTCCTGAAAGCACATAGGTCACATCAGGAAGGGGTATTTCGTCGGGAGTGATGGTGTCACATCCATCCTTCGGCTTTAAGAAACGGATTTCCGATAAAGCCCAGGTGGAGTTTCCGCCTGCGAAAATCTCCGTTGCCTCAACTCTTACGTATTGTGCTGTTATGTTGTAGGAAACCTCTTGGTATGTAGTGGTCAGATCCTGACGGAGTGTGGTTTTATTGCCTGTAAATTCATCTGCGCTAATCCAGTTTCCTTCGTCGGATTCGCGTACGTAAAGGACACCCTTTGTCATGTGTTGTACACCGGGGGCAGAGTCGTTGTAAACACCCTCGCCGGAATCTGCGACACGGCCGTATACCGCTACACCCGAAAAGGTTACGGGAGCACCTAAGTCAATGTCAATCCATGCGGTGTTGCCCCCTGTAACTGCAGAGGTAATATCAGCGTGATTGTCTTTAGTTATAAGTCCGTCAAATGCGGGAGATAAATCGCTGCATGTAGCCTGGTCCGCTGTGCTTCCCAAGGTTGCGCTGGCGGGGAATAAGCCTTCTATTTCGTCTTCTTCATAGGCAGTTTCTGTATAATTAACTACCTCTCTGTCATCTTTCGCGGTAGGCTTTAATATTTCAATTTCATAAAGCTGGATAATAACTGTGTTCGGGCTCATTAAGGGAATAAACTTGATTCCCGAAAGATTAATACCTTCCTCAGCAAAATAGATATATTCTGTAGCGGGATCCGCTGTATTATTGGGAGTTTTTACATGTTTAACCTGTCTTTCAAAGGTCTTCCCGTCTTCATCTTCAAAAATACCTACGAGCTTTACTTTATTAGGATTAAAGTTTCCTCTTCCTTTATATCTTACACCGCCTACGGAAATTTCTTCCTTAAACATTGCAGTTATTGATAATTCTGCTTCGGTATCAGAAGTATAAGCCTGCCAGTAACTATCGGTAGTTCCATCAAACAACATGCCTATGTTCTCACTGCTGGTTTCAAGGTTTACCACCTCGTCGCTCGAATATATGAACTCACCGTCTTTAAGAACAGAGTAATAGATGTCATCTCTGTTAGCTTCCGCTGTAGGCTTTAAGATTCTTAATTCACCAATCATTGTATAAACGGGATTTCTCGAACTTTCAACTAAAATCTTAAGACCAACAAGTGAAATTCCGTTTTCACCGAAATATACGCTTCGGTCTAATGCTTGGTCTTCTGACGAATAGCTGAAATCTATACGCTTTATTAAGCTTTGGAAGTTTTCCTCATCCTGCTTTGCATAAATTCCGTAAATTTCAACTATATCAGGGCTAAAGCTGGCATTGTCTGCTCTGGGAACAAAGGTAACACCGCCGACTTGAATTTCCTCTGTAAACGTAATGGTTACGGTTCTTCCCTCATCGGACAGAGCAGTCGCGTCCCATCCTCCGGCAGCTGCACTTGCCGCTATTACCCAGCTTGAAGACTGAGAGGAGGAGTCGCCGTCAAAAAGCCGGCTAAAACCTCCCTTCTGAGCTGCTTCGGATGCACCGTCAGGATAATTCGCACTGTCATAATGATATCCGACATACGACTTATTAAGGTCTAAAATATCATTAGTATAGTAGCCCAATTCCTCCTCTGAAAATAATTCCATGTCTTCTTCTGAAATTTCTTCTGCAAAAGAAGGCATTACCGCAAAGCCTGTGCAGATAGATACCATCATGCATAAGCAAAGCAGTAAAGATAAAATCTTTTTCATAAAAATTCCTCCATTTTATTTTTTTGTTTCCTAATTCTATTGTAAACAATTTTTACTTATGTGTAAATATAAGTTTGTATAAATAAATTGCTAACTTGTATAAATAAATTGCTATTTTTCTCGTCTATATACAAATTCAACAATTAAAAAAGACTTTTTTTGTGCAATTTCCTGACTTTTTTGGCTATACAAATATTTAATTGCTACAATTAAATATTACAACACATATAAGGAAATTACAATGTAAAATCAATAAGACTTTTTTAAAAATCCCACACCAATATATACTCAGACAAAAAACACTTGCTTTTTTTTACATTATATGTTAGAATATTTTGTAATGTAAAAAAGCTATGAATGGGAAAGTAAGTTTTTCATTTTCCGCAAAGAGAGGGAGTGCCACAGGCTGAGAGCCTCCCCGTGAAAAGAAATTCCGAAGTTCGCCCGGGAGCTGCATTTCTGAAATCAAGTAGGATTTGCCGTTTTACCTTGCGTCAAAGGATTAAAGTGCCTTTTTTAAGGAATTAGGGTGGTACCGCGGATTTTTTCGTCCCTGCTTTGCAGGGACTTATTTTTTTATTATACCAAAGGAGTGTTAAA
Source organism: Acetatifactor sp. (assembly GCA_045123675.1). Lineage (GTDB taxonomy): Bacteria > Bacillota > Clostridia > Lachnospirales > Lachnospiraceae > Acetatifactor. The sequence goes on along the minus strand of JBGVKL010000184.1, from coordinate 10,911 downwards.
ATGAAACAACAGCTCGAACAAATCAAAAAGGAGGCAATTTCCGCACTGGAAAATGCCCACCTTATGTCTGAAATTGAAGATTTCAGAATTTCCTTCCTGGGGAAAAAGGGTAAGCTCACCTCTGTGCTTCGCGGAATGGGTGCTCTTTCACCTGAGGAAAGACCCATTATCGGTCAGTTGGCAAATGAAATAAGAGAATTTATTGAAAAGAACGTTGAAGAAAAAAAGGGTGCTATTCTTAAGGAAGAAAAGTCAAGAAAGCTCCGTGAAGAAATTATTGACGTTACCTTGCCCGGCAAGAGGAAAAATGCTGCAAACCTTCACCCCCTTGCCAAGGTTTCAAGAGACCTTGAAAACATCTTCCTCGGAATGGGCTTTTCCATTGTTGAAGGCCCCGACGTGGAATATGACCACTATTGCTTTGAGGCTCTTAATATGCCGAAAGACCACCCTGCAAGAGACACACAGGATACTTTCTATATTACAGAGAATATCCTTCTTCGTACCCAGACCTCTTCTGTGCAGATAAGAACTATGGAAAGCCAGAAGCCTCCCATAAGAATTATCTCCCCCGGTAGAGTTTACCGTTCGGACACGGTTGATGCTACTCATTCTCCCCTCTTCCATCAGCTGGAGGGTCTTGTAATTGATAAGGGCATCACCATGAGCGACCTGGCAGGTACACTTGAAACCTTCGTTAAGTCCTTATACGGCGACGATATAAAAATCCGTTTCCGTCCCCACCATTTCCCCTACACCGAGCCCAGTGCCGAGGTTGATATGTCCTGCTTTGCCTGCGGACAGAAGGGCTGTCCCATCTGTAAGGGCGAAGGCTGGATTGAAATCTTAGGCTGCGGTATGGTTCACGAAAAGGTATTGGAGGATGCAGGAATTGATCCCAAGGTATATTCCGGCTTCGCTTTCGGAATCGGACTTGAACGAGTTGCTATGATGAAATATGATATTGACGATATGCGTCTGCTTTATGAAAACGATGTTCGTTTTCTCAAGCAGTTTTAAGGAGGTTAATTAAATGAATTTACCTTTAAGCTGGCTTAAAGACTATATGGATATAAATTTGGACGATGTGAAAGGTTTTTGCGATGCCATGACAATGTCAGGCTCCAAGGTTGAAACCTTTGAAGAGCTGGGAAATAACTTTTCAAACGTTGTAACAGGAAAAATTGAATCCATCGTTCCCCATCCCGATTCTGACCACATGGTTATCTGCATGGTAAACGTAGGGACCGAAGTTTTAAAAATCGTAACCGGCGCTCCCAACGCAAAAGAGGGCGCAACCGTTGCGGTTGCTATGATTGGAGCAGTTTTGCCCGGAGATTTCAAAATCAAAAAGTCCAGATTGAGAGGCGAGGATTCTTTCGGTATGCTCTGCTCCCACGACGAATTAGGTCTTTCATTCGCCGATGTTCCCGGTGCATCAGAAGACGGAATCATCCTTTTCCCCGAGGAAATGAATTTGCCTTTGGGTCTTGATGTTAAAAAGGCTTTGGGTCTTGATGAGGTTGTAGTTGAATTTGAAATTACCCCCAACCGACCTGATTGTCTTTCCATCAACGGTCTTGCAAGAGAGGCTGCTGCCACCTTCCGTATTCCTTTTAATATGCCCAAGGTAGAGGTTAAAGGTGCAGGCGGCGATGTGAATGACTTTGCCAAGGTTTCCGTTTTGGATCCCGACCTTTGCCCCAGATATGCGGCAAGAGTTGTTAAAAATGTAAAAATCGAACCCTCTCCCGCCTGGATGCAGAAGCGTTTGTCCGCTGCTGGCCTTCGTCCTATCAATAATATAGTTGATATAACAAACTATATCTTACTTGAATACGGTCAGCCCATGCACGCCTTTGACTTAGAATTCTTAGAGGGCAGAGAAATCATTGTCCGCCGTGCCAAAGACGGTGAAACCATCAAGACCTTAGATGAGCAGGACAGAACCTTAACAAGCGAAAACCTAGTTATTTCAGATGCCAAAAAAGCTGTTGCAGTTGCCGGCGTTATGGGTGGCTTCAACTCTGAAATTACAGAAAATACAAAGACCATTCTTTTCGAATGTGCAAACTTTATGGGTCCCTCTGTAAGAAGAACAGCTTCATCAATAGGACTTCGCACCGATGCTTCTGCCAAATACGAAAAAGGTCTTGACCCCGAAAATGTACTTCCTGCAATCAACCGTGCCTGCCAGCTCATTGAAATGCTTGGCGCCGGTGAAGTTGTCGACGGAATTATTGATGTTAACAATGCAGAAAAGTTTGAAAAGAAAATTCCTTTCAGCCCTGAACGTATCAATAAGTTCCTTGGCATGAATATCTCAGAAGATTTTATGAAAGACGTTCTTACACGTCTCGAGATTTCAGTAAAAGACGGATTCTGCCATATCCCCTCTTTCAGAAGTGATATTTACGGCGAGGCTGACATTGCCGAAGAAGTTATGAGAATGTATGGTTATGACAAGATTAACCACACTCTTCCTGTAGCTCAGGTTACAAGTGCGCTCCGCACTCCAAGGCAGAAACTGGAATGTCTGCTTTCTGATACTTTAGCATCTTTTGGCTACTATCAGATTATGACATACAGCTTTACTGACCCTAAACTTCTTTCCTATGTAAACGAGGATGCAGAGGGTGCAATTCATCTTTCAAATCCCCTGGGCGTTGAAAACTCTGTAATGAGAACAAGCATACTTTCAAGCCTGCTTGAAATTTTGTCCACAAATTACCGTTACAGAAATCCCTCCGCCCATCTTTTCGAAATCGGAACCGTTTATCTTCCCAAGAGCCTTCCCTTAACTGAGCTTCCCGTAGAAAAGAAGCTTATCGCCTTGGGCTGCTACGGCAAAGAGTGCGACTATCTTACAATCAAGGGCACAGTTGAAGAACTTCTGGAAGAAGCGGGAATATATGACTATTCCTTTGAAAGAGCTTCCGAGGAAGCTTGCTTCCATCCCGGAAAAGTGGCTTATATATACGCAGGAGACAAGAAAATTGGTATTATCGGCGAAGTTCATCCCGACGTTTTGGAAAAATTTGAAATCGAAGACAGGGCTTATGTATGCGAAATGGATTTTGAAGAAGTTTTCGCACTTTCAAACGATTCTCCCAAATATAAAAAGGTTGCAAAAATGCCCGCTATTCAGCGTGATATTGCAGTTTTGGTTGATAAGGACGTTCCCGTTGCCAAAATCCGTGACATAATCGTAAAGACATCGGGCAAGAACTTGGAATCCGTTACACTCTTTGACGTATATGAGGGCAAGCAGATTCCAGAAGGTAAAAAGAGTGTTGCATATAACGCTGTTTACAGAAGTGCAACAGAAACCTTGAAGGACGAGGAAATCAGCCGTATCTTCAATAAAATAATAAAGAACTTAGAGCGTGAACTTGGTGCTGAGTTAAGATAAATAATAAGCACCGCCTTTGGCGGTGCTTATTAAAAACGAAAGGATATTTATGTCTATCAGAATTAAAGCAAGGGTTGAATCTTACGATGTAACCCCGAATAATTTAATCCGCCAGTCATCGGTTTTCCGCCTTTGTCAAAAAGCTGCCTGCGACGATCTGGATAATTTCGGCGGAAGCTTTGAAAAGCTTTTGGAAAATAATCTTGCCTTTGTAATAACAAAAATGGAAATTACATATTTTAAAGACATTAAAACCTATGACGAAATAGAAATTACTTCAAGACCCCGTGGTATTATAGGACCCTCTTTTATAAGAGATTATGAAATCACCAAAGACGGAGAGATGGTGGCTTATGCCTCCTCTTACTGGGTTTTGATTGATGTTGCCAAGAGAAAGTTCAAAAGACCTTCGTCACTTGCGGAAATTTGCGAAATCATCCCCGACATGGAAAACCTCCGTCCCATGGAAATGAAAAAAATTCATCTCGATTTAAATGCTTTAGAAAAGACTGACGAAAGACGGGTATACTATTCTCATATTGACAGAAACAATCACATGAATAACACCTTTTATCCCGACATTTTATTTGACTATCTTCCCGAAAAATTCAAAGAATCCTTAAAGGGAAGAACCGTAACAATCCAGTACAGCTCTGAAATTCTTTTGGGAGAAAGTTTTACGGTTTATACAAAGGAAGAAGAAAATGACTTTTTCCTTTGCGCCAGAAACGAAGATTCCCAAAAGGATATATTTTCTTCTCAGATTTCAATTGAATAAGAAAGGACTGATATGATGATAAATATAGCTATCGCCGGATACGGAAATTTAGGACGTGGCGTTGAATGTGCCATCTGCCAAAATCCTGACCTCTCCCTTTACGGAGTTTTCTCTAGAAGAAATCCTGACAGCGTAAAAACTCTTACCGGTGCCCCGGTCTACGCCATGGACGATATATTAAATCACAAGGGAAAAATTGATGTTTTAATTATCTGTGGCGGAAGTGCAACGGACCTCCCAGAGCAAACCCCCTACCTTGCAAAGCACTTTTGCGTGGTAGACAGCTTTGATAATCATGCAAATATTCCTGCACACTTTGAAAACGTTGACAAGGCAGCGAAAGAAGGTAAAACCATGGCCATGATTTCCGTGGGTTGGGATCCCGGTATGTTCTCCCTAAATCGTCTCTATGCCTCTTCCATACTTCCCGATGGAAATGACTATACATTCTGGGGAAAAGGCGTAAGTCAGGGTCATTCTGACGCCATAAGACGCATTTCTGGGGTTTTGGATGCCAAGCAGTATACCATTCCCGTGGATGAAGCCTTAAAAGAAGTAAGAAACGGAGAAAATCCTACTCTTACAGCACGCCAGAAGCATAAAAGAGAATGCTTCGTTGTGGCAGAGGAGGGTGCTGATTTAGAACGTATTGAAAAAGAAATCAAGACTATGCCCAATTATTTTGAGCCTTATGACACTACCGTTCATTTTATTTCCATGGAAGAAATGAAGAAAAACCACTCGGCTCTTCCCCACGGCGGTTTTGTTATAAGAAGCGGAAAAACCGGGCTTAACGGTGAAAACACCGAAATCATTGAGTACAGCTTAAAGCTTGACTCCAATCCTGAATTTACCGCATCCGTCCTGGTATGCTTTGCAAGAGCAGTATACCGCATGAAAAAAGAGGGAATATCGGGCGGAAAAACCGTTTTTGATATTCCACCTTCATATCTTTCTTCTAAAAGCGACGAAGAGTTACGAGCTCACCTTTTATAAGATAAAAAGCATAAGGACTAATCCTTATGCTTTTTTGATAGAAAAAATCCCCAAGGATTAGTCCTTGGGGATTTTTAATTTTACTTACTTAAGAGATTTATCAATCTGGTAAGCATAACTACTGCTTCTGCTCTGGTCGCTTCCTTAGCGGGACCGAAGGTTCCGTCGGGGTATCCTGAGATAACGCCCTTGTCAGCCGCCCAGTTAACCTGGTAGTTTGCGTATGTGGAAATCTGGGTCTTGTCAGCAAAGCTTGCTTCCCCTGAGATTTCCCACTCTGCTCCAACCTTGGTAGCATAACGGTAAATCATGGTTGCCATCTGTTCTCTTGTAATCTTTGCATAGGGTGAGAAAGTATCTTCAGTGGTACCCATTGTGATACCCTGATTTACTGCCCATGCAACTGCATTTATATACCAGTCACCTACGTTTACGTCTGCAAAGTTCTCTGAACCGTCAGAAGTCTGACCGGAAATCTTGTAAAGAATCTGGCAGAATTCAGCTCTTGTAATATCGCTGTCGGGGTCAAAGGCAGTCTCTGACTTACCGTTTACGATATAGTCAACATACATCTTGCTGATCGCTTCTTTAGCCCAGTGATTCTGAATGTCAGCAAGGTCTGTTACCTGACGTATCTTTCTTATATAGGGATATACTGTTAAGTTTCCTGTAACTCCGCTGTTTGCATAAGGAACTGTGTAAGCTGCATCAAGATACCAGCCAACAAACTCATATCCTGCTTCAACTGCGGGAGCAGTAAGAACTGTGCCTTTGGTAACAGTCTGTGTTCCGATACCGGAAACTACAACCTGGAACTTATCGCTTACGCCGCCGAAGCCGCCACCGCCGAAGGATTCGTGATCGTCTTCATCAGCACCTGCGTCGCCGCCACCCTGAGGTCTCTGGGGCTTTTCGCCCTGAGGCTTAGCTTCCCATACTGCAACAAATATTACATCATCTTCAGGAATTACGAAAGTATCATCCTTATTATAAAGAGTATATTCTTCGCCTTCTTCTACCACCTCGCCAACTAAATTCCAGCCCTTGAATGTATAGCCGGAAAGTGTGAGCTTGCTTGCAGGGATTGTGATTTCTTCACCTGCCATGTAGAACTTAGTCTGGGGAAGTTCACCCTTTGCACCGTATTCATCGGTGAACGCTACCTTACGGCGGATTACGCCTGCTGCATCAGCAACAATGTGAATGTCGCCTCTTGCGTTCCAGATGGTGATAACACCAATCTGGTCACCCTCACTCTGAAGTGAAACTTCAGCAAGAGAAACTTCCTCTTCAGGAGTGGTGATTACATAAGAGTAATCCTGTCCGCTTATAAGAACGTGACCGTCCTGAGTGATTTCTGCAATTTCAGCAGGAAGTTCTTCTCCTTCATGAGCAACTAATGTAACCTCTAAGGTTTCACCCTTTGTTGCTGTCGTGGGAGTATCAGCTGTTGTGCTAAGACCAACTAAGTCTGTTGTTACCTTAACGTTTCCTGCTGCAACGGGAACTGTGCTTACCTTAACTGTCGCATCTGCATAAAGGTCAGTAATCTTGAATTCTTCAGTCTTGGTACCCTTTCTTATAACCTCGCCCTTAACAGCAACATTCTTTACAGATGCCACTTTTTCAACGAAGGAAATTTCTGCTATATCGCAGTTAATATTATAACCGGAAGTAATCTCTATTTTAACCCCTTCTAATTCGATTTCGTCAAAATCTAAGGCCTGAGATCCTATAACAAATGCTACATTTCCGCTATAGAAAGGAGTATCTGCTGCAACGTCGTCATTTATTGCATAAAGCTTGAATGTTTTTGCGCTGTTGCCGATATAATCTCCAAAAGCTGTGTTTACCCAGTTTTCCCAAACAATGCCTGTTAATGTTGTAGTCTCTTCCTTACCGAAATCAACAGTAATAGTGGGAGGATTTCCTGAGAAATCGGCGGAGCCTGTAATATTTGCTGAAAGAGCCAGTGCACGAGACGTAGAATCACCGTCAAATACCATTCTACCGTTATCGAAGCCGGTTGAAGAAATTTTCCATTTTTCATCAAGCAACAAGGGCTTTTCAGTATAGGTTGTCTTGATGTTTTCTTCGATAGACCATACTACCTCAAATCCATCTTCAACTGTTGCAACCAATACTGTATCTTCATGGCGCTTTGCTTCTGCAGGAGCAGTTACTGTAACTTTTGACTCATGACCGTCTTCAATAGTAACTGTTATGCTGTGAATTTCTTCATCTACGCATCCTGATGGAACATATATGTCTTCACCCATTACGAAGCTCATTACGAAATCAAACTCTTTTTCTTCTATAAGGCTTATATTACCTTCTGAATCTACTGAACAGAAGTTATCTAAGAAGAAGTCCTTTGTTATAACTATTGTGTCTCCCTGAGTATTGATGTAAGAGGGGTCAACCGTCATTATTTCTTCTCCGTCTTCTGCAACGGTAATTTCAGAAAGTGCAACTGCTTCGTTGTAAACTACGCCTAAGGTCATATCTTTGGGTTCAGCCGCTGAGAAAAGAGTTCTCTCTCCATCAAAAGAGATTTCTGCGGGAATAAGGCTTCTTCCTGAGCCGGGCTGATAGAGACAGATTTCCATTAAGCTGGTTACACTTCCTGAGGGAACAATACAAAGTCTCAGATATCTCGCCTGAACATTAACTTCTTCGCCCTTTATCATAAACTTAATGTCGTCATAAGAATTCTTGTTGCTTCCATTTTCAAGTGTTGCATTCCATGTGTCGGATGTGAGCCAGTTCACGCCATCATTGGATACCTGAAGATATGCTTTCATCATGGACTGACCAAACTGACGATCCCCGTTACCTTCCCATATTCGATGATATACTCTTACTCCCGAGAAGGTATGAGGAATCTGATAATCAATTTCTATGACAGGATTTGCCCCTGTTTCTTTATCATTATAAATTTCAGCTGCAGCACTTTCAACTATGAAGCCGCTTGCTTTAAGCTTCTTGTCTTCCTCTCCATTTCCCATAACTTTTCCGTCAGCTTTTCTTCTTACAACACCTCTGTCGATGAGGTTAGATGCTCCTCCACCATTAGAGTAACCTGATACATACTTAATGGTATTTGCAAAGTTGTAGGGAAGAACTTCTTCCTTGAACAGTTTTTCACCGAAGTTTACATTAAGAGTCGCAGACATTCCATCAGCAAAAACTTCAATTGTTGTTGCAACACCTGCTGTCTTTATCGCACTCAATGCGCCCTTCTTAATGGTAAGAGCCATTGTCTCTTCATCGAATGTATAGTTGGAAGAGGAAACTGTAGCTCCGCCAACCTTAACCCCTGTTACGGGAAGATCTGTATAAACAATAACTTCTTCGTTTGCATCAGACTTGTCAAGGGTTATCGCTGTCATAATTCCGCCAAACTCATTATAAATTCTGAGCGAAGGAGCAAGCAAACGAATTGATGCTGCAGTAGCATACTGAGTATTACTAATATAAATTCTCAAGTATCTTACTTCTGCGTTCTTTGAGAACTTCATGTCTGTAACTCTTGCACTTCCTGTTGCGGAGCCGTCGTAAAGCTTCTCCCAGGTTTCAAAATCATTTGAACCGTAGATTTCAACCTTTGACCAGTTAGGCTGATATCTTTCGTTTTCATATCTTGCATTGTAGCGAAGACCGCCAACTGCCACCGTATCTCCAAAGTCAACATCAAGATAGTGGTTGTTTCCCTCGGTAGTATCGCCGTGATAACGATAACCTCCCGTTAATTCAGCTATTGTCGCTCCGAAGAATGCATTTACAGGATGATTATTCAGCGAATTAAGCCATACAGAGTCAGTTCTTACTGCAAAATTGGGATAATCTGCGATGATATCTATTTCATCATCACCGAAAGCTGCATTGGAAGATATAGCATTTGCTTTCTTAGCCCAGCCACCAGAAAGATTTACCGTATAGGTAACGAAGGAATCATCCTCGAATTTAACCAAAAGCTTAACCTTTCCTGTTTCAAGGCCCAATTCCTTATACACGTCAAATGCCTTACGGAAGTCGCTTCTCTGTATTGTGATGGTCTCTTCATTTGCAGTATAAGGAATGTTGGTGCCATCACTCTTCAACACAACCTTGGTAACCGAAAGGCCCTTTGCGTTCTTGAGAACTATGCTGTCTGTTCTTGACACAGAGCTTCCCGAAATCGTGCTGAATAGGAATTCTGCCTGCGAACAGTCTACAACTTCTACTACAGTATCAATAGTGCTTCCGTCATTAAAAGTGATTACAACGGGATAAGATTCGCCCTCTATTACCCCCTGGAAGCACTCTTTATTGATGGTTATTGTTCCGTTTGAAACTACATATGATGATTCATCAAGAACTTCACCATCAAGCTTGATTTCAGTAACTTCCAGTCCAGGTTCGTAAGTTCTAAAATTGATTACAACATCCTGTTCTGTGGCTGTGTCATATTGAGAAGTTCCTGTAATTCTTGTCTCTGCCTTTAAGAAATGGAATCCTGCTACAGAGACATAATTCTCAGAACCTTCCATGTAGAGTCTGTAGTACTGATATGTAGCTTTTTCTTCGAAGATTAAGTCATAACTCTTCTCTGTTCCCACAGCAGAGCCATCATAAAGAATTACCCAATCTTCTCCGTTTAAGGTATTTGAACCCATGATTACAATCTTCTTAAGAAGTCCCTGATAATTAGCAGAGGGTTTTCTTGATAAATATCTTAATCCACCAACTTCTACAGGTTCACCAAAATCAACATCAATATAGTTTCTGGGATAACCCGTCTTGGAGTGATAGGTATAAGTACCCTGCACCCCTTCAGGAACGTCAACCAAGAATGCGTTTATTGCATTCCATCTCTTATGAGATACTGTAGAATCCGATCTTACTCTGAAGTTTTCATAAGATGCTGCATCTACTTCGTCATCTGCAAATACTGCAGCAGTGTATATCTTACCTGACTCCCATGTAGGAACCGTCTTATCGGCACTTGAAAACCAGTCAGTTGTTACTATTAAAGGATATTCAACACTATTTTCACCGTAAGTTACCGTAAGAATAAGCTCGTTGCTGATAAGATCCATTCCTTCATAAATGTCATATGCAGAAACCAAATCAGCACTGTTTATTACAATTCCCTCTTCTGTTACGGAAGAAGTAATTTCTGTTTCCCCGATTTTTACAACGGGAGCTTCAACTTCAGGATAAAGGTTCGTAAGAACGATGGTTGACTGCTGAACAGGAGAGTCAGAAACCATTTCCCTCGATACAAGCAGCAAGGTTGCAACTTTTTCATCTTTTACTTCAAGTGCAATATCTGCATAAGTTCCTAATTCGTCACCAAAGGTAATTTTAAGGGTATAATCACCCAATCTGAGAGAACTTGCAAAATCAGCAGAGAATGTAAGTGTAGTTCCGGAAACAGTATAATCTGCTGCTCCTAATGTCGCTACAACTTCTTCGCCCTTTAATATTTCAACAGAAACAATTTCTGTATCGTTTTTAAGGGTAATCTCTCCTGCTTCCACGGTCTCCCCGGTCTGGTCAATGGTAATTACACCTTCATTGGTAATTCCGGGCATATTTTCAAGGTCATCTGCCGTAATGGTGTCGTTTTCGGAATTGGGTTTCAAAAGTCCGATTTCGGTAAGAGACCAGTTTGTAAATCCGGCATTGTTAAATACTTCCGTACATTCAACCTTTATATATCTTGCTGTAATGTTATATG
>JBGVKL010000183.1:0-8281 GCA_045123675.1 Acetatifactor sp. | reverse complement strand
CAAAAATAATCCGAGTTTTAAAGCGTTAAAGTAATTGTAAATACTGTTAGAATGATGTATACTGTTTGCAACAGGCACCCCCTTGTTGAAATGTGTATGTTGTTTGTTGGTACTTCAATTATACATCATTCAACGGAGGGTGTCTTTATTTTGTGCAATATTTGGGATTTACTCATTTATAGTAAATAATAAAAAAGTAAACGATTCATGTGATAGAGCAAGAACTGTTAAAAAGATTACAATAAATGACATTTTCAGTAGGATAAATTCCAATTATAATTGAAAAAAAGAGATTGGAGGACGTTTTATGTTAGGCAATTTATCGAAAAAACATGAGTATACTTCTTTCTCCGTTTGTCCGGAAAATTTTACCGGAGAAAAGGGTATGGGTGGAAGAGCTACGGAGGGAACCGGAGCAATGTGTGCCAGAGACCTTGGACAGGGATGGAAAATATCACCTTCTGTAGACATTCCGTCTGGTGAGACATTTACCATGGCTGACATCAAAGGTTCCGGCGCAATCAAACATATTTGGCTTACCTGTGCTGCACCGGATAACCGGAGTCTCATCATTCGTTTTTACTGGGATGGACAGAGTAATCCGGCAATTGAAGCTCCCCTTGGAGACTTTTTTGCATCTGCTACAAAGGAATATCGACAGCTGACCAGTCTTGCAGTTTGCGTAAATCCGGCGAACGGAATGAATTGTTATTGGGAAATGCCTTACCGAAAAGGCTTTAAGATTACCCTTGAGAATCGTTCTGATACACAGATTACAATCTATTATCAGATTGACTGCGAAAAGAAAGAAGTAGGAGAGGATGCTTTATACTTCCACGCACAGTTCCGCAGGGTAAATCCTCTTCCGTATAAAACGGATTATACAATTTTGGACAATATCACAGGAAATGGACAGTATGTTGGAACCTATCTGTATTGGGGTGTAAACAACAATGGCTGGTGGGGAGAAGGAGAAATCAAATTCTTCATCGATGGCGATACAGACTACCCTACCATTTGTGGTACCGGAACAGAAGATTATTTCTGTGCTTCCTATGATTTTGAGGTAAATAATAAGTATATAGAATACTGTACACCGTATGCCGGTCTTTCTAAAGTGGATTCCACAGATGAGACATACATTGCAAATCGCAGATTCAATATGTATCGTTGGCATATTACTGACCCGATCTATTTTAAAGAGAATCTCAGAGTGACAATCCAGGCTTTGGGATGGCGCAGAGGCAGACGATATCTTCCGCTTCAGGATGATATTTCCTCTGTTGCATTCTGGTATTCCGATAATCTGGATGATCAGTATCCGGAACTGCCGGATCGGGATGGTCTGGAGATTATATAAAACAACAAATAAAGGCGCTGCCTGAATTGTGATATGCTCCCTTCTGGGTGAACAAGTGAAATAATAAAAACTTGTCACTTGGGAGGGGGCATATTTTATAGCTGAAAAGTAGTTATGAATCCATGAGCTATGATGCATTCATAAAAGTGAAGAAAAAATAAAAACGGAGGTGTGAATTTATGAGAGATTTTTTGTATCCTGCAAATTTATCAAATATCTGCTATGAAAGAGAAGGCAAACGCAGAAGAATATCTTCCTATGACAGAAAGGGAGGAAATGATGACCGGGTTCATCTGGCAGCAGGAGAAAACAGAATTCTGGCGGAGATGAATAAACCTGGCCTGATCACCCATATCTGGATTACCATTGCAACAGACAGCCGCAAGCCGGAACCGGATTATCTGCGCCGTATGGTCCTTCGGATGTACTGGGATGGAGAGGAACAGCCAAGTGTGGAAGTGCCGGTGGGAGACTTCTTTGGCATGGGACATGCACAGACCCGCAATTTTGTTTCTGCACCGTTGCAGATGAGTCCGGAAGATGGAAAAGGATTCAACTGCTGGTTCCCGATGCCTTTCCAGAAGGCAAGAATTGAGATGGAAAATGAATGTACAGTGCCAATGACCGTGTATTTTTATTTTGATTATGAAGAATATGAAGCCCTTCCGGAAGGAATGCTCCGCTTCCACGCGCAGTGGCGCAGAGAAAACCCCACGAAGGGAATCAGCGATGAAGGAATGGAAAACAAAGATTTTCTGTTCAGCGGAGAGAATGTTACAGGAGATGACAACTATGTGATCCTGGAAGCCGAAGGACGGGGACATTACGTGGGATGCCATCTGAACATTCATAATCTGAGAGATACCTCCAAATGGGACTGGCCGGGTGAAGGCGATGATATGATCTTTATTGATGGGGAATCCTGGCCGCCGCAGCTGCATGGAACCGGCACGGAGGATTACGTGAATATGGCATGGTGTCCGACCCAGGAATACCATGCACCGTATCATGGAATCATTCTTCCGGGAAAAGATAACTGGAAAGATAAGATTACCTATTATCGCTATCATATTCAGGATCCGGTTATGTTTGAAAAATCTGTTCGGGTGACCATAGAGCATGGACATAACAATCACCGCAGTGATGACTGGTCCTCCACTGCATACTGGTATCAGACAGAGCCTCATAAAGAGTTTCCGAAGCTTTTGGAAGTGGAAGAGCGGCTTCCTTATTATGAAGAGGTTCTGTAAATATAGAAACGAAGGGGAATGGTGAAAACATGGGAAGCGAAATGATGTGGGCCCTTGTAAAGGAAAAACCGGAAAAGGGCCTGTGGATGAAACGTGTTCCGGTTCCGGAAGTGGGCCCGAACGATGTAAAAATTAAGATCCATAAGACTGCAATCTGCGGAACAGACGTACATATTTATCAGTGGAATACCTGGGCACAGCACACGATCCCAATCGGTCTTACCGTTGGACATGAGTATGTGGGAGAAGTTGTGGAAGTTGGCGAAGGGGTACGTGGATTCCGGCCGGGTGATCTGGTGTCCGGGGAAGGACATATTACCTGCGGAAAATGTCGGAACTGTCTGGAAGGACATAAGGAAAACTGCAAAGATGCGAAAGGGGTTGGGGTGAACCGGAACGGAGCCTTTGCGGAATACCTGGTGATCCCGGACAGTAATGTATGGCCCTGCAACCCGAATATCCCGGAAGAAATGTATGCGATTTTTGATCCCTTTGGAAATGCGACACACACCGCGCTTTCTTACGACATGCTGGGAGAGGATGTCCTGATCACGGGTGCTGGTCCCATCGGTATCATGGCGGCAGCCATTGCGAAGTTTTCAGGGGCAAGACATGTGGTGATCACAGATATGAATGATTACCGCCTTGACCTTGCCAAAAAACTTGGGGCCACAAGAACGGTAAACTTAAAATCGGAAAATCTGAAAGATGTCATGCGGGAGATCGGCATGAGTGAGGGCTTCGATATCGGACTTGAGATGTCAGGAAGCCAGGCGGGACTTTCCGATATGATCCACAATATGAAGCATGGAGGAAAGATTGCCCTGCTGGGACTGCAGCGGGCAGACGGGGTGGTCGATCTGGAGACCGTTATCTTTAACGGACTGAATATCCGCGGTATCTATGGACGGAAGGTCTGGGATACCTGGTATAAGATGTCAACCATGATCCAGGCAGGTCTTGACATTTCACCGGTTATCACGCACCGGTTTGATATCAAAGATTACCAGAAAGGATTTGAGGTCATGATATCCGGGAATTCCGGTAAGGTCATTCTTGACTGGGAACATATCAATGACTGACAGGGACTGTTCAGAGTAAGAAAGGAAAAGACAATGGCGCGGAAAAATGATATTTTAAGCATTTATACAAAAGAATTGGAAGGGATCAAAGAGGCCGGACTTTTTAAGGGCGAGGCACCCTTTGTTTCACCACAGGGCGCCCATGTGAAAATGGAAGATGGAAGAGAACTTCTGTGCATGTGTGCAAACAATTATCTTGGGCTGGGAGACAACTCCCGCCTGATCGAAGCTGCCAAGAGGACGTACGATGAAAAGGGCTATGGGGTAGCTTCCGTGCGTTTTATCTGCGGAACCCAGGATATCCACAAAGAACTGGAAAAGAAGATTTCCGGATTTCTGGGAACGGATGATACGATCCTTTATTCTTCCTGTTTTGATGCGAATGGAGGTTTATTTGAGACGATCCTGACTGCGGAAGATGCAGTGATCAGTGATGAACTGAACCACGCATCCATTATCGACGGGGTACGCCTCTGCAAGGCAAAGCGTTACCGTTACAAAAACAACAATATGGAAGATCTGGAGCAGCAGCTTCAGGCTGCAGATGCTGCCGGAGCAAGGATCAAGCTGATCGCCACGGATGGTGTTTTTTCCATGGATGGAATCATCTGTAATCTGAAAGGTGTCTGCGACCTTGCGGACAAATATCACGCCCTGGTTATGGTGGATGACAGCCATGCAGTGGGATTCGTCGGTGCCCATGGCCGGGGAACGGCAGAACACTGCGGGGTAGAAGGACGTGTGGATATTATTACAGGAACCCTTGGAAAGGCTCTTGGGGGAGCTTCCGGCGGATACACTTCCGGACGTAAGGAAATTATAGACCTTCTCCGGCAGAGAAGCCGTCCCTATCTGTTTTCCAATTCACTGGCTCCGGCGATTGCCGGTGCAAGTATTGAGATGATCAATATGCTGGAGGAGAGTACAGCCCTTCGGGATCATCTTGAGGAAATCACTGCTTATTATCGCCAGCAGCTGACTGCAAATGGATTTGATATTATCCCGGGTACCCATCCCTGCGTTCCGGTTATGCTCTATGATGAGAAGCTGGCTGTGGAGTATGCAAAGAAGATGATGGAGAAAGGGGTCTATGTGGTGGCATTTTCCTATCCGGTTGTTCCAAAGGGAAGAGCAAGGATCCGCACACAGGTATGTGCGAGCCACACAAAAGAAGATGTGGATTTCGTTGTGAGATGTTTTAAGGAGACTCGAGACGAAATCGGAAGATAAACAGTGAGATTTATGAAAATGCTGCAGTACCGTGTGATACAGTACTGCAGCATTTTTTGGTTAGTGTATTCGGTAAACAGAAGGCGATACGTGTTCTTTCTTTTTGAATGCTCTGCTAAAAGAGTAAATGTTCTGGAAGCCTACGGTCTCTGCAATTGTTCCGATGGACAGTTGTGTAGTTGTCAGCAGATATTTTGCATGTTCGATGCGTGAATCCTGATGATACTGAATGGGGGATACGCCAAATACTTGCTTGAATTCATGACATAGATAATATTTACTTACGTGAATATGATGAGAAATATCATCCAGGGAAATATTCTTATCCAGATTTTGGCTCAAATATTCCTGAACTTTCCAGGCGACATCCCGGTTTTTATTTTTTTCCTGTACGTTATTGATCGTATATTCTCGCAAGAGGAGAGAAAGCATCTGTAAAAAGAGCCCATTTACCAGAGGCTCCGAGTAGACCATACGAGTTTCCTTTTCACGAATAATGGTCATGAATAGTTCCTGAATCCGTTTATAATTTTTGAGATGCAATACCGGCGGCAGATTGGGACAAATCTCATCCAGGATATCCTGACGGAATAACTTATGATCGGCTAAAGGAATATGATCCAAATCTTCAAAAGGAATGTAAACTTGAGAACTATATTCATCTTGTTGCAGATCGAAATGAATATGGGGCTGATGTACTTTTTCTTTTCCGACAGAACGGATAGAATGCCTTTTCATGGGGCGAAGAATTATAAAATCGGTTGGGGCAGCGTGATAATGTTCTTCTTCAACCATCAGATCCACTTCTCCATCCTGCAGAAAAATAATCTCATAATCAAAAAGAACCCTCGGTTTCATATACCAATTCAGACTCTTGACTGTATCATCCCATGCCAGTCTGACATAAGGTGTCAGCGTATAATTTTCCACAATTTGTCCCCCTTTCTTTTGCTTATGCGATTTTAGGTTACATCATTTTTCTGTTTTTGACAAGTTGTTTTTACAATTTCTGGCACTCACAGAACACACAGGGTGGAAAACGAAGATGGTATGTTTATGATAAAAATGACATGGGAATAAAAATAGAAACAAGTTACTTGCGGTTAATTTGCACAGAATAGTGAAAAATAAAAAGGAGAATAAAGTAAAAATAACAAAAATGACAAGATGTGGTAAACTAAAGGCAATTTTAGAGATTGAGTTAAAATATATTTTAGGTAAAATAGAATATACAAAGATAAAGTCTTGAAAGGCACAAATAATCGCTCGGAATTCTGGGTGATTATGGTCAGCACAGCTGACAAAGGACATTGAAAAAGGAGGAATAAAGATGAAGAAACAAATGATGGCAATGTTGATGGCAACAGCAGTGACAGCAACTTCTTTTGCGCCAGGTATGACTTCATGTGCAGCTTCAGATGAAGAACGGGAGCCTGTAACGATTACTTTTGGCGGCTGGGGGGATTATTTTCTGTTAAGGGAACAGTGTGATAAGTTCGAAGAAAAATACCCTTGGATTACAGTCGAGGTTGTTAAACCGGTAGGACAAGACTGGTATGCCGATGATTTAATGAAGTTGGCAGCTACCAATGAGATGCCTGATGTCTTTAATATTGAAAATCTACCGGTAGCCATGCAGAACGAATGGTGCCTGGATATTACAGACTATTTTGAAAATGACGAGGAAAGTTCCAGTTATCCAGAGTGGCTTCTCGAATACTGTAAGTCAGACGATAGGATGTATACTCTGGTAAGCACTATGTATGTAGACTTAGTTCAGGTTAATACAAGCTTATTAGAAGATAATAATATGGAGATTCCTTCTTATGACTGGACCATTGACGATTGGAAAAAGGTATTGAGAGGAACTACAGTTTCAGGTGAAAGTATTGGTACAGAAGATCTTGAAGGGTATTTAGAATGGTTACCGGCACAGTTTGGAAATGAAGATATTGGTTATTATTGCTATAATACTAAAACTAAGCAATTTGAGTTTGGCACAGAATTTATAGAAACTGTTAATATATTAAAAGAATTGTATGATGATTCTGTTGCGCTGAGTAATCTCATGGACGTTGAAATTGGTGTAAGCGGGGCTGGCGCTGATGATACAGAAAATGAGAAGATTAGTACAGATCGAAAAAATTATATGATGGAAAATTACGGAATAGATGGTAAGTTCTGGTATAAAGGAAAGTATGGTTTATTGGCAAATTCTTCTTGGGCTTTGAACTGGGAGACTTATTTTGCGGATCTTTACACTGGCTTTGATTGGGATATTTATCCATTTCCTGTAAAGAATGAAGGAGATCAGGCTAGAACATGTATTTTGAATGAGTTTCTGGCTGTGTCGGCTGCAACCGAACATCCTTATGAGTCTTACCTGTTGATGAAGTATATGTCTTATGATCTGGATGGTTTTGAGGCAAAGGTGGATTTCATGTCAAACTATGATAAAGAAGTTTACATGGAGAAATATGATGAGTATGATCCTACAAGTTTTGCGACCACACTTCATATTTACCAGATGCCTCCATCAACAGAAGAACGTGCAATAGAACTCTTACAGAGAATTAATCCGGATTTAGATAAGGAAGGATTGACCCTGATTTTTGATAGAATGAATGAAGGTGGATTCCTGAATGGAGTACGAGTTGTTCCAGGAATGTCTGAGGTTTCTAGTTTAGTTACTGAAACTATAACAAATGAAATTTTTACTGGCAAAAAAACGGCTTCAGATGTGGCTCCGGAATTGGAAGAATTATGCAACGATATTGTTAATAAGAAACGTGCAGAATATGGATTGAACTAATTGTGTCACCATATTGTTCGGAAAGGAAAAAATAGTGATAAAAGCCATACAAAATTCAAAAATTAAAATATTCTATTTAGTAATTGGGTTAGTGGCTGCGACAACTTTTTTTGTATTGCAATTATCATCTAAAGTAAATGCAGAGGGGGAGCGGGCTGGCTCCCCCTCAGTTGTTTTAGATGAAGAAAGAGAAGTGTCGCAAGCTTTAGTGATTCCGGCTGAGGAATTATATTTTAAGACGGTAGGAGATGCGGAACCTAATAACTTTGAGGGACGTACAGCTGTGCATGTGAATTCTGGTGATGTTGTTTGTTTTGATGCGGAAGTACCAGAGGCTGGCACATATTATATGAACGTTACTTACTATCAACCAGAGGAAGTATTGATGACTACCCGTGTAACAGTTTCGATTAATGGATCAGTTGTTCAGTCTGATATGAAACTTCCGGCATGGTGGGAAAACAATACAACATATACTTTTGATGAGTATGGAAATGAATTATGCAAGATGCCTGAACGAGTGTATGAATGGACAAGCTATACACTG
>JBGVKL010000182.1:0-40552 GCA_045123675.1 Acetatifactor sp. | reverse complement strand
TAGAGGTCAGTGGAATCTAGGTAAACTGACCCCAAACGAGTTTTACAATTACATAACAACCGGAATAAATCCACTCTCAACAAACGGATAGTGTGGGTATATAATTTTTATTAAAGTGTCCTTGACATGGGGTACACTTTACTAAAAGCAACTTAAGATGGCAGAAAATGGATTCTGAAATTTTGATTTTTTTGTAGGGATACTTTCATTACCAAAAACGATGCACTTGAATGTCGTTTTTGAGTATATCAATAAATAAATCGGCTACTTTACTATCGCCATAATGTATCGGAATCGTCAATCCAACTCAACTAGATAGCCCAGCCAATTATTTCTCTTGGGATGAAACAGCTTATTTGTATTATAGGCCGGAATTCCCTGACATTTTAGACCATCATAGATTGAACTTTCCATAGGAAGCATTCCATATATATTCTGAACCGGAAATCTATGCTTTATAGCTTTTTTTAACATGGTCGAAGGTACAATTAATTGTGTATCAGCCTTCAAAACCTTCTGAATATCCTCCGGTGAAAAATGGTCATAATGCTCATGCGTAACAAAAATCAGGTCCGCATCATGCGGTGCGCCCTCTATTTCCAATGGATCAAAATAAATTGTTTTGGAACCGGTAAGTTTAATGCTACTTCTTGTGTTTACAATTATGTTTGAATCACTATTCATAGAAACCTCCTTGCTTCATAAACTCATTTAATGCCGTATATTCCCTTAGGTAAATCCCTCTTCTTTCCTCATCCGATTTCGCATAATCCTGATAATGCGAAAAAATATCTATTGCTTCATTGATAGTAATCCACTCCGGAATTGCACCAACCTGTATCTCTCTTTCCGTCGGTTTTCTTTCTGTAATGCCAGTTGCAACACATGCAAAGTAATAACTTACGAACTCCCAATCTTCATAGTACTCATTCATAATCAGAAAACATTTTTCCGGCTTCACAATAAGTCCGGTTTCTTCAGCAACCTCTCTTATACAGCATTCTGCGGGTGTTTCATTTGCTTCAATTCCACCTCCGGGAATCATCCACTGACTAATCTTGGTTTCATGGGAAAGCATAATATTGCCATCTTTACAAATGATTGCACGACTAGCCTCTCTGCAGTGATTAGTGTATCCTGAATAATTATCCCCATAATGATTTATTACTTTATAATTCTCAAAATTGTCTTCAGTTTCTTCGGCTACTGCATACATTTCTCTACACTCCATACCGATACTCTTTCTCTTCCTTATCGTTTGCTACGAGTCCAAATTGTTCAATAATCATATCCGCGACTTCATCCGGTTCCAGATTTGTATTATTGATCTTCATATGATTTTTAAACCAAAATTCATCACTAAATGAATTAAGTCTATGATTCTTAGCATCTTTTAAAAGATTGGATTTACTCCATTCAATATCCCTTTTAGAAGCTTTCCGTTCCATGCGATGAGGTGTTTCATTTCGTGCAAGTCGGGTCTCTAAGTCTGCACTTAATTCTACAAAATAAAATGCGCCTCCGCCTGCTTCAAAAGCATCTGCCAGACCAGTCAAATATGCTCTTTCTTCCGGCATTTCGAATGCACAAACATAAGTAAAAATCAAATCTACATTATGCTTTATTGCTAATTCGAATGCATTCTTACGAAAGATTGCATTAAACTCTTTCTGTGCAGGCGTAGCAAAGCCAAATATCCGATCCGATATCTCGATACTATCATGATTCATCATTAAATTATATTTTAGTTTGTTCCGTAAACTCTCGGCAACGGTCATTTTACCTACTGCCTGAGGACCACAAATGATTATTAAATTTGCCATATTTTCTCCAATCTTGTCAAAAACAAAAATATATATGTTTACTTATATGCAGAAAATCCTGCATTCTATTTTTTCAGGACTAGTTTGATTTTTTCAGCTACTGCGTTTGAATATTCAAATGTTCCTTCAGGATACTTCCATCCAAAACCATCATTCTTATAGCGGGGGAAGATATGAAAATGTCCATGCCCAAAGTCACAAAAATCACCGCCGTTTTGCATTATGCTGTACCCATCTAGGTTATATACTTCTTTCAGTGCAGGTACAATTCTTTGAAGAAGCTCCATTATTTCATTCAATATATGCAGGGGCATATTATCAATGGATGCCGTATGTAATTTGGGCACAACCAGAATATGACCTTCATTAATCGGATCAATATCTAAAAAAGCAATAACATTTTCAGATTCGTATATAATATAAGCTTCTTGATTTTTCTCAATTATCTTGCAAAATGGACATTCCATAGTATACACCTCATAAATTTAGATTTTTATTATATTCATTTCTTTTTCTAACTCACTAAGAAATCTTTCCATAAAGTCATGGCGAGATTCAGCTAATCTTTTTCCTTCCATAGTATTCATCTCATCTTTTATTCGTAATAATTTTTCGTTGAAATGCTGTATAGTATCATTTATCGACCTACTGCAGCCACCGCCATATGTAAAAGTTCGTGCAATGCCTATAGCACCAATTGCATCAAGTCTGTCTGCATCTTGAACTATTTGACCTTCTATCGTTTTAGGATGCACCTTATTTTTGCTAAAAGAAACACCATTTATTATTTCACATATATGCTCGACTTTTATTTTGTCGACTTGACATTGTTTCAAAAAAGAACGTGCATTGTAATTGTTTTCTGTTTTAAATAATTTATAATCATCTGCATCATGGAGCAATGCCGCCAAAGAAATAATGAATCGGTCACATTGTGGTTCTGTATCTGCAAGCATTATTGCATTATGATAAACCCGCTTTGAATGTTCGGCATCATGACCACTATAATCATTGGCAAATAAAGATTCGATAAATTCTATTGCATAATTAATTATTGTTTTTTCGTCCATAACTCTATTATCCTCATAATCAATAACCCATAGAATGTCTGTATTAACTTGAAATTTTACGAATTGTATCCTTCTTGATTTCTTTTCTCAAAGCAGATAAGTATTCTGAAAAAGTAACACGTTCATCAGCATAGGTCAGATTTAGTTCAAACTCGTTCTCTGACCACGTAGAAATATCTGAAAAATTGTGTTGAATCAAGGCTTCCATACTATCAATGGCCTTGTAAATTTTCGATTCTAACGTTTTTCGTTCTTCCATTTCCTTGTATAAGCAAAGCATCTCATTTTGTGTAGCTTCCGGTAATGATTGTACCCAATTAGTAAGAAGATTTTCTTCAACCGCTTCATTTTCCTTTGTTTTTGCAAAGGTGGGAATATCACCTGTAAAACATTCACCCAAATCGTGAATAATACACATTTGAATTACTTTATCTATATCTGCTTCAGGAAACTCATTTTTCATAAAAAATGCCATCAAAGCCATCATCCAGCTATGTTCAGCGACGCTCTCATGTCTCCCTTTTGATGTATAACAATGTCTTGTTGTATCTTTCAAACGTTCCGCTATACTCAGTGCATCTAAAAGTTCTCTTGCCTCCATAAGGCTACTCCTTTAATAGTTAAATGTATTTCTGCTAATGGGTTTCTATATTTAAAAACTAAAATAAATCACTCCTGTCGCTATTAATATTATTAATGCAACAATAATAGCTAATGCCCAGCCGACACCAAAGATAATCCAAAATACTTTCATATTAAGCGAAGACGATGTTTGAATGCTCTCCTTAAAAAATGTATCCATACGCATTAGTTCTTCTTCACCAAAGTGATTTTTTATAAAGTCAGGGTCATATTTATCGATATTTTTATTATAGACTTTTTTATAGACAACCTTGTATCCTTTATGCATATTTGCTGTATTGTTATAGTATCTGTAGTCATAGTACATTACAAAGAAGGCAAGAACTGTTTCCAAACTATCATATCCATCCACAAAGTGAATCATATAATTGTCTTTGTTATCAGCAACGATTTTGTTGGATTTTGTTAACTGTCCAACAACCGTTTCGCCGTCATAAAAGGTTACATATTCCATGGTTCCGAGACTGCGCTTATAGCCGATGATAAGTTTTCCTAAATATTCAATACAAATCTTGGCATCCAGCAAGCCGTTCTTTTCTACGAAAAAAGCTCCTACTTCGTCACCGTTAGTATCTACAATACCATAACGCTCAAATTCCTGTTCGCCGGTAAATAAATATTTATATGGCATGAATTGAGAGACCATGTTCTGAACTGTTGCATACTTTGTAGTATATATGATTTCTCCGCTTGGATCCATTAATTGGAATTCTTTTAAATGTATGGGCTTCCAAGGTGTTTCGGCTCGATAAATCACCTGATTATCTCTTTTGATTTCAAATTTATTGATGCCTGATGATACCACTTGATTTATTCCTAAAATCATTTTGCATTTCCTCCATGTATTTATTGTTCTGTTTCAAAGAGTAGTCTAAAAGAAAGGTTATCTCTATTTTTCAAGTCAATATCATAAACCTGATATTCGCCGATTTCAGTGCCTTCGTGACGTTCGGATCTGTTATTGTTATACTGGGTTTCTAAATAGGATACACCCATTCGATATCCTGTTGCACCGTCCGGTTTGTCCGGTAAAAGTTCCTGTGGATAATAAATATATAATTTTTGTGATGATTTCGTAAAAGTACCAGTTATGAAATAAGCAGTATCTCCGGTTTTTTCATAACTGTAAGAGGAATGTTCCCATGCAGAAATAGATACATCATCCTCATCTATCACAATGGTATATTCTGAAACATCCACTCCGGGAACAGAATAATAAATATCACCGTATTGTCCAATGGACAATTCGTATTCAGTAATTTCGCCCTTTCGTATATCCATGGCATCACAAATATACATAGCCTGTGTATAGATTGTTTTATCAAAATAAGTCCCTAAGGAACAATTGTCTGCAGCAGTTTCGTTTTTATGTGTGGTAATAAGCAGTTCTGTTTTGGAATGATATACTATGGAATCTTCTGTGAGTAATGTGAAATCATCCAAGTTTACATCATCTGCTATTTTCACATATGCTCTTAAGGCATGCTGGGTTAAGAGTTCTTCCAAATTTGTACCATCGTAATACTCGTGGAAGAAATTGTACTGCATATTAAAATCTCTCCCGGGGATGGTAACGCTGCGGCCGGCTTCTATATAAACATCGTAAATCGGAATCTGAAAATACTCGTTTAAATATTCCTGAAATGTATTACGGATTTCTTCTGCCTGATAATTATCTATAACCTTTTCTGTTGTAGATTTACTACCATCTGCAACTACAATAAAAGTTTCGTCCTCGTATTCTAATGTAACGACGGTTTCGGGAATATACTTGCTTGGCGGTACTACACTATCGTTATTGTTTGATTTGCTGTCAACTACTTCCGGTGTAAAACCATATTTTTCTTCGATATAGGTAACTGCAAGTTCTTCCGCCTGCTCACGCCATTCTGTAGCATCCTGTTCATTTTCCTCGTCACGCATACATCCCGTCAGACATATACAGAGAAATAAAATCATCCAAACGAAAGTAGTATGTTTTTTATGTATCATGAAAACCTTCCTCCTCATAGCACGTATAATAATTATACTGTGCTTTTATTGCTTTTTCACTTATAACACTAAGATACAAGAAAAAAGGTTGCAAAAATTAAATATGATGTATCAGACAGTATGGAGTCTTTTTCCTTAAAACCAGCCAAATGTTTCCGGGTTTCTTCTTCTCCCATGTTTCCTTTGACATTCCGACCTTAAAAGTTATACCGTTATATCGGACTTTTGCAAAATATTGATAATCTCCTAAAAGTCGTTTTAAATGAACCCCTTTTGCTTCATAATATTCTACAACTTCTGCATATACGTAGGTAAATATGTGTACTCTGATTGCATCGGATAATAATTTCAATAGTATGCCGCCAATAACTATAGCCACATAATAGATAATGTTTACAACTCTGTGATAACTACGAAAAGCAATTCGACCTTCAAAAAAGCTTAAAACAACCGCTCCGGATTGTGCCATTTCCTCAGCTGTATAGGAAGCGTCCAGATATAAGCTGTAAGAACAAGCTAATATGATTAAGCTTATAATTGCAGAAAGTGAAGCAATGGCCACTCTTCTGTAAATGTTTTTGCGTACTTTCTTTACCTGTTCGGCTGACAATTCATATCCGGTTCTGGTATTAGTGCACATTTCTTTTAATTTAGCCAAGAGTATTTCATAGTTTGTGGTTTCGCGATAAATGTATTGTTTTCTATCCTGTTGTACACCGTTTATCATAATGGCGTACCATACTTCGCATCCTTTTGAAAAATATTTAATTTTATGAACTGCTACAATTTTGTCTGAGTAATTCTCATATGAGCTGCTCAACAGTAATTTTTCAATAAATTTATGCTTTTGGTTGACCTTAAAATACATTTGCATCCATGCAAGTCGGTAGGCATCTGCGCGTCTTTTGCTGCACAGTAGAAAAAGCAGAAAGTACAATGGCGAGGGTGTGGCTTTGAACTTTTCAAGGGCTTTTGCCTGTTTTGCCACATAGGTACCCAATTTTCCGGTGTCCAATCGGGCAACAGATACGCCTTCCTCTTCGTGTATGATAAAATAATAAAATTTATTGCCTAAAGCGTTATATTTTGCCCAAATAAGCAAGCTGAATATAATCAAAAAGGAACCGCCAACCGTAATTAACATACTTGCCCATGCCTGCCAGGTATTTGCAACAATTATACCGCCGGCATTTTTCGTGATGTAAATATATCCTACTATCATAAAAATAACAGGAAGCGTTACATATATAATAATTTTTAATAATGCTTTTACAAACGGCCAGTCACCTTTATCAAACTGCTCGTCCCTGCATAGAATTTGCTTCTCTTCTTTCGTTTCTATATAAGCGGGTTGTATAGATTGTTGTATAACAGGTTGTTTCTCTTCTGCTTGCATTGATTGAGTTGTTTGTTCTGGTGTACTATGCTTCTTTTTTTCCTTTCCTTGTAAAATATGAATTCCTTTGATGAAGGGTAAAATTCCTGCAATATACGTAATTAATACAAAAATCAATACTACAATAGATGTGGATATTAAGTCATTTCCATCTAAAATCATGATTAACGAAAGAATTACAAACAATGCACCAATTAGCGTAGCAATGGTTCCCCATATAATTAAAAAAATAGCTAATCCCTTTTTCTTTTGCTTCATACTATCTTGCCTTTCTGCGGACTTCAATGTTTTTTATTATTTAAATCGTCCTAAAATCTACTTTACCATTGCTCTTCTGCTTCATATGACTCACAATATGTGCGAGCTCCTCGTCACTTAAGTATCCTGCATCAATCTTATTCACTGCCTCCGATGCTGCTTTCAGCACATTAGCATCCGTGTAAATATCACCGATGCGGAATGCAAATTCACCACTTTGACGAATTCCGAATAAATCGCCGGGGCCTCTAAGTTTCATGTCTTCTGACGCAATAAAGAAGCCGTCGTTTGACTTATTTAGGATGTCCAGACGTTCCATGGTTTCTTTATTATCCTGAGTGCTTACGAATATACAATAGCTCTGGTGTTCGCCACGTCCCACTCGTCCGCGTAACTGATGAAGCTGTGCAAGACCGAAGCGTTCGGCGTTTTCTACCATCATTACTGTGGAATTAGGCACATTAATACCAACTTCAATAACGGTGGTCGATACCAGTACATCAATATTATGGTTGGCAAACTCTTCCATAATACGGTTCTTGTCCGCTGGGCGCATCTTTCCGTGAAGAGTGGCAACCTGAATATCTGCAGGTAATGCGGCACGCAGTTTTTCGGCGTATTCTACCACATTTTCCAAATCCTCCATTTCGCCCTCTTCCACCATAGGACAAATCACATAGGCCTGACGTCCGGCGCGTACTTCTTTTTCGATGAATTGATAGGCTTTCGGTCGAAAAGAGGTGTTTACTACACAGTTCTTGATAGGCAAACGATTCGCAGGTAATTCATCAATCACAGATATTTGTAAATCTCCGTACAAAATAATGGCTAAGGTTCGTGGTATAGGTGTAGCACTCATAACCAGTACATGGGGATTATGACCTTTATTTGCTAAGATTTCACGTTGACGTACACCGAAACGATGTTGTTCGTCTGTTACTACCAATGCAAGGTTTTTAAATATAACCTTTTCTTGAATAACTGCATGGGTTCCGATGACTAAATTTGCTTCACCACTTTCAATTTTTTCATAGGCAATTCGTTTTTCCTTGGCAGTCATACTACCTACTAAAAGTACCGGGGTAAAGTTTATATGATACTTTTCTATAAATTCACATACATCTTCGTAATGCTGGGTAGCCAGAACTTCAGTTGGAGCCATCATAGCTCCCTGATATCCGTTGGATACACACATAAGCAAAGATAATACTGCTATAATCGTTTTACCGGAGCCTACATCTCCCTGAATTAAACGATTCATACAATAAGGAGAATTTAAATCACTGCGTATTTCTGCCCATACCTTTTTCTGTGCTTTTGTTAAAGAATAGGGTAATACCTCTAAAAATCTGACTGTGTCCGCTGTTTCTATCATTTGATATTCATTGGGCAACTGGTCAGAAGAGTCTTTGTTCTGGCGTAAATAATATAAAAAGTCAAAGAACTCATCAAATACCATGCGCTTTCGTGCCCGTAACAAAAGTTCACGATTTTGGGGGAAATGAATATTATGCAAGGCTTCTTTATAGGGTAATAATTCATATTCCTTAAGGAATTTGTCGGGATAATGTTCTGTAGGCAACGGATGGGTAGAAAGAGCCTGTTTCACAGCTTTTTGTATGGTTTGGTTGGTAATACCTTTGGTTAAGGAATATTTCGGCTGAATACAGCGAAGGAGGCTTCTGTAATCCTCGGATTTGTACATTTTGGGCTGCTCCATAATTTTAGCAGGTCCCTTTGCCTGTATCATAGCGCGAAAAATAAAAGTACTACCGTTTCGAAGTACATTTTTTAGAAAAGGCATGTTAAAAAAGGTTAACTGCATAGCACCGCTATTGTCTTTGATGATTACATTCATAATGGTTAAGTTACGAATCTTCTTTACATTAGGAATGCCTGCAACCGTACCGTAAACAGCTTCTACAGAGCCTACTTCTGCATTTGCTATAGAAACTGCGTCATGGAAGGTTTCATAATCTCTGGGGTAATATTCCAACAAATCTTCCACGGTTTCAATATGTAATTTGCTGAATGATTTTGCAGTTTTTTCGCCAATGCCTTTAAGTTGCTGAATCGGTGTTCTGTCACCCATGAGAAAACCTCCAAATCTTAAACAAAAAGGGAGACAAACCTGCCTCCCTCCAAAATTAATATAAAACTATTCTACAGAAACTACATAGTAGTAAATAGGCTGTCCGCCAAACTGTAATTCTACATCGCAGTCCGGGTATGCTTCTTCAATCTGAACAGCAATTGTTTCTGCATCAGCTTCTTCCACATCACTGCCATAATAGATACTGATTAATTCAGATTCGTCATCTACCATTGCTGCTATCATATCCTTGGTTACGGTAGCCATGTCCTGACCAACAGCCAGCATTCCCTTATCGCCGATACCCATATAGTCATCCTGCTTGATTTCCATATCATCAATCATGGTATCACGTACTGCATAAGTAACCTGTCCGGTTTTTACATTACCGATAGCGTCCATCATTGCAGCTTCGTTGTCTTCAACACTTGCTTCAGGAACAAAGTTGATTACTGCTGAAATACCCTGCGGAATGGTTTTGGTCGGAATAACCAACAAATTCTTGTCTGTCATTAACTCAGCGGCCTGATTTGCTGCTAAAATTATATTCTTGTTGTTAGGAAGAATATAAATATTTTCTGCATTTACCTTATCTACAGCATCTAAAATATCTGCTGTGGAGGGGTTCATGGTCTGACCACCTTCGATAATGTAATCCACACCTAAGCTCTTGAAGATTTCATTAACACCGTCACCTACAGAAACTGCAAGGAAGCCATACTTCTTAGGAGGCTCTGCCGGAATGGCTGCCGCCTGTTCAGCTTCTTTTTCAGACATCTTGAAAAGCTTCTCCTGATGCTCCAGACGCATGTTGTCAATTTTTAAATTAGATAACTGACCATATTTTAATGCTCTCTGAATAGCAAGACCGGGATCGTTAGTGTGTACATGTACTTTAACAACATCATCGTCTGCAACACAAACAATGGAATCGCCAATAGACTCTAAATATGCCTTGAAATCCATTTCATGCTTAATATTAAAGGTTTTGGTCAGCATAATAATAAATTCTGTACAATAACCGAATTTAATATCCATTTCAGCCTGAGCATTATAGCTTCCGGACATCTGTACATTTCTGGCAGGCTTAGTATCAGCTGCCTGAATGGTGTAGTCTATTTCTTTACCTAAATATGCATCAAAAGCACCCTTTAAAACCTGAATGAGACCCTGTCCGCCGGAATCTACTACGCCTGCCTGTTTTAATACAGGAAGCATTTCCGGTGTCTGGCTAAGTACATATTCTGCATGCTCAATAACTGCGGAAAGGAAATTCTCCATATTTTCCTCACCGTCTTCAAACAATTCTGCAGCCTTTTCTGCACCACCACGTGCAACAGTAAGAATGGTACCCTCTTTTGGTTTCATAACAGCCTTGTATGCTGTTTCTACAGCCTTTTCTAAGGCGCTTACCATAATAGAGATGTTAATTTCATCCTGTTCAGCAATTGCCTTGGTAAATCCGCGTAAGAGCTGTGATAAAATAACACCTGAGTTTCCACGTGCACCACGCAGGGAACCGCTGGAAATGGCCTTACAAAGTGCTGGCATTTCAAAATTGTCACCAAGTGCTGCCACCTCTCTTGCTGCAGACATAATGGTCATGGTCATATTAGTACCGGTATCACCGTCCGGTACAGGGAAAACATTTAATTCATTAATCCACTCTTTGTGGGATTCTAAGTTTTTTGCGCCGGCTAAGAACATCTTTGCGAGTAACTTAGCGTCGATTGTATTTGAAGCCACCTTTCTTCCTCCTTAATCAATCACTCTAACACCATCTACAAAGATGTTGATTTTATTAATTTCAATACCGGTAAATTCTTCTACCTTGTATTTTACTGTGCTGATCAAATTATCTGCTACAGCAATAATACTTACTCCGTAAGCAACAATTACATGAAAATCTAAAGTAATCTTATGATTTTCGATAGTAACATTAATTCCTCTGGTGAGACTATCCTTCTTTAATAAATGTACCAATCCGTCTTTAACACTAACGCCGGCCATGCCTACTACACCGAAACATTCTACAGCAATACTACCTGCATATTTAGCAATTACTTCATTATCAATCACTATATTACCTAAATGTGTATTCAAAGAAGAACCTTTCATCATAGTACCTCCTATTATATAATGTCTTGATTATACTATCTTTTATCCAAAAAGGGAATAAAAAAAACAAAAATTTTAAAAAATCATTTTTTTTACTTGATTTTATATAAAATTTCTGTTAAGATATCACTGTTGTTTTAGTATGACCATATGTCGAGGAGGTGTCAAGAGATGGCAAAGTGTGATGTTTGTGGCAAAGGCGTTCATTTTGGTAACAACGTAAGCCATTCCCATAGAAGAAGCAATGCTATTTGGAAGTCTAACGTTAAAAGTGTTAAATGTAAAGTAAACGGTGGAGCTAAGAAGATGCATGTTTGTACCAGCTGCTTAAAGTCTGGTGCTGTTGAAAGAGCATAATGTTTGCTTAAAAAGCCTGTTCATAATGAACAGGCTTTACTTTTACTCTTCTTTTCTTCTATTAAACTCTTTATTAATCAATTGGACCATTTCTTCATCTCCGCCATTGTTGTCCGGATGAAATATTTTCATAAGATCTTTATATCGCTTTTTTAAATCAACTGCAGTTTCGGCATTCCGGAATAATAATTTAACATAATCTTCCGGATTAACATAGATATCTCCCTTATAGGATTTATCTGTCTTATATTTTTGCTTCAGACGCTTTTTTTCCTGCTCCAGCTGCTCTGTTTCTTTTTTTATTTGTTCTCGTTCGCGCAATAGCTGTTCTTTTTCGCTATCCAATTGGTTTCGGTCAGCTTCCAGCTTACGAAAGCCGTCCTGCAACATTTCCATTCTTTTTTCGAAGAAGGTGTTCTCGTCGCGGATACGTTTTTGCTCAACGGTAATACGTTGATTTAAAGCATCCATTTCTTTTTGATAACGTGTTTTTTCCTGAAAGAACTTGTCCTTCATCATGTCAAGTTCCTGCTTTTCGTTTTGTACACGTATATTTTCGCGAAAAAGCCAGAGCTTAGTTTTTTTTAATTCTTCCAAGCTCCGTGCCTGTTTGACCTTCATCCAGTCCCAGTCCATATATAACTCCATCCAAATTACCTGTTAGTCACACATAAGACATATATAACCAATTACAAGTAATATTGCTATTAATATTACTGCACCAAATTTACTTGATACAAAAAGCATTAATAACATACCTACAGCAATAAAAAACGAAATGAATCCGATGACATGGCGAATAGAATCTTTCATGGCACATTCTCTTTTCGGGCTTTGGTATATTATATGCAGATATTTTTAAATAATGAATTATTCTTCAGGAAAAGCAATATCAATAATTTCTTCCTTGGTTAATTCATCATCTTTTTTCTTGGAAAACTTCTCTACAAGCTCCGGAAGCATATCAATTAACTTGCCCATATTGTCAGGGCTCTTTACGCTTACCATTTTTGCAGTACCGTTTTTGATAACAAGTACAGCATTGGGAGTCATTTTACCGCCTAAGCCACCGCCTGCAGAAGCTGCATTCTTGGTATCATTTGATGAACTTCCTGCACCAAAACCAAAACTTACATCAACTAAAGGAACAATTATAATATCACCTACCTGAGTGGGCTGCCCTACTACTGTTTTGGTAGATAATGCGGTATCCATACCTTTTAATAATGATTCTACAATTCCGTCACATTTATTCAGCTTCTCTGCCATTCGATTTTCCTCCGTTTTTGAATTTATTAATTAAAGGTTTGAAACGTTTGTCAAGTACAACTTTAAGTGCATTTACAAGTATGGTAAATACAGTAATTCGTCCTTTTAGGTAGATATCTCCTTCAAGGATTTTTTCTTCAAAATTAGGAACTACTTCCACATCCTTACCCAGTGCAGGTTTGAACATCCAGTATAAGCCAAGTATCTGTCCGGTTTTATCCGGAGTTTCAAAACCGTATTGAATATGTGCAATTAGTTTCTTGGGAAGTAATTTTTTTAGAATATCCAAAAGCGCATCTAAAGTAACTTTTATCATGGCTTTGGTATCTTCTTCCTGTAGTATATCCATGTAATATTTTATGTTAAGGAAAATATCTTTTATCTTATTATACACGGAAGTTATTTTATTTACAATTGTTTTCAATTTATCGCGCCAGGTTTCTTTTTGTAAGGTCTGGGCCTGTTCTACCATTTGTCGAATATTTTCAGATACCGGTTCTTCTGTATCGGCTGAATCCTGAGATGCCGTATGATTCTCTTCACTAGAATCGGTATGGTTGGAGCCGGAGGCTTCGTCATCGCTTAATAAAGCGGTATTGATATCATACCTGGGCTTCTTTTCTTTTTTCTTTTTTTCTTTTTTGGGTTTCGGTTCGCCGCTCTCCTGTTTGGGTGTTTCTTCCTGCTTTGGCTCTTCCTTTTTAGGCTTTTTAAATTTGTCAATATTAATGCCCAGTACCTTAATGATGGTTTGCGGTTTGTCCGGGTGACTGTAATTTACTTGTACACTCACAGCCCTTAAAAGCCAGGTGACTCTTAAATGAACTTCCTTAACAACATCATTAAGCTGTCCGTCGCCCTTATATCGAATCGGAACAAATAAAACAAGGGCCAGGATAAGAAGGATGATTCCTAAAAGTACTAACAGCGTAATGCCGATAACCTTTAATATCCCTAAAATAATTGCTAACATGTTATTTCTCCGGTTTCAAATAGGCTAATAAATCTGCATTACCATTGGCGGTAATACATTCCTGCATAAGCTTTTCAATGAGGGCTATAGCCTCTTCTTTTGTTTTGGCCATGCCAAACACATACACAGGATGATTTTCATAATATTTTTGATTAAGATATTTTGCATGAAAAATATCCAATTGCTCATTCACATTCATGGAACGTGTAATCAGAAAAATATCTACCTTGGAAGGCTGTATATTAAATTGTGCTTTAATTTTAACCATATCGCCATAGGTCATGCTTTCGCCTAAATGCAGCTTAGGATGATAAATTAGTTTCTTCATAACGTTCCCTTTGAGCAAATTTTAATAATACATAGTTAGTATATCACAAAGTAGAAAAAAAAGAAATGAAATTATCCATTGACAGATAAAGATTATATAGATACTATTTTTATAAATACATATTTTCAGGAAGGGTACAAAATATGAAAATTGTAGCCAGAATGGCATTACAAAATGGTAATATTCTGGGAGAAGATGTACTGGACTCTCACAATAATGTTCTCTATAAGGCGGGAACAGAGGTTACGCCACAGGTTATAGAAAAGTTGAAACGATATTCAGTTTTATGTGTGACGATTAAAGAAGATATTGATTTTGCCCAGACACATTATGAAAGAATGCGTTATGATACTACTTTTAAAGCTTTTGAAATTATTTATACGGACAACCTTAATCGATATAAGGATATGATGAACACCTTCTTAAATACAGGTGTGAAAATAGATGATAAGAAGCTTTTAGCGCTATATCAGAACGTTATATCAGCTATTCCGTCCAATAAGGCTGTATTTGATTATTTGTATAATCGTATTCCGGATGAAGATGAAATGACGTACGCACATTGTTTTAACTCTGCTTTAATTGCAGGAACCTTTGCGGACTGGCTTTTGCTTCCTGAGGAAGAAAAGAATTTATTGATTCTGTGTGCATTTTATTATGACATCGGTAAGCTGCAATTGCCAACGGATTTGTTATGGAAGCCGGGAAAGCTCACACAGCAGGAATATGAGCAAATTAAATCCCATACCGTTACCGGTTATAAGTTGTTGCGTACTCTTCCCTTTGATGATCATATCAAACGTAGTGTTGTACTTCATCATGAACGTGTGGATGGTTCCGGTTATCCGTATGGATTTACAATTGAAGAAATTGATATCTATGCACGCTATATAAGTATTATAGATACCTATGAGGCAATGGCTGCACCCCGTGTGCACAGAGATTCTTTTCCGCCTTTAAATATTATTGGATATTTTGAAGACTCTATGGCTCAGTTTGATGTACAGTTACTGATGCCGATTCTAAAACGTATTGCAGATGCACAAATCGGTACAAATGTGCAATTATCAGATGAAAGTGTTTGGGAAGTCTTTATTTTGAATAATTCCAGACTCTCCCGCCCTATATTGCGAAATGATAAGTCCGAGATGTTGGATTTATTGACGCGTCCTGATTTGAAAATAGAAAAGGTAATTTAAAAAATCTCCGGCAATGCCGGAGACTTTTCTTTTTAAAAATACTTCTTATTACCCCATAGATTTTTCTTTTTTAGTTCCAGATACTCATTATAGGCTTTTTCCAAAATCTGCTTTTCATTGGAAAACTTCAACAAATGAATCGCTTCGTGATATTTGTAAAAACCGGAATCTACAAAGTATTCTTCCTTTTGTGGTTTGCTGTAATAACTGTCTGCCATCATTAAATACCAGTGAACATCTTTTTCTACAACGTCCTCTGGAACGGTAAAGGTATATTCGCTTTTACCGATGTATTTAATAATTGACGCTTTCGCACCGGATTCTTCCATAACTTCACGTAAGGCAGTATCTTTATACTCTTCGCCTTCTTCTACAGTACCTTTTGGTAAAACCCAGCCTTCGTATTTATTCTTGTAATTTTTATACAAGAGTAAAATCTTTCCACGAAAAATTACCACACCACCACAGCTTGTTGCTTCAATCATTGCAATTCCTCCTGATTTGGTGTGTCATATTGACTAAAATCTAGTATATGCTAAAAATGGATTTCACGCAACCCTATTTTTATTCTTCTGATTTAGAATCGAAATATGCATCAAATACACGACGTGCCATGGGAACGGCATAATCACCGCCGGAGCCTGCTCCTTCAATAATTACAGTAACTGCAATCTCGGGATTTTCAACCGGTGCAAAGCCTGTAAACCATGCATGGGAATCGTCAGTATTACTGTTGTATTCTGCTGAACCGGTTTTGCCGGCAACGGTATAGCCATATCCCTGAATACGGGTTCCGGTACCGGATTCCACAACTTCAACCATTAATTCCTGTAAAATAGCACTTTCTTCTTCTGTCATTAATGCGCCATACTCTGTAGGCTTGTAGCTTCGTACCATGTTGCCGTTTGCATCTTCTATACGGTCTACTACATAAGGGCGCATCAGAACACCGTCATTGGCGATGGCTGCGGTAATTAAATTCAGATGTAAAGGAGTCATCTGGACTTTTCCCTGTCCAATGGAAACCTGTAGCATTTCTGAATCACTAAGGTCCTTGTTTACGGGTGTAGAACTTTGTGCATGCAAAAAGTTCCATGGAAGGTCCTGATGGAATAATAAGGAATCTAAGGTGTCCTTAAATTCTTCTTTATCCAAACTCATGCCAATATTAGCAAAAGATGAATTACAGGATTTGGCAAAAGATTTTGTTAAGTCTACACGGTTGTGAACGCTTCCGTGATAACATTTAATCTTATCATTTCCGTTTTTGTAAGATCCATTACATACATATGAATATTTGTTGTAAGTGTCAGGGTTTTCTCGTATATATTCTAAGGCAGTAATGATTTTAAAAGTGGAACCCGGAGGATATAATCCCTGAGTTGCCCGATTTAACAGTACACTGCTCTCTGTATCCTCTTGAAGAGAATCCCACATTTCCACAATTTGATTTGGATCGAAATCCGGCTTGGAGACCATGGCAAGCACCCTTCCGGTAGAAACTTCCGTAACAACTACGGCACCATCATATACACCTAAAGCCTTATACGCAGCTTCCTGAATATCTACATCTAAAGAGGTATATACATTGTTTCCGGGATTTTTTACACCGGCAGTTGTATTTGCCACTTTATCGGCCATACTAATATTTGAATTAATCAAATAATAATTACTGAAGGCTTCCACTCCGGTACGTCCATTGGTGGAAAATCCGACCACATGTGAAAATAAATTATCGTATGGATAGTCACGATATTCATTTCCGGCAGAATCAAAAATAGTTTCGGCAAGTGCCTGACCATCCGCAGAATAAATAGTACCTCTGTAATTCTGGGATAATAACAATTCCTGTCGGGAATTATAGCTGTTATTTATCAATTCCTGCTCATTCGTAGCAACAAAGTGACCTAAATAAACCATCATTGATAAAAAAACAACCACAAAGAATATCATAACACTCAATATTTCACGAGCATTATCTTTCTTCTTCATAACTCTCTTCTCTTTCATAACTTTCCTCTTCGGCGTCCAAATCCAAAATATTATCCAGGTCTATCGAAAAATCATTATCCACATCGGTATCAGGCTGTGAACTAACCGTTTCCGGTTGCGGCTTTTGTTCTTTGTCGGCAATTATATTGATACCATGCAAAATAAAGAACATAATCATCATTGTAGCCACGGAGCTGCCGCCATAACTGATAAAAGGTAATGTAACACCGGTTAGCGGAATAAATTTAATACCACCACCAATGGTCAAAAACACCTGAAAAATATACACAATGGAAAAACCAAAGGCTGTCAAACGGTAAAAGGGTTGGTGTGTTTTTAGTGATATCTTCACTATCATTATGAAACAGCTTAATATAATTAATACAAGCAGAATGCCGAAGATAGTACCCATTTCTTCGCATATGGAAGAATAAATAAAGTCATCTTCTACAAAAGGTATATCATCCGGATTACCCTTATATAATCCTAAGCCGAACCAGCTACCGCTTCCGATGGCAAATAATGACTGGGTAATCTGATATCCCTGATCATCAATATATGTCCAAGGATCCTGCCATGCCAATACTCGTGTGCGGACATGAGCAAACAGATGATAGGCAAGAACTGCAGCGCCGCATCCGCCGCCAAGTCCTAATAATAAATATATATAATTTTTGCTCGCTACAAAAATAACTGCAAGGTACGCTACAAAAAAGATTAATGCACTACCTAAATCAGTAGAAAGAACAAGTATTAATACATGAGCTGCTGCAATTAAACTTGTTATTATAATTCTTTTAAAGGATGTGCACTGTGACAGTGCTCCGGCCATAAATAAAATAAAAAGAATTTTTACAATTTCAGAAGGCTGAAAAGAAAAACCTTCTATGGTAAAGCTTAATTTGGAACCGTATATGGATTCACTGAATAGCCATACGGCACCTAATAAAACAGCTCCTGCCACAGCATATCCCCAAGTTAATTTGGGGAGAAAATTTGTTTTGTAAATAATAATAGGTATGAACATGCACAGAACATAGCATAATGCAATAATTTCAAACTGTCGTATTGCCTTATCCAAATCCAGTCGGGAAATAGTAACCATACCAATTCCCAAAAGCATGCACATATTAGTTAATAATAGACGGTTTACTTTTCGATAAATCAGTGGTGTGATTGATAATACAATAAAGAAGAATATTTGTAGTGCCATATATAAGAAAATAT
The DNA here is from genome assembly GCA_045123675.1 of Acetatifactor sp. GTDB lineage: Bacteria > Bacillota > Clostridia > Lachnospirales > Lachnospiraceae > Acetatifactor. The sequence goes on along the minus strand of JBGVKL010000182.1, from coordinate 21,816 downwards.
AGGTATACTCTTTACTTACATATGCCAAATCAAAGAAACTGATTAATTGTATAACAAACAACCAAAAATTTTGTCTGAGATATAAAAATCCGCCTTCTGAGTCATCTCTATAACGAAATACAAAGAAACAATCCAATGTGTAAAAACCCATACATAGTAAAATCAGGTAATTTGACATCATTACAAGAAATTCCAGCATTTCGCGTGTCAGGAAATTTTCCATAATAAATCCTCTTTCTGATTTGTGTGGCTACAATACTCCACGCTTCTCATGTCCTGTAGTATAGTCCTTAAAGGGTGGTTCGGTCAACTGTCCTGCGGCAATCTTTTTGAAAAAATTAAGAATTTCCGTGGTTTCCTTTTGACTTTCTACAGTAAATTGAAGCTTTTTATCATATTCATGTAAAGAATTTGAAATCTCTTTATGAAGAGATAAAGGTACGCTGTTATATACAATATTGTGGCAATAGGTACATACAGTCCGTACCGGAAATTTTTTATTATAACGATCCGTAAGAAAAGCAAGGTGTGAATGATCGTCGAATAAACATCCTGCAGTGGTCTTTATAACACAATTTGCGGTAGTCATCATAGGTATACGGCCGTAAATAAGCTTTTCAAAGGAAGAATGACAGAATAAACTCGTCCACTCTTTTTTGTTTAGTTCTAAGGGACAATGAACTCCGTCTACACGTTCACTCCAAAAATCTAAAGATTCTTTGTTCCAAATATAAATACTGCTGTCAGTTTTTATTTTTCCTGAGTATCCTTGATTTTTTAAGAAGACATATTCTTCTGTATTTCTTGCTAAAAATCCGGTTACCAAAGAATGAAAAGCATCACATTGAACAATTTGAATCAACTGTTTGAGCTTTCCTTCTTCTTTTTTTCTCATCACATAAGGTAATGAAATATAAAACTCCATGTGATTGTGATGACTTTTTATATCCTGTATAAGAGAAAGGTACTCTCCTTCTTCATTTTCTTTCATTGCCTGAAGCAACAATTCACTTTCCAGGTATATACTTAAAAGTAGAAAGGATGTATTGTCATCTTTTAAGCTTTCAAGTGCCATCAACTGCTCTTTTGTAGTACAGCCTATGGTCCAGCCGTTAGTTGGTTTTTCGGACGACCTGGTATTATTTAGCGGTTCTACGGAAGTGGTATGCCTTGTGGATACTGCTTCTATGCGACTGCTGCATAAACCATGACTTATAATTATTTCATCTTCCAGTTTTTTTACAACTTGTCTCCTAAGGTCATTTAATTCTTTTACAGGACAAAAAGACAGATTGTCCGTATATATGTTAATATCCTCAACTTCAAAACAGGTATCACCTAGTTTTAACAGTTGTTTTTTGATGCTTTCTTCGGAAAGTGGCATGTTCTGAGCTGTAGCAACTACTCCGCCTTCTATTGTGACAGAAAGATTCTTGTATATACAGGTTACAGAAGCGCGTTCTCCGGCCATAAAGGCGGCAAATATGGAGACAGAAAGCTTAGGGCGCTGTTCAATGTATTTTGAACGAATACAGCTCAATAAAGCATCATCACTGCCGCTATATGCAGGATTTGTTAAAGTAATCATGTCGGCGCCATTTTGTTTAAAATAATAACCGTCCTGTCGCTCGCTTCTAATATATAATTTGGCCAGATTTTCTAAATCTTCCTTTTGAAACTTTAAGGATTTCGTAGGATTCGCCTTTTTTAAATCGATGTATTTACGATATATAGCAGTTACACCGGCAGCATATTCTGCTTTTTTCATTCTTCCTTCGATTTTAAAGGAATCTATCCCTGCATCCATAAGTGCTTCGATATGTTCCAAGGTACACATATCCTTTAGACTTAGAGGATAATATTCTTTTTGGGTTTTGTGTTTATTTTTTGTTGCAAGGTCGTTCGGTAAAGACACCTGATAAGGTAACCGGCAAGGTTGGGCGCAGCGTCCTCTGTTACCGCTTCTGCCGCCTAATATACTACTGAAAAGACATTGACCGGAATAACAATAACACATTGCTCCATGAACAAAGGTTTCCATTTCCAGACCGGTCTCTTCTTTCATAACTTTTATTTCTTCCAGGCTTAATTCTCTTGCCGGAACAATACGGGATGCACCTAAGTCTTTCAGTAAACTAGCTCCGTTTGCACCGGTAATGGTCATTTGCGTACTGGCATGTAACTCCATTTGAGGGAAATTTCTTTTTAAAAATTGGAAGACACCATAATCCTGTACAATACATGCATCTAAACCGGCTTCATATAAAGGTTGAATATATTCTTTTAAGTCTTGGATTTCGCTATCTTTGAGAAGTGTATTTACGGTTAAATAAAGTTTACGTCCCCAAATATGTGCATAACGAATACAGAAGATTAAATCCTCTGTAGTAAAATTATCCGCATAAGCGCGGGCACCATATTTATTTCCGCTCAGATATACTGCATCTGCACCTGCATGTATGGCACCCAGAAATGCTTCCATATTGCCGGCAGGTGCCAGTAATTCGACCTGATATTCTTTCATTTAACATTCCTCGTAAAACGCTGTTTCATAGGAAAAGCTGCCAAATCGGCAGCTTCACTGATTATTGATATTTTTCAAGCTTCATTTGTGCAGAAACAAGTTCATGTTTTAAATCATACAATTCTTTTTCTTTACGTTGCAATTCATCCTCTAACAAAGAAATTTGCTTTTTGGCTTTAAATAAGTCATCGGCAATATTTAACTGCAACAAAATATTTTGGGTATCCAGAGGTTGTCTCTTAAAACCATCCAGTTTATTGTATTCATTATACTTGTTGTTCAAGTAGGAAGCTACTTTCTGTAAGTATTCTTCGCTTTCGTAACCACTAAGTGTAAATACTTTTCCGCCAATTATTACTTCTGTATCTGTTTTTGCAGACATATCGCCACCCCTTTATCCATCTTATATCACAAAATATGCTATCTATTTGTAAAAAATCTACAACATATATTATATATCACATATACTTATGTGGCAAGTACTTCTTTGCGGATATTGAGTTTTTCTGCATATTTTTATTCATGAATAAAAAGCCCAAGATGCTTGTAAGCAAAATCTGTAACCATACGACCTCTGGGAGTACGATTTAAGAAACCATTTTTAATTAAATAAGGCTCATAAACATCTTCTATGGTACCGGCATCTTCACCAATTGCAGCTGCTAAAGTATCCAGTCCGACAGGACCACCGTTAAATTTCTGAATCATAGTCAGTAAAATATTGCGGTCAATATGGTCTAGGCCCATTTTATCTACATCCATTAAGTCAAGTGCAATCTGAGCTACTTCTTCCGTGATTACTCCATCATATTTAACTTGCGCAAAATCACGCACACGTTTAAGGATTCGATTGGCTAGACGCGGTGTACCACGGCTTCTTCTGGCAAGCTCCATAGCACCTTTAGAATCAATCTCAACATTTAAAATACGTGCAGAATGTTCAATGATTTTGCGAAGCTCGTCTACAGTATAAAATTCGAGATGGTGAATCATGCCAAAACGGTCACGTAAAGGAGCGGTTAACATGCCTACACGCGTGGTAGCTCCGACTAATGTAAACTTCGGTAAATCCAGCCGAACTGAACGGGCGGAAGCGCCCTTTCCTATCATAATATCTATACAATAATCTTCCATAGCAGGATAAAGTACTTCTTCTACCTGGCGATTCAGACGATGTATTTCATCCACAAAAAGTAAATCGCCCTCTTCTAAATTATTCAGAATAGCGGCCATTTCTCCGGGTTTCTCGATAGCAGGTCCGCTGGTTACCTTAAGATTTACGCCCATTTCGTTGGCGATAATTCCGACAAGGGTAGTTTTTCCAAGACCGGGTGGCCCATAAAAAAGTACATGATCCAATGCGTCTCCACGTTGCTTGGCAGCTTCAATATATATTTTAAGATTTTCCTTTACCTTAGATTGACCAATATAGTCATCTAAAGTCTGAGGACGTAAAGAACCTTCGATTTTAACATCCTCTTCTGTAATATTGGTCTCAATCATTCTGCGTGCCATAAATTACTCCTTAAAATAATTTCTTAAGAGCTGCTTTTAACAATGCGCCGGAATCTAATTCGGCAGCATTTTCCACTGCATTGACAGCCTTCAAACTTTCGGTCTGTCCATATCCTAAAGCCACCAAAGCTTCTACGGCTTCTTTCTTCTGTGCATCATCTATTACTACTGTTTCGCCTGAATAAGCACTTATCTCACGTTCTATCATAGCATCGTCAATAGAAAGTTTATCTTTCAGCTCAAGGATTAATCTTTCTGCAGTACGCTTACCGATACCGGGAGCTTTAGAAATAGCTTTTACATCTTGAGATATAATGGCAAAGCGTAAATCATCTGCACTCATAGCGGATAATAAGCCCAGAGCGCCTTTCGGACCGATTCCGCTTACAGTAATACATTTTTTAAACATTTGTAAATCAGCTTTGGATAAAAAACCATATAGCTGTAAAGCATCCTCTCTGACGCTTGTATATGTATATAATTTCACTCTCTCACCAATGCCCGGTAGCCGACCTAAGGTTTGTCCGGATATCTGCACATTATATCCAATGTCATTTACATCTATAATACAATTATCTTCTTCCACATCTGCTAAGATACCATTTAAATATGCGTACATGTCTGCTCCTTCATTTCAGATATATCTAATCTAGAATCCACTTTTAACATTATAGCATAGATTATATTTAAAAGCAAGAACATATGTTTGTACGAGGATTATATTTCTGTTTCGTATTTTTGCAGACGTTTATATGCAATAATAAAAATCAGCAGCTGAATTAGGAATGTAACCGTCCATGTAACCGGGTAAGAAATATATAATACCTGTAATGTACGATATTCTGCAAATATTGTATAAATCCACACAACACGTAAAGCGCATACACCGGTTAATGAAACGATCATTGGTGCAATGGCATACCCCATTCCACGTAAAATGCCCACCATTACATCCATCATGCCACAAAGAAAATAGGTGGTACATATAATTAATAAACGATTGATACCGAATTGAATCACTTCCGCATCCGTAGAATACAATCCCAGTAAAGGATATCTTAATAGCAAAATTAATCCGCTCATTATAATACCCACAACAACTACCATTCCTTCGCAAATGAATGCTGTTTTGGCAATACGTTTAAACTTATGGGCTCCGTAATTTTGCCCGGAGAAGCTTACTGCACCCTGATGTAAAGCGTTCATGGCTGTGTAAGCAAAGCCTTCTATATTCTGGGCTGCGGTATTGCCGGCCATTGCAATAGAGCCGAAGGAATTTACGGAGGACTGAATTAAAACATTGGAGATGGAAAACATTGCTCCCTGTAAACCGGCCGGTACACCAATACGTATCATACGTAACAGCTTGTCCGGTACAATACGCAATTTTTTTATGTCCAGTTTAACGCTTCCGTCATTTAATATCAGACAACGAATCACCAATATGGCAGAAATTGCCTGTGAAATAACGGTTGCCAACGCAACACCTGCTACACCCATATGAAAGCATATTACAAAAATTAAGTTTAATACTACATTTACTACACCTGCGAAGAGTAAGTAATATAAAGGTCTCTTGGTGTCGCCAATAGCACGTAAAACGGCGCTGCCAAAGTTATATAACATCATTACAGGCATTCCGGCGAAATATATACGCATATATAGTACGGAATGGTCAATAACATCTTCAGGGGTACCCATCATGGCTAAAGCAGGTCTGGCAAGGAAGAATCCTAAAAACACTAAAAAAATACCCGCGACTATGGATGTTGCTATGGCGGTATGAATCATTTCGTCCAGCTCTTTTTTCTGTCCTGCCCCATAATATCTGGCTACCAGTACATTAGCACCTACGGAAAGCCCCATGAATACGTTGACCAGGAGATTCGTAAGTGAACTTGTAGAGCCAACCGCGGCCAAGGCTTCATTTCCAGCAAATCGTCCTACTACTACAATATCTGCAGCATTAAATAAAAGCTGTAACATTCCGGATAACATAAGCGGAATAGAAAATAAAACTATTTTACTAAACAGCGGACCGGAACACATATCTATTTCATATTTATTTTTTTGGTTTCTTCTTTCATAAATATCACCCTTTTCCTTTTGCCACATATTAGTATACTACTTCTTTTTAAAAAAACAATATTTTTTAATACTACTGTTTGACGGATTCATTTTTGCCGAAATATATAGTAGATATAAAAATAAAACAAAAGGAGGAATCGTTATGGAAAAAGACCCGCGTCTGATAAACATTTACCTGAAAATTCATAATAAACGCTGTATTACCATGGACGATTTGCAGTATTTGGCAATATACTCTCCGGAATGTTTTGAGAAAACCTGCAAAAATGTAGTATATAATTTCCCTAATGCTAAAAACATTATGGAACCTGAGAATGAAAATGCGAAGAATAATGCATCTGAAAAGGATAGGGAACAACAAAGCAAAGTGTCCTTTGAACCTGTAGCGGCAGATTATGATAAAATACGTGAAATACTGAAAAACCTTAATAATTTAGAACAAAATGAGTTGCCTCAGACCGGCGTGACAGCTGAAGAAGTAAAAGAACTTCTTGGAAATCTCTATATGGAAATGATTTTCCCCCATGATGATAAAATTGCTACTTTGTTTATGCCGGAAACGGCAACATCTTCTTTTGACTTTAAAGTATGAAAAAGAAAAAGTAGAAACGTTTATTTTAAAGCGTTTCTACTTTTTTTACTTATTTATTGTTAATGTAATTGATTAAACCTTCCGCTGCAATAATTTTTTGCATGAATTCCGGGAAGGCCTGACCTTTGAATTCAGTACCCTTGGTACGGTTATAAATCATACCGGTATTAAAGTCGATTTCAACCTCGTCCCCTGCATCAATTCCCTTGCTTGCCTCTGCACATTCAATAATGGGAAGTCCGATATTAATTGCATTGCGATAGAAAATTCTTGCAAAAGTTTCTGCAATAACACAGCTGACACCGGCAGCTTTAATAGCGATAGGTGCATGTTCTCTGGAAGAACCACAACCGAAGTTTTTGGTAGCTACGATAATGTCACCTTTCTTCACATTCTTTACGAAATCTTTATCAATATCTTCCATACAGTGTGTAGCCAGTTCTGCAGGATCTGAGCTGTTCAAATATCTTGCAGGAATGATTACGTCAGTATCTACATTGTCACCGTATTTAAAAACTGTTCCTTTAGCTTGCATTGTTTATTCCTCCTTACATACCTAACTGATACGGGCTGGAAATTTTACCGGTAATTGCACTTGCTGCTGCAACTGCAGGACTTGCGAGGTAAATTTCACTGGTTATATGTCCCATACGACCTACGAAGTTTCGATTGGTGGTAGAAACACATCTTTCTTTTTCAGCAAGAATACCCATATAACCACCTAAACAAGGGCCGCAGGTAGGAGTACTTACCACTGCACCTGCTTCAATAAAGGTCTTAAGTAAGCCCTCTTCCATAGCCTGCATATAAATTTTCTGTGTGGCTGGAATGATAATACAACGCATACCCTTCTTTACATGCTGTCCTTCCAACACTTTAGCAGCAATTCTAAGGTCATCGATACGACCATTGGTACAAGAACCGATAACTACCTGATCAATTACGATATCTTCTTTGATATCGTCGATGGTATGTGTATTTTCCGGTAAATGAGGGAATGCAATGGTAGGACGTAAGGTGCTTAAATCGATAGTGTACTCTTCGTCATAAACAGCATCTTCATCTGCTTCATAAATGGTGTAAGGACGGTTGCTGTGTTCCTTCATATATTCGATAGCCAAGTCGTCTACAGGGAAAATACCGTTTTTTCCGCCGGCTTCGATAGCCATATTTGCAATGGTAAATCTATCGTCCATAGAAAGGTTCTTAATGCCCTCGCCTACGAACTCCATGGATTTGTAAAGGGCACCGTCTACACCAATCATGCCAATAATATGCAGAATAACATCCTTGCCGCTTACCCATTTATCCATCTTACCTACAATGTTAAATTTAATGGCTGAAGGCACTTTAAACCAAGCCTTACCGGTAGCCATTCCGGCTGCCATATCGGTACTACCAACACCGGTAGAAAAAGCACCTAAAGCACCATATGTACATGTATGTGAGTCAGCACCGATAATTACATCTCCGGCAACGGTTAGGCCTTTTTCGGGGAGGAGTGCATGCTCAATACCCATCTCTCCTACTTCAAAGTAATTCGTAATATCATTCTTTCTGGCAAATTCTCTTACGCACTTGCAGTGTTCGGCAGATTTTATATCTTTGTTAGGTACGAAATGGTCCGGTACCAGAGCGATTTTATCCTTGTCAAATACACCTTCCACCTTCATTTTGTCCATTTCCTTTATCGCTACCGGACTGGTAATATCATTTCCCAGTACCAGACTTAAATTAGCCTCAATCAGCTGTCCTGCTTCTACTTTCTCAAGACCTGCCGCTGCAGCTAAAATCTTTTGCGTCATTGTCATTCCCATGATAATTTCCTCCATGTATCTCATTGATGCTTGTTTTTAAAATTTGAAGCACCTTCTGAAGTGTATCTTATCATATATTTGGATATTCTTCAAATACATATTTATTATGTTGATTATAACTTTAGGTTATGATAATATGCACTTATATATAATAACAACATAGTTAACAAAAATGAAAGGGAAAACATGAACTCACTAAATTTATATCATATCTTCTACACGGTGGCCCAATGCGGAAATATCTCCGCGGCTGCCAAAAAACTTTATATAAGCCAGCCGGCTGTGAGTAAATCCATTTCAAAATTAGAAGAAAATTTTCCTACTCCTCTTCTGCAACGAACCTCCAAGGGTGTTATTTTGACAGAGAGTGGGCAAATTTTATACCAACAGTTAGATACAGCCTTCCAAGCTATTAAACATGGTGAGGAACAGATTCTTCAGAATAATGCTTTGGGTGTTGGTAGTATTTCTATCGGAGTGAGTACTACATTATGTAAGTATGTCCTTATGCCCTATTTAAAAAACTTTATTGCAGAAAATCCGAATGTAAAGGTGTCAATTTCCTGTCAGTCAACCTATGAAACCTTATCTGCACTGGAAAATGGTACCTTGGATATTGGTTTGGTTGGAGAATCAGATCGTTTGGGAAGCTTGAACTTTTATCCTATTCAGATAATTCATGATGTTTTCGTGGCAAGTCCTGAATATTTGGAAAAGCTGGCTGAACGTGCTTCGATTGTGTATAATAAAAATAGTCTGGCAGATTTAACCGAAGGAGAATTAATGTCTGTCGCTACTTTCCTGCTTTTAAATAAGAATAATGTAACACGTCAATACGTAGATAAATACTTGCAAAAAAAGGACATTTCTCTGGAAAATCAAATTGAAGTATCTACCATGGATTTGCTCATTGATTTTGCAAAGATTGGACTTGGCACAGCCTGCGTCATCAAAGAATTTGTTGAGAATGAATTTGGAAAAGGGGAATTGTTAGAATTTGTTATTGAAGAGCCGGTTCCTGAACGTAAAATAGGATTTGCCTATACTTATAGAGGTCAGGCGAATCCTGCATTACAGAAGTTTTTAAAAGGGGTGTAGGTTTTACCTTCCCCCCTTAATCCATACATCTATTTCGTCCGTTTCGGGTACCTGAAAATACTCATTACACTTCTGTGCCAATCCATCATCAACATAATAAGCATCTGCGTTTTCGGCAAGTATAGAAGCATTTCTTTTGTTGATACGTTTTCTCCATTCCTCTTCATCAATATCAATGTAATGAAATTCGGAAGATATGTTTCTTGATTTATAAAAGGATTTGGCATAATCACGTTCTTCTTTCATCCAGAATCCCCAATCAAGGATTACATTTATACCGGTTTCAATAATCTCCAGTGACTTCTTAAATAAATAAGTTTCCAAGCATTCTACATAAATATCGTGATTTTCTCCGGAGTTTTGTCCGAATAAAGCAAGTGTTATTTCATCCACTGATAAAACAATTGCCTTATGTTCCGTTCTTAATTTATCTGCGTATGTGCTTTTTCCAACGCAGATCTTTCCACACATCATGAATACTTTTGCCATAATGTCTCCTTAGCTAATTAACATGCCAATTACAAAAAACATAATCACTGCTGTAATCGGAATCAATAATATGTACCCTAAAATACGAAGGAAGGTTCCTAACTTTTTCTTTTCTGTATGATGAATTAAATGGGTTCCGATAATAATTGGGAAAACAGCTATGCACATAAGTACTACAAATAAAAGTGCCATAACGAATAATAATCCTATAAATGCCATAATACACCTCTTTTATTGTTAATATTTATCGGTACATTGCAAGTTCCAAACTATCCAAATATTGGCAAAGGGATTTGTTTAAGCTTTCATAAGTGACATTTTTGAATTCATCCGTTGCAGCGGCAACATTAATATCAACAACGTTCGTCTGATTATAAAATGTTATCATAATTGGCACTCCAATAATTGTAGAATTACCTCTAAATGTCAATGTTCTTGCCTCGCCAATATTTAATAATTCATCTTTATTTGTTATTTCCGTAAGCTTATTATCAATTAAAATCTCTAAACCTTTATAATAATCATAGACAGAATGTACAGCCTTGCAAATATGATTCCATCCTACCCGATAAGTTAAATTCCATCTGGAAATCAGCCATGCATTTTCATCTTTTACACCAACTAGTAACATATCACTTTCCTCCTTTGCATGAAACATATTAATTTATCAAATTTATTTATTATAATCTGATACCTTCATACTTCAAAATTTTGAAACATAATACTTTCTTTAAATCAAATAGTATTTCCTCTTCATACTCTAAGCGATAAGGTGGCAAAAGTACTTCTCCCACTTCTGTCTCTATGCCTTTATACTTCTTTTGAGATTTATAAAAATTCGAGGTTTTATCATCTGCAAGAAAAACATGCAACTCTGTTACATCAATATCTGCATTACAAGTAATAACCTCTACAATGATGTTTTTCTTGCTTTTTTTCTCCATGTAATTAAGCAAATCCGTAGTATAAATAAATTTCATAGATTGCACCTCCATTGCTATATCACATCAAATATCAAGAATTTGGCTAAAATATCAATAATTAATAGAATACCATAAAATAAGATAGGAAAAGTAGCCTCTTCGTTTGGTATTTTAACATCATGATTTTGGACATAGTCTGAGAGCGGTTCATTTCGAATCTGAGCTATTCTCTTTTTTCGTTCCAGGTATTCCAGTTCTAAATAATATAATTCAAATTCATATTCTTTGTTCTTTTTGGTGAGATATACACTGGAAAAGAACATAAAAAGAATTACAAGAAGAGATAAAATCCAAAGAACATTTTTTTGTGTCGGTTCAAGTCCCAGCAGACGAGAGGCAATCATGGAAATGGGAATTAATGCGACAAAAATAATAGAAAGTAATTTCATATAAAACATTCTATTTATGTTATTATCAATTTTCTTTTGAATATGACTAACTCTAAAATATTCTTTACTCATAATTATTTACTCGTGTCCATTATTCCAAAAAGAGACGCCTTTCGACGTCTCTTTGTTTAATTTTATTTAGTTTCAATTAGTTGTTAATAAACTTATCTTCTTCGTTATTCCAGCTGTAAAGCTTACGGATTTCTTCACCAACAACCTCTGAAGGATGCTCAGCTGCAAGCTTCTTCATTGCCTTGAAGTGAGCCTGACCACCTGCTGCAGACATATCAAGCAAGAAGTCCTTAGCAAAAGTACCATCCTGGATGTCCTTTAAAATCTTTTTCATGGTCTTCTTGGTTTCGTCGGTAATAATCTTAGGTCCGGTAATATAATCGCCGTATTCAGCGGTGTTAGAGATAGAATATCTCATGCCTGCGAAACCACTCTGGTAAATAAGGTCAACGATGAGCTTCATTTCATGGATACACTCAAAGTAAGCGTTTCTGGGGTCATAACCAGCTTCTACAAGTGTTTCGTAACCAGCCTGCATAAGTGCACAAACACCACCGCAAAGAACTGCCTGCTCACCGAAAAGGTCGGTTTCGGTTTCGGTTCTGAAGGTGGTTTCAAGAACGCCTGCTCTTGCTCCACCGATAGCCTGTGCATAAGCAAGTGCCTTATCTAAAGCCTTACCGGTAGCATCCTGATGAACAGCTACTAAACAAGGAACACCCTTGCCAGCCTGATACTCACTTCTTACAGTATGTCCGGGTCCCTTAGGAGCAATCATGGTAACGTCAACGTTCTTCGGAGGAACGATCTGACCAAAGTGAATGTTGAAACCATGAGCGAACATTAACATGTTACCTTCTTCAAGGTTCGGTTCAATATCCTTCTTGTACATAGAAGCCTGTAATTCATCATTGATAAGAATCATGATAACATCAGCTTTCTTTGCAGCTTCTGCTGCAGTGTAAACTTCGAAGCCCTGTTTAACCGCCTTGTCCCAAGACTTAGAGCCTTCATAAAGACCGATAATAACGTGACAGCCTGATTCCTTTGCATTTAATGCATGCGCATGTCCCTGGCTACCGTAACCGATAACTGCGATTGTTTTACCTTCCAACATAGAGAGGTTACAATCTTCCTGATAATAAATCTTTGCCATATTAGCATCCTCCATTTATGTAATCATTAATTTATAACTTTATAGGTTTCCCTAGAGCTAACTACTCTTCTTCATCCAGATAGATGACATTTTCAATACCACGATTTAATCCTGCAATACCTGTACGTGCAATTTCAAGAATTTCATAACCATCTAACAAGTTAATGAATGCTTCAATCTTTGCCTGATTACCGGTAAGTTCGATGATTAAACTTTCTTTGCCGACATCGATAACTTTTGCACGGAAAATATCTGCAACAGATAAAACACCCTGACGCTGTTCAGCAGATGCTTTTACTTTAATTAAAATCAATTCTCTGTATACACTTTCTTCCGGTTTAAGTTCTTTAATATCGCGAACATCTACCAGCTTACCAACCTGCTTCTCAATCTGTTCCAAAACTACATCATCACCATTGGTCACAATAGTAATTCTGGTAAATCTGGGATCTGCAGTCACACCTGCGGTGATACTTTCGATATTATATCCTCGTCTGGAAAACAGACCGGAGATACGGCTTAAAACACCGGAGGTATTATCAACCAATAACTGAAATACTTTTTTCTGCATATTGTAATCCTTCCTAAACTAACATAAAACGATACTTTTTACATTTTAGCACGTTAAAGTAACACTGTCAACATAATCATTCATCATTCTCCATGCATTTTGACAAAGCCAAGGTTCCGGTACGTGCAATTTCTACAATACTGATGGATTGAAGCATGTTAATCATTAATTTAACCTTATCAGGAGTATCACAAATCTGAATCATCATATAATGCTTAGACATATCTACTATTTCTGCTTTCATGATTTCACAGATTTCCATAATATCCCTGCGATTTGTTTTCGTATATTTAATTTTAACCAGCATAAGTTCACGGCTGATACTTCTGCTTTCCGTAAAGGTTTTTACTTTGATAACATCGATCTTTTTGTTTAACTGTTTTTCAATCTGTTCAATGGTTCTTTCATCACCACTGCTTACGATAGTCATACAGGATACATTGGGGTCATCGGTTTCGCCAACCGCAAGACTGTCGATATTAAAGCATCTTCTTGCAAACAATCCGGCCACTTTACCTAATACGCCGGCTCTGTTTTCTACCAAAACGTGATATATTCTTTTTTTCATGACATATCACCTCCATTAAACCAAATCCATAGGATCAATAAGACATTCTAATAAAACACTTTCATCCTTGGCAAGGAATTCGTCAATTACCTGCTCTGCGTTGGACATATTTTCCAAGCGCTGGAACTTCATGTCATAAGCAGCTGCAATGTTTTCTAACTTCGGACTACCGCTTAAATCAACTACAGAATAATTATCCTTGTAAGTAAAATGCTGATACTGACGTACCATGCCTAAATAATTGTTCTTAAGTACGATGATTTTCACCGGAACATTAAACTGTTTCATAGTCGCAAGTTCCATCATGGACATCTGGAAAGAACCATCACCACATACGGCGACTACCTGACGTTCCGGTGCAGCAATCTTTGCACCCATAGCTGCGGGAATAGAATATCCCATGGTTCCCATACCGCCTGAGGTAAAGAATCTGCCATCCTTTACAATATGATATCCGCAGGACCAAATCTGATTTTGACCAACATCGGCAACATATACGCCTCTATCATTCATTTTTTCAGATAACATGGTAATAAAAGCTGCAGGGTCTACAAAATCAGGGTTCGGAGTGCGTTTGCGTTCCAAAGTGTTTCTGTACTCTTCCAAAGTCTTTAACCATTCTTCATGCTCGCATTCCATCTCCATGCTGAGTAATTCCGTAAAGATATGCTTTGCGTCACCAACCAAAGGAATTGTCGGATAAGCATTCTTTCCGATTTCAACAGGGTCTACATCGATATGTACTAATATCTTATTTTGGGTAATTAATCCGGGCTGACTGATGGCACGGTCTGCCACTCTTGCACCTACCATAATCAATAAATCCGATTCGTTCATGGCACGGTTAGCGTAGGGCTTACCATTATTGCCCACCATGCCGAAATACATGGGATGTTTTGTAGGCATAGCACCAATACCCATCATAGTACTTACTACGGGCACTTTATACTTTTCACTAAAGGCACGAAGTTCATTTTTAGCACCGCTAAGAAGTACACCGCCACCTACACAAATAATGGGTCTGTCTGCTTTATCCAGTTCTTTTAAAACCTTTTTCAGCTGAGCCATATTACCTTTCAATGTAGGCTTATAGGTACGCATACTGATTTCATCCGGGTAATGGAATTTATTCAGTGTAGCATTTTGAATATCAATAGGAATATCAATCAAAACCGGTCCTTTTCGACCTGTATTTGCTAAATAAAAAGCTTCTTTAAAAATACGTGGTATATCATTTACATTTTTTACCAGATAGCTGTACTTTACAAAAGATTCCACCGCACCGGTAATATCTGCTTCCTGGAATACATCACTTCCGAGCAAAGAGCTGTCTACCTGTCCGGTAATAACTACCATGGGAATACTGTCTGCGTAAGCTGTGGCAATACCGGTAATTACA
The DNA here is from genome assembly GCA_045123675.1 of Acetatifactor sp. Lineage (GTDB taxonomy): Bacteria > Bacillota > Clostridia > Lachnospirales > Lachnospiraceae > Acetatifactor. The sequence continues at coordinate 6,615 of JBGVKL010000182.1, read as the reverse complement.
TTAGTTGCGCCCGGTCCGCTGGTAACTGCACAAACACCGGGTTTACCGGTCATTCTGGCCATTCCGCTGGCAGCATGGGCAGCATTCTGCTCAGTACGAATTAATATGGTCTTAATATCAGACTCTAAAATACTATTATAAAAAGGACAAATTGCAACTCCGGGATATCCGAATACATATTCAACGCCCTCTTTTTCCAAACATTTAATAATGGCATCTGCACCTAACATAAGGTTTTCCTCCTGTCAAATACTAATTAGAGTGATTTTATCACACTAAAGTACTAAAAACAACTGTTTTTTAATAAATTTTTTGCAACTTTTACAGCTTCTGCCGCATCCTTGGCATAGCCGTCGGCATGAATTTCCGTTGCATAATCAGAAGTGGTTACTGCACCACCGATCATAACCTTTGCTGACAATCCTTCTGCTTTCACTGCTTCTACCACAACACGCATTTTTTGCATAGTTGTTGTCATGAGCGCAGATAAAGCAATAATATCTGCCTGATGTTCCTTTGCAGCCTGAATAATTGTATCTGCGGAAACATCTTTACCCAGATCAATGACCTTAAAACCATAATTCTTTAACATCATGGCAACCAGATTTTTACCAATGTCATGAATATCACCTTCTACAGTAGCAATTACCACAATAGGCATATTATCATTTTCGGTTCCGGTTAAAAGTTTTTCTTCTAATATTTCCATGGCATTTTTCATAGCTTCTGCGCCGGCAATCAGCTGTGGAAGGAAATACTTCTTCTGCTCAAAAAGCTCACCAACCTGATTGATTGCAGGAAGAAGTGCCTGGTTTAAAATATCCTGAGGTTCTTCACCGTTACTTAAGGCCTCATTTGTTAATGCAACAATACCATTACGGTTTCCTTTTAATACTGCTGTTTTAATACGTTCTATGTAGCTTGTCTGATTATCTGTCACAGAAGAAACCACTTTATTGTCTGTGACTGTTTTGGTACCTACAGTTGTACTATTCTTTGCTTCTACAGGTGTCATATTATTGGCATATTCTATATAACGTAAATCAGCATCATCTTTCGCTAATAAAAGATCGGTTGCCAAGGCTCCGCAAACAAGCATTTCCTGAGACGGATTGGCAATCGCCATGGTTAAGCCTTCACGAATTGCTAAGGTTAAAAAGGCAGTGTTTACATAGCTTCTTGCCGGCATGCCGAAGGAAATATTGGATAAACCGCATATGGTGGCTAAACCATTTTCTTTACAATAGCGAATGGTTTCTAGAGTTTCTACACCTGCATGTTTGTTGGCGCCTACAGTTGTTACCAAACCATCGACTATAATATCCTCTTTCTTCATTCCTAATTCTAAGGCTCTTGTAATGATAGTATTTATAATCTGTTTCTTTTCTTCTAAGTCCTTAGGTAATCCTTCATCAGAAAGCGGTAAAAGAATAAACATTGCACCGTATTTTTTAACAAGAGGTAATAATACTTCAAATTTCTCTTTTTCTAAAGATACGGAATTTACCAGTGCTCTGCCGGGATAATGACGTAGTGCGGCTTCCAATACATCTATGTGACTGGAATCCAAAGACAGAGGCAAATTGGTTACAGCAGGTAATTCATCAATGCAACGAAGCATCATTGCTTTTTCGTCAATTCCACTCATACCCATGTTTACATCAAGCACAGATGCACCACCAGCTTCCTGTTCTTCCGCAAAGGTTAAGACTTTATCCAAACTACCATTTCGTAGTTCTTCCTGTAGTAATTTTTTGCCGGTAGGATTAATTCGTTCACCAACAATTAAAAAATTACCGTCCAGACCAAAGGATATGGTTTGGCGTTCGCTGGTTAAGTATCGAATATTGACTGGTAAAGCACGTGTAATGGGTTCCTTGTCCTTTATAAGCTCTTGTAAGGCTTTTATATGTTCCGGTGTTGTACCGCAACAACCTCCTAAAATACTTGCCCCCTTTTCAATTAATACAGCCATTTCTTCTGCAAATTCAGAAGGAGTCATGGAATACACTGTATTTCCCTGTGAATTAGTCTGAGGCAGGCCGGCATTTGGTTTTGCAATAATCGGAATACTGCATACGCCTGCCATTTCTGCAATAATATCAGCCATTTTCAAGGGGCCTGTAGAACAGTTGACACCTATTGCAGCGGCTCCGAGACTTTCCATGACAATGGCTGCAGTTTTCGCGTCTGTTCCAAATAATGTACGTCCGTTTGCTTCAAAGGTTAAGGAAACTAATACCGGCAAATCGCAGACTTCTTTTGCAGCAATTAATGCAGCTCTACATTCTGCCAGACTCATCATGGTTTCTACGACTAATAAATCTACCCCGGCTGATACCATATAATTAATTTGTTCTTTATATACATCAATTAATTCTTCCAACGAAAGTGGTCCTAGGGGTGCTAATTGCTTGCCGGTCATAGTAATATCTCCTGCTACCAAAGCCTTATTGCCGGCAACAGATTTAGATAAACCAACTAATTTATGAATATATTCTTCCTGATACGCCTCTAAGCCATACTCTTCCAGCTTAATACGATTCGCCGTAAAGGTAGGTGCATATAAAATATGACTTCCGGATGCTACATAAGCCTGTTGCAGGCTTATAAATGGCTCTGGATTTTCTAATATCCATTTTTCGGGACATACACCGGCAGGCATACCGGCTTTCATTAAATTAGAACCTGTTGCTCCATCCAAAAGAATAAATCCATTATTTGATTTTATAAAATCATTCCATTCGGACCTTTTCATAATATTTTCCTCATTTCCAAACATTGATTAAATAATCATACCATAAACAGATATAATCTACAAGATTTCTTAAGATTAAAAAGATTGATTAAAGGCTTGTGATGTGATAAATTACATATATGAGTTTTATGGAGGTGTTATTTTGAAAAAAATTGTATTATTTACTTTGATGTGTATATTATTATGCGGTTGCGGACAAAGTCCCGCTGTAAACACAAAGTTTGAAACGGATATTAATACGTTCTGTACGAATGTTTCAGATATAGACTTAGCGATTAATCAGATAACCAATCAAACGGTAGATGAAAAGGGATTAGAAACTGCTACTGCCGAGTTGTTAAGTTATCTGGATTTATTAAATGATGAATTTAAGAAATTGGCAAGTATCGATTTCCCTGAAGAATATGATTATTTGGAAACTGTAGCTGATGAAGCCAGTGATTATATGTCAGAAGCTGTAAAATCTTATCATACTACGTATGAAGACAATTACACAGAAAGCATGGAGGCTTATGCAAAAGAGAATTACTCCCGAGCATATAAAAGATTGCAATATATTTTAAATACATTAAATGGAACAAATACAAGTTCATAAACATGAAAAAACCCCTTAAGCTGAATGCTTAAGGGGTTTCGCATTTTAAATTATTTTAAAATCTGAATTTTGCCAAGCAATGGAACTTCTTTTTCTACATCCTGAATAGCGTAAACTAAGCCCATAATCTGGAATACAAATACACCAATTGCTGCAATCCAGCCAATGATAGGAATAATACCACAAATGATACCTGCAATCATCAGAACTAAAGCCTGATTCAAGTGGAACTTAGCACCTTCCTTATCGCCTGCTAAAAATGCTATAAGCCAGCCAATCCATGTAATGTACGCAACAATACCAGTTACTTTCTTATCCATCTTTTTCTCCTCCGTTAAAATAGTTATGAATGTATGTTAAATTCATATCAATACATATTATACACGATTCTGTGTCGATTTACCAGTATATTTTTAAAATTCTATAAAAATTACAATAAAAATGTCAAATTATTATTAAAAAAAGACAAAAAGGACAAATCAAGTCGATTAAACCTGATTTGCCCTTATTAATCAAAAACTTAAATCTTAGAACTTACCAGCGTCAGCAGCTTCCTGAATAGCTACTGCTACTGCAACAGTCATACCAACCATAGGGTTGTTACCTGCACCAATAAGACCCATCATTTCTACGTGAGCAGGAACTGAAGAAGAGCCTGCGAACTGTGCGTCTGAGTGCATACGACCCATAGTATCGGTCATACCGTAAGAAGCAGGACCTGCAGCCATGTTATCCGGATGAAGTGTACGTCCGGTACCACCGCCTGATGCTACTGAGAAGTACTTCTTGCCCTGTTCGTTACATTCCTTCTTGTAAGTACCTGCAACAGGATGCTGGAATCTGGTAGGGTTAGTTGAGTTACCGGTAATAGAAACGTCAACACCTTCCTTGTGCATGATAGCAACACCTTCGCAAACATCGTTAGAACCGTAGCAGTTAACCTTTGCACGAAGTCCTTCAGAGTAAGACTTACGATATACTTCCTTAACAGTGTTGGTGTAAGGATCATATTCAGTCTCTACGAAAGTAAATCCGTTGATACGAGCGATAATCTGTGCAGCATCCTTACCAAGACCGTTTAAGATAACTCTTAAAGGCTTAGTACGAACCTTGTTAGCCTTCTCAGCGATACCGATAGCACCTTCAGCAGCTGCGAATGATTCGTGACCTGCTAAGAAGCAGAAACATTCGGTTTCTTCTTCCAATAACATCTTACCTAAGTTACCGTGTCCAAGACCTACCTTACGGGTATCTGCAACAGAACCCGGGATACAGAAAGCCTGAAGACCTTCACCGATTGCAGCTGCTGCATCTGCTGCTCTTCTGCAATCCTTCTTAATAGCGATTGCGGCACCTACAATGTAAGCCCAGCAAGCGTTCTCGAAACAGATAGGCTGAATCCCCTTAATCTGATCGTATACATTAAGACCTGCGTCTTTTGTAATCTTTTCAGCTTCTTCGATAGAAGCGATGCCATAGCTATTTAATACGCCATTGATTTTATCAATACGTCTTTCATATGATTCAAATAATGCCATTTTTACGTCCTCCTATCTCTTATTCATGTCTGGGGTCGATAATCTTAACTGCATCAGCTACACGACCATACTGTCCCTTAGCCTTCTCCCATGCAGTGTTAGGATCATCACCCTTCTTGATAAAGTCAGTCATCTTGCCAAGGCTTACGAACTGATATCCGATAATCTGATCATCAGCATCCAAAGCGATACCGGTTACATAACCTTCAGCCATTTCAAGGTAACGAGGACCCTTTGCCAATGTTCCGTACATAGTACCAACCTGGCTTCTTAATCCCTTACCAAGGTCTTCAAGACCTGCACCTACAGGAAGACCATCTTCAGAGAATGCACTCTGAGAACGTCCGTAAACGATCTGTAAGAATAATTCTCTCATTGCTGTGTTAATAGCATCACAAACAAGGTCAGTATTTAAAGCTTCTAAAACGGTTCTGCCGGGTAAAATTTCAGAAGCCATAGCTGCTGAGTGAGTCATACCGGAACATCCGATGGTCTCAACCAATGCTTCCTGGATAATACCTTCCTTAACGTTCAGAGTCAGCTTACAAGCACCCTGCTGAGGAGCACACCAGCCAACACCGTGTGTTAAACCGCTAATGTCTGCTACATCTTTAACTTTTACCCATTTTGCTTCTTCGGGAATGGGAGCACAACCGTGAGACACGCCCTGTGCTACGGGACACATTTCTTCAACTTCTCTTGAATAAATCATGTGAAATCTCCTTTCAAATCTGATTATATTTAGACATTTTTCGACTAAATAATAAAAAATGTCATAATCACCGCATACATTTTCTCATATTTGAGCAAAAAAATCCAGTGGTTTTTATGTTTTTTTGTAATTTACTGTTTCTTTATGACTACGCCGTTGTTTTTGTGGATGGAATTTGCAGGAATTACACCACGAACACAGGATGTTGGGTATACATTTGAGCATCGTCCGATTACTGTTCCCGGATTCAAAACACTGTTACAACCAACCTCTACATTATCACCTAACATGGCACCAACTTTTTTAATACCGGTTTCCACGTTTCCTTCTGCGGATTTAATTACTACTAAGGTTTTGTCGCTTTTAACATTTGATGTGATTGAACCGGCACCCATGTGTGCTTTGTAGCCTAAGATACTGTCTCCTACATAGTTGTAATGAGGAACCTGTACTTTATTAAATAAAATAACGTTCTTTAACTCGGTAGAATTACCTACTACCGCCCCTTTGCCAACAATAGCACTGCCTCTTACAAATGCACAATGTCTGATTTCGGCTTCTTCATCTACGATTAAAGGACCATTAAGGCAGGCTGTAGGAGCTATCTTAGCATTTTTTGCTACCCAAATATCTTCACCACGTTTTTCAAATTTTTCAGGATCTAATTTGGAACCTAATTCTTTAATAAAGTCCTTGATTTGTGGCAATAATTCCCAAGGATAGGTGGCACCTTGAAATAAATCTGCCGCGATGGTTTCGTTTAAGTCATACAAATCATTAATTGTAATATTATTCATTATTAAATCCTCCCATTTATTAGAGTTTCCTTATCAAGATTACACCAAACATACCGTGTTTACAAGCATTTTCTTTACAATTCATTGACAAATTATTGAAACAGTTATATATTGTTAATGTTTTATATTAATTAATAAAGACTAACTATTAAAAGTCAAGACTAAAAATGCTAATTATTGAATGAATTGTAGAAATGCATTTCAGATATATTCGA
>JBGVKL010000181.1:0-25434 GCA_045123675.1 Acetatifactor sp. | reverse complement strand
AACTCGAACAGTAAATCTGATTACATTATTATATATTTTTCAAAAATCTACAATAGGTAGGTTTATTAAAGTTACCCATTTTTAGGAGTAAAAGTTTTCTCAAAAACTTTTAAAAAGTACTTGACTTACATTAGCAAGATTTTCGCGTATTCTACAAAAAGAAGTTATGTATCTTTCTTTCTGTTTTTTTCATAAAGAAACACATTTACTCCCGAAAGAATTGCATTAAAAACAGCCAAAACAACATATACAATCTCCAGAGTGTTTATTGCTTGAAATAGCCAAGCAATTGCACCTAGTAGAAATGCAATCGAAGCAATAAGTGACAATTTTCCATAATTCTTCTTTTGGGCATCCAATGATTCGCTCGCTTCCTTTAGACAAGGGATGTCATTGTCACTAGTATAATCTTCATTAAGTAGATAATCGGCTGTTACGTTGAACAATTTACTCAACTGAAGAAGGTTGTTTGAGTCAGGAAGTGCTGTTCCGTTTTCCCATCGACTAATTGCTTGTCGGGATATATCCAATTTTTCAGCCAAATCTTCTTGCGACCAACTATTTACTTTTCTTAATTGAATTATTTTTTCTGATAATTTCATAATGAAATCCTCCTTTTGTTTTGATGATTTCATTTTAGTAAAAACGAACTTCTAAACACCACCACATCAACTTTACAATTACGCAACATAACTTTACATATCGATAAATCCAATTTTTCGCATACCCTCAACCTCACCGGAAGTCAAAAAGTATTCTTTCTAATCTAGCACAAGCATATCTATAGATTTCTCACCCGTCACTTGTTCCCCCAGCTGATTTGCCCACTTTTCCGTAAAGAAGGCTCCATAAGGTACCTGCTCATCTCTACGCTTTTTGCCTCCTAAGAACCCCCACAAAGTAGATGGTATTCCAATAACAATCAAGTATAATGGTCCTAATATAAGAGATTGGATTGTATGTCCATATTCGTGAACCAATAGACGTTTGGAAAGTTCTTCAGCACTTATCTCCCCTTCATATTTCTTGGCAAAATATGGTTCTGAAGTAACAAATACAAATAATCCCAGCGACACACTGGTTTTGGGCTCCCATACCGTAATAATCGCTCCATGATAGCAAAAATGTTTATTATTGTAATGCATCAGAAAAACAACAAACCCCAACATTGTTTGCAAAATTCCCCATGTGCATTGTGCGATACAATACATGATTTTTTTCACAATATTCCCTCCATAATATTCGTCTCTCAGTTAAACTCACCGACTTACTGAAATTTATCATTCACATTTAGATTTCTTTTCTAATAACAAACCCACGATAATACCAATCATACCAAATATACCGGCAGATGCACCCACAGATGTACTATCCGGGAAAACCAAGCAGATAATGATTGCATTAATAACTGCGATTACATGGTACAATAAAAGGTATAACAAACATAGTGCTGATACTATGTTTGTTGCGACTATAAGATTTTTCTTTCTATTTCCCTTGTAAAATCCCAAATTATTGTTTTTTTATCTTTTACCAAAACAATTAAGATACCCAATATGAACAATACGCAGTATATAATATTCATTCCTGATTGGATTCCATTTTGATACAATATACCTGCCCCAAATAATCCAAACCAGTATATTAAATAATAAATTACAGCAATAACTGCATATGATTTATCTTTTGGTTGATACATTTTTACCTCCAAAACCATATGTAAAACCTCATGATGCTCAATTCCCACGAAAGGTCTCCATTTGTCCACAAAGCATATTATAGAAACCGAATTTATCGTAAAACGGCTTTAAACTTTCTTCAAAAACAACAGAAATCATATATATGCGTTTTTCTTTCAGATACATAATCATCTTATTCATCAAATCGGTGCCAACACCTTTGCCTTGATAATCCGGATGAACCATCAAATCTTGAATGTAAGCATCTGTAACACCATTTGACACACAATCAATATATCCAACCAGCTTATCTTCCACATACACGGCGATATGATAATATGATGTCATCATAGGGTTCTCGTACTCGTTTTCCATTCTGTTCCAACCTACAGATTCACGCAAATCTGATAAGGCTTTTGCTGATACGGTTTCGTTGTATTTGTATAACATTTTATATTCTCCTTCTGCCTCACAGCTTGGGATTTTTCTTTCTTCCCCTTGCCTTCTATCCTTATCCACAACCTCACTAAAACCATAACCAAGTTTCTCTACTACAACAATTTTGTAGCTATCCAATAATGTAGTATACAAAGACTTAAAATCCAGAATAGGAGAACAAGTTCCTCCGCCCGACATAAAGACGATGGTCTTGTCACCATTCCCTTCTACATAAACACTCATTTGATGACCGTTAACTTCAACAAGCTCTCCAAGTGGAGTTCTTAGTACTTCCTCTTTATTTAACTGAATCCTGTGATTGATATAGATTGCTACCAAAGCTACGATGAGCCCAACCACTAACACAATCACTACTTTCATAATCTTCTTCATAAGAACTCCTAAACACATTATCGTTTTACCCGACTATACTGTTCTTCTTATACTTTTCGTCGGATGTTCTTCTCCACTAACACCGACTATATATATTTAAAAATTTCTTCGGTCGGTATGTCTCTACAATTGAATCCGACTGCTATGCTTTTTCTTTTGGAATCGGTCGGGTACTTAACGTTACATTTGCCGACCAAATTCATCCTTTTCTAAATTCAGTCGGACAAGTGTATTTTTATTTCCCGACCTATATTAGATTTTCATAGTTTAGTCGGTTTTGGAGCACAATCTTTCCCGACTAATTTTAGCATATTTTCCCTTAGTCGGATTTTTTGTATTTCTTACTTAAATCTCTCCAACTTCCTGAAACTTTCTCATGACTTACGCATTTGAAATCATTGTCAAAAAATCCTCCTAATAGCAGGTGAATGTTCAAAACCGTGTATTAACGTTCCTCAATCAGCTCATATACCTTTTCCAGCGCCGCACTGCTTTCTACCTCATAATCCGGCATAATGGGCTGGCCGCTCTTGCTTTGATCCACGCGGTACCATCTCTTATGCGACACACAAAGCATCAGCTTGGAATTGGGCATCTGAAAGCTCAAAATATCTCCATAGCTGTCCGGCAGATTTCCGGAAGGTTCTCCCACAATCGTTCCCAAGTCATTGTCCCCTATCAGCATGGCAAAATCCATGGCAGCACTGTAGGTTTTGATATTTGTCAGTACATATACCTGTCCGTCAAATACCTGCTCCTTCTGCTTGTTCTTGTGGACAATGTTCTCATTCTTATATAAATACCGGCCAAAACGTATACCACTGTCCCAGCCTTGATATTTCTCTACATCCAGATAAGTAATGAATTCATTTGCCACCCCGGAATTGCCACCGCCATTGTAACGCAAATCCACTACTACATTCTCAATATTTCCGGCAAATACCTCTGCAAAAAAGCTCTCAAGTACACTTCGGTACTCTTCGTTGTTCGCACATGTCGTCAGTGTAAAAATACCCACACTGTTTTCTTTATCAATCTCATAGAAAACCCAGGGCTTTTCCTCTTCGCTGTACTCGTAACCTTTTACCTTAGCAATCGGTACAAAATCATAGTGATACTCCTCTGTCCCAGACTCATTCTCAAAGGTCATGGTTACACCGTCAGAAGTATCCACACCGCACAAGCGAAGCATGTACTCATTTATGATTACCTGTGACTCAAACTGGTTTTCCACGTAAAAATCCAACTCATAGGCTGCCACCTGCTTATAAGCCTCCAATAATTCTGAAGAAGGCATGCTATCTATGGTAAGCGGAGCACCATACTCATTTATCTGTGTAAAATCATGAATATACAGCTTCTCTTCTCCGTTCCAGTAAGGGTAGGTATGTCCGTCGTGCATCTTCGCAGCAATCTTTGAAGCGGCCCGGTACAATTCAAGCACTGAAATTTCACCCTGCATTGCTTCAATAGCCACCACTTCTGCCTCATACTGTGACTCCACTGCTGCCACGCCGGCATTACCTTCCTCTAACCACGCCGGATGATGGTTGCGAAACCGCTCCATCATATACTCCAAGTCCTCCAAGGCTTCTTCCACGCTCAGCATATCGTCCAATTCTTTCGAATATTCCGTGATTTTTACAGTGCCTCGATAAGGGTCCATGCAAAGTTTGTAATAAAGTACGCCACCGATGATTAGCATCCAAACAACCGAACACACCGCAATCATTATGTATATCAGCTTCTTTTTACGCGTATTACTCATATATCACTACACCAACCATCCCATAAACAAATTCCAGTACAAAATATTAACTACCGTTGTTCCAAGCAACAACACCGTCGTCCAATTATAAAATTTCCGCTTCTTTGAAGATGGCTTCTTACGGATATTTATAATTCCATACACCAGCATTCCAATCATAGCGCCACACAGCACCGCGGCTCCTGCAAACACCCACATATAGGTCCTAGCTACGGCATAACTTGAAACCTGTATCACCGCAACTACCATTAATACCAAGACACCAAGCTGTAATGCAGCCGCCAGAGCACTCCACCTGCCCAGTACAATCTCCGGCTTCCTCTTCCTACACATATTTACCAACTTACGAATCAGCTTTATCAGCAAGCTAAATCCGGAAAACATCAATGCTACTACCCAAAGTAAAGCTAACGCAAGCTCCAGCACAAACTCCCAAACCGGCACTCTTACCCAGTCTCCGTAAGGATAGCAAACCTTTTCTACACCACCGCTTGTTCCTGCCACCCAGTATTCCTCTGCTTCCGGCTCGCCCATCATAAAGGACAGGCTCATTATCTTAAAGGGCCCCTTTCGCATGGTTCTGGCAGGCCTATAGATACCTTCCCAATCTTCACGCCCTTCGTCAAACCATTCCTCTACTTCAAACTTCCCAAAAAACAGTTCCAACATTTCACCGTTATATACCATCTCATTCGCCTGATTGGTCATTACCACCATACCGGTTCCGCTTTCCAAATTTATAGCCAAATAGGAAGAACATCCTGCGGTATTTCCACCATGTCCTATGACTTCCACTCCATAGGGTAATACCCAAAAACCATGGTAATTTGCCGCACTATCACTATCCCCGGCATAGAGCGAAGGTGTAAAAAGTGCTTCCCAAGTTTCTGCATTTTCGAAAAGCAAAGACTCCTTCGTCAGTAAAGCTCTGCCAAATTTTGCAAAATCTTCCAATGTAGATGTACACATTCCGGCCGGATACAGAGTTATGTAATAAAAACATTCCGGCAACAAGAATCCATCCGGTGTATAGCACTGTAGCTCTCTACGTTTTTCCTCCACCCATGGGTTATCACTCAAATCTGCTGCCAGAGCACTATGCCCCATTCCCAAAGGTTTGAAAATATTCTCATGTACGTAATCTGCAAAACTCATACCGCTGACTCTTTCCACAATCAAGCCCGCTAAAGCACAGCCCCAGTTAGAATAGGAAGTTACCGTCCCCGGCTCATAGATTTGCTCCGGTTTATGCGCTTTCAGTGCTTCCTCCAAGGAAAGAATATCTTCACGTTCCTTTACGAACAAATCCGCATAATGTTCCTGAAACCCTGCCTGATGATTCATCAAATGAAGCATGGTTATGGGTGTATCGTAATTCACATTCGTCAACATATCCGCCGGAAGATATTCCTGTACATCCGTTTCCAGGTCGATTTTACCCTGCTCCCAAAGCTGCATAACACTGACCCAGACTAACAGCTTGGTAGCAGAGCCCCACTCCATAACAGTTTCCTGATCCACAGCCACACCATTCTCTTTGTCTGCGCATCCAAAATAACCACTATAAACCACTTCTCTCGCATCAAATACACTAACCGACATACCGGCAGTAGTGGACTCGTGTTCTGTCACAAAAGCCTCTATCTCGACACCGATAGATTCATAAGCAGTACCGGAAGGAAGTGTTCTTCCTGCGCTTTGCTCATTCAACATACCATCTCCGCTTGCCGACACAACACTTCCCTGACCAAGCAATACCATTGCCGCCAACCCGGCTGCCATACATTTTCTTAATCCTTTTAAATTTACCTTACCCATACTTTTACCTGCGACCTTCCTGCCACATACAATGCATCTGTTCTATACATTTGCGGTTTCACTTACTCAAACACTACATCCACATTACCCATAGCACACTCTAACTCGATATTCTTCGATGCACCGTTATCAATGCTTTTCTCCTGTGCCAAGCCGGAATACTCATTATTGTTAATGGTAATGTTGCCGGATACACATTCCATATCATAGTTAAAATCACTTTCGCTTCCTGCAAGTTTCAGTGTAAGATTGCCCATTGCACATTCCGCACTAATGTTGCCGTACACCTTTCCTGCAAGTTCAAAATTACCGGCTCCCACCTGAATATCCACATCCTTAAGCTCTGCATCCGTAAATTCAATATCTCCGGCTCCCACAGAAACCTCCAGTTCCTCCGCCTGTAATCCCTCTGCATGAATCTCACCGGCACCCAGTGAGAACTCCATCTGCTCAGCCTTTAATCCATCCAGCTCCATTTCACCGGCACCCAAACTTACCTTTACGGAATCAAGAGATACGCTTGCCGGTACATATAAGGTCACCTTGCTATTGGTATTGAAATCTCCTATCACAACGTCGGTGTGCAACACCTTCACATACACTCCACTATCTTTGATATATGCCTGTGTTTTGCCGGTACCTTCATACGCAAAATAAAAGAAATCATCGGATGATTCTTCCAAAACAAATTCACAGCCGCCTAACTCCATATTTAATTCTTCTATAAAAGAAGCATCTGCTTTCGACAACTTTGTTTTCTCTACATTCTTCTCCCAAACGGTGTAATTTTTGTCAAACATTTTCTGGTCATCAATATCATAGTTACCGATGCCGTCCAACATGTTATTCAGATTTACATCGATACCACTCAAATTAACCTTCACACCGCTCCAGTCCAGATTCACTTTTCCATCGGTCAGGTTATATACCATATCGGTAACTGCCTTAGGACCTGCCGTAAAGTAACCAATTCCCGCAAATACCAATCCTACCACTACTAGAATCAACACTAAACTACCACAAAATTTAAAAAATCTTTTCATAACAAACTCCTCCTACGCTGCCTTCTTTTTGCCACGACACAGTCCTACAATAGCTCCGATCAATGCAGGAATTCCCCATGCCAGAAGAACACAAAGCATTAAAAACACAATTCCAACGGCCGCCAGTATAAGTCCACAACCAATTACACCAATTCCTGCCATCGGGATACTAGCGATTCCAACAACGCCTAACACTACCAATACCACTGCCACAATCACCAGTGAAATCGCTACTGCTCCAAATGCCACAACCAAACTAATCCATGCCGCACCTATTCCAATCACAGCGCCCAAAATACCCATTAATATAGGAGATGCTAAAATGCATAATACAATAATTAAAGCAAGCACTCCTCCGGAAAGGCCACCCTTTTTCTCCACTACAGCAGGTGTTGATACAGGCACGTTCTGTTCCTCTACCGGACGATATTCTCCCACTTCATTCCCCGGCTCTACCTTCTGTGTTTCATACTCCACATAGCCTCTGCTCTGACTTAAATCCCTTTTAATATTCTCAGCCACCTTAGCCGGACTTCCCAGCGACGCGATTACCTCCTGCTCATTTTCCTCTCCCGCATCTGCAAAATAATCCTCATAATACTGTAACGCTTCTTCCCTTTCATGAATCGGCAGGTTCATCAGCAAAACATCCAATTGCCTCATAAATTCTATTTTATTCATAAGCTTCCTCTCTTTTGCACTATTTTCTTATAAACAATGCTCATGCTTCATAAAATTCTCTGTTTTCCGCATTCATTTCCTCTCAAATAGAGAATTAATCTTCTGCGCATAGCTTCGCCATTCGCTTTCATATAACTGCAATTGCGCCCAGCCCCTACTGGTTACCTTGTAATAACGTCGGTTTCTGCCGGAACACTCCATGTCATATACTTCCAGACATTCATCCTTCTGCAACCTGCGAAGCACCGGATACAACGTAGATTCCGAAAGTTCAATAACCTGTCGGACATCCTGCGTTATTTTGTATCCATACGTTCCTTCCGGCTCCTTTGATACTACCGCCAGCACAATCGCATCCAACAATGCTGCTCCCGTATTAAATACCATCTAACCACCTATCCTTATAAATTTATATAATATTATACGTCGTATAATATGTCCATGCGCATACTATACAGCGTATAATATTGTTTGTCAACACCTATTTTATTTTTTAATTCGTTCATTCTTCTATATCGTATCTTCTGACATCCCTCTGCGGTCCTGGCAGAAAAACTTGTCTGTCAGAATCCATTTTGCTCGTTTTTACACCAAGAATCATGTGAACTTATCATATTTTAGGTCTATGTAAAAAAAGTGTTCTGTGAGATACCTCTTTTTGTAAAAAGTGCGGTCTCACAGCTAAGTTTTTCTGTAGAGACCGCAAATACACTCTTTTATAAGAAATTAGCTCCAATAATTCATCGAAAAAGATTCTGCCACGACAAAAATTTCCCATAGACCTAATCTACTCATTACCTTTTCAGAATAAGTTATCCATACACAAAAACTTCTAAAGAAAATACCGTTCAGCCTCATGATATTTGCTCTATCTACTCAACCATGAGCATATCATAAAGTTAAACGGTATTTAAAAATGTTCTTAATCCACTCTCTCGTCGCCCCAGAAGAACAGTGCCACAGTGCCCGGGCCAGTATGGCTACCGATGGTAGTACCGATACTATTGATTACCACCTTACCATTAAGCTTCGGGAAATATGCCTCTACCAAATCCGCTACAGCCTTTGCATCTTCGTAACATGCAGACTGGGAAATATAGCATTTGCCGGAATAATCGGCACCATCTTGTGCATGCTCCGTCATTTTCTCAAAAATCGCCTGAATAACTTTCTTCTTACCACGGATTTTATGTCTGGGGATAAGTTTTCCTTCATTACTTACATTTAATAAAGGACAAATATTCAAAATGCCACCAACAAATCCGGCAGTCTTGGTTACTCGTCCACCTTTTACAAAGAAAGTCAAATCTGTAGAGAAAAACCAATGATGTAATTTCAATTTGTTTTCTTCTACCCATTTTGCCAATTCTTCAATACCCATACCTGCATCTCTCAAATCAGCCACCTTATCCATTAACAATCCAAAACCTGAAGATGCCGCTAAAGAATCCACAATGATAACTTTTCTGTCCGGATACTTCTCTTCCAGCATATTCTTTGCGATATTAGCCGAATTTACCACACCTGTAATACCGGAAGATAAACATAAATGTAAGATATCTTTTCCTTCTTTCAGAAATGGCTCAAAATACTCTACAAATTCAGATTCGTTAATCTGTGAGGTTTTAGTATCTGCACCTTCCGTCATTTTTTGATAAAACTCATCAAACGGAATCGTCTGTCCCAAATCATCCGGATACTGCACACCATCTAATTCATAATGGAAACATATATAATGAATATCTCTGCTTTCAAAGTGTTCCTTTGATAAATCGGCTGTAGAACAGCAGCTGATAATATAATCGCTCATGTCACAATCTCCTTACTCACACGCATCTTCACATATTTACTAATCAATATTAGTTCTTTCAATTCTCTTACGTGGTTTTGATTACTACATTAAACATTATACAGATGTTGGTTCACTTTGTAAAGTATATTCTACTAATTAGGTTAATAATTTATCATCACGTTTTCGAATAAAACTAATCTGGCAGAACCATAATACTCCTTTTAAAATAGGTGTTTTTTCGACGGAAATGGATTACATAACAGTATTGACTTGATTAGTCTATCTGCAAATTTCCTTGCAAATCGTCATTTTTTGATAAAAAATCGCCAAATGTCGTATTTATCGTCATAAATTTATTTTAATCCACCATTTCCACAAAGTTATCCACATAACATTCCTGTCAGTTGACATATATCATCGACGTCAAAATCATAAAATTTGCATGTCATTTATTCAAAAAATTCAAATCCCAAACTTATATTCGAATTACATAAATAATTTACCATAATTAATTTATGTAACCGACATTATTCTACAAAAAAGGATCTGGTTGGTACACATAAAAAATAGGCTATAGAAAATAGTTTGTTATTTTCTATAGCCTACTCTTATACAATCTATAACCAGGAATCCCAAAATCGCTCTATATTTTTTTGGACATTATCCTGAGATACTACTTGGAAATCGCTCCACTCTCGTGGAAATAATCTTAAATAAGATGGTTGTAAAAATCGTTCATCTAACAATGCAATAGTACCAATATCTTCCGCAGTTCTGATAACACGACCAGCCGCCTGAAGTACCTTGTTCATACCCGGATAGCGGTATGCATAATCAAATCCATTTCCACCATGCTCATCAAAATAATCCTTTAGAATTTCACGCTCATAACATACCTGTGGAAGCCCGGTTCCTACTATAATAGCACCTATCAAACTGTCATTCTTAAGGTCTATACCTTCACTAAAAATTCCACCCAATACGCAAAAACCAATCAAATATCGATCTTCATCGTACTCTATTTCCATTCCGATGCCCGCTTGCAAATCAATCGTTTCATTTCCTTCAAATTTTTTCAAAAAATCTTCTCTGGAGATTTCATCCATGAAATCTGTCTGCATGATGCATTCTGTCGATTCATCGTTAAATTTTTCTTGATATATCGTAAAAATCTCTTGTAACATAGCATAAGACGGGCAAAATACCATATAGTTTCCGTGTTTTCGTTTCACCACCGCATCAATATATGCTGCCATTTTGTAAAACTCTTCTTCAGAACGTCTGGTATACTTACTTGTTACATCCTGTGCTATGAAAAGTCCTCTTTTCTGCGGATTAAACACTGAATTGGCATATACTTCATAATCCTTTTCCTCTCCGCCTAACAACCTTTTGTAGTACTGTATGGGTAAAAATGTAGCGGAAAACAGCACGCTGCTTCTTCCTCTTTGCATACATTCCTTTAGATTTGTGGAAGGGTCTACACAAAACAACTTTAATAAGAAGGAGCCATCATCTCTCAGCTCTGTGTATTTCACATATTTCTCGTCAATTCTTTCGTATATATCCAGAAAATGGCTTATTTTGAAATAAAGCTCCAGAATTTCTTCCTTTTCCGGAGGATTTCCTTCCTCATTTTCCTCCAAATAACTCTCCATTGTTCCATGTAGCCGAAGTAGCGGCTGTACTACATTATCAATATTTGTAACAATGCAGCACCCCTCACACTCTCGCTTCAAAGCAAGCATTTCTTTATTACATTTTTCCAGTTGTCTTATCATCGCCGAGGCAAACCCCTGACCAAATAGCACTGTTTTACTATGTCTGCCCTTATGTTCTGCGCCACCATCTTCTCCTGATGTTTCTTCCTCTTCTGCGCCGCCCTCCAGGCTTCGCCTTAGCTCCATTAACTCTTCTTTGATCACAGTTGCGCTGTACATTTCTCTGCCCCGCTCTAACAGGTTATGAGCTTCATCTATCAGAAAAATATAGTTTCCTGCACTTCCCTCTGCAAAAAAACGCTTCAGATAGACATGCGGATCAAACAAATAATTATAATCTCCTATAATACTGTCTGCAAACAAACTCATATCCAGACAGAATTCAAACGGACACACTTTATGCTTGTGTGCGTATGCTTCTATTTTCTCCCTATCAAAGCTTTCCTCATGAAGCAGTAAATCATACATAGCCTCATTTATCCGGTCGAAATGTCCCTTTGCATAAGGACAAGACTCCGGATTACATTCTACCTGCTCCATAAAACATATTTTATCCTTAGCAGTCAGCGTTACACTTTTTAGCTTCAGTCCCTGCTCCCGTAATAGCGCAAAGGTCTGCTCAGCAACAGTTCTGGTAATGGTTTTAGCGGTCAAATAAAAGATTTTATCCCCCATCCCCTTCTCCATTGCCTTAACTGCCGGGAAAACCGTAGAAATGGTCTTACCGACGCCTGTAGGGGCTTCCAGAAACAGCTTACGCTTGTGATAAATGGTCTGATACACATAAGTCACCAAATCCTTCTGACCTTCCCTATAAGGAAAAGGAAATGCCAGCTTTTGGATAGACTCGTTACGCTGCTTTTTCCACGCATATTCATAATCTGCCCATTTCAGATATTCTGCTATTAAATTCTGAAACCACTGTGATAATTCGGCAATTTCTATTTCTTCCGTAAAATATCGAATATCCTCTGTCTCAATATTGCAATAGGTCATGCGTACCTGTATTTTATCCAAATCCTTCTGTAGAGAATACATATATGCATAACACTTGGCCTGCGCCAGATGCACGGGATTGGCTGATTTCATACGAAACAAATCTCTATAGGTACCCTTTATCTCATCAATTAACACAGTCGTTCCGGTATCAATCACACCATCCGCACGCCCCTCCAACACCAATGTGTAATTCGGCGTCGGATGAGTGTATTTCAGAGTCACTTCAGCCTGATAGTCAGCCCCCATACGCTTCTGAATCATACGATGGATTCTGCTGCCTTCCTGCATAGCACTTTCCGGCGAAGTATGATGTCTGTTATCAATATCACCACTGCGCAGAATAAACTCAACCAGTTGTCTGACGGAAATCCGTATCTGTTCGTTTCCTGTTTCCATAAGCTCTCCATAGTTAAATAATCTATACTATTATAGTACCTTATCCGCATGCCCCAGTCAAACAACTTCTGCCATCCATTCAACCCATTTTGATTCTACATAAATTCTGTCATATACTCTCTAAAATACAGTGGCAACATATTTCTTTGCAGCTCTAAATTCTTACGGCTCTCTATCGCGATTCGCTTACAAAAGTGCCGGAATAGTTCAGCATACTTTTCCTCTGCTGCCGATACCGGTACATCCTGTACGGATTCTGCCAGCTCGTCACCGCTTACCAAGAACCATTGTCCCTTTGCAGGATGGATTCCATAGAGTTTCCTACCTACATCAAAAATAGCAAAATTCTCTGAAGGCAGCCGGTCTGAAAAATGCTCCATCAGCCATACTAACACGTGATTTTTCGGAGAAATGTCCGCAAACAGAATATTATTCTCCAGCTCCCGAAACCGTGTGAATCCATATAAATGATGAACTTCCCTACTCACTGTGTTACTTAACTTAAAAGCCTTTAATACATTGTCATCTGACAGATGGTCAAACAAATGCCCTTTCGCCGGTTTATTCTGTAAGCCATAAGCAATGGTTTTGTAGACTGCCTGTGCTTTGTCAGAATCATAGGAAGCCAGTGCCATGCAAATATCATAGAAATTATGCTCTCCAAATCTTTCCCGCAGAGTTTTCATCACCTTCCCGGCACTTTCTGAATCTGTTTCCACCGCCACATATTCTGCAAATAATACATATTCCTCTTCCACACAAATTCTGGTATCGGGAAAGTTTCTCCTGTCACGATATATATTATAAATTGCTGTGAGAATCCCCTCCAAAGTATCCTCACACCGATATACATATGCCATACATACCTCCTATATCTGCCCCGACACAGACCGGTACACATCTTCTTGCCTTACTATATTGCCAAACATATTATCATCAAACATAGACATCTGCTTATAAGTCATGCCATCACTGCCAAATTTAATTCTGTCCTTGTCCGTGGTCAGATTCCTCACGATATAATCCTCTTCCAGCTTAGTGGGATACATCATCCTGCCTGAGCAGGTAATAAAGTACACCGCGCGCTTCAATACCACTCCTATTTTCTTTAAATCTGCAAAGCTCAGATTCGCCGTTCTTCTGGCACTGACAATGCGCATGGCACTCTTCACACCTACGCCCGGTATCCGTAACAACATCTCATAAGGGGCTCTATTAATTTCTATGGGAAATACCTCTAAATGCCTAACTGCCCAGTCTTCCTTGGGATCCAGCATTACATTAAAGAAAGGCCTCTTTTCATCCAAAAGCTCCGATGCCTTAAAACCGTAAAAACGTAGCAGCCAGTCCGCCTGATACAGTCTGTGTTCACGAAGAAGTGGCGGTCCTCCCGGCAAACTGGGTAACATTTTATCATCATTAACTTTAACAAATGCCGAATAAAAAACACGCTTAAGTTCGAACTTTTGATATAAGCTCTCTGCCACATTCAAAATCTGATAATCATTCTCCGGTGTAGCCCCGATAATCATCTGGGTAGATTGCCCTCCGGATGCAAATTTCGGTGCATGACGATACACTATCAAATCACTGCGATTCTCCTGAATACCGTTTTGAATCTGTCGCATAGGGGTAAGTATGGTTTTGCGGTGCTTATTGGGTGCCAGCTCCCGAAGCCCCTCAGCAGTAGGTAACTCCAGATTCACACTCATTCTGTCTGCCAGAAAGCCAGTCATACGAATCAGCTCCGGGTCTGCACCCGGAATAGCCTTCACATGAATATAACCATTAAACCGATACTTACGACGTAGTAAATATAAGGTTCGATACAGAAGCTCCATGGTAAAGGTTGGGTTTTGCACAACACCGGAGCTTAAAAACAACCCTTCTATGTAATTTCTTCGATAAAACTCCATGGTAAGCGTGCAAATCTCCTCCGGTGTAAAGGTAGCTCTGGGTACATCGTTGGAACAACGGTTGATACAATATTTACAATCATAGATACACTCATTCGTCATCAACACTTTCAACAAAGAGATGCACCTGCCATCACTGCTAAAGCTGTGACAAATCCCCGCCTTGATACAGTTTCCCATGTCCGTACCATTACCCTTACGGTCTACACCGCTACTGGTACATGCCACATCAAATTTAGCACTTTCCGCCAAAATCCCCAGTTTTTCCATCAAGGACTGCTGCCCTGTCATCTCATAATTTATCAATTCGCTTCCGGCCATTTCCCTTCACTCTTTCTATTTCACGCTCTTAATCTTCTCGAACATATGTTCTTATTTGATTATAATACATCTTCCTATTTATTTCAAGAATTAATATAAACTTTTCTGCTACACTCTTAATACAAACTTCCCCCCTGTTGAATTCCCGATTTTTGCATGATAAAATACCTATAACCACTTACTATCAACATGAATGCGAGGCACGTCTTATGAGTTTTTACGATGAACATACTGATGATGAAGATTACGTCAGCGATGGTGAATTGAGCGTTTTGGAAAATCTAACAAAGATTCCGTGGAGAGACTACGAATCCTATTTAAATGCAGTAGCCGACTATGAAACTGCACTTGAAAAGAGAAAGCGTTTTGAGGAGAAGTATGCCCCAAAACAAGTACACTCTTCTTCGCACTATAACCAAACTCTTCCCCCGGGAACCCAAGATACACTCGATCCTTTGTTTGCCGCACTGCAAGTTTATGACGAAGACGGATATGATGTGGATGGTTTTAATTCTCAAGGATATGATAGAGATGGCTTTAATCGTGCAGGTTTTAATCGTTATGACGGCTATGACAGAGGCGGCTATGATATACATGGCAACTCCAGATTAAACGGACTAAGCCGTTTCCCAAAGCTATAACTGTCCCATACCGGTATTTTGTCTGCCGTTTGTAATATTTCTCAAGAAAACACTTGCCAAACCATGAAAAAAGAGGTTAAATAGTAAGGTAATAAATTATGATGAGCATGTGCTCAGAAATGAGGAGATTATGTCAAAATCATATATACCTAAAGATTATCAGTCACATTTGAACTTGTATGAAACACAGGTTGCCATCAAGACTGTAAAGGATTTCTTCCAGCGTCTGTTGGCAGACCGTTTAGATTTACTGCGTGTGTCTGCACCTTTGTTTGTAGACCCGGCATCCGGTATGAACGATAACTTAAACGGTATCGAGCGTCCGGTAAACTTTGACATCAAGGAACAGAATGCCCGCGAGGCAGAAATTGTACAGTCTCTGGCTAAGTGGAAGCGCCATGCATTAAAGAAGTACGGCTTTACCCCCGGCGAAGGACTTTACACTGATATGAGTGCGATTCGTCGCGATGAAGAAGTGGATAACATTCATTCTATTTACGTAGACCAGTGGGATTGGGAAAAGATTATTACCAAAGAAGAACGTACCTTAGATACCTTAAAGGAAGCGGTTCGCGATGTATACAAGGTACTTCGTAAAACAGAGAAGTACATGTCCATCCATTATGATTATATTCAGGAAATCCTCCCCAGTGAGATTTTCTTTGTAACCTCTCAGGAGCTGGCAGATATGTTCCCGGACAATACGCCGAAGGAAAGAGAGTACTACATAACTAAGGCAAAAGGTGCCGTATGCATTATGCAGATTGGCGATAAGCTGGAAAACGGTGAACCTCACGATGGTCGTGCACCGGACTATGATGATTGGTCTATGAACGCAGACATTTTAGTTTACTACCCGGTATTGGATATTGCTTTGGAATTATCTTCCATGGGTGTCCGTGTAGACAAGGATGCACTTTTAAGCCAGCTGGAAAAAGCAGGTTGCCCGGAACGTGCAGAGCTTCCTTTCCAGAAGTCCATTATCAACGAAGAAGTTCCTTACACCATCGGTGGTGGTATCGGACAGTCCCGTATTTGTATGTTCTTCTTGAGAAAAGCTCACATCGGCGAAGTACAGTGTTCTCTCTGGCCGGATGACTTTATGAAAGAGGCAGAAGAAAAAGGATTACAGCTGTTATAAACAACAAGCCCCTGCAGGTATATCACCTGCAAGGGCTTATTTTTACTATATCTTTGCTCTCACTGCAATTCTATAGATTTCAGCCACATCCTCTGAAGAAAGAGCTACAAATCCGCCGGTCTTACCATCTCCCAGACCAAACTTTTCTACCAGCACCGGAATATCCTCTTCCTTAGCTCCCAGCTCCTCAAAGTTAATGGGCATACCGATTTCATGCAGGAACTTACGGAAAGCTGCAATACCTTTCAGTGCTGTTTCTTCCGGGTTTTCGAAATTCATCTCACATCCCCAGACACGCACTGCCATCTGTGCAAAGCGCATGATATTGTGCTTGTATACAAACTCCATCCAAGACGGCATAATCACAGCCAGACCTGCACCATGTGCACAGTCATACAGTCCGGAAAGCTCATGCTCAATACCATGGCTGTTCCAATCCTGACTTCTGCCAACACCTACAATATCGTTATGGGCTACCGTACCGGCCCACATAATATTGGCACGTGCCTCGTAATTATTCGGGTCTGCAATCACACGAGGAGTTTCCTTTACCATGGTCAGAAGCAATGCTTCACAAAGTCTGTCGGTTACCTCTACCTCCGGTGTGTTTGTAAAATATCTTTCAAAAACATGAGCCATAATATCCGTAGCACCACAAGCGGTCTGATATGCCGGCAATGTCTGTGTCAGTTCAGGATTCAAAATAGAGAACTTGGCACGAAGCATGTCTGAACCTACATCTCTCTTTAACATTCCTTCTTCCTTTGTAACTACAGAAGCGCCGGAACCTTCACTGCCTGCTGCCGCAATGGTAAGTACTGTACCGATGGGAAGTGCCTTCTCTACCGGCTTGCCGGTACCGTAGAAATCCCAGAAATCTCCATCATAAGGTACTCCTAAGGCAATACCTTTTGCAGAATCAATACAGGAGCCACCGCCCACTGCCAATATAAAATCCACCCCATTTTCCCTACATACATCAATGCCTTTATAAATCAAGGTATCTCTTGGATTGGGTTGTACGCCTCCCAATAATACATATTCGATACCCTCTTGTGCAAGAGATTTCTCCACGCGTCCAATCAAACCGGACTTTACCGCGGAACCTGAGCCGTAGTGAATTAATACCTTACTTCCGCCATACTTCTTTACATACTTTCCACAGGAATTCTCTGTTCCTTTTCCAAACACAAATTCCGTAGGACTGTAAAAACTGAAATTATTCATATCCATACCCTCTCTTTCTATTTTGACGCATGCTCATTTATTTATGACACACGCTTCATTTCCTTACGTAAGTTTACCTCAAAAGCCACAAAATTCATACTCAGCGCAATCAACCACGCTGCTACCTCCGCAAAAGCTGTAGCCTTAAAACCAACCACTGACACCATTATCACGATGGTTGCAATACGCATAACCATTTCTGCGATACCGGACAGCATGGGAATCAACGGTTTCCCCATTCCCTGACAACCGTTACGGAACACAAAAAGGCAATCTACCCCCCAAATCATCACACCGCAAATCGGCAAGAACTGTGCTGCCAAAGAAATGGCTTCCTCACCGTTTAACATAAATCCTGCCAAAGTACGTGGAAAGAAAAACATTACACTTCCCAGCACCACATACGTAAGTAATGCAATGCTTAAGCACACGTGCAAACCTTCTCTGATACGTTTCGGCTTCCTTGCCCCGTAATTTTGACTGGTGAAAGAAGACATAGCCAGACCTGCCGTAGCCGCCGGCTGCATAAACAGATTAATGTACTTACTGCAGGCAGAATATGCTGAGGTATATACCACGCCCAGACCGTTTACAAAATACTGTACCACCATACATCCCACTGCAGTAATCGAATTCATAATGGCCATAGGAATGCCATTCGTTAACAGCTGTTTATAACGCTCCGCTTCTGAGCGGAAATCTTCTACGGTCATTTTTATTATATCAATTCTTCTAAGCTTCATAAAGCAAATAAATGCAGAAATAATTTGTGAAATAATTGTTGCAATGGCAGCCCCTGCCACACCCCAGTGACACCAGAAAATAAATATATAATTCAGTGACACGTTCACGATGGAGGAAACAATAATCGCCATAAACGGAGTCTTGCTGTCTCCCAGGGCACGTAATACACAGGCACATAAATTATATGCCAGTGTGGTAATTAACCCGCCAAATATAATATATCCATATACCAGACTATCTCCGATAATCATAGGGTCTGTCTGTAGTAGCTCCAACAGCTTACGCAAAAATACCGTACTTAATACTGTAAGAATCACTGCAATACCAACTGCCAGCTTAACGGAAGCAGCTATATTTTTTCGAAGATCCCGGTAATCCCTGGCACCATAGCTTTGAGCAATGGATACCGAGAAACCGTTTGCCAATCCCATGGAAAAACCCATAACTAAAAAAGTAAGGGAGGACATATTACCTACTGCCGCTAACGCGTTATCGCCCAGACCTTTTCCTACAATAACCGTATCTGCCACTGTATAAATCTGTTGCAGCATGTTGGTAAAAAGCATGGGAAAATAAAATCGAAGAATTAATTTTGATACCTTATCTTCTGTTAAATCATATGTTTGTGCCATTTTTAATACCTCTTTCCAGCATACGATTATAGTAAATCAAGGTCTCTATTTTATATCAAAACTGTTGCCTTTATAACAAAAAAATGCTATAAAAAAGAGAGGTGATTTTATGAACACAAACAGAGATTTAAACTATCATTTATATGTACAGAAAATGGAGGGATTCAACCGAACTCCCTTCCATAGTGAGTTTGAAAAATACATGGTGATTCAATCCGGAAATGTGGAGAAAGTTCGCAAAAATTTTGCCAAGATTCGTCCCAATTTTATGAGTGGTAAAGGTAAGCTTTCCGAAGACCCGGTACGAAATGTTATGTATCATTTTGTAACCTCCGTGGCACTGACCTCCCGCATTTGCGTGGAAGGAGGCTTAAGCCATGACGAAGCATATACCCTTAGCGATATTTATATTCAGAAAGCTGACAAGTGCAGCTCCTGCGAACAAATTATTGATATTTTTGAAGAAATGCAGGTGGATTTCGCCGGCCGCATGAGAGAACTGAAAAAGACCAATGCCACCTCCATCCACATCCGAAAATGCATTGATTATATTTATGAGCATTTACACGAAAAGCTCACCATCAATGAGCTTGCCGAATTTAGTGATTTAAATGCTTCTTATTTGTCGAAACTGTTTTTAAAAGAAACCGGGGTCAGTGTAAAGACATTTATTATCAATGCCAAGATCGATACCGCCAAAAATATGCTGAAGCACTCTGATTTTAGCTATTTAGACATTTCTTTGGCGCTGGGTTTCTCTACTCAAAGTGCATTTATCAGTGTTTTCAAGAAAAATACCGGTATGACACCAAAGCAATATCGTGAAAAATTTTATCATAATAACATAACTTAAAAGAGGGTACAATGTACCCTCTTAAATAATTCTTTTCTCTCTATGCAAAGCTCCTATACACACCACCGACAGTACCAGTGCAAATATGCATGCGGGCCAATTATACAGGGACGTTTCGTCCACTCCGGTATAACAAAGGAATACCCACGTCACACTACTTACCACATGCAAAATCACAGGCATGGCAAAATTCCCAAAGTACTCATAAACATAGGCAAATACAAAGCCCAATGCCAGAATATAGAGGCTACGCTCCATTCCGCCCTGAAGCAAAGTATACAAAAGTGCTGTAACTATCATGGCAAGCGGTAGCTTCATTTTAAATTTCAGGGTATTATACACAATCCCCCGAAAAACAAATTCTTCTATTACCGGCAGTAATATACCAAACACCAAAAGCATGCTCCACAAACTAGCATTTTGCCACAAAGCCTGTCCCGTCACACCGGGAGCCGGCTTACCGGAAATACCGGTCAGGACTACCAGCATATCTATGCCTGACGCAAGAACCATTGCCACAAATATGGACAATATATACGCTATGGGCAAATCACGCCTGATATGTGCCACATACATATCATATTTTGCACGAAGGGTACAGGCTCTGACCCAGTAAAATACCGCAACCCCCACAAGCACCAAAGGTATCACACTTTTAGAAAACTGCATGGCCAATACATACAAGAGCAGGGAACCAAGCACCGGCAAAACCACTTGGTTAAATCCCTTAGGTTCCACCTCCCGAAACTCCCTGAGCAAAAAGTAACTTAACTCTCCCGGGCTTTCCACAATATAATCTGCTCCGGCCTCCTGTAATTCCTGCAAACTGCCGTAACCATAGCTTACGCCGACACTTTCCACGCCTTGTATCCGGGCACCTTCCACATCAAACTTGCGGTCTCCTATCATGTAGACCTTGTCCTTTTCCACAGGACGTTCTCCGAATAACTGCTTAAGTGCTTCCGCAACTACTTCGTCTTTATTTACACGTGTTCCGTCTAACTCACTTCCCACAATCACTTCAAAATACTGCTTCATTCCAAAGTGTTCCAGTATACGTTCTACAAAAACCGTGGGTTTGCTGGAAGCCACTGCCAGATGCATCCCCTTTTTTTGTAGCTTTTTTAGCATTTCCGGTATACCGATATAAACTCTGTTTTCAAACAAGCCGGTATCCTTAAATCGCTCCCTGTACTTTTCTACAGCAGCAAGCGCCTGCTCCTCCGTCATTTGATAAAACTGCATGAAACTATCCTTTAACGGCGGACCAATAAAAGGCTCCAGCTTATCCAAGTCCGGTTCCTCAATACCAAAGGCTTTTAAGGCATATTGTACGCAAGTAGTAATCCCCAGCTTAGGGTCTGTTAACGTACCATCCAAATCAAAAAGTAAATACTCCTTCATTTTCCTAAAAGCTCCTTATTTTGTCACTTCCATCATCTATGGTATTTTCTATATTTACGATTTTCACATCATATCCAACTGCAGCATTTACCTGTACGTGGACTACATCTCCCACTTTATGTCCCATCAATGCCTTGCCCAAAGGAGATTCATTGGTAATCAGCCCTGCCAGCGAATTACTACGCACCGTGGTAACAATTTTATATACTTCAACCGAACCGTCATCTACGAATTCTACTGTCACAGTATTATTCATGCCCACCTCATCCTCTGCGGATTCATCGGAAATAATCTGTGCCGTACGAATCATTCTTTCCAGATAGCGGATACGGCTTTCGTTTTGATTCTTAAATTTCTTGGCTGCATAATATTCAAAATTCTCACTTAAATCACCATGGGACCTGGCTTCCTTTACGTCCTCCAACGCCTGGGGACGCACCACCAACTTACGATGTTCAATCTCTGCTTCCATCTTCTGAATATCCTGCTTTGTTAATTTATCGTACATTTTTCCCTCGCCTGTTTTACTGACAATTCTACCGGTTTTTCACCACGGTCCTACTTAATTGCATAAATGGTTGCTACTGCCAAAATAATCTGAATAATAGCAAAGCGAAATACCGTCTGGGTATTGGACCAATCCCACACCTTTCTCACATGGTCGTGAAGAGGTGTTCTCACCTTATTCAGAATATGAATCTTACAAAAACGAATCAATGATACCTTTAATAAGCCCAGACCGCCATCTAAAATAAGTACCAGTGCAATGGGAATATAAAGGAAAGGACTACCGGTCTTCAGTATCGCAATACTGATAAACAGGCCCATCGCTCTGGAACCTGCATCTCCCATCATCAATCGGCTGGGGGTAGCATTGTACCACAAATATCCCAGAATGCATACTGCAAATAAAAGAATCAGGAAGGAGAAATCTCCCGCTACTCCTTTTATCAAATCTACCGCATAAATAGTCATAATACTGATAATTGTCAAGGTTCCGGACAATCCATCCACACCGTCAGAACAATTAGTTACATTTACCGAAGTCCACACCAGCACCACTGTCAAAAGCGCAAAGATTACCGGATGAATGGTGAACCTCACATCAAACATCGCCAGTTCTACCACATTGGAATTGTATCGCAAAAAGGTTACTGCCACCATTGCAGCCACGCACAAATCCAAGAAGCCTTTTTTATATTCTCCCCATGGATTCTTGGACGCATCATCCAGAAATCCGGTCATCATACCTACAATAATCAATATCAAGTAAATGATATTCTCTGCATTAATCGGTGCAAACAAAAGCGCTGCCACCACAAATGCCAGTACAAAAATAATACCCGCCCCTCTGGGTTTTCCTGCCGATTTTTTACCATCGTGTGCAAACTCCCTTCCGGCATCCTTAGGTAAAAGATCACTTAATTTGTCCGTAGCAATAATAGTAGCCAAAAATGCAAACATAATTCCTACAAACGCTCCAATCGAAGCAAATTCTTCTGATAAAATTTGTAAAATCATTTATCTTATTTCTCCATTTCTCTCGTTTGATTATATGCATCCGGTTTGCTTACAATAATCTGATTTCCCTTTAACTCCAGCTTTACCTTATTATCCTCCAGCTGCAAAGCACTAAGAAGCTCTCTGGGAATCTGAACTCGGCCGACCTTATCAATAATAGAATATTCTTCCTGGGTATCTTCCATGCGCCAGTCAATGGACACTTCCTTCAAACGATCCGCATAGCTTTCCTTTAAGATACGCTCACTACTGATTTTACCATCTCTGATAGCTACCACACGCTTTACCTTCTTAGATAAAGCCACATCATGGGTAACGATTAATATCGTCTGTCCCTGCTTATTCAATTCCGTAAACACATTAAAAATATAATCTGCCGTCTTAGGGTCCACACTACCGGTAGGTTCATCCGCCAAAAGAAGCTTGGGGGAATTAGCCAACGCTATAGCAATAGCGATTCTTTGCTGCTCACCACCGGAAAGCGTATTTAATCTGCTATGCTTTTTTGCAGACAAGCCTACCAGCTCCAACAGCTCCAGCGCCTTGTCCTTCTTTTTCTTTGCATCCGACAAATACATGGGCAGCATAATGTTTTCCAAGGCTGATAAATACGGCAGCAGATTTCTGGCATTATTCTGCCATACAAATCCTACGGTATCTCTCTTGTATTCTACCAGTTCCTTCTCCGTCATGGTAAATAAATTCTTTCCTCCCACAACCAAGGAACCTGCACTCGGTCTGTCCAAACCGCCAATCATATTTAAAAAGGTGGACTTTCCGCTTCCGCTGTTTCCGATCAGTGCAGTAAGCTCACCCTCTTCTACTGTCAAATCCAATCCCTGCAGTGCCAAAACCTCTGTTTCTTTTGTTTTGTAAATCTTTACCAGGCCTTCTGCCTGAATCATTGGTTCTGCCATATATTTCTACCGTCCTTTCCAATATACCCTAATCCTTTTCTTTACAACATAACCCCATTATGAATATAGAATACCCCTTTTCCTCTTAAATGTCTACCTTGACATTGCTATTTATTTCTCATATAATGTCATATGTAAATTAAATAAACGGCTAGGGGAGCACATCGCTGAGATTGAAGCTTCACGCTTCTAACCCTCATTACTTGAACCGGATAATACCGGCGTAAGGAAGCATAAGAATTACAGAGCTGGTTTTGTAATTCTTCTTTGATGTAGCCCCTCCTTAAGCAAACAAAGGAGGATTTTTTTATGTTTTATGATGTTGTTGTCAACGACTGGGGCGAAACCACGTACGTCCCCACCACACTGGGTAATATCTGCCTGGTACTTGTAATCATTGCACTTTTAGGTATGGCAGTGTTCTTTATTCGAAAGAACAGCCGTAAGAAAAGCAACAAGCTTACTATCAAGCAGCTTGCATTCTGTGCCGTAGCCATTGCGCTGGGAACGGTACTTTCCAACATTAAGGTATTCAGTTTTCCTACCGGCGGCTCCATTACCTTATTATCCATGCTGATTATTTGTCTGCCGGGCTACTGGTTCGGTCTGGGCGCAGGTGTACTGACCGGTGTGGCTTACGGTGTTTTACAGATGCTGGTAGACCCTTATATTCTCTATCCCATGCAGTTAGTAATTGATTATCTGCTGGCATTCGGTGCCTTAGGTCTGTCCGGACTTTTCGCCAAGAAGAAACATGGGCTGATTTCGGGCTACCTTACCGGTGTCATCGGTCGTTTCATTTTCGCAGTCCTGTCCGGCTGGATTTTCTTCGGTATGTATGCATGGGAAGGCTGGAATCCCCTGTTGTATTCCATCGCTTACAATGCAATTTACATCTTCGCCGAAGCCGCAGTAACCATTGTAATCCTGTTGCTTCCGCCTGTAAAAAAAGCTATGGATATTGTGAAAAAAGAGGCGCTGGAATAACCTCCCAATATTTCAATCCGTTAATAGAATAATTTGGCTATTTGTATAAAAGTGTGCACCTTCCAAAACTATAATTGTTATGGAAGGTGCACGTTAAAATTTCTGAGCATTAAAATCTTAAATAAAATCATTCATTACCCGTTGAAAGAAATCAATATCGACGTAGTGCAACCCTGTAGGATTCACAAAATATACTCCATCATAACATGCTTTGGTCACACCTTCAAGAACATCTGCTCGCAACATCCATATACTTCAACATTCATTTCCCTCTTGCATTCCTCTTCTCCCTATGCTAATATATACTTAAAGCAAATTTTCTTATATTCTTAAGTTTCAATACTTTTCTTTTATCCGGAAAATTCGTGCTTTAATATTTCACTAATTAACAAAGCAGGAGTT
>JBGVKL010000180.1:0-1678 GCA_045123675.1 Acetatifactor sp. | reverse complement strand
ACCCTCCGTTGAATGATGTATAATTGAAGTACCAACAAACAACATACACATTTCAACAAGGGGGTGCCTGTTGCAAACAGTATACATCATTCTAACAGTATTTACAATTACTTTAACGCTTTAAAACTCGGATTATTTTTGTCCGATGTGTACCTGAACCATTTGATGACCATTATCGTTTCTGTTTTCCTTCGAGGTTACAAAGGAAAAACCATCGATTTTGCAGAAGTCAGCTCTATGCACCGGACTACAACTGCTTATTTCCTGAATCACGGTAAATGGGATGACTATGCTCTCCAGACTGTTTTGAAAAACAGTGTGATACAGGTTGTCTACCAGGAAGCACAACGTTCCGGGAACCCCATTCTCTGTATCGTGGATGATACCATCGCTTCACATACAAAGCCCTCGTCACAGGCATTGCATCCTATTGAAGCAGCA
Organism: Acetatifactor sp.; assembly: GCA_045123675.1. Lineage (GTDB taxonomy): Bacteria > Bacillota > Clostridia > Lachnospirales > Lachnospiraceae > Acetatifactor. The sequence goes on along the minus strand of JBGVKL010000180.1, from coordinate 1,237 downwards.
TATTTCCACCAGTCTCATTTAAAGAGACGACAGGATTATGGACATCAGGTTGTTTCTGTTATGCTTTCCTGTAATGGGATCACCCTGAACTATGCAGTTATCCTGTATGACAGATCAAGATCCAAAATCCAGATCGTACAGGAGATTGCCCGGGAACTTCCGGAAGCGCCAGTGGTTTCCTATTTTCTCTGTGACAGCTGGTATACTTCTGTAAAGGTTATGGATAGTTTTATCCAAAAAGGTTTTTACACCATTGGTGCGTTAAAAACCAATCGGATTATCTATCCCTGTGGGATCCGCCAAAAAGCCAGTGATTTTGCCCTTCATTTAAGAAAAACAGATAAGAACGTCAGCCTCGTGACCGTTGGCGGTCGTAAATTTTATGTGTATCGTTATGAAGGGAAACTCAATGACATCCCGAATGCGGCAGTGATCCTCAGTTATCCCCAGGAAGCTTTTGGAAATCCGAGAGCTTTGAGAGTGTTTATATCTACCAATGTGGGATTGTCCACACAGGAAATCCTGGATACGTATAGCAGGCGGTGGCCAATTGAGTTATTTTTTCGCCAAAGCAAGGGAAAACTTGCACTGGATAAGTGCCAGATCCGTTCCCGGAAAGGAATCCAGCGTTATTGGTTGATCATGTCATTGGTGCATTACATGTGTTGTATGCATTCTGAAAACTGTACCTTTGAAGATGGGTATCGGTATTTTCAGAAGCAGTTGAAAACAGAACAACTGACAAATCTTCATACTTTCATAAAAAATGGAGCGTCACTTGAAGCTGTTTTCGAAATGGTAGGGTAATTTTGTGCAAATTTCAATATTTGCTCATTTATAGTAATTTAACATAATTTCATGGAGACTTGACAAAAGTAGTCCAGCGGTGTGATGTCAAGTGAGAAATAAAAGAAAAAACATATAGTTTTCCTATATTTCATAGAAACGAAAAACACCCACCTAAGCCCTGTCGGTTCTGCATTTTAAGGAAGCAGGGCTGAGATATCAGCAGAAAGTGATTTTATTCTGCCGGACGGTATAAACGATTGTCTTTGAGCAGTGCAAAGACTAACCGCACAAATTTACGGGCAGTTAATGCGAGTGCACGTTTGTGTTGGTATCTGTTTACCTCTTTGTATTTGAGGTGGTAGAAGTCTCTATACTCCTTGTCGCATCTTACAAGGGAGAATGCTGCTTCACACAGATAATACTTTAAAAATCGGTTTCCGGATTTGAT
>JBGVKL010000179.1:0-20863 GCA_045123675.1 Acetatifactor sp. | reverse complement strand
GCTATGGGTAATACCAAGGATATGGAGGCTGCAATTGCAATGCTGAATGAGGTGAAGGAATCCATTCTTAACGCTTATGTTGATAAGACCGGACTTTCCAGAAATAAGTTATCCAAGATGATGGATGATGAAACCTGGTTTAATGCAAAAAAGGCTGTAGAGCTTGGCTTTGCGGATAAGGTTTTATTTGACAAAGAGGAAGAAAAGAAGCCTGACAAAGAACCTAAGCAGGAGGAACCTGAAGAGGGTGAGGAAGGCGACGAGGGAGAAAGCACCAAAGAAGGCGGCGAAGAAGAGAATGAGAAAAAGAAGAAGTTTCCATTCCAGCAGAACGCTTATGCCTATTCTGCAAAGAAGGTTACGGATTCTTTTCTTAGCAAGGTTACCAATACAGCACCTTGCGAACCACAGATACCAATTGACCAGTTAAGAAAGAGACTTGATCTCTTAAAACGATAGGAGGATTTTAGCATGAGTAAGGTATTAGAATTAAAGGAAAAAAGAGCAAAGGCATGGGAAGCAGCAAAGGCTTTCTTAGATTCCAAGCAGGGATCCAATGGACTTATGTCGGCGGAGGATGCAGCCACCTACGACAAAATGGAAGCAGAGGTTGTAGACTTGGGTAAGGAAATCGACCGTTTGGAGCGTCAGGCAGTAATCGATGCGGAACTTGCAAAAGCAACCAGTACACCGATTACTAATAAGCCAAATGCACAGGTGGCCGGCGAGACAAAGACCGGTAGAGCAACAGACGAGTATAAAAGAGCGTTTTGGAATAACATGAGAAACAGAAATTCTTATGAAATCCAGAACGCTCTTTCCATTGGTACGGATTCGGAAGGTGGATATCTTGTTCCGGATGAGTATGAGAAGAAGTTAGTGGAGGCCCTGGAGGATGAAGTATTCTTTAGAAGTCTTGCAACAGTCATCAAGACATCGTCTGGGGATAGAAAGATTCCAATTGTTACTTCTAAGGGAGAGGCTGCTTGGATTGATGAGGGTGGTCAGTTCCCTGAAAGCGATGATAGCTTTGGACAGACTTCCATTGGTGCGCATAAGCTCGCTACCATGATTAAGGTATCCGATGAGCTTTTGAATGACTCTGTATTCAATATCGAGCAGTACATCTCTAAGGAGTTTGGACGTCGTATTGGTACAAAGGAAGAGGAGGCTTTCTTTATTGGAGATGGCACTGGAAAGCCTATCGGTATCTTTAATAAGACAGGTGGAGCTGAGACTGGTGTTACTGCAGCAAGTACAGGTATTACATTTGATGATGTGATGGACCTTTACTATAGCCTGCGTGCTCCATATCGTAACAAAGCAACCTGGATTCTTAATGATTCTACTGTTAAGGCAATTCGTAAGCTCAAGGATGGAAACGGCAATTATATCTGGCAGCCTTCTGTAAGAGAGGGAGAACCGGATAGAATTTTAAACCGTCCGTATAGAACATCCATTTATGTTCCAGAGCTTGCAGCTGGCAACAGAGTCATGGCATTTGGTGATTACTCTTATTACTGGATTGCGGATCGCCAGGGACGTAGCTTTAAGAGATTAAATGAGCTCTTTGCTACAACTGGTCAGGTTGGTTTCCTCACATCTGAGAGAGTGGATGGTAAACTAATTCTTTCTGAGGCAGTGAAGACACTTGACATCAAGGCAAAAACCACAGCGTAGGAGGGATAAGCAATGCAGGTAACGCTTGAAAGCGCAAAAAATTATTTGAGGGTGGATACTTCGGATGATGATGCATTGATTAAGGGCCTCATCACAACTGCGGAAACACTGGTACGTGATACCAGCCGCATGAGTGATGAGGAGCTTGCTCCTTTTGAGAAAATTGTAGAAATTGCTGAGCTCTTTACAATTGCGTACCTGTATGAACACAGAGAGGAAGCAGATCACAAGAACTTGACAGAAACGGTGAAGTATCTGCTTTTTCCAATTCGTAAGGAGGTCTTTTAGTGATAGAAACAATTCGGGAGAGAATCACCATCCAGAAAAGTAAGACCGGGAATGATAAGAATGGAAATCACACATTGATTTGGGAGGATTATTATTCCTGCTATGCCTATGTGAACAACCTATCCGGGAATGAATACTGGGCAGCGGCGCAGGTGAATGCACAGTCGGACTTATATTTTATAGTCCGTTACTGTAGTGAAATCAAAAATATGGATAGTGAGCATTACCGTATTATCTTCCAGGATCAGATTTACAATATTTCCTTTGTGGATAACATCCAGTATCAGAATAAGACTGTGAAATTACGTGCAAGTTTGGTAAAGAGGTGAGGAGATGGCACAAACAGTATCGATAGACCGCTTAGCAGAAACCATTATGACAGGGCTAACGGAATATGCAGACGCTACTACTGACTTGGTAAAGCAAAGTGTGCAGGAGGTTAGTAAGGAGATCAAAAAGGAAATAGCCACAAATGCACCTAAGCGTACTGGCGCTTATAAAAAGAGCTGGGCAACGAAGAAAACAAAAGAGACCAGTAATTCTCTTGTAATGACAGTTCACTCCAAGAACCGTTATCAGATAGCACACCTTTTGGAGCATGGTCATGCGAAACGTGGTGGAGGTAGAGTTGCTGCCATACCGCATATTGAACCAGCAGAGGCAGCCGGTGCTATTTTGTTACAACAAAAAATAGAAAGGGGGCTTCATTCATGACACATCAGGAAGTGTTAAAAATGATGGATGAAATGAAATTGCCATATGCCTATCATCATTTTGTGGAAGGTGAGTCACCAGAGCCTCCTTTTTTAGTATTTTTGTATCCAAATAGCGATAACTTTGCTGCGGACGGCATGGTTTACTTCAAAGTAAATCGATTGAATATAGAGCTTTACACAGACCTTAAGGATGTGGAGCTGGAAGAAACTGTAGAAGCTGTGCTGGATAAGCATGGCATTTTTTATGAAAAAAGCGAAGTATGGATTGAATCAGAAAATCTGTATGAGGTGCTTTATCAAATGGAGGTATAGAAATGGCAGGAAAGAATAAAGTCAAATTTAATATTTGTAACGTTCATTATGCACCGATTACAAAGGCCGAGGATGGAAGCGTTACATTTGAAACACCAGTAGCGATGCCTGGTGCAGTATCCATTAGTTTAGATCCGACTGGTGAACCAGAGAGCTTCTATGCGGATGGTGTTGAGTATTACGTTATCAATAACAATCAGGGATACGATGGAGACTTAGAGCTTGCTATGATTCCTGAGTCGTTCCGTACAGATATTTTGAAAGAGGAACAGGATGCCAATAAGGTACTTGTGGAGAATTCTAATAGTGAAACCGGCAGCTTTGCACTTCTTTTTGAATTCGACGGTGATGTTAGAAAGATTCGTCACGTTCTGTATAACTGTTCTGCTTCCAGACCTTCCATTGAGTCTAAGACCAATGAAGATGAGAAAGAAGTACAGACAGAAACGCTTACTGTAAAGGCGAGACCACTTGCCAGCGGTTATGTAAAGGCAAAGACCGGAGATAGCACAACGGAAGCTGTTTATAACGATTGGTACAAGAGTGTGTATCAGCCTACCGCAGAAATTGCAGTTGCTAAGACAACAACTTCAAGTACAACATCTACGAGCAGCACATCAAGTAAGTAGTCAGGAGGTAGGAAAGGATGAGTATTGTAAAGAAAATCACTATTGATGACAAGGAGGTGGCGTTCAAAGCGAGCGCTGCCATTCCTCGTATTTATAGACTTAAGTTTCAGAGAGATATCTATAAGGATTTGCATTCTTTGGAGAAAGCCCTGGGTGATAGCAAAGAAGATAACTCAAATCTTGATTTGTTTAGTCTTGAGATGTTCGAGAATATCGCATATATCATGGCGAAGCATGCAGATGGTACAATCCCGGATACTCCGGAAGAGTGGCTCGATGATTTTAACACATTTTCTATTTATCAGGTTCTTCCTCAGCTTATTGAGTTGTGGGGCTTGAATGTGAAAACGGATGTAGAGGCTAAAAAAAACTTCGCCCAACAGAGCGCGAAATGACAACGCCGCTGTTCATGCTTAGATGTGTGCAGTTAGGAATTAGTATCCGGGATTTAGATTTGCTTTCTATTGGCATGATAAATGACATGTTTGCAGAAAGTAGAAATGATGAATGTAAATATGCAACCTTAGCGACACAAGAAGATTTTGATAAATTTTGACAAAAAGAAACAAAATATTCTGGGGAAACCAGAATTGGTTGAAAAGAAGGAGGTGCCTGCTTTATAGTTCCTTATCATGTAAAAGGAGGAAGCCTTAATGGATGAAGAACTAGAGCAGGTACTTTATTGTACAGTTATAGATTTATGTGCCATGAGAGATTTTATGAGAGAGATTTCAAATAGGATGGCCGGAGAAGAACTGGATAGCGATTGTCTTTTGATATTCGCAAACAGCCTAGATATTTCAATCGGGCGAATAACAAAATACTTAGAATAATTCATGTATCTACCATAGTGTAGGTGCATTTTTCGTATATGGAGGTGAGAAGCGTGGCAAGTAGAATACAGGGAATCACAGTAGAAATTGGTGGTGATACTACCAAATTGCAGACTGCATTAAAAGGTGTCAATGGTTCCATTAAGTCTACACAACAGCAGCTTAAAGATGTGAACTCGCTTCTTAAACTGGATCCGGGGAATACAGAGCTTCTTGCGCAGAAGCAGAAGTTGTTATCAGAGGCGGTAGGTGAAACGAAAGAGAAACTTGCCGCCTTAAAAACTGCCGCTGAACAGGCAAATACTGCATTGGACAATGGAGAGATTAGTCAGTCTCAATACGATGCTTTGCAAAGAGAGATTATTGAGACGGAGCAGGACCTAAAGAAGCTGGAAACGCAGGCGAATCAGTCTGCAACTGCCTTACAAAAAATAGCAGCTACCGGTGATAAGTTAAAAACAGTAGGAGATAATATTTCCTCTGCTGGCGAGAAGATGCTTCCAGCAACTGCGGCGGTTACAGGACTTGGAACTGCTGCAGTAACGACAGCAGCAAACTTTGAATCTTCCATGTCGCAGGTTCAGGCGACTATGGGAATTACAAAGGACTCTATGTCGACTGTGAATGGCCAGTCTGTAAATACGATGAATACATTATCTGAGCTTGCAAAGAAGATGGGTTCAGAGACTGCTTTTTCCGCTTCAGAGTGTGCGGAAGCATTAAATTACTTAGCACTTGCCGGTTATGATACTGAGCAGATGTGTAATACTTTGCCAACGGTTCTTAATCTGGCTGCTGCTGGTGGAATAGACCTTGCTTCTGCATCGGATATGGTTACTGATGCAATGTCAGCTCTTGGTATGGGAGTTGATGAAGCAGAAACAATGGTTGACCAGATGGCAAAGACAGCATCATCTACAAATACTTCTGTAGCGCAGTTGGGAGAAGGTATTCTTACTATTGGTGCGACTGCAAAGTCTGTAAAGGGTGGAACAGCAGAATTAAATACTGCGCTTGGTATCTTAGCAAATAATGGTATTAAAGGCGCAGAAGGTGGTACGCATCTTCGAAACATTATTCTTTCGTTACAAAACCCGACAGATAAGGCCGCCGATACAATGGAGGCGTTGGGGCTTAAGGTTTATGACTCGCAGGGAAACATGCGGTCCATGAATGATATTTTAGGGGACCTTAATAAGAGCATGGAAGGAATGACCTCCGAGGAGAAGGCCAACATTGTAAGTAAGATTTTCAACAAAACAGATTTGTCCTCTGTAAATGCGTTACTTGCAAATACCGGTGATACCTGGGATGATTTACAGCAATCCATTACAAATAGTGGTGGTGCGGCGCAGCAAATGGCTGACACGCAGCTTGACAACTTGCAAGGTCAGCTCACTATATTGAAGTCTGCACTGGAAGGTTTAGCTATTTCCTTTGGTGAACTATTAATGCCTGCAATTAAGTCGATTGTTACTGCAGTGCAGGGATTTGTTGATAAACTGAACAGTATGGATGAGGGCACCAAGAAAGTAATTGTTACCATAGCTCTTATTGTGGCAGCGATTGGTCCAGTGCTAATTGTTATCGGTAAGGTAATCAGTGCAGTTGGTACAATAATGACCATCGTTCCTAAGATTGCCGGAGTAATCAATACGGTAAAGACCGCTTTTATGGCACTTAATACAACAATGCTTGCAAATCCAATATTTCTTATTATCGCAGCAATCGCAGCTTTGGTGGCTGCGTTTATTTATTTGTGGAATAATTGTGATGGCTTTAGGCAGTTTTGGATTGACCTTTGGGAGAATGTGAAGCAGGTGGCCATTACAGTGTGGAATGCAATCAAAACCTTCTTTTCCCAAGTATGGGAGGCAATTAAGACGATTTTCTCTACTGTATTCGAAGTAATAAAAACACTGGTGACAACTTACTTCAATCTGTATAAGACGATTATTGAAACGGTAATCAATGTGATAAAGACGGTTATTACCACAGTGTGGAATGCCATCAAGGGAGTTTTTACTACTGTATTCAATGTAATAAAAACGATTGTCACCACCTATTTCAATATTTATAAGACGATTATTCAGACGGTGCTTACGGTTATCCAGACAGTAATTACCACAGTATGGAATACCATCAAGACGGTTGTTACCACAGTAATGAATGCGATTAAGACAGTATTCACTACAATTTGGAATGCAATCAAAACCATCATTGGAGCAGTAGTCAGCGGCATTAAGGCCCTGATAACTGGCGACTTCCAGGGGGTAAAAAATGCAATCACCACCATTATGAATACCATAAAGAGCACGATATCTACAATTTGGAATACTATCAAATCCACGATATCTACTGTGCTTGGCGCAATTAAGAATGCGGTTACTTCTGTATTTAGTGGCATTGTGAATGCAATTAAAAACGCCATGAGTAACGTGCTTAATGCGGTAAAGAATGGTTTTTCTAATGTGAAGAATCACATCACAGGTTTGGCTTCTCAGGCAGTTACCTGGGGAAAAGACCTGGTTATGGGTATTGTAAATGGTATCAAGAGTTGTATTGGAGCTGTGGGTGATGCGGTAAAGAGTGTTGCTGATAAGATTAAGAGCTTCCTTCATTTCTCGGTTCCGGATGAGGGACCACTTACCGATTATGAGTCCTGGATGCCTGACTTCATGGGTGGACTTGCAAAGGGAATTGAAAAGAGTAAGAGTTTGGTAGCAAAAGCAGTGGAGGGTGTTTCCAATGATATGATTATCAATCCAAAAGTGGATCCGGCCAGTGCTGCAATCAATGCTAGTACAGAGGCTTCATCTACAAATGCTGCAAACATTGTTAGTGCAATCAAGAGTGCATTTTCAGGGCTTGAGCTAAATGGAGGAGATACAGTGATTCCGGTATATATCGGAGGCACACAGCTTGATGAAATTATTATCACTGCACAACAGCGTGCAAATCTAAGAAGTGGAGGTAGGTAAGATGGCATTTATTCAATATCTAAGAATCAATGGCGAAGATCTGCCGCTTCCTACTTCTTATTCCTTTGATTTGAAGGATGTGCAGGCAGATTCTTCAGGTGAAACAGAAGCAGGCACTACACAAAGAGATGTAATCCGAAGCGGAGTGGTAAATATTCAGGTTAGTTTTCAAGTGAGTGCCTTCTGGCTTCAGAAGTTATCTGCATTTCGTAAGCTGCCAATCATGACAGTAAGATATTTTGATTCGGAAACGCTTAGTTATAGAGAAACTGAAATGTATATTGATGGATTTAAAAGTTCACTTGAGAAGGATACCTCCTATAAAAGTCTATGGAAAGTGTCCTTTGATTTGATTGAATACTAAGGGAGGGATTTGATGTTTCCAGTTTCAGAAGAATACAAACAGAGAATAACAGAGCCCTCTCGACATTATTTCTGGTCCGGAAAGATTGTGACGAAGGATAATAAGGAGTATCTCTTTGAGAACAAGGATATTGTAAAAGGATCTGGTTACATTACAAGGCAGTGTTCCGGCTCCTCTGAGATTGAACTTGGAACGGTGTATGCTGCAGAGCTTGGTATTTCCTTGTTCTCAAATATAGACCGTTACACTTTGGATGATGCTTGTATTACTTTGGATTTCCATTTGCAATTGTCCGACGGAAGTATAGAAACTGTACCGATGGGCGTTTTCTACATCGCAGAGGCTAACCGTCGAATTAAGACTTTAGAATTGAAGGCCTATGATGCAATGCTCAATCTGGATAAAGATTTCAATAAAGGGTTATCCAGTGCATATCCTTATGATTTCTTATCGATTATGTCGAAGTCCTGCAAAGTTGAATTGGCCCAGACGAAAGAAGAAATAGAAAGCCTGACAAATGGCACTGAGCTATTTGGTATTTACCAGGAAAATGACATTGAATCATGGAGAGATTTTTTATTCTATCTGGCGCAGGCGTTAGGTTGTTTTGCAACAATTGATAGATATGGAAAGTTATTGTTGGTGCCTTACTGCGGTATTCCTACAAAGGTTGTCGATAGTAAGCATCGTTTTTCCAGCAGCTTTTCTGATTTTGTTACGAGGTACACTGCTATAAGCTCAACAAACAAGAAAACAGAAAAAGCAGAATACTACGCTAAAGATCCCGACAATGGTTTGACTATGAATCTGGGAGTAAACCCTCTGTTGCAGTTTGGCTTGGAGGAAACCAGAAAGCGAATCTTACGAGGAATTTTGGATGCTATTTGTATTGTGGAATATGTTCCATTTGATTCCGATACTATCGGGGATCCGGCACTTGACCTTGGAGATGTGTTGCAGTTTACAGGTGGCCATGCAGATGAAACAAAGATGTCCGCTATTACTGCGATTACAACGAAAGTGAATGGCAAGCAGTCTGTTAAGTGTGTAGGGAAAAATCCTAAGTTAGCAGAGGCAAAAAGTAAAAATGATAAGAATATTACTGGACTAATCAATTCCATCAGTGAGAATAAACTGAGCGTGTATACCTTTACCAATGCGCTGGCTTTGGATATTGAGACTGAAAAGGTATCCATCATCAATATGGAGTTTGCTTCCGGGGATGAAACCAATGCTGAATTCCATGCGCAGTGTATTTTGCAGGTAAGCAGCAATCAAAACACAAAGAGTGTGACAGCAGAAACGACAGTGGACCTTGGAGAGACGGAGGATGAGAACGGGAATACGATAGAAAACACGAAAGTGATTTCTTTTCCAATATCCTGGAACGAAGATGGAAAATCAGAAATAACGGTATATTACATCCTGGATGGTCATGAGGTTGATCAGTTCCATCCAAAGGAAACCTGGTTAAGCGGTAATCATCTGCTTACGATGTATTATCCGATTATTGAGCTGGAAGCAAACCAGCTTCATACCTTTGAGGTGCTTATTTCTATGAAGAATGGAACAGCACATATTGATGATCAAGATATCATGGCAACTATCACAGGACAGGGACTTGGTGTTCAGGAGAGATGGGATGGTCGAATTACTGCAGAGGATACTTTGGAGAGTATTCGATTTGCTGGTATGCCTACCTTCAAGCTGCATGAAAATCTCCAAGTTCACTTTATTGTTCCTACGAAGAGTGGCTTGTCAGATAACCTAAGTTCAATTGCATTTAATGGAATGCAGATGATTACTCTTCATGATAACCTTCGATTGTTTGCGCCAATTGTACATGACGTCATTGAAACCGCAGATCGTAAGAAGATGCTTTATGACAAACAGTATATATTGGATGATGACGTATTCACACTTCGTAAGGATTACGAGATTTCAGGTGGTGAAGAACAGAACCTTAACAGAGGTCGTATGACGAAGTTGGTAATCTCAACGGAGGCTTTCTCAACCCTAACTGCAATGAGAATACTCCCCTTTGAAACCTTACCATTTTTGAATAAGAAGGTTTATTATGCTGAAAACTCAGAACTTACACACTATATGGAAATTGTGGCTGGAAGCGTGCAGCTTAAGAAAGACTTCACCGAGCTAATACATGGAGAGGATATAGAGGTTGATAGGGGTCGCCTTGCTGTGTTCCCATTAGGCCTTGAGAACATGGAAACAATTAATGAATTGGAGGTAACAAATGCTTGATTATGGAACAATTGAAGATATTTTTAGCAGTACGGCCAATATGACCATACTTCGAAATAATTCCTTACAGGATGATGGAACAGATACTGTTACCGGTGTTGATTGGTTCCAGTATAATGGAAAAACTGCCAGCACTTTATATGTTAGCGGTAATTCCTGGATAGGATTTGGTGAAAACGCAGAGCATCTTCGTATTGTAAGAAGAGATACCGACCTCATGACACTTCGCAGAGAAGAAGGCACGTTGTGGGGAATATATCGTTTTCTTAGAATACGGTGGGAAGGCTTCTCAGTACATGGCAATCGAATAGAGGATACCAGAATGAATTGGGATTGCCTTTTATTTGATACTGGAGATATCTGTGTTCGCTTTGATGTTATTCCTACAAATAGCAGCTATCTTGCAGAATCGAATCTTATTACAGGAAATGGCACGCTTGCTTTTACTCCTCTTTCAGGAAAGATTATTAATTTCAAAGCGCAAGACGAAGCAGGCACCAGCTTTGTGTATCAAGACCATGCACCAGCATTTTTGGATCCATACAATCGTAGGTATCTGATTACTGATGCAACGGGTGACGTTTATACAGTTGTTGATGGGACATTAACAAAGCTGGAAGAGACAGAGCTTACTGCTGAGCTGTTTGAGACATATGGTGTCCGGGATATTCCGGAGGGTTCGCTTTTGCTTTCTCTTACGGATCCTACCATCTTATATTGGCATGATTCAGAGAATCGATTCCCGCCCTTCAAAGTAACATATAGTGGATTGCCTATTCCACAGGTTTTCTATTCGGAGAATATTGATATGTCGGATTCATCCATCATTGGAATTGAAAAGGTAATCGCTGATTGTGATGACAATGTGCTCTTTGCAGTTTCCTTTGATGCTGGAGAAAGCTGGTGGAGTTGTATTGAGGCCAGATGGGTAAGGTTATCGGAGGAGAAGTCTGGTATGTCAAAAGCAGCGCTGGAAGCAATTAGTGTTGATTCTTGGGCTGAGAAGGCAGTCACCGGCCAGCTTAAGTATCGTTTTATCATCAGCGGTGAAGATGGATTTGTAAAATCTATTACAACCGACTATTTGAATATGGAGGAATAAGCATGTTAAAAGGAAAAACAGTGATAGAGCTGACTGATGTGAATACCGGTCAAACAGAAGTTTATGAAGATACCAACATGGTTACCGAAGCCTTGATGGATATCTTCAACACAAATCTTAGAGGAATGCTGCATGACAATACTAACTTTAATGGCTCAAGTGGAGAAGCGTGGATGCTGCCTATTAAGAATAATCTTTTGGGTGGCATTCTTTTATACCAGAACCAGATCGAGGAGAAGACAGATAATATTTATGCACCGCTTAGTAATCCTCTGATTGGATATGCATCTGATGATGCCAATAATACGCAGGACGTCCGTAGAGGAAGTAGAAATCTTACAGAGAGTAAGGTTGTCGATGGTGGCTTCAAATTTGTATGGGACTTTGCCACCTCGCAGGCCAATGGCACAATTTCTGCCATTTGTCTTTCTAATGTGTTAGCGGGTAGGGGAACGCAGTATTCAAGCAATTATATGGTTCGTATTGGAACCTGGTCTACAAATGTCCAAAGCAAATATAAAACATGGCTCTTAAGAGGAAATAAGCGAATCTTTATCGAAGAGGGATATCGTCTTGAAATGACCACTCCGAATAACTCAAAGCAAGCGAAGCTTAGAAAGATTAAGGATGATTATTTGCATGCATCTTTGTTGGATAGACCTATCACGAGATATGTAACGGAGTCTGAAGAGGAAACTGTTATCGAGCTTGGGCATTATCCTCTGTATTATCAGTATACCGGCGGAAGTAAAGACGGAACAATGGAAGCGTATAATTCAAGTTCAGATCCAAGAGATTATTTGTATCATGCTGCTGATGGAAAGTGGTACGGAATAGTACGAAGAGATAATCGGAAGTACAGCTATACAAGTGGCGGCAGAGAATACTACGACCATGTTAGTTATGAATGGTTTATGGATACCATTGATGGCTCTGAGTGTACAACACAAAAGATTGTTACACCCAGCGGCATCAGTGATTTTAACAGTATCGGAATGAGTGGTAAATGGTTAATGTGCTATACCGGAAGTAGTGTTTATCGTATCGATACAACGAATGTTGCAAACATTGAGCTGGTTCCGAATATCTCATATACCTCATCTCATATTTGGACCTACATTGTTGATGATGATATTGTAATTAACGGTTGGTATTTCCTGGATGGGGAGCCAAAGTTATATGTTAGAGATACACCGGAAGCAAGTTCTGTGGCATGGGGGCGAAACCAGATGACAAGGTACAAGACATATGCAATTCGCGAGTGGATGTATCGTTATTCGGATTATACGTTGTATAGAGAGCTATACCTTTATACGCCATACTTGGCAACCATTAACAATCTTAGCTCGCCGGTAATAAAGACCGCAGATAAGACAATGAAAATCACATACACAATTACGGAAAGTTAAGCAGTCCAAAACGGGCTGCTTTTTTCGCGGGAAGGAGGAAGAACATGAGTGATTCAGCAAAAGAGTTTGTGGCGTGGTTGGGGGTACTTGGTATTCCATCAATTTTTACAATGACATGCTGGTGCATAAAAAGTTGTATTCATTACACGAAACAACTCAAAGTCTTAGCAAAAGCACAGCAGGCACAGATGCGCTCGCAGCTTTTGGAGCAGTACCACTTCTATATGGATGATGGCTGGATAAGCGAGGAGCATATGGAGGATTGGGAAAATCAGTATAAGGCTTATCACAGTCTTGGAGAAAACGGTATTCTTGATAGCCGAAGAGAACAGCTATTGCAGTTACCAAATAAAAAACAGGAGGTAAAAAAAGATGAGTAATTATTGGAAGAATTGGATTAAGGCGGCAGGTATTAGAGCTATTAAGACGGTAGCGCAGACCGCCATTGCAACGATCGGAACATCAGCAGTAATCGGGGATGTGAATTGGGTTATGGTAGCAAGTGCATCTGCGCTGGCAGGCATTTTATCTTTGCTTACTAGCATTTCCGGTATCCCGGAGGTAACAAAGGATGGTGATGACTAATGAAGTTAGTTGAAAGAATAATGACTAAGAACCCTTGCTATACAGCAGGAAAGAAAATCACAGTAAAAGGCCTGATGCTTCATTCGGTTGGTTGTTCCCAGCCAAGAGCACAGGCCTTTATTAGTAATTGGAACAGCCCTTCATATGATAGAGCCTGCGTTCATGGTTTTATTGATGGAAATGATGGTACGGTATATCAGACACTTCCTTGGGACCACAGAGGTTGGCATGCAGGTGGTGCAGCAAATAATACTCATATTGGAGTGGAAATGTGCGAGCCTGCTTGTATCAAATATGTAGGTGGTGCGACTTTTGAATGTTCTGATTTGGCTCAGGCGAGAGCTGTAGCAGAAAGAACATATAAGGCAGCAGTTGAGCTTTTTGCTATGCTTTGTAAGAAGTTTAATCTTAATCCGCATGGTGATGGAGTGATTATTAGTCATGCAGAAGGTTGTAAGAGAGGTGTTGCTTCCAATCATGGTGATCCAGAGCATTTGTGGCGCCAGCTTGGAATGAGTTATACAATGGACACTTTTAGAAATAATGTTGCAGCAGCTTTGGGTTCCGGAGAAGTAAAGCAGAAAAGAACACAGGCTACAGAGTTTGCAGGTCTTACAGAAGCTCAGGCAGTTGCTAAGATAGGTCCACTTTGTAGGGAGGATATGAAAAAGAGTGGTATTCTTGCTTCCGTATCTTCCGCACAGTTTATTCTTGAATGTGGATTTGGTAAGTCAGAGCTTGCACAGTATGCCAATAACTGCTTTGGTATGAAGACAAGCCTTTCAGGAAATACCTGGACTGGTAGCACTTGGGATGGAAAGAGTAAGTACACAAAGAAAACGAATGAAGAATATCAGCAGGGTGTTCTTACTGAGATTACTGCTGATTTCAGAAAGTATCCTTGTGTAGAGGAGTCGATTGCAGACCATAGCGCATATCTTCTCGGCGCCAAGGATGGAAACAAACTTCGTTATGATGGTATAAAGGGAAACACAGATTATAAGAAGGTAGCTCAGCTTATCAAGGATGGCGGCTATGCAACCAGCTCGACTTATGTGGCTCACCTTTGTAGCCTGATTGAGAAGTGGAATCTTACCCAGTATGATGTGGAAACAAAGGTACCAGAGAAAAATCCTGATACTGTGAATGAGTTTCCAGCAGTACCGTTCTTGGTAAAGGTAATCATTGATGACTTGAATTATCGCTCAGAGCCTTGTATGGGAGATAATGTTAAGGGCCAGACAGGAATTGGAACCTTTACTATTCTTGAAGTGAAAAATGGCTGGGGTAGACTTAAATCTGGCGCTGGCTGGATCTGGCTTAAGAACCCTGACTACTGTACTGTGTGCGGTCAGGTTTCTAATGCACCGGCTAAGAAGTCTGTTGATGAAATGGCCAGAGAGGTTATCAAGGGTGTCTGGGGAAATGGCGCAGAAAGAAAAGAGCGACTTACTGCAGCAGGATATGACTATGCGGCTATACAGCATAGAGTAAATGAACTTCTTTCATAGGGTTATTGCTTTATTGCTATTGCCGAAGATAACACTTATTAAGTGGTCGTAGGAAAAGCGGTAATGTTTTTCAAATTTTGGTGTGATATTATTAAAATACAAATAGTGAAATAGTTTATGAGGCCTTGGTGGCTTAAGCTGCCAGGGCCTTAATTTTTTACTTTTGTAGTGTTTGCGCAGACACAAAATAAATGCCCTCGAAACCGTTAATTTACTTGCTATTTAGCGGCTTTAGAGTGATATATAGACTACCAAAATTTGAAAGGAGTGAGCTTTTATGCGACTTAGAAAGATTGAGCCGATTGAAACTAAAGATAAGAAGCCGCGAGTATGTGCTTACGCTAGAGTATCAACAGACAGCATTAAGCAGGGCGAATCATTCGAGAATCAGGTTACCACTTATGAAAGAGTAATTAAAAGCAATCCAGAATATGAATTTGCTGGCGTGTATGCTGACCTTGGTATGAGTGGCACCAATGAAAATAGACCTGAGCTTCAAAGAATGATGGCTGACTGCAGAGCTGGAAAGATAGATATTATTATTACAAAGTCGGTTTCCAGATTTGCCAGAAACACATTGACATTCCTAAAGTTCACCAGGGAGTTAAGGGATTTAGGAATCGGGATTATTTTTGAAGAAAACAATATTAACACCTTATCAGCGGAGGGTGAGATTATGATGACGGTGCTTGCTTCCTTTGCACAGGAGGAAAGCCGCAGCATTTCAGAGAATAACAAGTGGACCATTAAAAAGAAGTTTGAACGTGGTGAGGGAATGATAAACACTGCAAGATTTATGGGATACGATAAAGACGAGACTGGCGACCTGGTTATAAACAAAGCAGAAGCCAAAATCGTGAGAAGAATTTTTGAGTTGTATCTTTCAGGAGAAGGTACACATCGAATTGCAAAGATATTAAACGAAGAAGGAATAAGAACAGTCACCGGCGGAATGTGGCACCCAAGCACAATCAAGGGAATGCTTATTAATGAAAAGTACAAAGGTGATTTCCATTTGCAGAAATATTACACACCAGATGGAAAACGAAATCAGACTGTTAAGAATAAAGGCCAGGTTAAGAGCTTTTATGTATCGGAAGATCATCCGGGAATTGTTAGCGAGGAAGAATGGCAGCAGGTACAAGAACTCCTGCAGTATAGAAAAAAGCAAAGGAATATTCAAAGTGGGGATAAGTACCAGAAAAGATATCCACTTAGTGGAATGCTTATCTGCCCACACTGCGGTAAGAGCTTACGACGTAGATATGTTTACAACAAAAGAGTGGAATGGATATGTTCAACATATATCCAAAAAGGAAAAGAGGCCTGTAAGGGAATTCGTGTTAGAGACGAGTTACTTACGGGCCTTTCTTTTACAGAGCCGATGGTAGTTGAGGAGGTGTTTGAGAATGGCGAGAAGTATTACGGTTATACCAGCAAAGCAGCCTACGATAATGGAGAACGGGCAGCAGATAGAATTGAAGAAGAACGTAGCAGCGTATTGCCGCGTGTCAACAGATCAAGAAGAACAGTTATCGAGTTATGAGAATCAGGTGCGTTATTACACTGAGGTGATAACCAGAAATCCGGAGTATGAACTGGTTGATATTTACGCTGATGAAGGAATATCCGGAACCAACACCAAGAAGCGTGATGATTTTAACAGAATGATTGCAGATTGCAGAGAAGGAAAGATAGACCTTATCATAACAAAGTCCATTTCCAGATTTGCCAGAAACACGCTGGACTGCCTTAACTATGTAAGAGAGCTTAAGGATTTAGGAATCGGGATTATCTTTGAAAAGGAAAACATCAATACCTTGGACGCAAAAGGTGAGGTGCTGCTCACGATCCTTTCGAGTTTGGCCCAGGATGAGAGCCGCAGCATTTCAGAGAACAGCACCTGGGGTATTCGTAGAAGATTTGAGCAGGGCAAACACAAAATGAGCACCAAGCGCTTCTTAGGTTATGACACTGATGAGGAAGGTCACCTTGTAGTCAATCCGCAGCAGGCCAAGATAGTGATTCGACTTTATGAGGAGTTCTTATCCGGCAAGACAGTTGATTACATTGCCAGAATATTTAAAGCTGAAAAGCTAAAGAGCTGGGATGGAAAATGCAACTGGCAGGCAAGCACCCTGGACTCTATGCTTAGAAATGAGAAGTACATGGGCGATGCAATTCTGCAGAAAAGCTATACTGCCGATTTCCTTTCAAAGCGTAGAGTTCAGAACGGTGGCGAAATTCAGATGTACCATATAGAAGAAGACCATGAGCCGATTATTGATATTGAAACTTGGGAAGCGGTCCAGGCTGAGATAGAAAGAAGGGCTAAGTACTGCACAGACCATTTCACTAATGCCTATTCACAAAAGAGTGAAATCAATCCATTTTATGCAAAGATTATCTGTGGGAATTGCGGCAACATTTATTCCAGAGTGAAGTACACGACCAGAGCTGGCACCAAGATTGTAAAGTGGCGCTGTGGTTCCTGCAACAAGGCCGACGGGCATAAGGTTTGCAGCAATAGGTACGTTACAGACGATACCTTCACAAAGCTCTTTATTATGGGCTGGAATGAGATAGCCGGGCATCAGGAAGAATATCAGGAGAAATGGGAAGCTAATATAAAAAGTGAGGATGTACTTTTAAGATATAAAACCAGACTTCTAATGAAGCGTGCAGCAGCGGGAGTAATTGAGGAGTTTGATCCAGCGCTTATGATGGCAGTAATGGATCACATTACTGTGTACGAAGATGGCAGGCTGCAGATAAAGTTTTATGACGGAACAGAGTTTGAAGTAGCAACTGAATAAGAGATATAGTTAAATGGCCGGTAGGTGAACCGAGAATGGTTTGCTTACCGGCTTTTTTGCGTTAGAAATAATGCTTGCTATGTGTTCAATATATGGTCAATAGTATAATGCCCGGACTAAGAGAAAACCAGATAACGAAAGGATATGAAAGGAGGGAGAACAAACTTGGTCTGGAGAATTATGAAAGGAAGTGGTCGATTTGTTAGATCCTGAGCTATACAAAAAACGCGAGAAACTAATAAAAGCATGTATTGCAGATCCAAATGATGGTGATTCACTATATGAGCTTTTTTATGTTGTGAAACCTTTAATGTATACATACATGCAACCGTATCTTAAACATCTGCCACACTATGAAAAAGAAGATTTTTGTCAAATTGGGTTTATTACTCTTTGGCGAGTTCTAAAAAGAGCTGCTGTGGAGCCAAGTATAATCGATAATTTTACTAATTATTTTATAGTTTCCTTAAAGAATGCATATGCTACTGAGTTTAAGAAGTTTGTATTAAATGATGTAAGGATTGCTGTTACCTGGGAATGCGAAGGGGATAGCTATAATATTGGCAGGCTTGTCGCGTATGAAGAGTATATACAGAAGATCAAAGAAAAAAAGAGACTTGCTGATAAAAAGTATGCTGAGGAACATCGGGAGAAAATTCGTGAATGTAGTAGACGATATCGTGCTAAGCATAAAGAAAGACTGGCAGAATTGAGGCAAAGACCAGAGGTTAAGAAGAAAAATGCTGAAAGGCATAGGAAGTGGCGAGAGGAAAATAGAGAAAGTCTTGCTGCAAAAAAGCATGAGTATTATTTAAAACATAAGGAGGAAATCAAAGCATACCAAAAGAAGTACGCTGAGGAGAATAGCGATAAAGTAAAGCAACAAAAAAAGCAGTATTACGAAGATCATAAAGAGGAACAAAGTAAAAGTGCAAAGGCATATTACCAAGAGCATAAGGAGGAAATAAAAGAACGGGTAAGAAAATATCGCGAGGAACATTTAGATGAAGTGAAAGCTAAAGAGAAGAAAAAGCGTGAGCGAAAGAAAGGTAAAAAGGAGGAGAGCGGTGACTGATAAGCAAAAAGAACAAATAGCAAATTTACGTCATGCTGGATATAGTTATTCGGTCATAGCCGATAAACTAGGACTTTCAGTAAATACTATAAAAACGCATTGTAAAAGGCATGGATTGTCTAGTAAAGAAATCGATAAAAGTAAATTGGTTGTACGGGCTGCGAATTTGCATTATTGTCAGGAATGCGGAGAAGTGGTAATACAACCGCCTAAAAGAAAACTCAAGAAATTTTGCTCTGATAAGTGTCGAATGAAGTGGTGGAATACACATCAGTATCTTATTAAGAAGGAAGCAAATTATAATATTGTTTGTAGAAACTGTGGAAAACAGTTTGTATCGTATGGTAATAAAGAAAGAAAATATTGTTGTCATGCGTGTTACACACAAGATAGGTTTAAAAAATAAACGGGCCGGTAGGTGAACTGAGAGTGGTTTGCTTACCGGTTTTTGACTTTAATACTACTTTAATACAACATTTATATTGCAAAATGTGTATAAAGGTGATATTATAATTCCAGAGATATGGAAAGAGAGGTGTGCTCAGTGGATACTTATAATGTAAAACAAATTGCAGAAATGCTTAATACTCAGCCAGAAACTGTACGACGCTGGATTCGAAGTGGAAAGCTGTATGCAGAAAAGGCATCTAGGAAAGATGGCCACGTGGTTACAGAATGTGATTTAAATAAGTTTCTTAAGAGTTCGCCTAAATATGCTGGTATGGCTGGTGGCTTGGTAGGTGCAGCTATGATGATGCCTGTTGCGGCTGTTCCGGTTGTGGGTGGTATCGCAGCTACTTATCTGGCAGCAGCAAAGAAGGCAAAGGAAACGGGTGATGAGTCTTTCTCAAAAGAGGATGTTACAAGGTATCTTCAGGAAGAAATTGAGAGGCGTAATCAATCCATCAACCAGAAGTTAGCAACCATAGATCAGTTGCAGCATGAGATAACAGCGGACCAGCAACAGATAACAGAATGTAATTTTGTTTTAGGCCAATTATCGAATGAGGAGGAAGAATAATGTCAAATAGTACAAAGCCAGTTTCAAAACGTCGTTTTAACAAGAGCGAAGAACATATGAGAAAAGTGCATGTTTATAAGGATACTGCGCTTAATGCTATGCAGGATGCTTCTAAATTCGACACTACTATAGTGGAATCAAACGATGGTTACATGGAAAAACTCAGAGAAGCAGACAGCACAGAATATGAAATTTTAAAATTAAATATGGAAAAAGCTGAAACAGCTGAAGAAAGAGAAGCTATAAGAAAGCGTATGGCTGAGATGGATAAAGAGCGATATGCTAAGGATACAGAGAATAAAACTTTTTACGAGAAGCAGCAGGAGGCACATAGAAACCATAACTTAAAAATTTTAGGTTCTGTAGCGATTGTAAGTGGTCTTGTATATAAGTACAGAAAACCATTAATGGATATGGGAAGAAAATTGATAACAAAGGCATAGGAGGTATTTACATGCCAGAAATGAAGGACTGGAAACATGATGCCGAGTATATAAGTTACATTGAAAGTGGAGAATCGGCAGCAGTTTTTATAGTTAGAGATATTGTCAATTCCATTGATACTAAAGGAAAGTGGGTTGATGTGATTTCTCTTAATACATATTACAAAAGAGGCGCAGGCGATAGAATGGCATTTAATTGGATAATCGTTGAGCTTTTCCCAAGAAAAATGCAACCTAAATATGATAAAAATGATTCTGCGCATAATAGATATTTAACCTGGGTTACTGCCCATGAAGACATTGCCAAGCAGCGGCAGGCAGGATTTCATGGTGAGAAATATCTTGTGCTTTGCAATCTGTATAATAAGAACAAGAATAAATTTACCACACACACTATAATTGCCAGAAAGTATTGGGAACCAATGGAAGCCTATAGGCCAATGGAAGTAAAGGATCCGGTTGATCCAGAGTGGGAATATCGTATCCAGGCTGTTAAGAAGGTTAATGCTAAGCAGGTGAGCTATATTCAGAATCATGAGAGGGAACTTGAAGAAAAGATACGTGAAAACGGTAAACCAACGTTAGCAATATTAGGGTTACAAGGATAGGAAACTGTCATACTTTCACGGGGGTAAAAAATGCAAAAAACACCCTAACGTGCGCGAATGTTAATACAAAGTAAAGTTTCAATGCATGTGGAGACGGTTGTCTTGCTTTCCAAGGGTGAGATCGACTCGAAAAAGGTTCGGGTTGAGTTCTCTTTGGAAGATATGGATATGTCTGATTTTCAAGATAAGGCAACCTACACACAGATTAAAGACTATGTGTTGGAGCAT
>JBGVKL010000178.1:0-2089 GCA_045123675.1 Acetatifactor sp. | reverse complement strand
AATCTCTCTATTACCTGTTTATGCAGAAACGGTCTTTTCTTATATCCTTCCGCTATTCTCTTATAATCAAATGCTGTATTCTCCATTGTTATCTCCTCATTTTTCTTATTTGAGCGGTCTCGGAAACTCTATGAATCCCATAGTTCCGCTCTTTTTTATTTCTTTATTTTTTGTTTCACCTCAATGTTTTTGCATATTTTTTGAATATTTTTTCAAAAAGGGGTTGACAAACACCCCAAAATTTGGGGCTTCGCCCTTCGTTAAAAGAAAATTTTTTTCGGAGGTGCCGCCCATGCTGAAACACTGGGATACTCATGCTGAATACCAGCACTTTATTTCTGAAGCTGTGACTTCATTAAATCCATCTCAGCTCAAAAGACTTTATTCCATGTCCGATTCCTGGAATAAACTTACTTCCATGAATCTGGATCCTGTTGGGGACTTTCTTGCCCCTTTTTACTCTGATACCGGAAGACCAGCCATTAATCAGCCCCAGATTCTGCGTTCACTTGTCCTGATGCTTGACCGCAAATTTACAAGCCTTACCAACTGGGTCGCTGAATTGCAGTCCGACGATCTGCTTGCCATGCTCATCGGCTGTTCTCCTGGACATCTTCCGCCTCTCGGTTCCTATTTTGACTTCATCGACCGGCTGTGGCTCCGAAATCCGGAGTATGAAAAACTTGGACGTGTAGATCTTTTCCCGGCTTCCAAAAATAAAAAACCTTCTTCTAGACCCGGTAAGGGAAAAAAGCTTCCAAACCGCCACTCCGGTATTACGAAAAAAGTAGCTGATTATGCCCTGTCGGAACGTGACTTTCCTTTTCATTATGAGAAAGGCCTGCAACAGCTCTTCTCCATTGCTGCCATTGTCCCTTCCCTGGAACTTGGACTGATTGATCCTGATAATCTTACTGTTTCCGGAGACGGCACATGTGTCCATTCACATGCCAATCCCTACGGGCACAGGGTCTGTAAATGCGCTGAAAAAGGCATCACTTCCTGCCTGTGTCCACGCCATTTCTCCGACCCTGACGCATCATGGGGATGGGACAGTGATCTTAATGCTTACTATTATGGACATACTCTTTACCTGCTGTCCTACCACAATCAGAAATATCAGACCGATTTGCCTTTACATATCCGTTTTTTCGATGCAAAACGGCATGACAGCGTCTCCGGGATTATCTCACTTGCTGAATTCAGGCAGATCAACCCCGGCATAAAGGTGAAGAACATCTGTCTTGATTCAGCCCATGACAACTATCCTACCTATAATCTCTGTAAAAAATGGGGCATCAGTCCTTTCATTGACATGAACTCCAACCGTGGCAGATCCCAGACCATCCCGAAACGCCTGAATCTTGACGATGACGGAACTCCTTTGTGTGATGCCGGATTCCGCATGGTGTACTGGGGCTACAGTCCGAAACGTCATGACTGTAAATGGCGTTGTCCAGTCGCCTGCGGGAAGGAGAAAAAGTGTACGTGCGAAGTCCCCTGTTCCTCTTCTTCCTACGGGCGCTGCATTTATACCAAACCTGATTGGGACATACGTCTGTATACTCCGGTTCCAAGGGGAACAGAAGAATATATAAAGACCTATAATAACCGCACAAGTTCAGAGCGGGTTAATAACCGGATCCTCAACGATTATCATTTACATGATATGAAGATCCACAGTAAAAAACGGTATTCCTTCTTTGCAATGATTGCCGGAATCAACATCCATCTAGATGCCAGAATCAAAAAGCAAAAGCAGGATTCTGCTGCATAGTCGCAACACTTAATATAGATGATTCCTCTCGGCTTGCCTCTCAAGAGGCAGGTCTGGGAAAGTGCGCCCTTCACCAAAAAACCGTAGCGGATTCGGGCACACCGCAGTCTCGTCTGGCTGATTCCGCCATGTATGCAAAAATCTCATCCTTTATGCATTGTGTTTCCGAGACTACTCTGTATAAAATCTGTATAATGTTCTACCTGCTTTTCATAACTGGATGCCTGTTCCTCACTGTCTGTACTGACTCGACAATAGGCCGCTACACGAAGTTTCGGTTTAGCATCAACTCTTACTGTACTACCGACTCTT
>JBGVKL010000177.1:0-104850 GCA_045123675.1 Acetatifactor sp. | reverse complement strand
CTTAATACGTACCCATCCAAGAGTCGGAATGTTAAGCCTGTGCCTTTCGCAGATACAGTCCTTTGGATTATTCTTGACGAAATACATTTTTACATCAGACTTACCTTTCTTTTTGAAGTTGGGAAAGGCACTCTGATGTTTAAAAAATCGCGTAAATGCAGTACTTCCGTCCTCGATAGACTTCTTGACAGCTTTGGAGTATGCTTCCTTAATCCATGCTTTATCAGGATTATTTGGAATGTACTCATTATTCAGCCATACGCTAAAACCTTTGCCTGTCATAAACTTTTTGCCTTCATCATGCAAAGCTTTGTTATGACCAAGATAAAAGTTATAGACATACCTGCAGGTGCCGATAGTCTTGTTAATCTTGACTTTCTGTTCCTCAGTCGGATTTATTTCCGTCTTGAAGCTCTTTAGCAATTTCCTCATCCTCCCTTATTTGCCTTTTATACTTACGAAGTCCATACAACCTGCAGGAAAACACATGAAGGATGGAAACAATATCCTGCACAAGCTCTTCCTGCGGTGATAGTTCTTCATTGTTTACTACCACTATGGTTGTATTGAACTTCATACAGAATTTTTCAAACCAATCATAGCCGAATCTAATAAATCTATCTTTATGAGTAACTATAATGGTCCTGATTTTTCGTTCCATTACTTCATCTAACAGTTGATTCCGCTTTTTCCGGTTGTAGTTAAGACCACTCCCATAATCTTCAATACACTGGTCAACAATAATACCTTTTGCATTACAGAACTGTCGTAAAAATGTTACTTGATTCCGTAAATCATCCTTTTGGTTTTTTGTAGACACTCTGGCATAAATAACAATCTGACGATTATCGTTTTCTGTATTTATACCATTAAAGCGAAGATATTGGTCATAAGTGTAATAACGCCTGTCGGTTGGAGTACGATTTGCTTTTAGAGTTCCTTCCTATCCCAACGTTGCAGGTTTTGACGGAAACACCTAATAATTCAGCAAAATCTTTTGGTTTGTAATTAGTGATATTACAAGTGTTCATAATAATACCTCCCAGAGTATATTTAAACACTTGTAATCACTAATGACAACGTTTTTAATCACTTAATTCTACCTCCTTTTTAAATTCCAAAAGCATGCGGTCAAAATAAGCAGCCGTCATTGGAAACATCCGGGGCATCACCAGGTTATCTTCAAAGAAAAGATAAGCACACACATACTCATCCCCATAATACCCATTATACTTCTCTACTCTTGCCTCATACTCCTCATACGCATCCTCTGTTTCTACATTCCTGTCACAGGAAGGATCTTCAAGAAAAGGTAATATCACATCCATTCTTTCCACATATGGGTTTTCAGGGTATTTTTCCCTTAATTTCTTATACTCTGCCATCGTCTCTGATGTGTAGAAGTAAACAGTTACTCCACCACCGCCACTGCTTTGTTCCATAGAAAAATATACAGCTAAAAAAAGCGGTATGAGGATAGCATAAGATTCTTTGTTGTCAGACAGAAATCCTGAGAAGTAATCAAGAAAGTATTCCAGATAACCACATCCATTTATCTGTTCCTCTTCCTCAGCTGTGTCATACATAAGTTTATAAAACAGCATATCCAGCTCCTCCTCCCATGCGGCACAGATAGTGGAACAGTGGACATACGCATGGACATAAGCACTGCAAAGAATTAAAAGCCTTGCTATCTCTGAAGGTTCCATTCTACCCGAACCATATACATTACCAAGTTCATCGTGCAGTTCTTCGTCCGTATATATCCCGCCATAATTTTCCACATATGCAATCCACTCTTCAGCCGGTTTTGATAAAATCTCTTCATAGTCCTCTTCCATTCCTTCCATGGATAAACTGATATATAGATTTGACACATACCCCATCAAACGGCAGTCATAATCAAATATCCTGCTGTTATAATAATAATCATATCCTGTAGGGCCTTCTATAAAATCCCAGTTCCACCCTATTCCAGAAGTTGAATAAGACATATAATAACCACCGGCTGCATCCGGATTTTTCTTAACACTAAGTATCTGTCCCCCTGTCCTGCAGTACTGATATGGCATCTGTACCCCAGATGCATTATTCAGTTTACAGGACAGTGCCTGAAACAAATTTTTTGCAAAAAAAGTGTCCTTCTCCAATACAGAGAACAACGTCTTATTTTGAAATAGAAAATCCAAATCTATCATTATTTTTTTCCTCCTTCTCTCATGTCCAAAATCCTCCTCGGTAAAAAAGGGATTTTCTCATGTATTTCAAACAGGGCTGCTTCAATCAGTTCCGCACAGATAATTACTTCCGGGCAGAAATTATGCGCACCGCCAAAGTTATCTCCGTAATTATATACAGAACTGCTGTCATCCGAACAGAAAAAGTACCCGTAGCGTTTTGTTTTTATTGAGCAGTGCAACATGCTGCATAGCCATTTTTCTATAACACCAAAGGCTTCTTCTGCATACCTTACATGTTGCTTAAACTCATCACCGGCTATGCGGGAAGCTTTTTCCAGATATGGATACAGGCTGCTTCGTATTGCACTCATTTCATCCGCTATCTCATAGTTTTCATAAAAACCATACAGCTCATAAAGAGGATGTTCATACGCAAATATCATATCCTTTGGTTTTTGATAAAGTTTTTTTTCAAAAAAATCACCAAAACGCTTCTTTAAGAACAGATAAAAAGGCATATCTTCCTCTCCTTCTTCCTCCATGCCACAGCTTTCATAAGTAACTTCCCAAAAAGGGCTTTTCTCCATATAACAGAGTGCATAATCACATATGTAGCTGATTCCTAAAGATGCCTGCGAATAATAATCACCTGTATTCCGTAATGGAAACTTTCCCTCCATAATCTCACCCTGCGAATCTAAAAAGTAATCATTAAATTCCTTCACATATCCCGGATACAGGATTTTAGAAAGAGAAGAATACCATTTTGTCCTAAATGCAATTACTTCCGCTTCAGGAAAGCCTTCACTGAAATCAACTGGCTTTAGCATGTCAAATATTTTTTTACATTCCTCAAAGCTTCTCATAAGCATTACTCCTTATTTGTTTTATGCTCTATAAAGCTGCAGTCATAGGACAGTGAATTAAAATACGCAACACCCGGCGTAACTTTTCCACTCAGCAGATTCGCAATACCGGTACACAACAGATTTCCGGCAAACATATTGGTAAAAATGTGCTGTGGAGCTACATTATTTAATTCTTCACAGCTCATCTCTTCCCTTGCCTTATGCTCCTCCTGTCTGATATGCGGGAAATAATGGCTCCGTACAGGTCCAATAACTTTACCGTTCTTTTTATACGAATATACACACTCCCCTGTGTCAAACTCATTTGCCGAATCAAAGTAAATACAGTCAGCTGTAGAATTAAAATAATTTTCAAGGATCATCCTGCAGGCATGATTATCAACACAGCTCACAATAACCGGCTTCCCATAACCAATCATTTTTTCCAGCTGTTTCTTGCTACTTATAAAAGAATCACTTGCAATAAAATTCATACGGAACTCCTCGTTTAAAACCTCCGCCATTACTACTGCTTTATTTCTTCCTATATCTTCTTCACAAAAACACTGTCTGGATAAATTCTTTGCCTCAACACAATCCCCGTCAACAATTACCATACTACTGAACTGACCTGCATTTGCAGTCCCACAAATAAAACGACTAAACTCTTTTAAAAAATAGGTGCCGGTTCCCCCTGCACCTACTACAACAAGACTATATGCCATTTTTCCACTTCACAGCATCTTAGGCTGCTACTCCTCCTTTTCCAAATATTCTTTATTCATTTCCCCAAACCACTCACATGCTATTTTTTTTACTACTATCACCAGTCTGCCGATAAGGGAAGAAATAAATCCCCTTCTTTTGACTTCTCCACCTGGATTTTTCTGGTTCAAATAATGAAATAAAATAAGCGTGCCTACTTCATAAGTATAGGGGTTTTCCTTATTAAAATTTTCTACCCATGGCAGTATTACTTTTTCCAGATAAGTATAATCGCCCTCAAGCCTTCCGTTTTTAAACGAAAACCCGTTAAAATTAACATCATCCATAAAGTCAAGCCCCCCGGTAATCCCGAGTTCTTCCTTTAGCTGTAGAAACTGCACTTTTGCAGTTTCTACATATGCAAGACGTTTTTCAAGCTCTGTAGCGGACACCTCTTTTCCAGACTCCACAGCTTTCGCAATTTCTTCCAAGCTGGCCGACTGTCTGCATAAGTAACATAAATAATCCTGATACATCTGCAACTCTTTCATTCAGCTCCCCCTTAGAAACCCTTAAACACATACGTATTATCATTGCCGTTTACAGTACTGCAAAACAAAGATACCGTGCGCTCTACACCCACTGTTTCTGCCACAAAAAACTGGTTCCATTTTTCTCCATACTTAGCATACTGGTTTGGATAAAATAAAAGCTCTTTTTCATTTACCTCATACATTCCGTCTTTTATATCATGCACGTACATTACATAAACAGGTTTGCCACTATTTTTATCTATCCTTTTTTGTTGCAATCCCTTTGTTACATAAAAGCTTTTTTTCTGAATACCACCCTTATTTTCAGCACCAGTTCTATTCGCCATTCCTCCGTGATAAGCATTCTGTGAATTCATATGGTTCCCATCCGCTTCCTGACTGCCTATATTATCTTCCTTCTCCAGACAGTTAAAAATATTTAACTGTCTGCATGCCGATTTAAAGGCAGCAATCTGGCAGTTGAATCCCACATTATTTACAAGAATGAAACGTCCATTCTTCTCTGAATACTCTATCTCGATACTCCCTAAGCCGTTGGTAAAGTAACAACTCTTACCATCCTCATCAAGAATATCAATTCTGCAGGAAGCCACCATAAAGCACTGCTTCGTTCCCAGCATAAATGTTTTTTCATATTCATAAGAACACTCAAAACCATCCTTTCCCAAAACCGAAACCATTCTTTCATAATATTCCTCTACCTTATAATAGGAATATTTATCATTCTTTAGGGCTG
Organism: Acetatifactor sp.; assembly: GCA_045123675.1. GTDB lineage: Bacteria > Bacillota > Clostridia > Lachnospirales > Lachnospiraceae > Acetatifactor. The sequence continues at coordinate 99,827 of JBGVKL010000177.1, read as the reverse complement.
TCTTCTCCTTATATTCACTAAGCTGCTCCAATGCCTCTTTTAGGGATTTACCATTTTTTAACATATTTATCCTCCTTCTTAACAAAAAAGGGAGGTATCTTACAGACACCTCCCACATACACTACATTCAACATTTCGCTTCAAAAAACTCACTTACCGGATATTCTTTAAAGACACCATCAACGCCTGCCCTGAAAAGAAATTTTGGTGTTTCATGCAGATTTCCTATCACCCCGAAAAGTCCGGGATATCCTGACTCATCACGGTCATCCGTACCAGAAAAAAATGCCTGCATGGTATTATGGGAATGAATATCCATTACTTGTATTTTTTTGCCCTTCATTAAATCAATGTCGGCAATAAATTCGTAATTGATACGCGCCCTGCTTTTCTCACCTCTCGCCTTTTCAAAACTAAAGGAACCATCTTCTAGGTTATAATAGATTCGAACCATTGCTTCTATTTCCAAGTCTTCCCGGAAATAGGATACGATATCTTTTAACAAAGCTATCGGCATTTTCGGCAATCGCCTCTCCCATTCCATCCGCTTTGGAACAAATAACTCTCGTCCTTCCCCATTATAAGTAAGAAAATTTCCGTTTGCTAAAACTCTAAGACGTATGCCTTTATCAGAATATATCCCATCAAAAAAAGTTGTTCGTCTCTTCGCTTCCTGAAACTCCTTTTCAGAACGAATTAACTCACAACCTTTTGAACCTGATACAAGCATTACACTCAGACGTCCCTTCTCCTCTTCATAATAAGAGTCGATTTTTCTTGATTTATCTTTAAAAATTTTATAGTGGTTTCCAAGTACTTCTCTGGTCTCCTCTATAGTTACTTTACTCTTTCCGTCAGCATCAGCCTCTGTGATCGTAATACTTTCTCCCCAGTTTACAACAAAAACCTCTAACGGAAGAAGGTATTTTTTATCCACCTTCTTGCTATCCTTCGCCTTAGCCTTCTTACTATCCGACTTTTCATAACCGGAAGTTGACACATAGGAAAGGAAACATGTGGAATCAGCACCTTTCTGTAAAACAACATCCATCTTTGCAGTTTTACTATTAATCTCACCATAGGAACTTATTAACTCCTTGTAAGATTCATTTGCTAAGGTTTCCCTGTTCCCTTCTTTAACAAGAAGGGAATAATTTTCATCTGCAAACAATTTTTCCTCTATCTTCCCCATAATCGGATATGCAAGATTCTTATCCAAATCGTAAGCCATCTTGCATCCTTCATAGGAAGGGTTAATCTGGGAAAAAGCAAATGCCACATCCAAAAGTGAAACCTCATCCGCTTCCTTGCCTTCAAAGTTCTCCAAAGAAAATTCTGCTTTCAACATGCCATCACATACGGTTATTTTCTGTTCCTCTGAAAAATCTACCGCAAGCTCCATATCAGATGCTATATAATTTTTTTCACAGACAAAAACACTGTTTAAAATTTCCACATAAACCAGATTAAAAACCCCTTCTATAGAAAGCTGTTCATATCCCAGTTTAATTAATTCATCCCATATGTCAGAAAGTTTCTTCTTTCCTTCTCCATCCATAGTAACAGCAAAATTTCTAGCCCTTACAACTACGGGGAGATTTACCTCCACATCCTTGCTGGAAGTATTTTTTCCTTTCCCATCCTTAGAAGATGTTTTTGATGAAGAATCCTTAGAAGGTTTTGCCACCGCCTTTGTCTTTATGGCACTGGCAGCCGTAAAAAAGTCCTCCCCTAAATCAAATGAAGAGCCAAGCAGGTCTTCTCCAAAAGAAGAAAAGGAATTTTCCACCTCATCCCCCGGATTCTCATCTGCAACGCTTTCAGAGGCAGTTTCTTCAATGTTTACCTGCTGAATTTCCTTCGCACTCTCTTCTTCAAACGAAGAACCAAACACATCACTAAAAAAATCGTTGAACATAACTTAATACTTCGTGGTTTTACCACTACTCCTCCTTTTTAATAAATTAATAATTAATTAGTTGATTCGAACAAATCTCTTACTTTCAGATTTGCTTGTTCCAGAAGTTCTACAGGAAAGCGGTCTTCTTTTTCCACTTTCTCTATAAGCTCTCCCATTTTGAGTTTCAACGTATTCCGGTTACTGTATAAATCGCCATTACTACGTCCCTCAATAAACTGGTCTTTAAAAGATAATGCATCTGTGATTGTATGGAAATTAGATAAAATATTACCCATACATATTCTTCCATCCGAATACACATTAGAATAAGGATAAAAGTACAGTTCAGAATTATCTGTCACATTCTCCTTACGCATTTCTTTCAAAGCATACACCTTCTTTTCCTTAAGCTGTCCGTTTTTTCCTACCTGAAGAAAAAAGAGCAGTGCCGGAAAGGGTATTCTGAACAATTTACCCATATAGGATAAAGGACCTTTTTGTGGTTCATAATAAAGCAGTACTTTAAATCCATCCATCTCGCCTTCCGCAGAAATAAATGCTTTATAAACATGCTGTGGCAAAGAAGGAACCAGAACATATTTCGTTTCATCCTTAATACTGCCATTAATAATGGTACGGAATGTTTCCATATCCACTTTTTTCTCAACCACTTTTTCATCCTCTTTGTAGGATACAATCATGTACATCCTTCCATACTTATCAACTCCACTTTTGCATGAAAACTCTTTCATAAAACTCTCCTCCTAATACAAGATTTTGCATTTTTTAAAGCTTTTAAGATATGTTCAAATTCATCACCCGCTGTAGCCTTGCTTAATATATCGCAGACTTCATCATGCACAGATGCGGATGCAACAATATCTTCCAATGAAATTTTTTTCAATGCATTTGTAGTCTTAGCCCTCATTATACGGAGAGCTATCATAATAAGATTTTTCTTTCGTTTCACCTCTTGTGGCGAAAGCCCATTAAAATAGGATGGAGACATAATATCATCCTCCTCATAAGGCGAGGCTTTTTGAAGTTTTTCCAAAAAACCAGTTTCATCAAAGTAACACATTTTTCATCCTCCTTTTTTGAAATAAAAAAAGGGACAAAAAAAGCATCCATCCTAAGATGAACACTACTTCTTTGTCCCTGATTAATATTATATCCTCCTTTTCACACATAACACCGCCGTCATCCAGCTACATTCCTTAACCAAACTCCATTGATATCATACATAAAAAAGATAGTTATATTATATAAGAAGAATGATAAAAACGCAATATGAAAATTAAAAATAATAAAAAAAAGGGAAGTTTTGGCTTTTTCATATATTATCACATATATACTCATATATTTTAACATATATTAAATACAACTATTAATACAAATATTAGTAAAACAAAAAACGTCTAAGCCTTATATTTACTGGGGTTAGAGACTTTTTTGAAAAATAAAAATTTCCGACGGATTAAAAAGCTATCCGCATGAATTTAATTTTATTCTTAATTCGCCAAATGCCTTTCCCCTTATTTTTCGTTTCATACTCTACACATAGGGTTTTTTTCTATTAAAAATCGAAAACTTTCCATATGTGGATAAAAAAATAAAGCATAATAACACCATAAAGTTGCACTAATAAAATAAAAATATTATTAAATAAAAGCAGACAAAAGAAATAGAAGCCTGAAATTATGCGACACCGGAATTTTAAAAAAAATAGACAACAAAAGAAAGCCTATGAAGCCATTCTTCCATAAGCTTTCTCTATATAATTTCTAACAAATGCACCAACAGACAGCAACGTATCTTTTGTCTCTATCCTGTATTTATAAGAATAAAGGATAGCATCCTCAACAATATCCAATTCGTAGTAGACTGCCAGCTGCGCAAGATTATGTATTTCATCCTCTAAAAGGATCATTAACTCAGGAACAGGAATGTCAAAAAAGAAATCTTGGAACTTCTCACCATTTGTCAAACGGCCATCCTTCTTTTTTAATGCGGATTCATTCAGGTCATGAACAAAGCGTGATATCTCTTCATAATATTTTTTAACCAATTCCCGACGTTTTCGTTTTGCTATATAGTCTCTATTTAAGGAAAATACAAAACCATCATCGGACTGTTTTACATGGAAAATATCTGAGCCAGTACTATCTATCAGTAAGGAATTTAATAATTTTTTGGTACAATAAGCCGGAAGGGAACGTTTCATACTTTTATATGATTTAGTAACCATATTAATAAGTCCACGGTCATCTTTATTAAAACCATCAATCTCAACCATGTTTCGAAGATAGATACGCAAAAGGACTATTTTATCCAGATTAATAATCTTTTTAAAAAAGGAATCATCAAATACCACATATCCCTTTCCGCCCTCTTCTGCTTTCTTAAATGCATCGGCATAATTAAGTAATAGGATATTACGGTTTCCATTGTAAGTCTGTGTATATTTGATATATCCATGTTTGTCCAATAATTTCATATTATTAATGACAGTTCTGCGGGTGCAGTTCAGCGCGTCTGCAGTCCCTGTTATAGAAACATTTTTTATAATGCCATATGTGTCTGGTCTTAAAAAATGAAAATAAATAAGCATCTTTAATGCATTTGCATTCAGCCTTGTCTGCTGTCCATACATATTCTTTTCATTGACATAAACCTTTTTAGTCATATAACATTTATTAGGACAATCTTTACATGCATTTGAATCCGGGTAGAAAGAATGGATACAGTCATTGCAGCCACTACGTTCTACGTCAATCATCCCTGTTACTTCTTCTATGTAATTTTCCTGGATACCAACAGCTCTTATCAGTAAAGCTTTTCCTATGGATGCAAATTTCTGCATACAGATTCTCCTTTCCCTAAATGTAGTATTTCAAACTGGATTCAATATACTACATTTGGTATAAAAATGCAAAAATAGGAAAATACGTGAAAAAAGCGGAATTTTTTGTTTTTGTACGTTAAAGAAGCAGAAATTTATAAAAATGTACGTGAAAAAAGTGGAAATTTTAATTTTAGTACGTGAAAAAAACGGGATTTTTTAAATTAGTACGTGAAAAAAACGGAAAAAAATTTTTGAAAATTACCAATCAAAATTAGTACGTGAAAAAAGCGGAAATTTTCATATTTTGTCGTAAATTTTCGCGGATTGCCAGTTATTAACAATAATTTTCACTTTTTGGCCCATTAAGTACAACATTTAGTGTTTTTTTATTAGAAGGTATACCAAATAGACAGTCCGACGATGGAAAATACGTGAAAAAAGAAGGATTTTTTAGATTAGTACGTGAAAAAAGCAGGATTTTTTAGATTAGTACGTGAAAAAAGCGGAAATTTTAGGAGAGGAAATACCCCTCTCCTAAAAATACTCTTCCTCATCATAAGGAAGAAACGTTACGCGAAACAGATTATCTATAAGTTCATAATCTTCAACAATAACACCATTTAATTTAAAATCTTCAAATGCATTTTTTAGAAGCTGCATATTATTTTTACGATTACCGGTTGGAAATCGTATTTTTCCGACAAAAAAGGAAAACTCATAAACACCGATTCTATCAGAAGTTTCCTTGTTTTTGGCAATCTGCTCCTGCTTCATAGAATGACATATAATTTTAGCGTTAGGGTCTGATAATTTCTTATATTGTTTTTTGGAAACAGAGAGAACATCCCCGCCTGAAATTTCTCTGGCCAGCTTTTCACTAAATACTACTTCTACCCATTTAACCCTTCCAACCTTTGGAAAAGAATATTCATCAAAAATATGTATATTAGCAGGTTCCACCATAGTCTCTTTATTAAAATACGGAACCAAAATAATTGACATATAGGCTATCATGGCTTCAACTTTTTCGATAATTTTCTGGGAAGCACCATAATCACATATCTCATCTGTTATACGTGCAAAAGGAAGACGCACGGTCCTTGTTTTTGAAAATTCATCCATATTTGTTATATTATTAATTATTACTGAAATAATCATAATCGCACCGGGGTCCAGTGAACGAAGATCATTGATAAAAAGGTCTGAAGCACGTAATTTAAAAACAACATCATTGTTTTCTGCAGTAATAAGAGAGAAGACGCCGGGTTCATCGGGGGTTTCTTCAAGTGTTTCCTTAAAGGACTTAGGAGCAATCAATGGGACGTCAGTCAAAATTCTTTTCACAGAACCAAAAGATAAATTTCCTTTATATTGCTCATCTATATATCTCCAAAAAAACATTTCTATGTCAACACGTAGGGAATTATTCTTTATAGTATTAGATAAGTAATTAATTCCAATAAAATCAATCAGCAGCAAAGAAGAGTCATTATACCATGCCTCGCATTCCTGTTTATGCTCCCGTAGAATGGCTTCATACCCCATGTCTCCAAAAATTTCTTTCTTTTTTTGGGCAGGGAGTAATTCCAAATAGTGAAGTGGATGTTTAGGGTTGGATATTTTAAGGTCCAAAAGCTTATTATACCGTTCCATTATAAAATTACGTTTCTCACGTTTTGTTGAAACAACTTTATGTCCGGCAGGAGCAAGCATCTCACGCCTGGTGTAATTTTTATATCTTGCTTCCAATACTTCCGAAACATATTCCGGAAATGAATACTCTGCCAAATCCAAAGTTTCCTTGTTGTCTTCAAAAAAAGAATTAATACTGGAAGGCATGTTATCAATAACTTCTTTTATAAAATGTTCTGAATAAGCCACTTTGTTTTTCCTCCATCATTCATTATCCTCAACAAGTTCGATAAAAAGACGTGGGGATACAGCAGGAATTATACCCGGTTCCAACCCATCTTCCTTGTGAGTTACAATATAATCAACACCAATCTTACGTGCTGCATATTCCACTATCGCATCCTCGTAATCTTCTATAGGTGACGCCAGTGCTTCTATATAATCTGTTTTTGAAATAGTCAGAACGTGAAACAAAGAAAGAATTTTATTTAAAACATCTCTTGTTACCTTCTCATCATGTGTACATTTTTCTGTCAGGTAATATATATCAGCAATACTACTAGGGGATATATATGCTTCTATGATATGATTGGCAACCATCAAAAAAATATCTTCAACATCTTTGCTCCAAGGTTCCCGCTTGGCTAAAGCATCAATAAGCACAGTTGAATCAATAACTATTCTCATATACAAACACCCTCTTCCATATCCATGCCAATTTCCACCGCATTTTTTGGAAGTATGCCAATCAAAGATTTTGCCAGCTCGATACGTTCTTGATATGGATTCGTTAGCTTGGCAACCACACGTCCATTTTTGGTTATGTATATATCTTCCTTGGCAGATAGCAATAAATATTTTCCAAGATTATTTTTTAGTTCTGTTGCTGTAATAGACATTTTCAACCCTCCTCTAAATACTTAAGAAGTATTATACACAAATCGTACAATAAAATCAATTAAATCGTACGATTTATAAAAAATAATGGTGCAGCATTGCTACACCATTATCAATTATTTTGCCGGACGAACTGTAACATCCAATCCCATTAACAGGATATCATCAATTCCTTTATTAAATTTACCCTTCCACTCCCCGATCAGTGGAATGACGCCTTCCTGCTTTAACCGTTCCACGAATGCCTTTTCAGAGTTTAGTACCATATCATTTTCATGCTTATCTGCGTCATAGCACAAAAGAAAATATTTCATACCTCTTTTTTTTAGGACATCCATCAAGCTCTCGCCTGAGTCATCTTTTTCAAATAAGCATTCATAAGAAGTAACTCCCGGAACCGATACAGATGGCATCCTTTTAATATAGGAAGAAATCATAGCTTTTTTTTCCCCCTCTGTGCCAAGTACTACAGTAAAAGGCTGCCCTTTCATAACATAAAAAGTGTAAGGAGAACCGGAGCCACACCCGCCTTCCATTGTATTGACAGGCTCATTCCCTTTCAATTCAATTCGCCGGGAAGATAAAGTCTTATACTTACCGGAAGCCTTACCGCCATATGAGGGTAAGCCCTTCTCATTAAGAGTTATGGCGTATATTCCAAGGCTGGGTTCATAAACAGTCTCAGTAACTTTGGTTTCTTTTTCTGTAAAGGACCAACAATGTTTTCCTTCCTTATTATAATAGTGGTGGAATGTTCCATACTTACCATGAAAGGGAGCATGTATATCTTTCTTCAGCTCCATGGAAGGGTAATCCTCCCTGTAGCGTAAGCGGTAAATATATCCATCCTTATCAAAACAGGGGAAAACAATACCTTCACCACCGCTAAATGTCCAGCGCTCTTCTTCTGGCTTGCCATCAAAGTAAGAACCGCTGCGAAGATAAAATCCCGGAACACCCCGAAGTGTCCCAAATTTTGCAACAAGCCTTCTAGTTATTTCCTTACGTGTCAGGTTTTCAAACTTTTCACTATTTGCAAACCGGGCATTATCTTTTGGTGGAAGACTCACAAGACCTTTAGACAGAAGGTCGCATAAGGACGGGTGAAGCGGATTCTGCCACTCTTTTGCCAACAATGCATAATGCTTTTTCTCAAGCTTCATCAAAGAAAGCATATAAGAATAAATCTCATGCAGTTTTTTGTTGGAAAGAGGTTTTTCTTCTCCTTTAACAGGTTCCTTGGAATTGTAGTCAAGTACAGGTCCCCCATACTTTTTTCCTGAAACCTGATATCCATCCGTAGACTTATGTCTTTTAATCCACTCTTCTTTCGTCAGATATTCCGTCCATAAGTCAAAAAATCCGGTCTCTATCTGCTTTCCGGCTGTTTTACAGATATAAGACGTAGCACCCACGTTTAAAATATCCCCCTTGAATGCGTGGGTTTTATGGCACCAGTGTACGATTTCGGGATAACCGTTTTCTGTAGTATAATGCATTCGCATGTCATAGCCTACATCTCCACAGAATATGCATGGTGCCTGGCGGGTAGTTCTTTCGGGTATACCAGCCATAAAACTGCCTCCTTTCTTATATTTACGGAGGTCTTATCGCGCGAATGGCGCCTTCTGTTATCCGCCGGATAACAAAAAAAGCACAATAAGACAAATGCATCGCTGATGCATGCCCTTAATTGCACTCCCTAACGTAAATATACAATATAATATGTTTTCATTATAACATGGTATTTTTGAATTTCAAATAAAATATTGTAATATAATCATCCACCCTGTTTCATGCATTTAATTTAGAAAATGCACATAATACAACAAATTAAATAAATGCAATAAATGAATGGAAAGAATGTGAAAAATTATCTAAATGAAATAAATGAAAAAAATGTATGATATAAAATAAAATAATGCATGTAATGCAAATAATGTAAAATATGTGAAAAATGGATAAATAAGATGCATGTAATTGACAAAAAGCATATAATGAAAGAAATGAACTATAAGGATTGACAAAATTGAATAAATGAATTAATATAATTTCAGTAATTAATATAATGTACAAAATTTGCCATACATATTTACATAATGCCATAAATGTATGTAATGCGCATAATGAGCATAATGCTAAAAATGGATAAAATAAAGGGATAAAATGTATTGCATGTACTAAATTCATGTATATAATGGTAGTAATACATAAAATGCAGTTATAGAATGGGCAATAATTATGTTAATAATTGTGATAATTAACATAATGTACAAAATAAAAATAATGCAACTAATGTAGTGCATTTATATTATTAACATAATAAAAGAAATGCACAAAATGCATGTAATGAAGAAAATGCAATGTATAACATAAAGGAGGATGAAAAACATGGATTCAAACAGACTATTGAAAATGCCAAAGAAGACAGATACATTTCGGGCAATCTCTTTTTTCTGCAACAAGGGCGGAAATGGAAAGACAACCAGTGTAATTATGTTCGCAACAATTCTTGCACAGAAAGGATATAAAGTATTGCTGATAGACAATGACGGTCAGGGGAATTCCTCCTACTTCAACGGAGCACCCATCATTCCACAGCCCGGGGTAATAAGATTAGAGGATTTATACAAAGAAATCAATCTAAAAACACCGAAGGTGGACGAGAGAATAAACCTGTCTCTTTTAAAAAGCGCCATTCAGGAATCAGAGGCCGGATATGCATATATTGAAGCATCGAAATTATTAGATAGATTATTTGATATCAATGATCCGGAGATTACAAATCCGGATGCAATTTATACTGTGTGGAGAATCATTCAGGCAATTAAAGGTACTTTTGATTTCTGTATTATGGACTCACCCTGTAAGGAAGATGTACTTTCCGTAAACAGTATTATTGCATCGGACGATGTTATTATATCCGTAGCGGCAGAGGGCGACACTCCAAAAACGTTAGGTAACAATATATTTATGTTTGAGAGTTTGAAAAAACGTTATAAGGCAAATGCAAACATAGACAGGGTTCTCCCGGTCAAAATAAGGGATGCATCCCACATAAATGAAGTTGTTCCAATGGTCAGACATGTTGCCGTAAACAATTACCAAAGTAAGATGTGCTGCAGTTATATAAAATACAGCAAGGATATTGAAAACTGTCTGATAGCAAAAGAAAAAAGAATAGAATGCCTTAAATCCGGAAGGAGCAGTGATGCGTTTATAAGCTATATAGAATGCGTGGAAGAATACCTTAAGGACCATGGAATTAAAGATGACAGTGAGTTTACAGTGTTAGAGATAAAAGACATTAACGGAAATGCTAGAAAAAAAATAGTTTTTGAAAAAAAGGATGTCATCAGAGAATACCAGCTGTCTGTCCGCAATTTCCTTAAATCAGAAAATATCGAATGCCGTATTTATACCGAAACGAACAACATTGAGATAAATCCCATTCTGCCACGCTATAAAATTATTGTTGACATGGCGAAAAACAGGGGAGCCACGATGGATAATAAAACCTGTTATGAAAAAGTGGACGAGTATTTAAAATCAAGTAAGATTCCATTCATTCTGAAAGTAAAAGACGTATTGTAAGGAGGAGATAGTAAATGGCAACAAGAAGATATAATGATGCAGGCGCGGCAATGTCTGCATTTAACATGGATATGGCAGCGGATGTGGCAAAGGTACTTGATTATGGAAACGTAGATTTGTTTGCGGCAGAAGAGGAGCCGAAGAAAGAACCTGTGAAGACTGCAGATAAGGAACCGGCAGTAGGAGTAGCGGAAAAAGAGGCAGAAAAAACAGAGGAAATAACCATCAGGGAAAAAGCACCAAAGCAGGTAAAAAAACAGAAAGGAAGTAACGTAAAAAGCAGGGAGAAAACACCTATCCCCGCAACCCAGGCAGAATATATCGGCAGGCGCGGACGCAAAACCACTTATACGGAGCCCAGATTTCCACAGTTTGGAAACTGCGGAAAAGATGCGTATGACAAAATGACGGATTTAAGATACCGGGATAAGAAAAATGGAAATGAATATATGTGTGAGCTGATCCGCAGAGAAAAAGAAGCGTATGAGAAAAATCCGGAATCCTATGTGGCAAGCAGACGCAAAAAAGCTGAGGCTCTTTATAAAAAAGACAAAGGGGGAACCGGAAGCATTAATTTTAAAACAGATAAAGAGATGTCTGATTTTATAAATGACATACCTTTTGAGTTAAGGTGTTCAAAAGAACTATTTTTCCGCGCAATCATAGAGCTGGAGTATGAGAAAAAGTTTAAATAGTGCCACAACACCTCTAAAGAGCCCAAATTTTGATTTTTAATGACAGACACGAGGAAAATACTATGTGATGTGCTAAAACGTCTAAAAACGGAAAATACGAGCTTTCAACGAGTGAGGTCAATCCAAGTCTAAGAAAAAGCACTCTCCAGCAAAAATGGAGATTTGGATAAATAATATTGACGTGTTTATAATAATAGCATATAATAAAAGTACGAATAAACGTACGTTTTTGGTATAGAAAGGAGTGTTTGGTATGTTGGCTGTAAAGAGCATGGATGTTAGGGATAATTTCAAGACTTTATGTGACAAAGTTTTTAATGGCGAAACATTGATTATATCAAGACCTAAAAATGAAAATGTTGTTATGCTGTCCGAATATGAATACAATGAAATGATGAAAGCCAAGAGAAACGCAGATTATCTTGCTATGATAGACAAATCCATGGCAGAAGCCGAAGCTGGCGGATTCATTACAAAGACCATTGCAGAACTGGAGGCTTACGAGTAAATGAACGTTGTATTTACACCTACTGCATGGGAGCAGTACACCGAATGGCAGGGGGAAGAAAAAAAGATGGTAAAGCGTATCAATGAGCTTATCAAAGACATTGAGCGTAACGGGCTTTTAAAAGGTATTGGCAAGCCTGAACCATTAAAACACCGTAAAGCGTGCAGCAGGCGAATTACAGAAGAACATAGGCTTGTCTACAATATGGATAGTAACCAAAATCTGATTATATATTCTTGTAAATATCACTACGAAGATTAGCACCTTAAACAGTGCTAATCTTTTTTTGTAGTCTCAAAGATTCTTTAAAATAGCAGAAAGAGGTCCTCCGGCAACCAGAGAGCCTCTTTCATTCAGGTGCATTATCAAAGAGAAAACGTAAAAGGTTCCGTTAAAAAGTTGAAAAGTAAGAGCAATGTGCTATAATTAAAAAAACCATTTTATACAATATAGTACTAAATAATACTATTTAAAACAAATAAAAGCACAGGGGAACACAGAGATGGAACGGAAGGAAAAAATAAAATTTAAACTGAATACAGATGGTGCCAAAACCCTTATCGCTGAAGTATGGAACGGTATGAAAGAAATTATTACCAGAAAAAGAACCATAACTGAGAGTAATGCCGTGGTAAAAGAACTCTACCTGTTTGCGGAAAAAACAGTGAAAAAGAGCAGTATCTATACGAAAAATGAAAAAATCAGTTTCTGTGCGATTGGAGTTATCCTCCTGCACATTACAATCCTGATATGTGGTTATGTGGCCAGTATGGGGCGTTTAAGAGCTGCAGTATTATCAAATTCCCCGCTTTATCTCCTGACAGCATCCATCCTGCCGTTTGTCTCATGGCTGTATGCAACCAATGAAAACTTTTGGGCATTCTACAGACGAAAAAGGGTATATTTTTATATCTGCTGTATCAACCTGGTGTTAACAGTATTCCAGCCTCTATATACTGTAGCACGCCATTTTGCAGTAATGATAATCAGAAAAATAGAGGTCAATCAGGTACTGACACCGGCTATGGTAATATTTCTGGGACAGGTAATTGCAGTGGTGGTGTTAATTTTATTTATTGTTTTTTTGAATGCACAAGTAGAACCGCTTTTGACAAATGAATCCCTAAAAAAACAGATAGATATCTTCAAACTCCGTCAGATTAAGGATGACAGGGAAGATAAGGAATACAAATACGATTTGCATATTATCAAAGACCTGTATGACGGAAAGGCGATTCCTATTAAGGAAAGGGACCGCTTTGTGCAGGCAGAAGTAAACGGAGCATCCGGTACAGGAAAAACCAGCAGCATTTTTACAACGGCAATAGAGGAAGATTTAAACCAGAAATTAAAAAATAGGGAAAAAAGAAAAGAAGAATACTACCGCCTAATCCGGGAAGGAAAAGCAACCATCAAAGGACCGCTCCGTATTTTTGAAGAGAATGCCGTTGTAGCAGTAGGAAGGACAAAAAGCGCGCGCGAAAAGAATGAAGAGGAACTTCAGAAAATACGAAAAAAATATCCCGATGCCGGTATTACGGTAATCGCCCCCAATGCGGCACTGAATGAAGATATTATTAAACTGGCAATGGCAAGGGGAGAAACCGTTTACGTACTTGACCCGGTAAACAACTACTCCAGGTACCCGAATGTGAAAATGGTCGGAATGAATCCTTTTTATATCCCGCTTGGATTAGAAGAAAACGAAAGACTTATCCATATCTCACAGGCAGCAACCATGTTTGCAGAAGTTCTTATTGCAACAAACCAAAGAGATGGAAAAAGTGACCAGTATTTTACTGATATATCCCTATCCGTATGCAGTAACATCGCAACCATTATCATGCTTGCTAAAAATATAAAAGGACAGCAGGCATATATTGACGATATTCAGGAATGTATTAATAATTTCACAAAACTCTCCGCATATGTGGATGTGATTGAATCCCATTATGATATCCACGTAGAGGGTAAAGATAATTCAAAGGCAAAAATCCTTACCGGCGATGATGTGCGTAATAATGAACGCAAGGAAAACAGCCGGAACGCAAGAAAAAATCCATATTATCTGCAGATCCTTTTTGTAAAGCAGGAGCTTTTAGGCTCCGGCGCAGAAGACATGTTCAGCCAGGCAAGAGGATTAAGAAATCTTATCAACAAAGTAATTTTAGACCAGCGCATTAAAGCTAAGCTGTCTGCAGAAAAAGAAAACATGATAGATTTTGACAGCCTGCTGTCGGATAACCATATCACAATTGTAAATACGGCAATAGAGCTTGGAAGCAGTACATCAACAGCATTTGGATTATTTTTTATCCTCCTGCATAAAATCAGTGTCTTAAGACGCCCGATGCATACCAGAACACCGCATTTTTTGTGGATTGATGAAGCAACGCAGTACATGCACCCGTGCTATGAGGATATGATAGCCCTTTACAGACAATTCATGTGTGCGGTGGTAATATCACTGCAGTCCCTTACACAGACAGAAAAATCCAGCGCAACCGCATACCTTAAGGATGTGTTTTTAGGGGCAGGAACACATATTGTATTCGGAAGACTGACGCCCGATGAAATGGAGCTTTATTCCAAAATGGGCGGTATGGAAATAAAAACAGAAGAACAGGTGACGCATACGACAAATTCCCTGTTATCCTCTGCACCCGCATACAGTGAGTCCGTCCGGAGCACCAGCGCCATGTCTACAATTCTGGAAGGTTCCCAGATGCGACTTAGGGACTTTCAGGAGCTGACCATATTTACAATCGACAACGGAAGAGTTATGCCGGGACGTCTGGCAAGAGTATTTTTTGTGCGGGAAGAGGCGTACAAACCACAGGAAATGCAAGAAATTGCGTGGGAGGATCTGGTACCGGAAGCATTTGCCGAGCCTGCAAAAGAAGAGGATAAGCCTTCTACACAGCAGGCAGAAATGAAAACGAACACTGCAGATACAGATAAGGCGGTAACAGTTGATACACAGATACACCGGGAAGAAGCCCAGACACTCCTTACACACCACGAGAAAGCAGATAGGATTGAAGAGAAGGCAGTTTATGAGGAAATGAGTATAGGTGATATGATGGAGCTGCTATACGGAGCCGGCAGTACTGCCGATTCCGCCAAAAAAAATCCTGCCTCAGAAAATAATATGGGACAGGAAACACCAGAGGAAGGGGACTACAACTACAAGGAAGAACTGGAGGCTTTTAATCAAAGATAGGAGGTGGCAGTCAGTGAACACGTTTTATGAGGTGGATGACAATCTGCAGCTGGTAAATTCCAGAGGTAAAATTCCAAACAGCATATCAAAAGAGCAGATTCACAAATTTTTCCGGGACAGGACATACAGGATGGCAGAAGATACAATCATTCAGTCACTGTTTTTCCATCATTACCTGACAAAAAAAAATATACAGCGCTTTGCAGATTTGAAACTAAGGGAAAGATGCTTAAACGATTATTCAAATGTAATAAAGCGCATGTGGATGGATGGAACGATAGAACGCTTCCAGTATGGGATGCTGTTTTTATATACTCTTTCAGAGGAAGCCTATGAATACGCACGTGACAAGTACGGGAATTTAAAGAGAAGATTTTTTTACAGACCTCAGGCGCATAATGCCTCAAAAATATTAGAATGTGCAAGTCTGGCACAATTCCACATCAGTATTCTTTGCGGGGAAGAAGTAAGGCGCGCCAGGTTTTATGAAAACATACACATACATCAGGGAGAATCCACAGTTTTTGTCCCATCATATCTGGAATTTAAGAAAAACGGCTATATTTACCATGTTGCAAGTTATATTCTGCCGAAGGATAAAAATTCACTGGAAGATTTTTTTGACACCATTAAAACACGGATAAACTCCCTGCGCGGAAAAATAAGGCATGGAAAAAATGATATTTTCCTGCAGATAATCCTTACACCGGATATCCAGTCCATAAAAAATACTGCAAAAATAATATCTACCATGAAGGAAATAAAAGAAACTGCCTTCTACTTTGCAATCGAAGAACAGACAATAGCAGTTGAAGGACTGCGGATTCTTTACTGTTACCATGAAAGTGAAGGAGAATTAGAAATAGAAACCATAACACTACCAAACCATATATAGCAAAGGAGAGCCATGAAAAAAATAATATGTAAAGTACAGATTTTACTCATCCTCTCTGCCCTCGTCCTTAGTGGCTGTGCAGAGAACGAAGATATGGTGGATGTAAATGGCTGGAGGGATAAACTGGTCGAAATCAATCCACCATCTGTTAATCTTCCTGATAAAGAGGATTTAGAAAATATAAAGAACGATGCGGCAGACTTTTTGGAAGAAGGTGCCTCCCAGACATATGATACAGCAGCAGAACTAGGAAAAGGTGCGGCATCTTTATTAAACAGCTGGTTAAATCAGAGCCTTCCGGAATATGCCCAGACAGATAATATGCAGGATACGCCTGCGGAAACCGGTAACGGCAGAATAGAAGTATCACTTCTTTACGTAGTAGATGGCGATACGATTATTGTGGAGTACGAAAATGAGGAAATAAAGGTACGCCTGATCGGCATAAATACGCCGGAGTCGGTAGCCAGTGAGGAATACCTGGAAAAAACAGGTAAAGAAAATACTGCCGAGGGAAAAGAAGCATCTGCGTTTTTAAAAGGATATCTGGTAGACACAGAAAGCGTATGGCTGGAATTTGATGAACAGCTGCACGATGATTATGGCCGCCTGCTGGCTTACGTATGGATGAATAATTCCGGCAATGATATAGCAAAAGACATGCTAAACGGTATACTGTTGCATCTTGGATATGCAGAGCAGATGATAATAGAACCAAACTGCAAGTACGAAGAAGAATTAAGCAGCGTGGCTGAGAACGGAGTGTAAAAAACCTGCCAGTCATAATAAAAGCTATCTAACGAAAGTCGAAAGTTAGTTTAAATGATAAAAAGAAGCCTTACATGGATGATAGACATGTAAGGCTTCTCTGTGCCAGTCTTTCCTATATATGAGCCAATATATGAGCCAATGCTTCTTCTAACTGCATCATGGCATTTCCCATCCACCCCGAAACGAAGGGGATAATTACAATAAATACAATAAAGGCAACTGCCGAGAATACTTTTACAAGAAATCTCGGGATTCCATAAGTATCTATATAATCTTTAATCAAACCACCTATGGTAACAAAACATTTAATAATATCACTGATAAAATAACCCATCATAACGATGAGTATAATAGATACCCCCACCGCAATGTAAATCAATATATTTTCAGATGCCATACCTAACACCTCCATTTTTATTGAAACTCCCCATAGCTAAAGCCAGAGGTTTTACGACACATTCGGATAAAATCATTCCAGTACCGGTTACGTGGTCAAATGATTTCTTCCCCGGTTTCCTCATCAAAGCGAACAGTCTCAGGATGAAGCCTCACCAGTTCTTTATGAAGAAGCTCCTCTGCAAACTCATTCCCGCTCATTAATTCTTTCCCCTGTTCCCTTTTGATGGCATAAAGGCGGTCATAATCTTCATCACTTACGTAAAACTCAAATTTAACAGACATCTTTATTCCTCCTTTTCTGCTTCAAAGCAAATCCGTTCCCCATTTTTGCGGTCTATGAAGGTTATTTCCATATCGTAATCCAGTAAAGAGGCAATCTTTTCCAAATCCTTTACACGAAAGCTGTTACGTTCATACTTACCACTAATATTACTGGGTGCACAGCCAAGCAGCTTCGCAAGCCCCACTTTATTTTTATCACGCTTTATCAGCAAAATATCAATCATCTGTTTTACATTCATAAAATCAACTCCTAGCCATTCAAGTAATTATACAATACCACCTTATCCCAATTACGTCAATTCAAAATTAAATAAAAAAGCGAAATAGTTTCACTTATACATAAAAATATTTCATCAAATAGTTAAATTTGTGGTTGACATATCATGCGGTAGGTTTTATAATTTCACTAAACAGTAAAATAATTTCATTTAATAGTTAAAATAAAAATGAAAGAAGGGAGAATAACCAATGAAACGTTTCTTTTTAGTAGACATAGAAAACGTAGGCAAATCATTTTTAAATGGGATTGACAGGCTGACAGTAGAAGATACCCTCATTATCTGCAATAATACCATTGCCCATAAAGAGTTTTCACCTGCCATCTTAGACGGCTTAACAAGGACAAAAGCCACCATCCGCAAGTTTTACATCCATAATGCATGTAAAAACGCAATGGATTTTGAACTGGTAATCGAGCTGGGTTTTTTAATTGCAGAAAATGGCAATCATGCACAATATTATGTGGTGTCTAACGATAAAGGGTTCGATGTGGTGAATGACTATATAAAAAATAAAGGGTTAAAAACCATAGTAAAACGTATTTCCTCCCTGGATGTTTATTTCAAAGAGGAAGAAGATAAAAAAACTATGGAAGAGGAAATTCAGGAGATTATGAAAACGTATCCGGAAAAAACAACGAAACTGGTTCTGAAGGGAATACAGCAGTCTTCCAATCTGACAGAGCTCCACACATTTTTACAGAAGCACCAATGCCAGACGGTATATGGAATTATTAAACCCATTTACCTGCAGAAATTCAGTGGTGCGTAGGTTGGTAAAAATATGACAAAAATGGTATAAAATAGTATTAATTGGTTTTATATGGATTTATATTGCATTAAAATGGTATTTTGTATTATATTTTATAAGGAGTACAGGACATGCAGAAAAAAGAGATTATAGGAACCTGTATCATCAAAGATATAGATAGGTTTAAAGAGTGGTTAGAAGAAGAAGGCTACAGAAGAGAAGACAGCCACTACTCCGCACCGGTTTATGACGGAGGGTGGTTTAATGAACACTGGAGAAGTTATTTCTTTAATAAGCAGGATATCTTTTCCACTTCAGAAGTCACGAATATATTTAAGGATTGTGTGAAAGATACCGGCAGGTCGAGAACAAAGGAATTACTCGATTTGATTTCTTACCTGGAAAAAGCAGGTCAGCAGATGGAAGTATTTTATACGGATGAAACAGCAACACTTGCCGGTTTTGGAAAAAAAAGATTTGTACTTCCTACCAACTGGCTTTTAATTGCCTACCCAAAGGATTATTCCAATCTTACCTTATCCCAGCTTAAGGCAATTGGTGGACCGATACAAGAGAACTCTTACACGGAAATAGCCATATCCGGAGAAATCAGCATAAACAGTCTGGATGAGAAGAAAAAAATACAGGAAGAAAAAATTGCCGGTCTGCAGGAGCAGATAAATGATGTGAAAAATGCAAAAGAGGGAGAGCTGGCAAAACTCAGGGAAGAAATAGAGAAAAAAACAGCAGAACTGGAAGCAAGAAAACAGCAGATGCTCCAAAGCCTCAGAGAAAAGATGTCTGAACTGGAAGAAAAGAAGACAGAGCTGGAAACACAGATTTTCATGCTGGAAACACAGATTTACGGAATCCGCTGTTATTTAGGTGAAGTGGTAAATTTTTTACAGATAACAGAGGGAAAGGCAGCAGATGATAATGAGGAAGTAGTAATCTGTCAGAAAATCCGCTTTTTGGATGAAGAAATGGGAAAAGCACTTGCTATTTATAATTTTGATGGAAATGATACCGACCTTTTTATTGATGTGCTTCGAAAAAGAGAGGATATACGGGAATTATTTGCACCCGGAAACAAGAGCATATCTTTCCTGCGCGTAAGCAACAGCGCCACCCAGATAGGAATGCATGAACAAATCCGTAACATGCTCCAAAAGTATGAAACTTACCATGGAAGACAGCTGGCAGTCCTGATCCGTAACGGAGAAAACGTATATATTGCATGGCTGGACGAAGAGAAGATAAGCATTGATGATGGCAATGTGTTCATGGCACCTTCTACACAGGTAAGCGACGTGGATGAAGAACTCCCAAGACAGTCAAGCAAAACAGAAATGATTTCAAGGTATTTCATTTTCTCTCTATTACAGGGCATCCGGGATAATTCCAAGTTAATACATATCGAGAATGATAAAATCACATTCTCCTATGCGGATGGCTGGCTGGATAACAAGAAGTATGGGGATTTTTCAGACATCATAGAGCGTATTTCCAAAATTCCCATGGCCAAAGGGGAAATGGTGCTTACTTCCATGCATATTACCAGAGATGATGATTACAGAACCAGAGAGGATAGATACAACAATAACCGCGGAATCGGTGCTAAGAACCGCACCCATGATGCGTCGCTTAAGAGCCTGACAGTATATCCGGTAAATAAGGTTTTAAGGGATATTACCTACCAGTTAAAATACAGGGATTATAAAGCATTTGTCGAAACCGAAAAAATACCCTCAAAAATGTCCGCAGGCTGTTACACCATCCGCAACAAATCCATTGAGATTACGGATGAAATTCTTAAAGAGGGGATAAGATACATTACCCTTGAGGAAGAGGAGCGGGAATATTATGAGTCCAAATGGGGAGCAGATTTTTCTGATCCGGTAAAGTGTGCACAGATAGTTTTAAAAAATTATGACCGTCTTTACGGATACAGCGGGAAAAACACAGAGTATGATACCAGGACAGAGGACCACTACAGCAGGGAATATTATAATATTTCCTATACGGAGACAGAGTATCACTACTATTTATCTGCCAAAAAGGCAGACAGCAGATGGAACAGCAGCGGTGTTATTTCCAAGGCAAATATGGAAGTCTATCTGGACGAGGTTATTCCGTTAACGTATCTTAACTCCGTCTGGGTAAAATATGCCATTACCACAAAACACATTGGAAGATGGAAGGTGGGCGGTGTATATCTTTCCTATGCGGAATCCCTTTTATATCTAAACCACCTTCTTTCATTTTTGTCTAAGCGGGAAGAAGAGGAGTGCACCCTTCTTGCAGAGGCAGGGTTAAGGGCGTGGATTGAGGAAAATACAGACTGGCCGGTGATGCTATCAGAATGGAAAATAGAGAATAAGGTACGTTCCATGACAGATTATCAGGCAAAGCGTTTCGCCAAGCATATATCCGCAACAGGAGGAAAAGCATCACATGAAAAGAGACCTTAATATACAAGAGCTGCACAGCATTTACGAAAGTCTGGAAAATTATATACTCTCTTTGAATAATCCAAAGATGGATTCCTATGAAGTATGGGAGTCCGGCGTAATGGATTTATATTATAAAATTCTATGTGGAAAAGTCACACGCAAAGATTTTTTGATATTTGCCATTACAGATATGCTTGGCTATTTAAAGAAGAATAACATACCAGAGCCGAAAAACACACTGCTCTTTAAATTTGAAATGAGATACACAAAAAGAGATATTAAGAACGAGCTTCATAATTACTTCGAAGCTCCGCCACCACAACATAAGGAGGAATTTATATCATGCCTGGAAACACGGGAAGCGAAAATAATAAACACGTAATATATAAGTGCCCGGATTATAAAATCTATGCCGAGGAACCACACCCACTATCCGATAGGGAATTGAAACGGTTAGTAAGGGAAATTGATGCGGCAAGGAAAGATACCGTCCTCCACCCGCTTTTAGTTTCTTTAGTGATTACAGTGTTGCTAATCTTGGCATATTTCATATTTAAAAGATAATTTTAAGTTGGAAATCAGAGAGGTGTTTTTATGCAATTAGCAGAAGCTATTGAACTAGGAATTGTAATCGTGGATGAAGACAGAAATCTACACTATGCCGGACTATGTAATGAATGCAGACATAGTAAATGTACTGCCTACCCAGCACAGTCTCATATGTGCATGAATGAAGAAAGCGAATGGTATGGGTGTTTTCATGTAGATTATGATTTAAACAGATATGTTAATGGGTGCAGTGTTTTTGAAAAGAAAATTAAGAACTAAGGGGTATTTCAAAATGGATTTAAGGGAATTTTGGGTTGCTTTTAAAGACGGCGTAAAGGAATTAACACCTATGATTATAGGCATTTCCATTGGTTTATTAGCATGGATAATCATAAACCATTAAGCTGAGATTTA
This sequence comes from Acetatifactor sp., assembly GCA_045123675.1. Classification (GTDB taxonomy): domain Bacteria; phylum Bacillota; class Clostridia; order Lachnospirales; family Lachnospiraceae; genus Acetatifactor. The sequence continues at coordinate 77,741 of JBGVKL010000177.1, read as the reverse complement.
ATGTAATCTTTTGCCAAAATTAAGATTTAGGGAGGTGTAGTACAACATGAAGGCTAAATTTGCACAGATAAGTTACAAAGAAATCAGCGAAACAAGGAAGAAGGCATTACAGGATTATACACATGACATGGTAAGCTGGCGTTCCTTAAAAGAGCTTAGTTTACATTGTCTAAAAAGATTTCCCTTTCTTGTTATATGGGTTGCTATTTTAGATATATACCTAAAGTATTGCAATAGAATTGTTATAAACAGACTGAGTACATTGCTTGGTATAGGGAATACATATGGTAAAATACCTGTAATGGTGGTTACATTGGCACTACTTGCAATTTTTTCCTATAAAATTATATTTTCTACGGCAAGATATATGTTTCCTCGTAAAACACCTATAAATGATATGGTAAGTCGTATGCAAAAATTTCATGATGAAACGGAATATTTGGAAGATGTGACGAGGGTAATGGATAAATTGCAGAAACTTAGCACAGAGGACTTGGCATACACAGAATTAATAATTGACGAAAATAGTATTGTATTAATGATTAAGAACAGTGAGGTGGGATACATAGAGAAAAATAAGTATGCTGTTAAGAATGAAGAAGTGCTGAAAATCTTAAAAGAGACTGGTGTATTGGATTTTTCATCTGTAGATGTTGATTGGAAGATACTGAAAGAGAAATATCAGATAGCATAAAAAAACGGTGAAATTAAGATTTGTGGGAGGAAAAATATGTACGAAGAAAAGAAAATGCCAACAATGGACGATTTCTTAAAAGCACTTGAAAATCGGAATGAAACAGAAATGGCTGAACAAATGAGACAAAGCATGATTGCAAGTAGGTTATTAAACCCATTATTGGATGTTTCTTTACCAACTGAGATGAAGGAAAAATTAGAGGTTTATAGAAAACCTGCAATTTCTCAATGTATTGCTTACGATACTATAGATGATATTCCCAACAGTTCAACAAATTAAGATTTATGGAGGTAAAAACAGTATGGAAAAAGTTATAATGTATAAATGTAGTAAGTGTGGGAAACTTTACGAGGATGATAGAGATTGTATTCGCCACGAAGAAACTCAGTGCAAGAAGAATAGTAGATGGATTAAAATAAATGAAAAATGGGAGAATGGATGTACTCTTGGAGAAATTAACGATGAGTACCATATTATAAAAATTCTTCCTAATGAATTAAGAGATACTACGAAAGAGACTGTATTACGTTGTGATGATATTACACATAAAACTTATATCGAGGGGACTATTCATAAATTCGTTTCCACTCATGTAGTTATTGTATCGTGTGGTTCAGCATGGGAAAGAACGTACCATAGGGGATATGCAGACTTTAAATATATGCAATGCATATTGTAAGAATATATAATTGACAAATTGAAATTTAAGAGGGGGAACAGATATGAAAGATACAATAATTAATGGACAGATGTTTCATGTAAGAATTAGCTACTCTAATGGAAAACATTTATATGCAAACATATTTCCGTTAAAAAAATATGAACAGGGAGTAAAGCTTAATACCATAAAAGGTTATAGAAAAATGAATCGGTTTGAACGATTTATCTTTAAAAATTGTTTATAAATATCAAATCGAAATTCAGGGAGGAACAACTATGAAACCCGTAAAACAGGTAATCGAAGACGAAACCACTTTTAAAATCCTTTTAGACGGAATAGCCATGCTCAGTGTAGAATATGACGAGGATAAGAAAAAGTGGATTATATCCAGCGAAGATAAGGAACTGCAGATTTATGAGGAATGGGAATACCCAAAGGAAGAAAAGGAAACGGTAGTGACAAAGGCGCTGACGCTATCCTGCGATTATACCCAAAACCTTTTAAAATCAAACCGCATCCGGGGAATACAGGAGACAGGCTTACTTATTCTCTGTGTCTGCTCGGCAGTAGCATTTTTCTTTAACTCATTACCAATACACATCATTGCTGCGGTAGATATCTTCCTATTATCTGTCAGCTTCTTATACCGGGCATATGTGGAAAGAAAGTTAATACATATCGTTACATACATAATGTATATTATTTTGTTTGTTATATGGCTCAACAGGATGCTGAGGCTGTTTTTAATGTAAAGGGGTATAAAACATGAATGTTATCTTTAGCATGATCTTCCTTATTATGATACTTCTTAATTTTTTCGCAATACTGGCTGTCGGGCTTGATGCGGAAGAAATAATTGACCTGGAAGACATTTTTATACGCATGAAAATGATTTTTCCTAAATACAGGGCACATGCAAGACTCGAAGAAGCCTACACCAAACTGCTCACTGCCCGCCATAAAATAAAAAGCAAAAGCAAAATAAGCCCGGAAGATAAAAAAAACTTAACAGAGATAGAGGAGAGTATTTTCATTATCAACAGGCTCCTTTCATGTAAGGGCAATTATAAGAATTATCACATTGCAGACAGTGAAGGGGAGAAAAACAAATGAAACATAAGTACAGGAAAGGTGTTATATATCTCAAAGTCAGTCTGTATCATCTGACCGTATTATTTTTGCTTCTGCTTGCCATGGCGATGGTTATAAATACTGCCATCCGTTTAAATCCGGATAATGATATGTGGTGGATGATGTCTACCGGCAGATATATTATAGAAAATGGCTGTGTTCCCAAAATCAATCCATTTACCATCCATGAAGAATTCCATATTATTGTGCAGCAGTGGATGCTGGCAGTAATAAATTATCTGTTATACAGTACGTTTGGAACAACAGGCCTTATTGTATTAGCCATAGGCATCTATATGGCAATGCTTTGCCTTGTATGGAAATATACCGCCTTTTTTACAAAGGACAACTGCATAAGAGCAATCGCCACGGCTGCTGCCGGCATAATAGGAGGCTCCTACCTAAATACCAGGCCGACGCTTTTTACCATATGCGTGCTTCTTTTACAGCAGATAGCAGTATTGAAGCATAAAGAAACAAAAAATAAAAAATGGCTCTGGTTTCTTCCGGCACTGTCAGTACTGTTAATTAACCTCCATGCATCACTGTGGCCGTTTTTCTTCGTCCTTTTACTGCCACATGTAGCCCCGCCAATATGGCAGGGAAAAAAGGAATTTAAGGAGCAGTTAAAAGAAAAAAGCACATGCCTGCTGCCGGCTATAACCGCCATGCTGGCAGGCATGCTTAATCCAAATGGCCTAAAAGGGATGCTGTATCTTTTCTATTCCTATAACAGCAGTAATCTTTTTCAGGTGATTTCAGAACTGCAGGCACCCGCGGTGGCATCCTTTAGCGGTCTGTTTATCATCGCTACAATAATAGGAATAATAACCTATTTCCATCAGAAGGGTGAAAATGCAGAGGCATATATTGTTTATATGGCAGCAGGAGTAGTTATCCTGTCTTCCATGCACCTGCGTAACACATGGTTTATCCTATTCGGCTTACTTCCGTTAATATGCATTCTTACAGGGCAGATAAAACAGCACAACATAATACAGAAGCTGACAGCACAGCATAAATCAACAAAAAAAAGCACGAAAAAGGAACGGGCAGAGCTTATCCTGTCCGCCATCGTGTACTCCATCACACTTTTTGTCATAATATCCATATTCAGTATATCACAAAAAGAAGAACACAGTCCGCTCCCTATAGCGTCCGCGGATTATTTAGACATAAATACAGAAAAAGAGGAAGTAAAATTATATGCCCCGTTTAATCTGGGCGGCTACCTGCAGTGGAGAGGTTACAAAACTTACATGGATGCACGCCCGGAAATCTATATGGCAAGGATCAACGGAAAAGAGAATATTGCAGAAGAGTACTATAACGTGTTCACCGGAACAGCAGATTATGAGGCCTTTATTGAGAAATATAATTTTACCCATATATTAGTTGAAAAGTATAGCTTTCTTTCCATGGCATTAAAAGGAAGTGCACAGTATGAGTGTGTGATAGAAGAAAGCCACTTCCTTTTATATGAAAAAACGGGGCAGTAGGGTAAGACAGTGGTTATTGCCACTGTCCCCATATTCTCCAATTAAGCCACAAACGTACCCGGTAGCGCAGCAATACAAATTCTACATAATAAGTACAATATAACTGTAAAGTGTAGCAGGTATCATATTCATGGCTTAATACGAAAAGAAAAATTAAACAAAAAATCATAATAAATCTCCTTTTTTGTAAAAACAAGTCAACGGTTACACCTATATATGAAAAATAATTTTTTTTAAATGATTGAATTTGATAAAAAAAGGAATTTTCTTAAAAAAACCACAAAAAGAAGGTAAAAGGAGGAATTACATGTTTAAAATTGGAAAAAAATACGGGAATAAGAACCCAAAAGCAGGCTTGATAGGAACCACCCCTGCCGGACGAAAGGGATATATCCCCAGGGAAGTAACCATTTTACAGGATAACGGAGTGATAATTGGTACGAACAACATACACTCTTACAATGTGGTTGATGATATGGGGAATGAAAGCATACTCGATGACGAGGATTCAGACGATTACTTTGAACTGGATAATCCGGCAGCAGGATTACTCGAGCCCAATAAAAATTACATCAACCTGAATCCGGATGCCGGGAAAGAAATAGAAGAAGGCGGACACAAAAAATACATTCCACAGGCAATTACTGTTTTATGTGATGATGCAGAATTCAGTGGATTATCCCTAGATTCTTATACCTGCATGGACGATAAGTGCCGGATGGTAATTCTTAGAAAAAAAGAGGAAATAGAGCAGTTAATATCAGAGGATGAAGTAATTGCTTTTGTAAAAAGATGTGACGAGGTAAACAAGCTTATGTGGGACCTGACAGGGGAGTGTGAAGAACTGCTTTCCCATCCGCTGGCCAAACTACTCAGAAACCACTATGCAGCGGACCATTCCTATTTAATGGCCTACATGCATGATTATTTTAAGGAAAATGCAAATGATGAAAATGCATTGGATGTAGATTTACACAGCGCCACACTTTCCGACGTCAGCAGTATCATAGCAGAGATTGCCGGTTACGAAGAAAACAATATGTGAGAGGAGATTAAATACGATGGAAATTAAAATGAAAAATACCAGAAATCAAAACAAAGACGATATGCCGATACTAGGCGCCATTACCCTGCTTTTACTGTCAGGTGCTATTATCCTGACTATTGTATGGTGTGTTCTTCATCTTCTGGCAGCAGTATTACACCCATTAGCAGATTATTTTACGGTAACAGCTGATGAGGTATATGTACAAAGCCAGACAAGCACGGAATGTTTTAAGGTAGAGGTAGTGGAAGTATTAAAGGAAAAGGGCAAAGAGGATACATATGTAGTGGAAATGAAACACTTCAATACTAATGAGGATTTAATAGATCCACGCAAAGATTGCAAAGCAACTCTTTCCAAAAGTGATTACAACAGCATGATTGGAGAAGAAAGCAATTTTGTCACCACGGAAGTATATGAAACAGCAGCCTATACAGACCGGATGTTTTTGGGGTTCAATCTTCTGTCCCATAAGGTCATTACATACAGATACTCTATTTTAGGTGAAATCCCAATGTTGGAAAGCGAGAAAGAGCAGCTTGCCCTGTCCGCCTTGAATGTATGGAACAAGGGCAATAAGCATATGGAAGAACTTCAGGAAGACTGCTATGTAAATACAACTCACACACTTTTTGCCATGCCATTCCTGGGATTTGATGATTATAATTAGTATGTTAAAAATTGAGATTTGGAGAGATGTTTATGGATAGGGCAAGTGATAAAGAGAGAATGTATCAGTGTCTTACTTGCGTGTATACAGAAATCTGTAATTTAGATGAAAACGCAGAAGATGAAAGAGGTTTATGCAAAGAGTATCGAATGAATGAAGCTATTGCAAGGAAATTAGCGAAACAGACAAATTGAAATTTAATAAAATAAAGAAGAGTTATTCCTTTCTTGGGTTAATAAAAATTGATATAATCAATTCATTAAAAACAAGGGAGAGAATAACATGAAAGAATATGAGGTAATAGCAAAAACAAGTAAAGACCGTCATTCAAATTCTATTTTATTCTATAAGGAAGATGAAAAAATTTGGATTTCTCTATATGGAATGGAAGAAAGAGGTTTTACTATTGAAGAAGTCCGAGAGATTATTTGTAAATTGTCTGAATGTATATCGGACCAGGAGGAAATAAAGATGAGTGAAATAAAAAAAGCATTAAAGCAGTGGAATAAAAATGAGGAGAAATTCAGCGAATATCTTACACAAATCACAGAGGAATCACTAATTTGTTTAGAGGATGAGATTTCCAAGGGAATCATCCATGGAGCACCCTTTTCCTTGGATATCATCTCCACCGTGGCAGGCGGAACGTATGATAAAGATATCTTGCAGAAGATGCTCGGTGCATGCGAGAAAGAGAAGAATCGAAGAAATTTATATTATTTGGCATCCATCAAAAAGTATATCCAGGAGGTTCTTCCTATTGTGGAAAAAGGCTTGCAGGGGGAAGCTCTTGAAATAACGGAAAGGTTAACATTAAACACTTCCCTCATAACTGCGGCGCGGATAGCACATGACTATCGGTAGGAGGACAGCATGACACAACCGGAAAAAGAGTTATCTAAAGAAGAATTATTACATACCATGCCGGAGAATACGGACTGTAAGAAGTTTGGCAGCAGCACCTATGTCCTTTATAATGAAAAGAAGTATAAAAAGGCGGTCAGACAGGCAAATACACTTATCTGGGCACTGTTATTTCTTGCAAGCATTTTCATAGGGGCGGCAGATGCCGTCTGTACAGTCCTTATGGGACAACAGACAAAACTGCTGCATGCCCTTTTTCTCATCCTGAGCCTTCTTACGGGTGCAGCGGTTTCCATATTTTGGAATAAAATGCATAAAAGCATCTTAAAAACAAAAAAGAAGACATATGTCTATGCCGGAGTGCTGGCAGAACTGTTTTATCAGGTAATATTCTATGTGCGTGTGAAGGAAGGAAAATATACCCTCACCCTCCCCGGCAGGGATTTGAAAGAATATAAGGAAAAAACACTGGCAGATTTTTTTAAAAATCTGCCATACAAAACAGAACACATATCCTCGGACTACCTTATTATAGATGCTACAGATGAGGGCATACTGAAAGTACTTCTGCCATGCCACATTACAGACAATAACTAATAGTATTTTAAATGCCTGCAGGAAGCCACTAGAGCTTTCTACAGGCATTTTTATATAACAATCTAATTTCCTATCACCTGACAGACATAAAAGCCTAAAAAACCAAAATACGAAGAATACTACTCGCCATCCCCCTCCATACGTTCTATAATATACTTTGTCAGGCTCATTCCCCTTTTGGCAGCCTCAAGGCGCCACTTCTCCCTCCGTTCTTCCGAAACGAGGATCTGAATCTTTACCTTATCCGACGCATATTTGTATGATGCACGTTTCTGTGCTTCTGTATATTTTTCTGCCATATTATCCACTCTCCTCTTTTTAGTTTTCCATATGGAAATAGTAACACATAAAAATATATACCGCTATATACAATATAGACAAATAATTTTGCTCAGGATTAGTCAATTTACCAGTTGAAATATATACCGCTATATATTATACTGTATATAGCGGTATATAACATATTAGAAAGGAAGGACAAAAATGGGACAAAAACAGAAAATCGAAGCAGTTATTTTTAAGAATGAGAACGGCACCTATGAAATGGTTACAGAAATTTCTTTAACGGAGAAAGAAGAGACTGCCATTATGGATATCTTGGCAGACCACGAAACCGAAGGCGGCAGTGTGGCAGGTTCCAAGATAGACATTATGGAAGAATGGCTGGGATTTTAACACCCGGCCATGGATAAATCAAGGAACTAGATAGGTAAAAAGGGAGGTAAATATATGTATTTCTGTGAAAAGTGCGGTAGCGGCGATTGTTGTGAAAGAACAGATTTAATCGGAGAACCGGTGCTTTGTGACGACTGCTACGCAATAGAGATTTATGGAGAATGTAACTGTGATGCATGTCTACATGGATACTACGAAGGTGACAAAATGCGTTGTTTTAGTGATGTATGCAAACCTTTATATGATATATAAAATCTTTTGAAATGACGATTTGAGGAGAAAAAAGATATGTTAAGAAGAAATATAGCAGACAGATTATATGCTTTAGTACATAAGCGTTTCAGGGAAGAACAGCCGGAGCGGGAATTGACAAAGAGTGAAATGGATGGAATCTGGTATGAAATCTATGGAAAGCTCTGCCGGGGCGAATCAGAGGCGGAAGTGGAAGAATGGTGTAAGACAGTACCTTTAGCAAAGGAAAAGCTTTTACACAGACCCGTGAGGAATGGCTACTAAATAGCCGTAGAAGAGGGATTTTAACAACAGGATTGGAGGAAGTAAAAATGGCAGAAGTAAAAGTATTAAGGCACTCTGTTATTATCAGTGGAAAATCTTTTGAAGATTGCAAGGCTGAATACAACAGAATTTGTAAAGGAGTAAAAAAAAATTTCGGTGTTGAATCAGATATGAATAAGCTGATTTTTAGTGATATGACAGAAAGAGAAGATGAATTTATAGCAGTATTTCAAATACCAGAACAGCAATAGATACACAATTCTAAAGTAGAAATGGAGAAATCAATTATGAGAATAACATTTAATAGAGCATGTGAACTTATTTACAATCATTATGGAAAAGAAAATGTATTGCAGATTAGAAAACCAGATAACAAACCTTTTTATGTAGTTGATTTAGTGGAAGGAAGTGTAACTCTTTATAGAGAAGATTTAGTAAGAATGTAGCTTTAGATTTAGGATTTTATGGAGTGAGATTAGTACGAGAGAAATGAGGAGATTAACCACATGATCGTAGAAGTTTTTTATAAAGGAACTAATTTTAAAAAACAGTTTGATACATTTTGGAATATTAAAAAAATTGTAAGGTCAGGCAGTAATTTCTGTCTGGTTCCAGAAGAGGATAGTCCCAATGAAGCAGTTGTTTTAAATACAGACGAGTATGAATTAAGGGTGCATTATTAGTAAAAACAGCCCTGTTCTGCTTGGAATAGGAAGAAATCGAATTACTGCAGCAGGAGATAGACGATATTGACAGCGCAATCTCTTATCTTGGGAAATATGTTGATTAAAATGTTTTGGATAGCATAACAAGCTTAAAATTAAAGGTTCATTATTGACACATTAGGGCTTATTATGCTATTTTATAATTCATAAAAGAACTATTATTTTAAAACGGGGTAATTACATGAAAATCTATGGAGAAGAAAATAATACCTTTATTTTAAAGGAAATAGGAGAAAGAATAAAAGATATCCGGATTGCCCGGAATATGACACAGGAAGAGATGGCAGAAAACGTCGGAGTATCCCTAAGCACCGTAAGACGCCTGGAGAAAGGGGAAGGAACAACGCTGGATAACTTCCTACGAATACTGAGGCTGTTTAACCTGCTCCAGAACGTAGAGCTGTTGGTTCCGCCACAGCAGCAGTCCGTAGAAGATATGTACAGAAATATTCCCAAAAGGAAACGTGCATCCAAGGAAAAGACAGATACTATAAATTTCAAGTGGGGGGATGAATCATAATGCAGGGAGCAGAAGTATATATGTGGGGTACAAAAATAGGTACCGTCGTGCAGGATGAAATAGGAAAGGCAGCAGTATTTTCATACAGCAGTGAGTTTTTAAAAAGTGGAATAGAAGTATCGCCGGTAATGATGCCTTTATCAAATCTAAATTACACATTTCCGGCATTAAGGGAAGAATCCTTCCATTATCTGCCCGGAATGCTTGCTGATTCTCTTCCGGATAAATTCGGAACAAAAGTTTTGGAAAGTTACCTGGCAAAACAGGGAAGAATGAAGCAGAGCCTTTCTGCCATTGAAAGGCTCTGCTATACCGGCAGCAGGGGTATGGGAGCTTTGGAGTATGTTCCCTCAAGCGGTCCTCATATCCCTGACCGTTCCTTGGATATCGATGAGCTGGCACAGCTGGCAGACCAGATACTATCAGACAAGAAGCAGGTTAATATAACTGCCGACGAACAGGCTGTGGCACAGCTTCTGAAAATAGGAACTTCTGCAGGAGGGGCAAGGGCAAAAGCCTTGATTGCATGGAATGAGGAAACGAAAAATATACGCTCCGGACAGGTCAGTGCCGGCGAAGGATATTCCTATTGGCTCCTTAAGTTCGGCTCCATAACTAATAACAGGGATAAAGACAGCGAGCCGGATTACTCAGACTACTCAAAAATAGAATATGCTTATTCTCTTATGGCAAAGGATGCAGGCATTGATATGGCAGAGTGCCGGCTGATAAAAAGCCACGAGGGATACCATTTTATGACAAAGCGTTTTGACAGAGAAGATAGCGGAAGTAAAATTCATATGCAGTCTCTGGGAGGAATTGCACATTATGATTTTAATGATGCTGGAGCATATAGTTACGAACAGGCAGCAGGAATCATGCATCAGATGGGCTTGACACAAAAGGATAATGAGAAGCTGTTTCGGAGAATGGTTTTTAATGAAGTGGCTAAAAACTACGACGATCATGTGAAAAATATATCCTTTTTAATGGATAGAAGAGGAAGATGGAGCCTGTCACCGGCGTATGATGTAACCTTTGCTCATGACATAAACGGTATCTGGACCGGAAAACATCAGATGCGGATTAATGGAAAAAGGGATAATATAACAGTTGCGGATATGGTAGAAACCGGAAGAAACATGAACATAACAAACCGCAAGGCAAACCAAATAATAAATGAAGTTATTTCTGTTGTGGCAAATTGGCCAAAGTACGCTGAATATGTAGAACTGACAGAGGAAAGAATGCAGTATATCAAATCATTTCACCGTTATAAAACAGAAAACATATCAGTATCTCTTCCGGTGCTTGAAAAAAGCAGGGAAGAGAGCCGGAAGGCATATACAATATTATAATTAACTTGATAGTAAGTGGAGAAATTAGTATCTGCACTGTGTCATTGTATAAGAAGGAGAAGACATGACGGACCTTATTTTAAATTTTTTTTCAAACATACTAAATATAAAGACAGAAGGTAAAATGATTATCCTTGTGCAAATTATAATAGGGCTTATACTAACATTATTTATTCACAGGTTATCCGTATACGCTCATGAACTGGCACACTGTAAAACCACAAAAAAATATTGTAAAGATACACAATACACATGCCATATTGTAGTGCCGTTCAACATATTCAGCAAGGAAAAACCACATACAGAATCCGAATACTATATATATCTGGAAAATAACCAGGACAAGAAAGAAATACAGGAAATAATCCGTGATATTGCATCCCCAGGGTATAAAGCAAGTTTCTTTTGGCAGATTCTGGCGGCAGCAGTCGCGTTTCTACTCTTCACCCTATACGGATGGCAGGAATCCTTATGGTTATTTGCATTCCTTATAGTATTTATATGCTCCGACGTAATGTCATATTTAAGTTCAGGTGACAGGGAAGCAAGAAAAAATCCGGAGAAATATACATATAAGTATAAACATAAACACGAAAACCTACGCGGTCCCAATTAGGAGACAATTAATATACTCTTCGTCAATGGAAATAATCTTAAGTCTGGCATGGCGCTGGACAGCTACTTCATAATATGTCTCAAGCTCGTAGTTCACATCTCCCATAAACACGCACTTATTTCCGTAAGGGATATATATGCGTAGTTTTATGTCATAGGGTATCTCACATCCTTTCACAAGCGAGGTTGACATGAAGCCTTTTTCAAGTAAATCTACTCCCTTTATTCCTTTTGCATTAGCCACCATACATTCATATACATGTTCACATACCCCACGGTAAACAACAATCGGAGAAGAAGTACAGTATTTATCAAGAGCCGAGGCAATGCGATGATCTTCATCGGAAGCACAGTCCGAACGCCACCGCTCATTTATGGATTCTGCACTAGAGGCAAGGACGTACTCCATTGTATAAACAAAAGGGTTGTCTTTTAAAGTCCTATCCGGCTCCTTATTTATATATTTTTCGGCAAATTCTACAGCGCACTCTTTACACACAGCACACTTATCCCAGGATTTACCTATCTTAAACAACTTCTCCTTAATACGAAACAACAAAAATCGCATTTTTTTCTCCTTTACATATGCATTTGCATCCACTATGCACCAGTACATGTGGGATGTCAAGGATTCCTAAAAAGAAGTTTTTTGAAAAACTAATAAAAAACCTGTTGATTTTTATAAAAAGATGTGCTATTTTATAATTAAGTTAACATAAATACTTTACATAAAGAAATGAAAGGGCAAGAGTATCAAGACCAGATTATTGTACAGGAAAAAATATATTATTATTACAGACAGGGAAGAGGAGGTAATTAGTTATGAAGATTAAAGCAAGTATTGGAAGTCCATTATATGAAATAAAGCACTTTTACGGAAAGCCGGCTCCCATCAAAAGAATAAAGGAAGGTTGCAAAAAAAATCTCCTTCTTTCTATTCAGATTGAGGAAACCAGTGAAGATACCGGAAAAACCATTTATGACAGAATATACGAAGAGATATGTATGATATGTGGCAATGTGGAATTAATGAATCTATCGGAATGTGACTGGGCGGCTCCGGCAGAAGGAGAAGAACTAGAAGAAGAACTTAAGAAATTCTCCTACAGTGACAGCATCTGCATCCCGAAAGATTTTGATAACCTTGAGTGCCAGAAGAAAGAGCTGCTTAAAATAGCGAGAGATATCATCCGTAAAATCAAGAAGGAATACAAGGGTACTTATCTTACACAAAGGGATGAAAACGGAAAAATTATTTCTAAGTACTATGCATGATGACAATACCACCCGGAACGTTGCGCCGAGTGGTATTTATTTGACATTGCACGATGGAAATGATAAAATATATATGCATTCTTTTTATATATTTATTTTATAACATTCACCGGTGGTGTTTGTTTCAGGATACAGGCAATTATCAAGTTGATAATCCTGCGTAAACTTATGGACCACAGTGGCCTAGGAACACTGTCGTAAGTATCTTACGAAAAAGATACGGCTTATTAAAGCTAGGAGGATGAAGAACAATGAAAACTGAATACTGTAAAAGAAGGGATAAGCAACTCTCAGCAGTGATAGAATTGGCATATTGCGTATATATACCAATATCTATTTCCTACATATTTCTGGTAGAGCCTATTTTCGAGATAGAAAGCGGGTATACAGAAATATTTTTCTTAACATTGGGTATCACATTGATATGGGGTACGATATGTGAAAAAAACATATACTGTCGGGAGGGAACCTTTTTCTTTCTCTCGACAGTATTCTTTTTCTGCGAATGTTTGCTCAAAGCACCTTTTTGGCTTTTAGTAAAAGGCATCTACGGTGCATATGAAATCTATATGGCACGGCTGGGTAGATTTCTTAGGCTGGAAATGCGCAGATTTAAAAAGCACCTATAGGGTGCTTTTTTTATTGACAATATTATTTAATCATTCAATAACCCCATTGCCTTCGCAATTTCAATCTTGCTCATACCGGCACGTACCTCTTTAGGGAGCGAATCATACATCTTCTGCTTCTCATTAAGGGATTCCTCCATTTCCATATTGACAATGTCTACCAGAATAACATCATCCTCGTCTTTTTTATAAGGAACGCACAAAGTATTCTTTTCATCAAGAGCGTCTTCATTTATAAAACACAAAGTAAGGCCCTCTGATGAAATTCCACACCCATAGGGCGGATAGTATACAAATTGTTCACATAAAGAAAGAATATCATCCCTGGTACCGACACCAATAAGGCAAACGCGCCCCCCTATATAGCGGCGCATATAGTACAAATAATAAAAGCGCACAAATGCACTTACATTTATTCCAATATGCTCAACACATATTATGGTCCCATTACTTAATTCATATACATTACTCATACATGCAGATACTTCCTCTGCAACATCCACCCTGTATCCACGAGGATAAAAAGAGGCGTCTTTTACATCTTTAAAATAGCGAGATAGCACATCCTCTATAACGGGACGATCTTTATATAAAAGGTAGTCAAAACTGTTAGACAAAAGCACAGTGGGATAGAATATACAAGGGAAGCCGGATAGAATAAATTTGATTTCCCCCTTTTCAAAAGCATTACGCCGAATATAGCTACACAGCATATTACACATAGAAAAATAACGGGCACGTGCCTTTTTAAACTGTAGCCTATTATATTCCATCATACGATATTCATTGCTGCCATCTGACAACCCACGTATATAACTGCGCAATTCATCAATGCCGTAGAAAGGAGCTCTCCCCCTACGGATAACTGCACTTTTTAAAATCTGCTCAGAAGGAACAGGCGCCCCCGCCCCCCTATCCACCGGACAAACTTCTCCGGCACCGGTGCGAAGCATTAGGGCTTTCAGACAGAGAATAATCTTTTCATCTGCAATATCCTTTATACACTCATAGTACTCATATAGGTCTTCAATTTCTTCTTCCTCCATACCATCCACAATAGCATTAAGGCTCGCAATATGAAAGGAAGGACATTTAGGATAAGAAGAGGCAATGTGAGAGGAGAAAATCAGCGCCCCCGCCCCCCTATTTAAGCCGTTTTTTTCATAACCATATAACTTTCCAACAAGGATACCCACACCTTCTGTGCCGGTATCTTGTTCTATATAATATACTTCATCACTATTATCCCGCATCCTGATTACAGCATCAATACATAACACTCCCTTTTCCTTACGCAGGCCAAGGGATGCATTGCAGCTTATCTCCTTATGGTAGCTGAACGGTCTCTCAAGCAACATTATCTGTAACAAACTTATCCCGCATCCATAATCATGTAATGGCACACGCCCATTTGTACGTCGATACTTATTTTGTGATTCTCTCATATAAGTAGGCAACATGGACACTAATTCTTCCTGTTTCCCGGATGAAAGATAATATGCTTTACGGCTATTCATATCTTGATTACTGTCAAATGAATATTCCTTCAAGTACCCCTTACGTAACATTTCGGACACACGGACATATGCACGGCTACTTCCAAGGTATTCTCCTAAAACCGAAGATAACTCACTCATTGTAAATGGATAACATACATATGCAAAAAAAGTGAGCAAAAAAGATAAGTAAGAGCCTTTTACACTATCTACATTTAATTCAGGGAAGGAGAGGCGTATAAAGTCATATACCTCTTTATCAGTCTCAAATGCTTTTCGATTATTACACAGATATTTGTTCATTTTACCACTCCGTTACAATAAACTTTCGTCTCTCATTTTACCAGTAAATGCAAAATATCACAATAATTAATTACAAAACAAATAAAAACAAAATGTATCCTCTACAAAACGCGAATAATTATTTATATAATATTCACGCAAAAGAGGCACCTAAAAAAACCTAGTAACTGCGCCATTTCCACGTGTTTTTTTTTAAATACCTATTTATGTATCTATTTAGGGGTTATAATTACTATGAAGAAAGGTCTCAATTGTCGTTTTTAGAGGATTTATTTAGGGGTTTTATAATATGTTTATTTAGGGGTTATAATTGCCTTTATTTAGGGAATATGGAGCTTGGAGAATAGAAAACAAGAGAAAAGTCACTTAATGAACGGAAGATTTCTCCGCTATTAAGTGACTTCGGTAATATCATAGGTTACATTCTTATACTCTTCATCCAAGAGCAACAATAATAGGGTAGTGTTAATAATTGTCTGATAACGTACAATATCTTTATTGGCAATAAAAATAGTAAATGTAGTTAGTGACAGAGAAGTAATCATCACATCATATTTATATATACTCCCATTGTCACGCAACTTGCAAAGCAACTTACGTAATACATAGGACGGTTTCTGGCAGCCTCGTAGTGTATAACGATAAACTTTTCCTTCCAGCCTATAACTTTCATCCCTTTCATTACCAAATATTAACCGGGATGAGTCCGCAAGCGAAAAAAGTACTCTATTACAACAGGAATACATACCCTGTTGAAAATGCTCTGATAATAACATGTCAAAGTTCAAGCGCCCTTCATACTCCCCATACAAACCACATCTCTTTACACGGGATAAATTTCTGTGATAAACAGAAGGGTACGAGTGCATCAAAAGTAATGCAATGCTTTCTATTTCACCTTCAGGTTTTATTGTAACACCACCTGTCGCTTTCCATGCTCCCATTTTCAGAAGAGACTCTTCCATCGTCATACGGTGTCTGTCATAAAGAATGGCAGAGATGGTAAACAAAGAATATAACCCCTTAACCCGCATCCCCTCCTTCGCTAAAGAAGATACAAGCCAAAATGGATAATAACAGTATTTCTGAATGGAAGGATAAGAAAGGATATTTGTCATAAAGGAGACAACCCCGGAGTCTTTAAGGCCTGTGTAAAAGTAGGCATGAAGTTTCGGCGAATACATCAGCAGAAGACGGATACCATTATCTGTTTCCACCATCTCGATGCAGAGCCGCTTATCTTTTATCACATGACTTTCAAAGATAGTATGAAGCCGTACAGGAGCATTATCTAAAGCAATTGCAAAATGCATAAGCTCTAATTCCGATACAAAAGGGATAGATACCATACTGTTTTTATCGGGAAATATTTCAGTAATGTACATCTGGCTGGAAACTTCATGAATAGTTATTTCACCACAAGAATTCATATTATCTTCCTGACATGCAGTTTCCTGATCTTTTGAAAAATCCTCACGCTCAGTACCCGCCACAGCCAGCAACATGTCCGTTCCAATAGTTAGAGTACCTTCATCTGACAAAGAAGAGTCCCCCATTAGTTCCGCCTCATTCACCTGACGTTCATTCTCATCCAAGCACACCGCATCTACACTTTCGGCAGCAGGAGAGGGCTCGCTGGATATATCATATCCAGCGGTATCCAAATTATCTGATAAAGGCTCTTCACATAAGGAAGAGAAGATAGAATCAAAGGAAACATCCTCCAAACGTACGCTTTTTTTAGATACGGACTCATGTTTTTTCGTATCGTTTTCATTGAAGTTGGAGTTATAAAAATCATTCACATAACTAGGCCCCAGGTCAGAAAAAGAAGTAATTACGTTCTTATTCCCATCATCGGTACCAGTAGAAGCCTTATGCCCGGTTAAAACCTCCACTTCCTTATGGATTTCTGTGGCAGTTTTAAGTGGATGGTTTTGAATATAGTCCCATACAACACTTATCATACTGCTGACATAAGCAGGATTACTATGCTGCTCCGGTATGGTCTTTTTTAATAGATCCGTTGTAAGGTATTGACTCATGGCAGGGCTCATTTTGGACTTATGTTCCATAGCAAAATGAGACTGATATATTCTCGGAACCTCGAGAGATTTTAAAACCTTATAACAGAAAGGATATATACCTGGAGAAAGAGAGCCTGTCACAATTTCCAACATGTCCACAGAAGATACAAAGACTTCTTTTTGAATACCAAGAGACATAATATAATTATAGTTTTCCTCCGACTCCAAAAGGAAACGCAGTACAGACAATTCCTCTTTTTCTTTTGCGTTTAAGTAGTTTTTCGAAAGAGGGCATATTTTACAGGCATCAGTTTTAGAAGTTATGGATTTATAAAATTGGGTACACCGCTTATATGTCCCCACGGAGTTATCCATCCGGATAGCTTCAACCAGAGGAATATCGTCTATAAAAGTAGGCCATTCTTCAAAGGAGTGCCTACCGAGAGGACTAGAAGGTGGAAGATGATGTGAAAACATATAAATATCTGCCTCAATATACTCATCCGGAAGATGTACTGAAGTCATGGTGTTTACAAATGTTTTGACAAAAGTAAGAGCCTCCCTCTTGTCACGCAAATTACGCAGAATATAGCGGTGACACGGCATACCCTCTCGATATTGTTCTAAGTCAATAGAATCTAATTTACGTTCTCCATCTTTTCCTTTCATAATAACCTCGTCTAATATTTTAAAAAATCAGTTAAAAACAGAAGAGAAGATACTAAATCCCCTTATACAAAAGAGGGTGCAGCTTATCCCTATAATCCTGTTGTGTAATCAATACTATATCAAATTCTGCATTATTAGCTACATAGTTTTGCCGTTTAGCATAGCTATTGTCAGTTAGAGGCATATCTATGATAATATCTCGGCGATTATATCTCTCAATAATAAATGAAGGCACCTCACTTCCATAGTTTTCCAATGGAAGATAAGGGCGTCTATAAATTTGTTTTTTTTCACACAAATAGTTAGCTACCTCAGCAACCGCTAAGTTATCACAGTACAATCCATACTGGTTAACGCGAACAACAACCCCTTTTAGAAGTTCCATCCACTCACTCACAGAACCATCAGTGTTATCAAAACTTTTCCGGCAGATATAACCGGAAAGAATACGATAAGTGCCGGGTACATCCTCTTCATATCCATTAAATATTTTATTAAAAAGCTCCGTTTCGATACGTATAACAGCTTTATTTTTACTCTGAAGAGATGGCATCTTCACAGTAACATACTGAAACCGCCGTTCTGGTTTTACAGTGCTTATTTTTTCTACAATAGCGTACACAAACCACTGCCGGCGCCAGTCATCACAATTATAAAAAGCGTCTTTGCGGTAAGCGAGATTAATAAAAGGGATTACTTCACCCCGAACCCTGGCATAAATACGATTAGATATACCAAATATAAGGCGGTTAAATGCATCAATATCTTTAAATTCCCAATCCAAGGGCACTTCAGCCCTGCGAGCCTCACGTATCTTTTTCTTTATGCTATAACCCTGTAATTCCCAAGCCATTTTATTTATTGTGATAACAATATCCAAAATACCGGTCCGCTTATTCATAGAATCCCCGCTTCCACTACTGGAAGAAGTAGAAGAGGAAGTAGAAGTACTTTTCGCAACAGACGGCAAGGCAATATTAAAAACCATCTGCTCGTCTTCAGTTGCTTGTATTCCATTTTTTTGGGTATCATTCCAGTGATTGTACAGCACCGACTTCGGACAGGACTCTGCATGCTCACTCTGCAAATGATTACTCTTAACCCGCACAACGTAGTTTGATGTTACGGAAAGTTCCAAATTGTTTTCCAAACAGCAGGCGCAATAAAGTCTACACTGTGACATCTCTACATTACGTTTTAGATTAGCTTTGCTTTCCTCATCCCATAAACCATAATATTCATTAAATGAGATATACCCTGTCCGCCCATCGGCAGATACTTTGCGAAAATAGCCTATTTTAATAATATTATCCATGCACAACACCTCCGCAAATAAAATGGTTCTACAATTAAAGTATAACAATAGTTAAAGATATAAGGCAATGAATATAATGCAATATAACATGAAACATTACTTATCCTTGCTACGAAGTGAAATAGCAGCACGCTGCATATCCTTTATTTTTGCATATTTCTGAACAGTGCTAAGGTCAGAATGTCCTAATGCATTGGCCACAAGATAGATATTGTCAGTTTCTTCTAACAAATTACTAGCATATGTACTCCTTAATTTATGTGGAGAAATTTTGGTTTTTGAATCAGAACCAAAGGTATACTCTGTATACCGGCTAACAATTTCCTGAACACTACGCACGGCAATTCGCCCGGATCGTTGTGACAAGAAGAGGGCAGATTCATCATCATTTCCCTTGAGAAGTATTTCTCTGCCATAATCCAGATAAGATAAAATTGCATCCTCTACATCTGAAGAGAAGAAAACCTTTTGTTCATTTCCGCCTTTTCGGACTATGTGAACAGAGCTGTCCCGGAAATCCAAATCTACAACATCTATGCCGACCAGCTCTGAAATACGAATACCAGTTCCTAAAAACAGCGCTATAATAGCGCGATCACGGAGATAATAGGGACTCGTATCTTCATATTTCATAACAGCACCGCTATTTGTAATACGCTTACCGGCATTCACATTTTCTAAAAAAGCACCTTGTTGTTCAGTAGACATATACACGATATCCTTGGTTTTTATCCGGGGCGTCTCCACATACGAAGCCACATTATATGTAAATCCTTTATTGCTGACAAAGAAAGAAAACAAAGAGCGAATAGCAGCCAATTTTCTCGATTTTGAGGCCGCCGAATTCGTATGAATACCTGACTCTGATTCATAAAAATCCATGGATGCTAAAAAAGCAGTAATATCTGCAGTAGTAATTTGTTTCATTTGTTCCATTGAATAAGCTTTTATAGGTGTATCCATAAATAACTCGTGCGATGTATGGAGCCATTTAAAAAAGGTCAATATATCCCCTAAATATGATAATTTAGTACGTGGCTGAAACTTATTCGATGCAGTTTTTTGATATAAATAATCAGAGCAAAAAGATGGAAGCTCGTTCAATAAATCACGAATCCTCTCGTTTATTTTAGCTAATTCTTGCATTTTATAAGAATAAGAAGAATCTAAACTAGCCATAAAATCACCTCAAATTTCTCTTTTTCTCGATAAGATTGCGCTAAATCCGTATTTAACGCAATCTTATGATGTAGAAAAAAGGTTGTTTTTAACAACCTTTTCATATTTACTACATTAAGATTATCATGCAAATAAACAGATGTCAATAAATACACTAAAGGACTGGATAAATTACCCAGTCCTTAGTGATGAATATTGTGTGATATCGAGGAATATGAGGGGACCTCGACAATTAAACTTTATCACATTATTACAAAATGTCAATGAATATCATTTCCGTAATCCATTGTCTTTACCAGACATTTCATTGCTCTCTATATAACGGACCAACGCAGATGTGTGAGAATCAATCTTTTGGCAACGATAATATGAATATAAAGTACCCAGAATAGTAAAAACAATAAAAGCGGATAATATCATAAGCAATATTGGTAAGTTATATCCATATGAAATAGTACGCTGAATACCAAATAAGGTCACAAATATACAGAAAATCTGAGCAATCAATGTAAAAATTTGCTTCAACCGCCTGCTAAAACAATAAGAAAGGAAGCGCATGTCCTTTTCTGCACAATCATTATATGCGTCAAGAAAAGTATATGCCTGCGTAGAAATTTCTTGCTCACATATAACACCATGCTCCTCCATGAACCGATATACAACGGAAGTACCGTCTTTAAATCGCTCCATAATGACCGGACAAGAATAGTTACCCAAAGAAACAATGCCCTCTTCAAGAATAGACCGCATAGACCGAGATATAACGTTCCCGGTATATGTAACAGTACCACCCAAATACATAATGTCATTTTCATAAATACCAGCATTGAAATGGAATAAGCTAAACATATACACCTCTAAAATCAACAGAATAGAATAAAAACTAACAAAGGTAAGAAGCTTCAATTACTAGATGCATCTCCTCTATAATGCCCTCTTCCATTAATTGTAACACACTAACAGGAGATAAACCATATAATATTTCTGCATCTTCAAATACAGAACCTCCAAAGTCATCTTCCCACTCGGTAATCCGATGTAAACAATTAGCCTTTGCACTATCTGCAGCATCAAGGTCATAAAAAGAGTAAAGGATATCCCCAGGCTCCACTCGTTTTAAAATATCCCCCGAATAAGATTCAGGAAAAAGATTGTACAGAGAACCTTCATTTTGAAAAACGTATCCGTCTATTATACTTTTAGTCATTGTCCTGCCCTCCCTTATTATTATATGGTTTAATACTAATGTTTACTAAATTGGCTGGTACTGAGGTGATAATATTACTGTTAGCCTTAATATAAGTACGTAGTCTCCTATCATGTAAACCTACATAATCAGCAACGGCATCCAAACTGTTTTCTGTACTTATACTTGCAGATACCATATCCAAAATAGAACGTGTGCGAAGGTCGCGCATAGAGTAATTTATATCAAAACCACCAGACTTTACAATTTTGCGAATACGGGATTCAACATTATCGCAAGTTAGTGGATTTTTATACTTGTTATAAAAAAGATGTCCAGCTTCATCCGTATATGTCATGTGTGCAATGTAGTTTTTTAATAATACACCTACATCATCGGGCAGTGGAACCATTCTCTCCGGAACCGTCCGGCGGACATTACAATGCAGAAAGATAACATTATTACTTTCCACAACATGACTTAAGGTAAGTGCCACAATTTCAGATAAAAACAGCCCTACTCGAAAAGCAAGTGTAAAGACAAGATAATACATTTCATCAGGAGCACTATCCAATATACGGTCAACTGAAGCAGAAGACGGGATATTACGAATAGGTAGACCATTATTTGTAGGAGTAACCACCTTTATATCCGTAAAAGGGTTAATATAATCATCCAGTAAATGATTACTCTGTATGTGATTTGCAAAGCCACTATACGTATTCATCCGGCTATAAATAGTTCTGGTAGAAATATCCTTAGCATAGTACTGGCCTTGCAAAAACAAAAAGTAAGCCTGTGCATCCTCTCTTGTCAATTCAAAGAAGTCTTTTCCACACCAGTCACAAATCATACAAATACGTCGATAATATTCACTGCGCGTTCTTGGACTATAATCATTCTCTATCATATAATTATTAAAAATAGATTCAAATAACTCATTTTTTCCCATATCTGTTCGCTCCATAAGGAATTAAATTCCATTTATTTTTCTTTAAGTTGTACATGGATAATATCACTAATAACATCAGAACAAGAGGTAGTACAACTACTCTATTCAGTAACGCATAACGAATGACAATCAATTGCATTGCGACGTGTGACAGCATACAGAAGTACCAAAGCAATAAAGAAAAAGTGCGGCACACAACAATATTGCGTAAACCATTTTTATTTAAGGTAACCCCATCCTTACGAATTTTTTTCAGTAATTCTAAATTATTGAATGCCTGCTCACGCACATTATCCACCACAGATACGATTCTCGCCACCCCATCTCTATTTACTTTGATTTTTACATGAATAATATGTTCATGGTATTTCAGATTACCAAGCAGAAGAATTCCTTTCATATCAGCTTCCAAAATTTTAACAGTCTCCATGGTTGCACCGATTCGTATATAATCTGATAAAAAAAGACGCATATTAATCACCTCCTGATTTCACAATAAAAGAAGAAGAATCGTATTGCAAGCACTTTATAATTTGTTTATAAACAGGTTCATTTTATGAAACAAAAGGGAGAATAAAACAAAAAAATAAGGGTATGCCACGCATACCCTTATTTAACTAACAGATAATATCACCTGTTTTACATGCTACTATCGTATCATTCTCATATATGTAACGATACAAAGAATTCGACAAAAAATCATCCTGTGTCATAGGTGAATTTTTCAACGCGAATGAAAGCATATCCAAACATGCAGCCTCAGTATCAGAACTGCTTTCTGCCACAAAAAGAGCTACATGAAGGTCCAATGGAACTATCAGTACGTTAGACTGATGAGTATATGCAACACGTTTTAACATTGCTTTGTTAAAAATGTGTATAGAACCATAGTATTCTTCACGGTTGCTAATACCATATGCCCCATCAGAATAAAGAACATTTTTATCGTATGGGAATATGGATAGTGAAGCATTAAAATCGCGTACTGTGTTTACTTTTGCGATTTCCAACGCCTCCTCAAAGGTTAAATCCATCTTCAGTAGAATAGAATTATTCAATGATACACTCATCCATCCACCACATTCATCACCGCTATTGGTATCGTCAAAAATAAAATAAAGAACAACTGCAAATTCCCCAACCCGCAAATAAGGAATATCCTTAAGATAATCCTTATTCCGCTCATAATTGATGAGTCGGCAATACAGTAGATCCTTATTCGTCTGGAAATAATCTTCAGAAATAATATCTGTAAATGAATTACTACTCTCCTCTATAATTTTTGTTAACTGTTCTACAATAGCAGTAAATTCATGGCCAGCCTCATACAAAGAGAAAAAATAACACAAATTAATAGATGGACCACAAAACTTACCATCCGGTTTTGCAACCAGATGCAGCTCGTGCCGGTTTATTTTGTAACAATCAGACAAAGTAAAACTATATCCCTCCGTAATACGTGTCTCTAACTCTTTAACTACGCTGTCGGCAAAATCATTAATATCTTTTAAAATAGCATTTGTTTTCATACAAAATCACTTCGTTTAGGCACGCACATAAGTGCCTAAACTACTCCTCCTTTATTCTTCTTTCGATAAAGCAGTAAAAACTGCATTTTTTAAGGTAACAAAAGAGGGAACATCTGATAATGCCCCCTCAAAACACTCGATTGCCTTTCTTAAAGAAGACAGGCAACTACCATCCGAAGCTTCCGAGAATACTGGCAAAGCCGCTAAAATAGTCATTAGAATCACAGGAATTGTCTTGACTATTGTTAACGGCATTAGAAGATGTATTTTCATTTGAATTACTACCGGCCTGAGAAGTGTCTACACTAAAACCAAGCGATGCGAGCTCTTCCTCCTGCTCCTTGCTAAGTGGAATAAATCCGCTATCACCAAGCTCACCACTTAAATCCGTAGATGTTTCAACATTCTCATCAGAAAAAGTCTCCGGCATATCTTCGGGTTCTACAGGCATAGTCCTCATCTCGTCAGCAGAAACAACCTTTGCAGCAGTAGTGTTTTTCAGCTGTTCAATGGTTGTTTCTAATTTCAAAATGCGGTTACGTAACTCAGAAATACTAGATTGACGGCATATAAGTTCAAGAATAGTACTCTGAAATACTAATTCAAGATTACCACTTCTCTGCTCATATACTTTTCGTAGCCCATCTGCTATCTCAGCAAACCTAGACATCTCATTATTGAATGCAAATTCAGATACCTGCTCAATATATTGGGAACTTCCAACGAGCATAGATATGTCGCCACTGGTTTGCAAAGACACAATATCCATAAGAATACGAAACGTTTCTTCTACAAGATACACCAGGCTCCCGCCCTTATCGACAGTCTGTTGAATTGCATTAAATGCCAATGTTGCATCTCCTGACAAAATGCCATTTAATATAAAAAAAACCGTTTCATCATCCGAAAGCCCTAAAACATCCCGGACAATCTCAACCGTTATGTGTCCATTTTCTACATCCAGGAAGTTTTCGTAGATACTCTCTGCATCTCGCATACTACCCTTTGCAGCCATTGCAATAGCACGAAGCGCCATTGCATCAGCAGTAAGTCCATATAAGCGGTTCACTTCTTCCAGTTTTTCAATAATGACATCTTCAGAAATAGTTTCAAATTGGAATTTTCGACATCTGCTAAGAATAGTGATCGGGATTTTATGTACTTCTGTGGTACACAAAATAAATAATGTATTTGCAGGTGGCTCCTCAAGTAGTTTTAACAGCGAGTTAAATGCACTAATAGAGAGCATATGAACCTCATCCAATATAACTACACGCATTTTCCCAACCGGCTTGTACTTTACTTTCTCGATAATGCTTCTAATATGGTCCACACCATTATTCGAAGCTGCATCCAATTCCAAGACATCAATCGAATTTCCTTGTTTTACAGAAATGCAAGAAGGACATTCATCACAACACTCACCTTCGGGTGTGGGATGTTCGCAATTTAAAGTCTTTGCAATTATCTTTGCAATGGTTGTCTTTCCAATACCTCTTGTACCAATTAGTAACATAGCATTCGGAAGATTTCCTGTCCGAATATTATCTCTAATTATTTTAACTGTCTTATCCTGCCCCCTGACGTCAGAAAAACGCATAGGGCGCATCACATTATATAATGCCATCTTATTTACCCTCCTTAAGTTCTACACATAATATTATTGTTTGAAAGAAATCATCTTTAGTATACGTAGGATACATGCACCGTTCTATATCACGTGAAAGAATATTACAAAGCTCCGTGCAGCGAACAGCACCTACCGCATTATTGGCAGAGGTGAGTTCCAAAGCAAGCTCTGTAAAAAAATATTGCATTGCCATAAGAACCGCGCGCATTAACACCCTGTCTTCAGTTACAGCCATTTTGTCTTTTTCCTTCACTAAATGAAGATTATTCAAAATCTGACTGCGATTCCGAACAAAGAAACAGGAATCCCTAAGCGCCGAAAACATTTCCCGCTGGGCGTATAACTTATGGAAATTTTCTTCATTTCCTTCTGAAATATAGTAGAAAAAAGCTTCTTTATCAGATAAGGAATGTTTTTCCATAAAATACCTCCTATTAAGCGGTTTATAGCTTAATAAACGCATACGGCTCTTCACAGTATCAAGCAATAGTCCATCCTCATGCACAATTCCGATTACAAAGCAGTGAGTATTCTCTTCCAGAAGTAGCAACAGTTTATTCTGAGCAGCAACAGTAAGTTTTTCCATGTCATCAATTATTACCATAATCTTATCTGCAACTACTGGGGGAAAAGAACATTTACGGATAAGAGGAAGAACATCATCTACACCAATAGTTTTTTTCCCACATGAAGAGATAAACAGATAATCCGGATGATTTTCTAAGCTCTCAGTATGTAATGATGCTTTAGCAAAAGCTAAAGCATCATTCAATGCAGAGGAATCACACGCCTTAAGAAGAAATGAAGATGTTAACGAATTCTTCATTTTTAATAAATCAAAACCCATAGTAATCTCCTTTCTACTCAATCATAGGTTCTTCAGCTCCAACCAACCGAAAATAATGACGTTTGTCTCTTATATTATAAATATAAGGAACATCATCTTCTTGCTCCATATTAGCAGATACCCACTGATAGTATTCCAGTTCCCCATACATATGACAAATATGACGCAGTACAATACCCTCTGCAGTAACAGCCCTTGCGCCCGTCTTATTAGAGGTTGCAACATTCAATACATTTAAAAGTAACGCCATATCTAATTCATTTATAGGAATATTGTTCTGGAAAACCGTTTTTTCTATTATGGATTGCAAAGATGGATAGTAATTCATTGCCAGACCAGCAACAGACTTCTTAAACGGGTCGCTTTCTTCAAAGAAAATCAGTTTACCATATTGATGTAATAAGGCAGCAGTCATTAGCAAATCCCAATTCAATTCTGTAGTAGTAAGACCATTGCCTCGCTTCATATATGATGCACAACAATTACCAACAATACCGGTAATCGCACATGTAGCAACCAGAGCCCCACCGCGATACTTACCATAATAATCATGGGTAGCAGGGTAAACAGCGAGTTTTAAGAGAACATCCTGTGTTAAGCAACTTTCCAGCAACTGTCTATACCCGGCATGCTGAACCATACCCATAACATGACATATCTCATCAATGTGCTTCTTAGCTGTCTCTTCACTTATTCCATCATATACCTCTTCCGGGAAAAAGGATTCAGCAACAATACATTCACGAACGCGCACCTCCGGTACGTTCCCAGCATCCGTATTTTTTATTAATACCGGTCCAGAAACAAGAACAATACCACCACTATTTTTTAAAAGCACCTGCGCGGCATCCGTATTACTCTTTTTAACAGAAGCATCAATAAAGCCACTTCGGTCAGACAAAATTGCATAAATTGTGCCATTGGATTCATATGATTCCTTTATTAAAAAGGGTTCAGATGATACAATGCTTCCATACGTCAAATCTTTACAATATAAATGTTTCTTCATGGTTTTTCTTCCTCCTTATTTATTCGCCGCCTTTGACGAATTTGTTGATTTTGATGTAATAACAGGTGAATTAGTAAGCAGCCAATCGAAATAATCTTTCACTTTACCCAAAAATGCATCGTCCTGTGGATATATGCCACAACTAAAATCTTGAGGAACAATAGAATTAGTTACTCCCAATATTTTAGAGACATACAATTCAAAGCAACGTGCAAAAATTTCGGTAGGAGTCAAATAATACGAAAGATTATATTTTGAATTACCTTTCATAGATTTATTAAATCCCTCATCAGAATCCATAAATGATAAAAGCGAGCACTTATACAGAGCCCGCAACTCATAAAAGGTAGAAGTATTTGATAAATTACCATGCGTAAAATCTATCAAATGCCCGTATTCATGGATCAAAGAAGAGGGATGCCTAACATCTACACAAAGGCATCCGTATGCCGGATAATATAACCCTGCAGCCTTATGCTGTCCGAGCTTTCGAAAACGTATCACATTTTTCGTAGAATCAATACCTGTTAAATACGTTTCCCAAACAGCGGAAAATTCGTTGGCTACTTCTTCAACTTTTTTTAGGTCAGTATCTTCATCAAATTCCACAAAGCCAAAATAACGGTTAAATCCGGAACTACGCATAGAACAGACCACTTTTTGTGGAATGTTTTTCTTTAGCATAAAACTTTTGGCATAACCACTATCCAAGTCTTTGTAATAATCCAATACAGATTTAATGCCATTTTTTTCTTCAGCAATTAATACAAACAAGTCCCTATACAGCGTGCAGTATCCCGGTTCGTTGTAGTAACGTCTCGCACTGCCAATGCTAGATGGTAAACCCCACTTAACACCCACATCATTACGATAAACCATCTCATTATATGGGACAGGATGAGTCATAATGTACATATAAGGGAGTCTGAGGACATCTTCCGATGAAAGAATACAGCAGGCACCCGTCTCACCAAGAACGCTATCAAGCTTCCGCTTTGGAACAGAAGGCAGTAAAGAGAACATGCCTTCATTTTCCAGTCTTTTAAAATAAGGAGACCTATAAATACTAGGTGCTACATATTTAGGTAAAGACCACTTTTCAGCGGGATTTTCTTGATAAAAAGAAGCTTTCTCATCAGGAAATACTTTCTGATAATAAGGCGATGTATAATCACTAATATACCGAAAAACCTTATTATGAAATTCCTGAAACAAAGCATTATCAGCCCCCTCGGTTTGCAAAACCTGAATGTAATGATTTACCTGCTGGTGGATAGTTAGCATGGAAAAAAAGTCTGCAAGATCGGAACATAAAAAATCGTGATTATAGATGCAATTTTTATCTGTTCCGCTATGAGAATGATTTTTCATGCCATAGACGATAAGTGGCTCATATCCTTCTTCTTTAAGGCATACGCCAATAACCCGTTCCGAACCATCCTGTGAAATACTTTTGGAAGAACGGCGCCTTAGTACCCTCACAATGTATTCCGGAACATCCCAGATAAATGATACAGATACCGAGTCCGTAAGCATCAAAGAGCGAAGGGCCACAGCATACTCATCGGAATCACTTTCCATAGCCCTTAACAGCGGTCTGGTCAGCTTACGGCTTACACTGCTTACAACATCACGAAGAGTATCACGCGCGCCCGGAACGAAAGAAAATAGTTTTTTCTCCACTTCCGACAAACTGAATTTTCTCATCTGCATATGATACTTTTCGCGCTGAAGAGTGATAAGAGGCTCCTCTTTGTTTAGGTATTCCTCAAGATTGACAGGTAATTCCTGAAGAGTAACAGTTGTACTAACTTCACTTGTCTGCTCCACAAGAGAAGATATTTCTGAGTTATTATCAGAAAAATCAATCTCAAGTGATGATAGAAAGTCATCAAAAATACTATCCATAACAGACAGTACATCATTTTTTCGGCAACACTTTCGTTTTTTCATTGCCATACCTCCTTTTTTGAAATAAAAAAAGGGACAAAAAAAGCATCCATCCTAAGATGAACACTACTTCTTTGTCCCTGATTAATATTATATCCTCCTTTTCACACATAACACCGCCGTCATCCAGCTACATTCCTTAACCTAACTCCATTGATATCATACATAAAAAAGATAGTTATATTATATATGAATTTTTCGATAAATGCAATGCTATAATTAAAAAAAATAGGCGGGAATTATCAATCCCCGCCTAAAATTTAAGAAAATAAAACTACACGTTATTGCCATCTGCCTCAGCAATTGCTTTCTCTTCTTCCTTAGCTTCCTTTTTTGCCATAGCCTCCCTATTCTTATCCACATTAATCTCAATAAGATAAGTTTTAGAAGTAACGTTTTTGCCGTCCAGCTCTCCATTTCGCACCTGCATAAATGAGTTCTTTTTGCCATTAATGCAGATGACAATATTACCATTGGGATACTTAGATAACACGGAGGCAAAATTAGATGCCTTCATATATTTCACCAGACTATCAATAGAGTCACCGCAAGAAGAAGAAACAATGTTGCAAAGAGTAGAGTTTCCGCTATTGTCCTTCATTACCACCTTACTCTGCTTAGTATCTACAGAAAAGCTAAAAGGATAATTATCACTATCTGCAGATAGCTGGATAATATTTAATGCATTTACAAACTGTTCTTTATCCACAACAACAGTACCTTCCCATTTTACTTTCTCCATATTAGGGAGAACTGTTTTGTAAATGGTAGGACAGATATCTGCAAGAAGGAAGGATGCAAGCACATTTCCGCATCTAATACGCAGATACCTCTGGCTGATTGCAACCTCAATTTTCTCGGCACCGGCAATCAGCTTCTGAATAATCTGGATACTAGAAGTCGGAACTGCAATATCAAAAGTACTGCCATCAAAACCCTCAGCTTTTGCAACATCAACCAACTGCTGTTTGGGTGTCTTACTTACTTTTTCAAGCAACTGAGCCTTTGCTTCCCCATTTAACGAGTCTACCTTGTTTTTAAGAAAGCAAGCAGCTCTTAAAGCATCATTGAAAGATGCTTTAATTTGTGCAGTCGAAGAAGTTACCCTTGCATGCTCTGAATCCGTTGAATACACATAAAGAGCAGATGCATCAAAGGAAAGAACAACTCTATCTGCTATCATGCTAGGATCATCAGAAGTAACCGCACAGAAACCACCCATTTTCAATGCATCATTCAACACATTTCCGCTACAGGTGAAAACTGCCATGGTTGTCTTAGAATCATCCACAAATAAAGGTTCCGCATCTGTCTCTGATACGCATTCCAAGGATACATTAGCCTGCCCCTCAACCGCAAGAGAAAGAAGTTTATCACTAACACCAAATACTACATCTGCATTAAATGAATTAAATGCAGAAAGATAATCACAGAAAGCTTTTGCTTTTACAATACAAGAAGCATACACCTCGCCATCGACATAATCAGAGGGAACACCATTGGTTAAGAAGCCAATCTCTTCCATCCTCATACCATCAACAATTCGAGCCATACAAGTAATGCCGGCACCGGCATTCTTAAGTCCAAAAACAAGACGCACCTTATTAGTATTGTTTTTTAATAAAGACAGTCTCTCTAAAACTGCGTTAGCAACATCCTGTGTAAGTTTAATCATCTTCATATTTTTATTTCACCCATACTACTATTATATAGGTTACTTCCTCCTTTTGATTAATAATTTAAGATTCTCTATACTGCTTCAAACAAAGAAAATATATCCATTGAGCCGGCCATCTTCGGTTTCTTTGAAGCTTTCTTTTTCCCATCGTTTTTTTGTTCAGTTACTTGTGGTATCTCTTCATTTACATGAAAAAGCGATTCCATAAGAGAACTAAAATCAAAGCTCTCAGATACTACATCATTACTTACGTCGCATGCAGATGCTGTTTCATCAGTTCCTTCTTCTAACAGGGAATTGAATAGTTCATCAAACACATCAAAACCAGTAGAGTCCACAGATTCTTCAGAAGTACCCATGAGTTCGTAGAAAGTTAAGTTACGCACAAAACCTTCATATCCGTCCTCTTTTGCCGTGGTGACAGATAGTGCATCAAACATATTTTCCAAACTTTCTCTGGAAGACATGTCATTCTTGCTAAGTGCGGCGGCAAGCTGTGTACGGGTATCCACGCCCTTTGCCATAGAAGATAATCCTTCTGTAGTAAAGTGACCTTGGATTGCCGCTGTAGCGGTCTGTTTCTTAGCCATGATTTCAAGAGCTGCTGCTTGCAACGTACCCTCATATGCAAGGTAGTAATTGCGGCAATCTCTTTTCTGATTTAGGCGGTACGCTCTCCTGCTTGCCTGCCAAATGGTAGCAAGAGAATATCCTGTTTGATAAAATATCAAGGTTGGATAATTATATTCCACGCCTTTATATTTAAAACAGAAATCCAAACCAGTCTCCACGTTCTGAGGATTAGTTATAAATACCTTAATACCCTCAGATGCACGTTTGTGAAACCATTCCTCTCTCTTTCGGGCAGCAGGGGAAGAAGATTGAATAATTTCCACCCTGTCACGCAGGTTGCAATAATGCTCAATTAATGCCTTTAACCGGTAAGTAACATTTGTTTCAGCAGATGCCGTATAAGTGGCATAAATAAAACAATTTCGCCCTTCCGATATTTCATCACGGACTATAGAAATCAATTCTTCTTCTTTAGGAGTCAAAACATCCAGTTCGGAGAATTGTTCAAAGTTTCTAGGACGAACCAATACCGCATCTTCCACATAAGGATCCATAATAGGCTCACGTCCATATGGCTTATCCGGAAAAGACAAGCCATACTGCAACATAGTAGAGAGAACACCCATTCCACTACCACTCTGACTTGCTTCCTTTAGTTCATCAAGTACCCAACTGTAATTGCCCACAATCTCATCCGGCAACGATACCAGATGAATACGCTCAGAAAAGTTTGGCAGGTACTTCGATAAATCAGTAATATCTAAGAAAAGACATCTATCCATAAGAAACTTTCCAAAGATCACTGGTGAAATACCAGGTTTAACACGTGGCGGAGACAACTGCTTACCACGGCTCATTACATTATAACCGCCACTGGTAGTTGTAGATGCCTCATACACCGTTTCCACACAGCCATACTCTCGACAGAAACGCATAAGCTCGGAATTAGAATAAGAATATCCTTCATTCACCATTCGCCCAGGCTCCAACATCCAAAACAGATTGTAAAATGCCTGAGCAGTACCATTTGAAATAGTGCCGGTTAAAGCAAGAGTAAATTTACTGGCTTTAACCAAAGAATGTGCTGCAACCGCTTGTGCAGATTCCCCAAGGAATTTGTGTGCCTCATCCAAAATACAGAAATCAAAAAATCCCTTTAAATACTTTTTAATGTATTTTGCGGGGGCAACTTTACGTGGACCATATGTTTCACCATTATCTTCACGCCAACCAGCATCCGTAACGATAGAACGCCGGTATTCATCCACATGACCGCCTAATACAAAAGCACTGGTGCGACCACGGTGAGCATGATTTGTATAATGAGAAACTTTAGTCCATTTACTCTTATGAATTTGGCCAGGATACTGCATTAAAGGCTTTGCATTTCCACCCCAAAGCGGAGCATTACAGTGGTAACAGAAAGAATTTTCCTTCTTTTGCGAAGCAAAAGCAGCGGGTCCCAAAACGTTATTCGGAATATTTTCGTAAAATTCATCCTTGGATACATCATACCCTTTGTTTTTAATAAGAAGTTGTCCGCAAGAAGGACAAACCATTCCACGATAAGTAGAAGAAGATACTGCAAAAGGAATAAAGCTATTCCCTTTACACGCAGGACACTTTGCATCTGTGCCATTTCCTTTTTTGTACTGTATCTTTCCTTCTTCTTCAGCACAATCCTTACAAATATCTAAGCAAAATTTCATGGATTTAACCTGAGTGGGAATAGGACTTCTCAAAGTATCCAGCTTAGCAGTGTCTTTAGACATGATATAAAACTCCCTGCCGGAAGGCTTTATACCTCTTGCTCTAAGAGAAACAAAATCTGATAAACCACATCCAGTCACAACCTTAGCGTAAGGAACTTCTTCTAAAATTTCGGAAGCCCATTTTTCTACTAGATGCCCAGGTGCCATAATTATAACGCGATAGTTAATAGCATCCGGTTCATAAGCATCTCGCAGGGTTTTATGAGGATTTTTCTTTAAATAATCCTCAACCTTAGCTCCCTCCACTGTAGCAATTGCCTGTATTGTTTTTCCAACACCCATCCCCTGATTCATAACCGCGTACTTAATACCATTCTTACGCATAGCAAGAATACCATTAACACATGCAGCCTGCTGAGGATACAGACTTTTATATTTCAAAGCTAAAGTATCCACATTAGGTTTAAGAGGGGAAAGCGGGTTAAGACGCTTTGTAAGATTATCTGCCATAGAAGAACCATAGCGTGTTATGTAATCATCAAAACTCTCGATTTCCAAAGGCTTCATCACATTCCTAGTAATACATATTTTTCTCGAGCGCAACAAAGAAGAGACAACATCAGATAAACCATCATTTGTCAACTCCCCAAAATCATAACAGATGATATCTTTTACAGACACAACATTACGATTAAGCTCAATATTCACCGGGTTATCCGGCAATGTGTATTCTAGTGATAAAGGATATGCTTTACACTGTTTTTTCAACTCTTCCAGAATTATAGGTACCCACTCCCTCAACAACGGTAATTTATAGTTGTTCATAAGAAAATCATATACATCCTTATGCAACATCGTACTTGTTGTAATCAGATAGCGTGTGCCTATATCCTTGTTTGTCGCAATACAGTATAAAAACTTGTCACGTCCCATACTTTCCGGGCGAAACATACCAGTCCACCCATTTTCCGACTGGGTTTTAAAACTGCGCCATCCAATTCTGGCATCTTTACTGCCTAGGCTTGCAGCAATTCCACGTACTTTGACACTAGACCGATGGAAAAAGCCCATGATAAGTGCCATGTTTTCTGCATTTGTTTTTACACAAAAATGGCAATAGGCCTCCATACCACCTACGATTAATGTACGTTGGTATCGGTTATAACTCATTATCTTACTTCACAGCATTTAGGCTGCTACTCCTCCTTTTCAATAATTTTCCATCTAGTAATCTGACGCAAAATAAACATAGGTCAGATTACATTCAAAATGTGTTTCAACATAGATAGCACCTTCCTTCGTGTTATATGCAGCTAAAATGCGGTCATTGCGTTCGCGAACAGCACTCTCGTTTAGCAAGCAATCACTATCGCTTAGATTTCCCCAGTCCTTTTGGCAATACCGATTCAATGCACTGTAAACTTCTTTGGAAAACCCTTCATCTTCACAGATAAGCGAAAGAACAGGCTCGCGAATAATTATTCTCCCGAGAGGGAAAAACGGGCTTTGAAACAATAAACTAAGCAGCATAATCACCCCTCCTACGATAAAACATGGATAGTACCATCATTTTCCAGCACAGTCATGCTGATAGCTGTTCGTGTGGTTACGACCATCCTGCCGGTATGCGTCTCTTCCTCATCCCCATATTCATCCTCAGAAGAAGGGATATGCGACTCCTCAATCACTTCCGCAACGCCTCGCTGGAGATGCAAATCCCCATTTTCTTCACTTCCAGTAAAACCTTGCCCTACACCAGAAGCAACCAAAAGAAATAAACTGTCATTTTTCACTGGAATAGGAGGACGTTTCAACTCCCCTTCCGAAAAACATTTGACAGCTATTCTTCTGTCAAGAGCTGTAATTATGTCTTTAGATAACCCATTACTGTCAAGATAGGCAAAGACATCTTCCGCCCTAAATTCCCTCGTGGTAAATAAGTCAACACCGCTGGAAGCAGAAGGAATTACCGGAATCCATGGCGTAATATCATGCGGTAAATTCTCCAATTTATCAATGTAATATTTTGATAAATAGTCTCCTACCTGCGTGGCAGATAATTCACCCTTCGGTTTCTTTCTGCCAACAACCACAATCTGACTAAACTTTTGAAACTCTTCCGGACGGAATCTATACATCGCAAGTGTTTCGAAGTTCCGCATCCACATACGTACATGCTGCGCCTCAAAAAACTGCTTATATGAAACAACCCATACCAGAATGCCATTTGGTTTAAGATAATTAATAATCCTTTCC
The DNA here is from genome assembly GCA_045123675.1 of Acetatifactor sp. Taxonomy (GTDB): domain Bacteria; phylum Bacillota; class Clostridia; order Lachnospirales; family Lachnospiraceae; genus Acetatifactor. The sequence goes on along the minus strand of JBGVKL010000177.1, from coordinate 41,953 downwards.
AAAAACTGTTTCTCCAGTCTTGTCTGCTCACCATCATCATACCTTTCGGTAAGATACGGTGGATTAGCAAAGCAAAAAGAAAAGCAGCTCTTACGAACCATAATTCCATTCGTAAAATCTGCCTTTAACAACGCCTCAACATGTGGATTCTTCGCAGTGACATCCGCCACCTCATCATTCAGTTCCACACCAAAGATTTTGATGTTTTCATTTTGCTGTGCACCTGTTACTTCAATTACTGCTGAAGCATCTCCAATCGAAGGTTCTAATACACTCACTTCTTCCTCCGGCCAAATAAACATTTTGCTGATGTCATGGCAGTGACTAAGGTCTGTGTAATAAGCCCCCATTTTCGCTTCGTTTGCACGAACACGCGAAAAATTACTTCCTTGATACACACTCATTTTTCATCCTCCTTTTTTGAAATAAAAAAAGGGACAAAAAAAGCATCCATCCTAAGATGAACACTACTTCTTTGTCCCTGATTAATATTATATCCTCCTTTTTACACATAACACCGCCGTCATCCAGCTACATTCCTTAACCTAACTCCATTGATATCATACATAAAAAAGATAATTATATTATATATGACGTTCTGTAAAATTGCAAGACATTTCTTATATCAAAGTTAAAACACGAGTATTATGTTATTTCTGTTATTTGGCAAATCCTTTGCAACACCCTATTGCATTAAGTATTGTAGTAAAAAAAGCCAAGGAAAAACTCAAAAGAGTCTTTCCTTGGCAAAAATATTCATAACAACCGGCGAAGTTCCTGATTAGCACGACAAACAAAACCAGAGCCGATAATAGACATTTCTTCATGGTTTTTCCATTCCTCATGTAGAGTTTTAAAGGTAAATACATTTTCCCGGAAACTTTCAATTCCTTTACAGGTTTTAACGGTATACACCAAGTCTATATCTGTATATATCCCTTCACTACCTCCATATGCTGTATCAAAATGAAAATAACCATCCACTATATTAGACAATTTTATATCACTTGCAAGAGAATAATCTAATTTGTCCAATGCATACTTACCAGCTTCTTTCATTCTGCCTAAAATCATGGAACAAAATTCTTTGTTGTTATATACAAGCATAATAAAAACTTCACACAGCCACCACTGGCAGCAGGTGTTACTCCTCCTTCTTATGTTTTTCAATGTTCTTTGTTAATTCTGGTATTGCCAATAAAAATTCTTGCCTAACTTTCCTCTGTGGCTGATTCCTATAGAATGTCTCAAATGACGTAACATGATATTTACCATTTTCGATATAATACTGGAATTCTGCATGGTCTTCAGACCAATCACCGGTAGCAATAAGAGAACCATCGTAACTGACAAAAATATTGTAAACATTAAAAATCAAGTATTCATAAAGTTCTTCTTTAGTTGTTATTGTTTTAATTTCTTCTTTCTTATTATCACGCATAAATACATACTTCACACATTTTCTGTGTTACTCCTCCTCAATTTACCTTAATAATTCATCATTTCAGTCACTACATCCGAACATACCGAACCATTTTCTACAAGAGATATCGGTTCACCAAAAAAAGGAGACGAAGTAATAACAGCATCTTTAATATTAAGCAACCCTTTTTCACCAATACTTTTAAAATAAGAAGAGAAAATATCCTCCCCTGCCATAATGCCGATTGAATTGATAATTATAGTCTGCCCACTAAAATATGTAATTTTTAAAGATTCCATTAATAAAACGCCTCACTTTCTTAAATATGTATTCAGTTGCTACACTGCCTTGCGGCAATTACGTTCTGTACGGAAGCGTCCCTAAGACGCTCCATACGTTTTAATTTTGTAAGAGAATAAACTTGTTCCAGTGGCCTGCACCCATCCATGCCTAATGCACAGATATAAGCTCTTGCATACTGCGCACTAATGCGTTGATGGTTCTTCATAATATCATTCATAGATTCCATAAAAGCGCCTCCTAACAAAGCAGATTGCAGATATGCTCTGTAATAACTGCTACTGCATCCGGAAGGCAATAAAAAACCTGATTAACATATAAGCCACCATCTCCTACATGTATAAGCATAGAAGGGTTATTACCCTGCTTTTGCACAGATATAACATCTTCTTTTGCTTCAAAATAAATATGATCAACCAACTCACCCACTACACGGGAAGCAATTTCAGGATTTGATACATTACATTCAAATCCCGGCACCAAAATACTAACGCACATATCAATACCCCCCCTACATTCCGCCATAACCACTGCCTACATACATTACCATTACATCTTCATGTAATGACAGAATATAGTCAGCAACATCCTGTCGCAGCTGTTCAATAGAACGTTCTGCTACATATGGAAGCTCAATGCCAGGTGTATAAATGGGTTTCATGCTTACCAGATGAACAAGATTCTCCTCAATTTCCCTTACGGGAGGAAATGAATTAATCCGCCCATCATACTGCCGATGTAAGTAAACCGTGTTCGATGCCTTACCACATTGGATAGAAATAGCTTCATAACCAGATTCAGATGCTACCTCGATATGATAACCAATATGGTTTCTTACATTCACATAAAGCTTACAAACTCCGTTTTCCTTATCCTTTGCAACTTCTCTTGCGGCGTAGGAAATTTCAAGTGCCAATTCATGCAAAAACACCTTAATATCATCATGCAATATACACTGATATCCAAAAAGGTCTTCATCACACAGCTCATCCAGCGCCTCATCACATAAAATGTCTATATTACTATCACAGACACTATTATCCGCGTTCAGCTGAACTTCCTCTGTGAGATAAGCGTGGTTCGCAACCCTCGCAAGCTCTGTTGCAGAATATTTTCCGGGAGCAACAACAACTACTCTCTTACTAAGGGTTTCTGTAATTTCAAATATTTGTCTTGTCATTTTTAAATACTTCGTGGCTGCCATAATGACAGCCACTACTCCTCCTTCTTATATTTAAGATTTTATTAACATATCAAAATCAAGTTTTGGGATGTAGTGACTACCATCTTCTAAATGAAACAAAGAATACTCCTCGCCATCATTCATAGTAGCAAGTTCTAAACATCCCCCGGAATAATATCTGTTAGAATATGCAATCACATTTCTCCAAACACCACCCGGAACAGGCACCTCTATTTGAGGCGTTTCTTCATCCCTGCTTGCAAAATCCGGATACACTTTCACAATTAATGGCAATCCCTTCTCATTCAGGAAATCATCAATTATACCCAAAAGGGCAGATGTAACTGGATACACATCACTGACTGCTTTTTTCATAGTATTCCTCCTAACTATAACCATACTTACCCATATCACATGGGCAAATTTTAGTTAATAATTCAAGGTTAAACTCATACAACGGATAGCAACAAAATCCAGATGGTTTTACAATGCCTGTAAATTTTGCCAATCCACTGTCTGTCAGTAATTCACCAAGTCCTAAACCACAATTTGTGTTAATATACGCATGGCCAAATGGAAGTTCATCACCCAAATTTACGGTAATTACCTCAAAAGGTTCACCTTCTTCATACAGCCATATTGCCATATTCCCGTTATCCGCATAGTCAGCAACAGAAATCGAAACCTTTATAGGTTCCTCACTGTAACAAGTATAAACATTAAACATGTTTTCCATATTTTTAAACCTCCTGTAATAATCTCAAAAAGGTATCCTGCAGGCACGATGATACACAAACAGTTCCTTTTTTGATTCCTCTGATAACATCTGTAAGTATGGTAATGGAACGAATCAAATAATCCTTATCCTGCCTTGACAATACTGCAGATGTAATACCGATATCCTTAAAAGAGTAGTACTTTGACTTATATGCGATACGGTACTCCCTTAATAACGCAGAAAGACACTCTATTTCAGAGCCACGTAGTAATACAGCCTGGTTACGAAGCTCTTTCACATTTTTATCCAAAATCATTCTAGCCAGTGCAAAGCGATTTTCCTTTTCATAAGAAGGAACAACCGCCTCCATTGTTGGCATATCAATAGTTTTGGATATTGCAGCCATACTCTCCACATAACCGGCAATAACATAAATTGTCATCTCCTCATTGTCAAGATATGAACAACGCCGGAGCATTGCTTCGACAACATTATCTTCAAATGCAACCCCATATTGAGAAGCTTTGTTTAGAATAAACTGTGAAAGCAATCCCACATAATCACTCTTATTGCAAAGTTCCAATATGCCAGTCTCCTTTAAATTACGAAACAGTGTAGTTCTAGCATCATAATCCCTAGCCTGTACAACAAGAAGGTTATCACTATCTGAAGAAGCGAACGAATGGTAATACTGATTATCAATTTCTTTTAGATGTGAAATCCTAACCAGTGCAACTCTCCGTTCATCCATAAGGGGTGCAGCTGCCAAAAAGCTAACAGCGGATTCATCAAATGAATCAAATTGATGAAAATTAAGCTCTGGCACCTCTAACCTCCCCACTGCTTGTTTCGTACGATAATCTACCATATATGGTTCATTACCACTAATTACTTTAACCATATTTCCAACCTCCTTTTATTAATCACATCCCTGTAAAGGATCATGTTCGGACGCGGGTAATTCAGCATACATATATTCATCTGTTTTTGTGATTTTAATAGGATAATCTAACGATGCATTATCCTCATCATAACAGGCAATATATATACCAAGTTCGCGTTTCCAATCATAGACCATACAAGTACTCTTATATTTAGGGTGTTGCCTCATATAATCTATCATGGCTTCATCATCAAAATCCAATTCGATATATTTTTCAAACAGAGACTTATCAAAATTATCCACGTCAGATTCATGAGGTATTTTATTAGAAAGTAACCCTTCAAGATTACGCTTCAAGAAGTCTTTATTCCAATCCACAACCAACTCATAAATGTCGTAGGAGCCAACATGGCCATAGCCATCATAGCAATAAATCTTCAAGTACGTACCATCCGGAAGTGCAATATAGGCACTCCCACCAACTTTTAACCTGCCTTCAACATCTGCAAATTTCCATGAGAAAAAACCCATATTACCATCCCTCCTCTGATTCAATTATGTAGTGATGTTCCTTATAACTATAATAGTCACTTTCAGAATACACTATGATATGGTCTAAAAACTCTAACCCAAACATACTACTTCCAATAGATAAATTCCCAGTCAGGTTACTATCTTCCATGCTTGGCCAAATATTTCCATCTGGGTGATTATGTACTAATATAAAGCGGGTAACACCCATCAATAAAACCCTAGTGTAGATATCATTTCGATAACACGGGGAACATTCTGTACTCCCTATACCAAGTTGCATAACGCCCACCGGACACATCTGGGAATTTAAGCAAACAAGCCACGCGGTCTCATTTACTAATTCATCTAATGAAAAATACTTACACATAAACACAGGAATATCCGAAGGACCTTCCAAGCGGAAGTAGTCTGTGTCAAATTCTTGTTTCTCTTTTAATGAAACTGCTGTACTGTCTGGTTTCTTTACAAGGTCAAATGTAAAAAACTTCATTTTAAATACTTCACGCCCATCACTGCGTAATGGGCGCTACTCCTCCTTCCTTCAATATAATAATTAATATCCACGGTACTCTTCATATGCATCAAAAAAAGAGCAGCCAGATATTCTTCTTAGCCCTCCTTCTTTTTCACTAAACATATAAAAATAGCCACTATGCGTCTGTAAATATACCCTCCGGTCATCTATTAGATATATTTCAAAACTCATTCTAGGATTACATGTCGGACTCTTCTTTGCCATAAGCCACCTCCATAGTTGTATGTGGAATTTCGCGAATGAAGTCTGTAGAACAACCTGCAGATTGGAATAAATAAAATTCTTCCTTTGCTCTGGTAAGTGCCACATAAAACAGACGCCTCCCCTCTTCTCCGCCATTCGTAAAGTCATTAATCAATAAAACAACCTTAAATTCCCTACCCTTGGCATCGTGAGAAGTAATTAACAAAATACTGCCGTCATGTTCAATCTTAACCCTTTTATCCGCCTCACATATAACCATGCGCTCCATCCAGTCAAGAAATTCCACCTTATCATTTAGCTGATTATTATCTATCTCCTCCATTAAAACAGAAACACTATCACTTCCCATCCAATTACAAGTGGCAGCCATATTCTCAATAATCCCCTTCGGACTTCCACCGTTTTCAATGAGATTATAATATACATATAACCGGCAAATAGCATCGTAAGCCGGATGAGACAGTTTATTCTCCATTACCGAAGAAAATTCAATACCCATTTGATTAAGGAGCGAATAAAACAGGCTCAAGCCCTCTATACGCTCTACGTTGTCAATGCCGTGAAGTTTCATAAATTGATAAAATGCTTTATCATTGTTAAAATCTTTCCACAGCTGCAACGTAGTATATACAAGGATAAAAAAAGCATCATTAATAAGATAACTTTTTCCAAGAACTGTTGGTGCGGATAATACCTTATGAAGGTTATTAAGCGTTGCGTTCTTCGTGGCAAGGATAGCAATATCCTCATAATTATACCTAGAACACAAATCATCTACTAAGCATTCAATAGAATCTACCGAATCATCACCTATTAAAACAGGCAAAACATTTTTTTGATTTCCACTGCTGGAACGAATATCCTTACTGATACGATTTACGTTATTACGGATCAATGCATCTGCCGCAGATACCAAAGCACCCGTAGAACGGAAATTATCAGAAAGAACAACAATCTGTGCCTCCGGAAAGTCTTTTTGGAAATTCAGCATAAAGGAAGCATCCCCGCCACGAAAACCATAAATCCCCTGGTCATCGTCTCCCACAACAACAAGATTATGATGTTTGGCGGCAAGAAGATATAACATCTCTACCTGGTCTGCATTCACATCCTGATACTCATCCACCATAATATACTGATAGATGTTTTGATACATAGAAAGGACTTCCGGATAATCTTTGAAAAGCTGATTACACATTTGTATCTGTTCATCAAAAGTAATATATCCCTGTGCCTCCACACACAGAAAATATTGCCGGGCAAATTCTATAAAATCATCCCCAAGCATAGGATACTTTTCAAAGAAGTTCTCCTCATTTCCCTCATTGCAACATTTACGATAGTACTCAATACGATTTGCAATCGTATTGTATAAACCATTTGCCCCGTATTCCATACCATATTTAAAACCCTTTAGCTCTGGGAAAACAGCCGCCATGCTCTTAATCAGCTCTGTTCGTATCTCTCCACTTAAAACCTTTAGAGCTCTTCCAAACTTTGCTTTATTTTCTTTAAGAATGCCATAGCAAAAACTGTTTAATGTTGCAATTTTGGGGAGTGCATCTTCCGAAAGAAAAGACAGGCACCGTTGTCGGAGTTCATCAGCAGCTTCATTCGTAAATGTAACAACCAGAATAAACTCCGGCTCAACACCAGTCTCTATCAAATGCCGGATTCTGCCAATTATAGTTGCCGTCTTGCCACTCCCAGGACCAGCACAGACCAAAAGAGGTCCTTCTTTATGAGAGATAACATGTTGCTGTGTCTCTGTAAAAGAAGGCATATTATACGTACTGACAACCTCATTAGTTGACACCTCACATTCCGTGCTAAATACAGAAGGCGTACTACAGAGCGAATAAACCTGACACTTTTCGCAACTAAATTCCGGTGTAACCTTAATCACCTTCAGCAGTTGTGCAAAGAATTTCTCTTTATCAAAAATCCCCTCCTCTGAATAGTAGTCAGCATAACATAGGCGGTGAACGTTTGATTTTACAGTTTTATTCTCAACGAAGCTATCCAGCATCTTCTCTGGTGTGTCATTACCCGTGGATAGATAAATACTATCTATCTCGATACCATTGTAAACATCCTCAAGGGCATATTTTGCAACCAGAGCGTATAAATCACAAGCAGCATGCGTCAAAATGCTTTTCCCAGCCATAGACCGCGTAGCATTAGTCACATGGATAATCAGACCATGATACTTTCCCTGTGTATCTGTCATAACCAATGGAACCATTACACTCAGCGCATCCGTCCCATCCGCAAAAAGCACATCAGGAAATGAAACCTGTGCCAAGGAAAAGGATTTTACCACAGTAAATCCACTGTCTGATATCCAGTCAAGGAAACGACGGAATAATAAAATATCATTCTCTGCTTGTTTTTCCTTTTGCCAGGAAAAAGTGAAAACCTTATCCTTGTACGCATCTTTAAAAAACGAAGCCACCGTCCCCATAATAGCTTCGTTTTTCATGCCGGCTCCAATAGAGCCACACACCATTTTGAGCACCTTCCGTAAAAGCACATAACGCTCTTCACCGGCAGATAAACTCTCCAGCATTGTCTTTTTAGGACAATCACTGCCTTTCTTGTAGAATTCATACACATTCATCCTACTTCATCCTCCTTTTTTGAAATAAAAAAAGGGACAAAAAAATAGTATTCATATGTTTATGAATACTATCTATTGTCCCTGATTAATATTATATCCTCCTTCTCACACATAACACCGCCGTCATCCAGCTACATTCCTTAACCAAACTCCATTGATATCATACATAAAAAAGATAATTATATTATATATGACGTTCTGTAAAATTGCAAGACATTTTACATCGAAGTTTCTTAAGCTCCTTATAACAATACAGGGTGGCTTTACAATCCTCCAAGGAATCATGGGCAACATATTTGAATTGAAAGAAATTTGCGCAAAAAGAAAGAGACTTCCAACGATAACCACCATGATATTCATCCTCTTCCCCATACATTTCAGCAAAATCAATCATAACATCCGAAGTAGGGATGGCATCCACATTAATACCTAACATCTTAATAAATTCAAGGTCAAAAGTCACATTAAATCCCACAATTTTGTCAGCAGACTGCAGAATGGAATTTATAACCTTTATACTATCAAATATATAATCACAGGATTCCAATGCAGAATAGTAAAGCCCATTTATATAAGAAGCTTCCGGATAATCTATATGATAAAATGGTTTGAAATTCTTATTAAACAGCACCTCTCCATCTCCTCCCAGAATGGAAAGCTGTATTATCTCATCATACAAAGACGACGTTCCCGTGGTTTCTACATCCAGCACAACAAGCGGATACCTTTTTTCAGCAGTATAGGAAGATATGCAGCACTTCTGTTCATCCAGTAAAGCATAATAACTCTTGCGCTTGTCCCGGAAACACGCATCACACATGCCCGGATACTTCCCAACTTCAAAAGAATAGTATGTGCCAATATACTTCCTGCATACTGGACACGTATGTAATTTTTTTCTTCTGACAGAAGCCTCATTACGTTTCTTTCTTGCCTCATCAGATATACAATATGAAACGCAATCCTCTTTTGAATACAAATAGTAATCCCCATATATCTGCCGTACACACAATGCTACAGGTGAAGCTTCTTTGGAGGGCATGAGTCCCATTTCTTTTAACTGGCTTTTAGAAAACCAGTCCGGATAATTTTCCCGTTCTGCAGGTTTTATTTTTAACATAATTTTCCCCTTATTATAGCCAAATTATAGCCAAGAATTCCTAGCCTCACATGCCGAAACAGTATCAAACAGATATTTAAGCTCCTCCATGGCAGCAGGCACTTGCTTTTCCATATCACAGCCTCTGAGAACCAGGAATAAATATCCACGCACAATATCATTAAATGCACCGGTATCAAACAGTGCATCCAATTCACTCTCATTACGTCCATTCAACTGATTCATAGCGACCAGTTTTTCAACGATATGGGCTGACATACCCTCATCGCCTTTGTTTTTTCTTAAAACTTCCTTATAAGCGTCAATGTCAGAAGTGAAATCCAGCATACGTATACCCTCCTATTCGTCCGCGTGCGACAGCTCCACTCGGACCTGCTTTTTGTAATTGTAATATGTATTATGGCTACATTTACACAGTGCCATCATTTCTTTATTTGATAATGTACCACCAAATTCTTTATCATGCTTCAAAATCAGCTCTTTAGCTGCCACATACTTCTTTGATTCGTAATGCACGCCTTTCGGCCTTCCAATCTGTTTCCCATTCATGCGGGCAGTCACAATACCCTCTTTGGTACGTTGATGCAGATACTCCACCTCTTTTTCTGCCTGTATAAAAGCAAGTTTTATCTGCTCCTCTACCATGGAAAGCAGATACTCATTTACTGCCTTTAGAATAATATCAACGTTTGTCCCGGTCATAGGAATAGATGGGCGTTCCAAGGCTTTTTGAAGAACACTCGTATCAATATGAGGCTCTTTAATGAAATGCAAATGAATCCCTCGATTAAATAGAGCCCTATACAGCAGATAGCCTTCTTCGGCAGTTCGGCTCATTCGCGCAACACTGTCGAAGATAACCCGACATCCGGGCTTTAGCATTTCTAATAATTTATTAAATTCCTTTCTATCCAAAGAAGTACCAGTATATACTTCACGGATAATGATGGCATCCGGGTAATGCGCAAGTATATTACGTACCTGACGCTCTATATTCTGTTTTGGGGTGGAAATCCGCACATAGCCATATGACCTTGCATCTACCTGTAAATCCTGTGTATCTCCCATCACATCACTCCTTTCGCGCAAACCAGGTTAACACCCATTCTGCCCTATCCCAGCAGTATACCTCCCGGCTATCCTTTCCATACTGCTCAGCACTTGGAAATTTTATTTTTCCATAAATACGTCCCCGATATTTTTTGGCCATAATTGATGGACTGTCTGTTAATTGTACTTCATAACCAGAAAGAAGATTTCTAAACCGCGCCACGCGCACGTTCTCAAGCTCATCCCATAATTCGTCCAACCGCCTCCCCGGCGAAGGAATAGCAGAAAATTTGCATGTAACATTTTCCCCGCAATGGTCCTGTAACACTACAGAAACCACACGCCCATAATCATCCTTTACAATCCGTTTTACATGACCGTCTATCATATCATGGAACCGTTTAATACACCCACCCTGTACGAAAGATGCACGGTACGGGCAGTAGTTACATTCTTCCTTTGAAACAATATAGTCTTCTTTATCTACACACCCATGCCAAAAATCGTAACCATCCACCCCGCGGCATGAGATAAGATTGTCATACAGTTCCCTTGCGGCAGCAGGCGTATCATCCGCACACAAAATCTGGCTTTCCCCATAAGCAGACAGAAACTCATTCTCACTTAGCATTTCTCCACAGAATCTGCGAAAACCAGATGGTGCCGCCCATGTAACATGTATAAGAGAGCAGTCATCGCTTTCCATATCATCAAAAACTTGGAAATACAAGGATACATCACCTTCTCGACTCGGATTAAAGCTATTAAACGTCTGAAAAGGTGACGCCCACTTAAATTTTGTGCAGGTATTCATGTCCAGATAATCCATATTTCCGCTTTCAAATACACTTGCCATGTGAAAAACCCAAACCACCTTATACCCAAAAGACGAATAGAATATATTGCGCTTTTGAAACTCCTCAAAGGATAATCGGGAATACTGAAATTCAATAACAGTCTTTCGTTTTGCAAGAAACACATCCGCTCTGTGCGTTTCCCCACCCTTCATAACCACTTCCTGTGCGTCCAATGGAAATTTACTCTGCCAGCTTCTATGCCATTCACTCATATCATAATGCCAGTTATCAGCACACGCACTCACACTAGGATGATGTGCAAAGTGATGGGCTTTCATGGTCCCTCTTTTTATGGAAAGTTCTGCACCACAGACTGGGCAAAAATAGGTAAAGGATGAATCTGCCTTATCTATATATACTCTTTTTCCCTTACTATCTACCGCAAAATACATATCCTCTTCCTCTTTAAAACTAAAAAACTACCAAAAGAAACGTTCGTTTTTTCTGGTAGTTATATTGTATCATAAATAATGCCTATCCACAACAAAAAATGGTAGTAAATACATATACGTTTTTACTGGTAGCAAATTACTGCGTCTCCAATTTTCCAGTTGCGGTAAATGAAAGATTGAATAATACTTCACCTTTTTGATTTTCAAGATTATGCATGCATAAGGCAAGGTAATTATACCCCGGATGTACGGCATACTGCATTGTCTTTTCTATAATTTCCTCTTTTACTATAACAGCTTCCTGCTCAAAGACCACATAATCTGTCTCTATAGAGGACTGGATAAAACTTGCATACGGCATTATCGCAAAATCACAGGAAATCTTATCTACTAAAGAACCTATCTCCTGATCTGCAACAACCATAGAATGAATACCGTACTGGACATACGTATCTACGTGCTTTTTATCTCCATAGAATGTCAAAACATAGTCTCCTAAAATATAACGTCCCTCTTTATCTGCCTTAACAAGCTGCGCATCCGGATACGCTGTCTTAATCAGCTCCACGTATTCCTTCTTCATCCCGGATGGATAAAAAATAGTATTCACTTTGATTGAATTACATAAGGAAAGAAGCATATTTGCATACAGTTCCCCGGATTCTTCCAGAACCAGCCCGTCAATTACAGAATCCGTTAAAGAGGATACATACAACGTATTAAAATCCAAAGAAGGAATAAACAGGCTCACCTTCTCATCATTACAGAAAAAACTGCTGTCACCGGCCACATTCAAATAATACATGGAAGGCGCAGCCTCCGGGTCCGGAAGTGCATTTTTAAACTTATAATTTTTGTAAACAGCACCAATAAAAACAGCCAGGATAACTGCCACACAAATAATGCCTGCAGTAAACAGGGAAATCATTAATACCTTATTTTTTTTTCTCCTCTTCATATCTGTCCTTTCTCTAAATGCGTGAAACGGACAGATAAAAAGACTATTCCATCAATACCGTGTTCACACAAAGCATAACAAAGCGCTTAACTGTTGGTTTATAATCTATACCATTAGCATACTGGGGGGGGGGGGTACAACTTTTTATAGAATTAGCTATTGTATTTTGGAAATTGCGCCAGTCTATTCCTATGCTATGAGAAACCGCTTCCATGGCCGTTTTTATATTTACGCCCGGATGCAGTATTACATATGCAATCAGCTGCTTTAAATAACGATACCCCATATTTGTCATAGGAATACCCCATTCGCGCAAAAAAGTATCAATTCGCCTATCAATAACTACCGGAACATCTTCACCAAAAACCATACTAACCTCCTGATAATTCTTAATGCATAATAACAATATTATAGCACGAATGTTAAATTAAGGCTAGTACATATCATATAATTACGATTCCACAACGCTGTCGATAGAATTAATACAGAAATAGATAAACTCTTTTACCCCATAGCACTCTGCATCAATATGAGTCGCTTTCTGAATGAGTCTTCGCAGTGAGGAATACACACCCTGCGGAGACATATTTACTTTCTCTGCTATTTTGGCGCAGACATCCAATACCGCCATGTTTGGCTGCTGGTATGCAATAATAACAGCTTCTTTTAACAGCCGGTAAGAAAAACATTTTTTGGAAATACTGTGAGCGGTAAGAAACAAATCCAGTCTTTCCTCCATATCTTTTGTTATTGTAATTTTGTTCTCAATTTCCATAAATTCAATCTCCATTTATCTTTAACAACATCAATATGTAAAACACGTATAGTTGATTGTACCACGTACAATTATACAGGTGCCCTACCTTTCCCACTGCGCCCCGCCACTTTGTTGCATGTCTAAATGCCTATCCCCCTTTTAATTACTTCCGCCCCCTAAGGGGGGCAATAAAGAAAAAAAGAAAGGAACGAAGTAATGCAGCCATTAGGCGGAAACAGCCGGGAAAGTAGAGAGACGGAACAACGCATAAACACGGACACTTGTATAATTGTACGTGCTACAATCAACTTTCAGTGCTTATCTCGGTATATTGCCCCAGTCCACATCCCATTGCAGTGGCATAGATGCTATAGGAACACTCACCTCCGGCATAGGAATATCGGGCATAGTTACCTGAAATCTTGTATACTCTTCAAACTCTGACCTTAACCGCGCGCATCCATTTACCCAGCCACGGTTTCCCTCTCCCGCATTTTTCCAATAATAACGGTTTTCCCCATTATAAATAATATAACTGTCCTGTGAATACGGCATGGCAGTATCATCCCATGGCGGACAATAAGAATGGAATATTCCGGCATAAGCATTCTGCGGATCGCTTTCATCATATCCCATAAAGCACATCCGGTAATAGGTATTCTGGGAATGGCTGTTAGACCAGTAATTATTGTTTATCCAGTTTATCTGCGCTGCAAGTGCGTTCACGGCATCCGTTTCATAAACTCCGTCTGCACCCTCGAATACACTCCGGTAATCACGAAACCTCTCATATCCCGAAATCCCTCCATATGTTGTCTGCGTTCCTACCGATATATTAAAGAAATTCCATCCACGCACCGCAATCGTGCTTTTTATTCCGCCCTCCTGTTTCATAATTCCCAAAAGACCACATATGCTTGTCCCGGTTTCTTCCTGATATGCATACAGGCACGCAGCCGTATCGCGCACTGCCTGCAGGGAATTAAGTAAAGGACTATTCGTTCTCTCTGACTCGCTGAACGGATAATTTGCAAGCATCTGCTCTATCTGCAGTACCGACAATCCAATACCAAGGTTATCTTTCTCATCCAATGGCCTCATTGCGGCGGCACTGACTACAAAGCTTCCATAATCGTTCCCTTCTTCCACTATCCACTCTCCAGGGTAAATGTACCTTCCTCCCTGACCATTTCCGGCATATAAACGGATTACGGTATCTTCCCCGGAGGGTGTGGTTCCGCTATAGTCGCCCCAAAAACTTCCGCTAAAGGGACCGTCTACACCATAAAGATAGGTTTTAATTGCCGGACACTCTGAAATCTGGTCTGCTGTTTCACTTATGGCGGCGCCTGAGCTATACGTCACACTTTCAGACGCTTCTCGAAAAACAATATCTTTATAATATTCATACTGTTCCTGCGCATATGGCATCTGCTTTAGCACAAACAAATACCATGATTTGTAAAATTTAGGAACCATCTGGTCCATCTTATCCAACAGCTTTTGCGGTTCCACAAGTATTGACCTTTCTGTAAGATACCGACCACTATCCTTTTCCTCATATTTATACTCGTATGTAATATACGAATTAAATATCTTAGAAGGCGCTATACATGGAATTCTTCGCGTTTCCCTTACATCCCAGACTTCACCGCGTATTTCCTGCGACGTAACAAAATATCTCGTTTTAAATCCACTGCCTCCGCTCTCCATAAAACTGTCAAACGAAAGAGCAAGTAAATCTCCAAGGGTATTCCTGTTTAAAGTCACATCCCTTTTATAAACGTAAGTATATGCAAATACGTCGATAATGCGGTCAATTTCCGCATCACTTAAATAAAAGTTATCATTCCCATTACCGGAATTCCCATACGTTCCCCAGTTGGCAACATTCCCTTGAATATACAGACTGCACAAAGCCACCACAGGCTGCCAGTTCAAGTAAAAAATATCCTCATAACGTCCATCCGCCCTGCTCTGCCTGTCAATCCCCGCTCTTGTCAAAATAACACTGTCTGTTTCATAAGAGACCTGATAACCTACTCCTGTTTCTACCGCCCCGACTTCGCCCGTAATGTCATTTATCTCCGGAAGCATCCCCTGCGGTGCTTTCTCTATTCGATACTCGTACGCAATGGAATGTTCCTTCTTAACCGCCTGGTTATAATCATCCACGGCACTCAATATCCGTAACAGGGTAAGCTTGTCAATATATACCAGCTCCTCTGCATATGGATCATACGTCGGATTTAGTAACAACATCCGCAAGGAACCGGCATCACTTACAATTTCTTCTATCTCTTCTTCCGTATAATAGTTATGCACATCCAGAATATAGTGCGTAATCGACGAAGTAATACTTAACGGTGCAGCAATCATCGAAATATATGCCATGACAAGCAATAAGGGAATCAGTAGCAGACACCCTACCAGAATGCCTTTATGATTACCTGTCTCCGAGGTAATTCTCTTAGCGGATACTATTTTCTTTGATGAACTATACCCTTTTTTTATTGCATTTGCCAAGCCCATATTCCCTACTCCTCGTGCGGTATCTCATAAGGCGTATGATACAATAACTCATATTGTTCCATCTCAAAAAAAGTAACCCTCACATCTTCCAAACTCACCATCGTGGAACCGATAATTGTAATATTTCCTTCCGAAGCAGCTCCAAGGCGATACACATAATGTCCGCTTCTTGAATATTCAGAATCCATACTGCAGATTCTGCCATCCGTATTATATACACTCAGCGTAGCCGGCTCATACAGTACGTTACTCCACTCAATAAGCATTACGCCATCCTTAAAGGTATAATCACTTTTAATCTCCTGCTCAATGTAATAAGGTCCCTCTGGCGTTTCCTCATATACCTTATGCTGGTATCCGCCGTCTTCACCGGCACCTTCCCCTCCATTGTTTTCACCTGTGGTTGTTTCCTGTTCTCCTATCAGACCATCCACATCCACATCCTCAACCTTCCGGACAGTACCTGCTATCTGTCTTAAGATTGTATGTGCATCTTCTATTTTTTCCTTATCTTCCGTGCTTGCATATATGTAGAGAGCCCTCGAACTATCCTGGGACAAAATAGTGTAACACATGGTATAGGACACCACATCTAACGTACTTACCTGCGTCCTTACTGTATAAGCAGCATACTTCGCCTGCTTATCCATAAAATATCCCTCTTCATATAGCTCCATTTTCGCCTGCGCTTTTCTGCCTACAATGGGGAAGTAAAGAATACCAGGAAGTTCCCTTTCACACATTTCCTCCATCTCATCCTGTGACACCATTACAATAAAATCCATGCCATCATATGATGTGATAATATAATCTTTCTTTAGCTCAGAATCCTTCGGCATGTTGCATACATACTCCAAATGAGGGAAAACACACTCATGCGATAACACATCCAATGACATGCTATCCACATATGCCATAGGCTCTTCCGTCAAACCACCATCCGGATACAGCCCCTGTACATTCATTTTCCTGAAATTATCTGCAACCGATACTGCCAGTATTACTATGAGAATTACCGCCACTAAAAATACAGCTAAATACCGATTGCTTTTCTTTTTTAACCAGTCACTCATCCTACTCTTGTTCCTGCCCTTCCAACTCCGACTTGTACTGCAGTGTAGATATATTAGCCAGCGCAAGCTGTTTGAGATTTTCCAATCCTGTCTGTATTTCACTTTCCTTGCTCATACATCCAATTAACAGCTTCTTTTCCCCGCCGTAAATTACATCATTCACGTCAAGGACATAGAAACACATAAATCCCTTCTCACTTTCCTTTCCGCTTACTGCATCTATCTCTGCCACATAAAATTTTGCATCACACCCATTCACATATCCGGATTCCTCTGCTAACATAACCACAGATGTTGAGAGAGGATCTGCCGAAAGAAGCAAAACGCCAGTCAACTCCCCACGGATTCTTGCCGAAACATCCTCAAGACCATCCAATGTACTATAATAGAAATAATATGGTGAACTCTGATAAACACTTCCATTTCCTATTACAGCCTTTTGTCCATCCACAGTATCTATTGTAAACGGAGCTCCACTAAATACATGTTCTTTTGAGAATCCTTCCACTTTACCATAAACCATATTCTGTGAATCAAATATTGACTGACTTAACCCACTCGATGGATACACAACAGAGACCTCCTCCTCCACACTAAAAAAACAAAGGATAATATATAGTAAAATTGCTATAACTGCTAAAATACTACATATAATTATCAAATACTTTGTCTTTCTTTCCATAGGGAGGGAAAATAATGTATCTTTTTTCATATCCAACACCTCTAATCCATAAAAGGAGGTTTTACATACTGAATGTCATATCCCCTCTCACTATCTTCATTCTTTTTCATCTGCAAGAATACATGCTCCATGCCAAGCCCACTATTAACAGCACCTTCCCCGGTAAAATATATCTGCCCGTAATAATCATCCATATTCCCGGCGTTGTAAATTCGATACGCAATCTCATTCAGGTCCGTATTATCTGCAACAGCCACAACTACTACCGCAACTCCCTTTGTTGTTCTACAATACAAATAATTACGTATTGTATTAATCTTAAAAGCACATACTTCCGCATAATCACTTTCTGTCTGATAGCTCTTCTCAATACCGAGATAGGAAGACATTACTGCTATATAATAAGCCGTTCCTCCTGTGATAACCTTCAGCTCACAAGGAAGATAAACCGCTCCTAACTGTTTTGTCCTGAGTACCCTTTCTAAATATCCATCAAAACCGCTTCCTGCATTTGCAATAGCACTTCCTACTAAGCCAGCACACGCCCATCCAATCAACTCTTTCATAGGCTTCATTTGAATGGCTGAATTAATACTCAACCGCTTCTGCAAACGTTGCTTCACAAGCTGGTATGCATCCTCACTTAAACTATATATCGCAACAACATCTTTCCCTACGCTATCTCCATTATTGGCAAGTACCTCATATCTGTGTTTAAAAAGATACCCTTTCTTCTGCAATAAGCGTAGTCTGTCTTTAATAGACTCTTTACTGGTGCAATTAATATTCAAGTCGGGATTTTTCTTTGCCAGAGCCCGTAAAAAGGTCAATATGGAATC
Source organism: Acetatifactor sp. (assembly GCA_045123675.1). Classification (GTDB taxonomy): domain Bacteria; phylum Bacillota; class Clostridia; order Lachnospirales; family Lachnospiraceae; genus Acetatifactor. Next base: position 23,293 of record JBGVKL010000177.1, on the reverse strand, counting down.
CACTTCCGCAACACCCATATGCCCTACAGCATAGAGAATGAAACAATCAGAAATCATTCCATAACTGTCCCTTGCAAACTCTAGCAGTTTCATGTCACTATTCACATAGTTGAAAATCTTAACATATCCTGTCTCTACCTCTTCGCTGTAAACAAAGTGCCTGTTTCCACTATCTATGCTCTTACGTATTAAATACGTTTTTTTCATAAGTTCTTCCGTCATTTCTTACCGCCCTCCGACTGTATTCCTTTAACCCGGCGTATTGCCTGCAGGGATTCCTTGTCCTCATCTACTACCACAATAGGAACAACTTTAACCTTGTACCCACATCCATTGCGTTCATTCTTATCAATATTTGTTACCTTACACTGATAAGACAGACCTGCAAAAATACCCTTTGTATCCGAATAATTATATGTATAGTCACCCATCACCTCAACACCTGGAAGACGGTCAGTAACTCCCCACCAATACGTCTTACCCTCTGGTTTCTCAGTACATTTCACTATCATAATATTACCCACCTGAAGCGTCTCAATCCCCGTATCATCCCACGGATTCGGACATATATTCTCACGCCCCAATATCCATGCTTTAGAGTCCTTTCCCTCCTTCTTCTCTGCAGGACGGATTACTTCAAACTGCATATAATCCCCTTCCTTACATAACCCCTCCAATGTACGGGTATATAACTTGCTCCAATGAGAAGTATTTATAAATCCAATAATGTCCACATCCAAAATATTTACCATAACAGAATGAGGCTGTACCCTAAGCACCCTTCCAAATACTACAGGACGCACTCCATTTGCAAGTTTTCTTGCAATTTCATTATTAACCAGCTCCTTCGTTGATACGCGCAGTGCCTGCTCCGTACTTCCCGCCGGAACAACGTAAACCTTATCCCCGTCAATACATTTTACTTTCACACATACCCTGCGGTTTAGGAAAATAGCCTTCTGCTTATATGTATTCTCTTGTCCATATTTCTTCATTTCTTCATTTTCTAATATGACAGTCTTTTTACCATCCCTGGCCTCGTAATTACCGTCCACGTCATACGTGCTAAACACAATATTCAGATACTTATTCTGTTCCAGACACTCCTCATAGTTCTGCTGTGACTCCACCATTTCCTGTGATTTATCACGCATCTCGTCCGCACGTATCTCTTCATTCAAAAAATCAAGAACACTTCCCTCTTTTTCCAAAGCTGCGGTCCTGGCACGGGTAATTTTAATTCTCTCTTCCTTATTTAATTTCCCATAATACTTATTTTTTTTCTTTGTCTTATCTTCCACACCCAAATCACTGCTTATCTTTTGATTCATTTCCTCAATAACACCTACATCTTTGTTTCCCATTTTTTCATCCTCCTAAAATTCATTTAAAATACCATAGATAAATGCAAATAAATACACCCCTACGAATGTAAACAATGGGATTTTAACAATTAGCACTTTAAAAGCCCATTGCTGTATTTCTCTATTCTTTTTAAATACATCATAAATCAGCATACCTGCCAAAATACTACCGACAATGATAACCGCTGCCCACATTTTCATGATCACACAGAAGTTGTACCACATAGCGGGAATAGACATTAACGAATCCGGTTTTGTATTCTCCCATCCTTCCTCTACAATGCCAAGCTCAACACCGGCTTCCTCGTACACCTCTTTTCTACTACATCCCGAACACACAAACAGGGCAAACATACTGATAAATACGCAATATAAAACAATAAAATATTTCTTCCTCATAATCCGCCAAATTCACTCCAGTCTACAAAGGTGGAGTTATCACACTCCCCTGACTCCTCCGTTTTCTGCTCAGGTTCCTCATTCTTCCTGACAGGTTCTACTTTTTCCTTGTAGAATGCACTGTCTTTTTCTTTTTGATTAAAAACATTCTCCATGCCAAGGAATAACATTTTCTCTTCCTCTGACACATCAAATAATCCATCCTCTTCCCGTACAAGCATTACCGCATCACCCATATCTTCATCACACGCTTTCTCGCAAAGATATAGGGACTTATATAACTCACCGCCATATCGGTTTACCACACAGGCTATATGAACACCGTTTTCCATAGTAACCATCTTATCCAGACAGTCCTGCAGAGTGCTTACTATTTCATACATGTTTCCACTACTCCAGACACATATCTTCCCATCCCCGACGCGGAATACTTCTTTCCCAAATGCCTCCGTCAGTATGTCTGCCATATTACCCATAATCATATGCAACTTTGTCATATCCCCGTCTTCCACATACTGAGGTACATCCAGCAGACCGTACATTGCAAGATATCCTTCTTTTCTTACATCCACATTCTCAAGAAAATCCATTAAGGCATCCCTGTTTCCCAGTCCTGTCAAATAATCTGTTTTCATTGCCCTATATTGATTTATTTCCTGCAGATATATCCTCGTTGCAATCGAAAGCACATCCAACATACGCTCCGAATGGTTATCAATATTTTCACTCTGTTCCACTAACAGAAATGACTTTGCTCCACCCATAGGTGCCAATGGATATATTCTTATACATTCAACCCCTTTTGGAAAAAACAGACCGTTTTCTCCCATCTTCAGATAATGACGTTTTTTATCTACTTCTTTAACGTAAAGCGCAACATTCTCCGTTCTAGCATGATAAACTTCTTCATATGTGCTCGCCACAATACTCCGCTCATTGCTTCGAATTATACTCAATTCTCCATCCCCAAAATAAGGAGAACACATAAAAAGAAGCTCCCTCAGGGAATCACCACGCCCCTCTGTCAAAACCTTTATCATCGCTAATGTCACATTCTGCACATCTTTTTTTAAGATAGCCTTATCTCTGTTTATAATTGTATTCACTTTATCTGCAATACCCATATAACCACCTACTATACTGGCAACAACGCCATGATATCCGCCTTAAAATACACTGCTGCCACTGCTGCTGCCACAAGCAACCCCAGTACTACAAATACGCCCCAAGAAAATTGCTTTTCCCCAGCATCTAAAATCAAATCATCATCCCCATATTTTTCCAGTTTATTCTTTAATTTTTTTATCTCCTTCTCATATGCCACACTTTCCCTTGTATGGTCTTTTTCCTGTTCCAGCAAAACATTAAACTGTTTTTCCAACATCCTCTGTTCCTGTTTCTTTAACGCTTTATCGCGCTCCTCATAGACATCCCTTATCCGGCTTTCATATTCCTGCTGAACCTCTTTACGCGCCTCTTCCTTTGCGCGTTCAATATCCTCCACAGCCACACTCACAGTGGTAGTATTTTTTTCCTCTTTATCTGACGCAGAAGATACGTCCGGCTGTTCTATTTCCTCTGTCACACTCTCTTTTTCCTCTGCCTCTTCTTCCTTACCTGCATCAACAACAGAATCCGGCACATATTCTCCACTGATACAAGCTAAAATATCAGCCGCTGACATCTCTTCAATCGCACTATCACTAATATTTACTTCTTTTACTTCATTCTCTTTTTCTTCTGTAGACATATCTGCCTCTTTTTCCATTTCATCCTCATTCTCATACCCTTTAAAGGTAATTTTCTGTGGTACCGTCAATCCTATTACCATTCTTTTAGGCTTCTTGACCTTTACTTCACACTTGATTTTAAATTCCTTAAGTAACTGCAGTACCGCATGGAATTCCTGATACTGCGCCAGCTCATCCAATTCATTTTCCGGCAGACGCCTCGTAAAATCCGCAATCTGCTGTGGAGACATTTTCGCACAGCAGTTAATATAATTTTGTAATAAGCTGTTTCCTTCCTGATGCAGCTGTGTGTAGTACTCCACATACGCATCTTCATCTAAAAAGCCTAAATCAATCCTCTGGTTTGCAATCCCATAATATGCCCTAGCATCCTTCCTCGAACGCTTATTTACAATAAGTTCAGCAATATCTCTGGCAGACGCACCCCCATTTCTTCCCTTTTGGAAAATGGCATTTGTAATATTAGCAACCAGAAGTGTCTCCATATACGCTTTTCCTATATAGCGTTCACTCAGAACAATAATAACATTAACGTCTCTCTGTTCTGTCAGCTGAGCCACTTCCTCTGCTGTCCACTTCTTATTTCCTATTCTTTCCTGTAAAATAACTACATCACAATCTCTGTTTGTCTCTACATACTCCTTTATTCGAGCCTTCGTTATTCTCACATCAAATACAGCTTCCTTACCATATTCAGCAAGGACTTTACCAACCTTTTGCTCAAACTCTTCGAAGTTATTCATGCTGAAACCACACAATATACCTAACTTCGCCACTTATTTCATCCTCCTTTTATTGTTCTATTTTTTCTTTCACCCTATCAGCCTGCTGATTAACCTTCCTAGCCACACGCTCTAAAGAGCTAACTTCACTCCTTCTTTCCTCTGTAGCGACAGGTCCTTTCCTAGAACTACCCGCCATGACTTTCTGCTGTGGTATCTGTTCCTCTTTCTTGTAGCTATCTGGTTCACGCCTTACCGGCTCTGCCAAGGGCTCTGCCACGTTGTCGCGCATTATTCTGTTTCCTACGCTGTAGCCTACCATTGCTCCCATTGCCGTAGTATTAGGACCTCCACCCATCATCAGTGCACCTCCTACTACGCCTGCTGCCACACCGCCAATATTTCCAACTGCCCTTACCATTCTCTCGCGTCCCTGATACACCGCCCTCTGTCGGTAAAACTCTTCCTTCTCCTGAGGTGTCAGGATACCATCATACCGGCCACTATCGAAATTGCGGAAATCTGCCTGTTTTTTAGCTATCTGCTCGACTCTCTTGCTATAATAAAATTCATCTGCATCTTTAAATGTGCGTCCGCTCATTCCGGCAAATTCGGAGTTTTTAGCATATGTATTTTCCACACTCTTGCAATATTCTGCCTGCTGGCTGTATACAGCGTTTTCATACGCAGCCTTCTGGGCGCCATCCATACGTATAAGTTTTTCATCACTCATGGAACGTAATTCATACGCCCTCTGATAAGAACTATCCGCCTTTGCATAGGCATCCGATGATGTATCTGCAATCTGATTTCTTTCTGCAAGCAATCTGCCCTCCGTCTGTCTCAAACGGCTATTGTTATCCATTTCTGTTTGATGCATTTCTTCAAACCCTATATCAGAATACCCAACACCTGCCATAATTCTCTCATTATCCCGCATTTTCCTCTCCAGTTCCCCTAACTGAGAAAGGTTATGGAAGCGCTTCTTATCACGTTCACTCATTGTTGCATAAGTATCACTCTCTGCATATTTTGCATAACCCGTAGTATCCTTCGCATCCGGAAATGATACCTCTCCTAACGGAAGCTCAACTCCTCCCAAGCTGGATACTGGCTCCGTTTTTTCTTCATAAGACGTCTGCAAGGGTTCCTCATCCAGAAATTTATCAGCGCCGGACAATTCTTCCATGGAGGAAACCGCTTCCGAATCTATAACACGTTCCGCTCCCATATCCGCGTCTACAGTTTCCGAAATTCCAGACATCTCATCCACTGTTTCCACATCCAAAGAATCCCCTATAACATCACCGGTTTCCTGCGCACGTAAGAATTCCTCCACTGCATCATTATTACGTCCAAATCCATATCCAGTATCTACAGAAGGCACCCTCATATCATCAATACGCCTGTCAGCCTCACGTAACACTTCCCCATACTCTTTCTGCTCTGCTGCCCTTCCTATATTGTCACTTCCCGTCGAACCGCTTCCTCTATCTGCAACATGTCCGCCGCCCCTATTTGAAAACGAGCGCGCCAGCATCGCCATCGCCATAAACGGACTGCCGGCACCACGCACATTGCCATCAAACCCAAAGAGCTTTTGAAGCACCTTGTCACGCACAGGTCTTGCCGACCATACACAGCAAAGCATTACAACGCCTATAACAAATTCCCCGCTTCCCGAACCAAACAAAGCTGCATAAACTGCTGATATTACCGTTGGAATCATAAGCATAACCATATCAATAAATGGGACCGCAAGGCTTGGAAGCATCATATCCATCCAGTCCTGTAAAATCCTCGGTTTGAAAAAGCGGAACACCAATAATACCGGAAATAATCCAAAAGTCAGAGCCAACATTATGGCTATTTTTACATAATCCCACAGATAAAATAAGCCCATGGTGGATGTTGCAAGCATAAATATACTGTTAACCAATGTCCTGTTGTCGTTATAATTTCTGCGCATGGTATCATATATGCCATTCCCCAAGTCTATCGAACCACTGTTTAAAGACGTTAGGAGATTCGAAAACCCATCTCCCGTTACATACATACATGCGTCACGCGCAAAAATATAGAACTCCAAAAGGTACGGCGTTAAAATCATTGCCACAAAAAACACTACTGCGTTTGTAACCACTTCCTTTAACCGCATTCTTCCTCTTTGTGTATTATGAAACAGTTGTATTACAAGTAGTATCAGTATGACTACCGGTATTACAGCAAATGCCACATCACGGAGTATGTAATAAAGGCTGGCTCCAAATATTCCGTAAGGGTTATTTTCCTCCAAGCCAAACCTCGCCACGTCCATTACCACATTACGTTCCATCCTGCCATAAACAATTCCATCAATTGTTAAATCCAACGGACCATTTATAAGCATAAAATTAATATCATCCGCCAGACTGGCAAACATAACCGATAATAATTCTTCTAACGGTCCGACTTCCCTGACACTACCGGACGGAGCATTCCCCTGTATTGTACCCGTTTGACCTGTTACATATATTTCCTCATACTGCGCACTGTTTTCGTCCACCAAATCAATTGCATAAGATGTTTTTGTCACAGAGCAGAATGCCAACACCACAACAAAAAGAAGCAACTTTATTCTTTTTACTTTCCAAGTACTCCGCTTATTATCCATAGTATCCTACCTGTTTTCTTATTACCTTCGCCGCATCCGTCTCTACCGCCAGCTCTTCTGTTTGCCTTAAGTAATCTACCTTTACGAATATAACCTGCTCCCCATCAATCACGCACATCTCTCCCCTGTGTTTAGATGCAGCCTCAGGATCATCTTTATCCGTAACAACACCAAGCATATCTGTTATTATGCTCGTCTGGGAATTTGTTATATTCAACGCCTTCTTTATCAGTTCCCTATCTTGTCCATCCTGTTTGAAAATCATCTTTACAGAGGCCTGTCTTAAAATATCCAGAGTCTCCGGATGTCTCTCCCACTCTGCTACTGTCTGTGTTGCAAAAATGATTCCAACATTTCTCTTTGCAGCAGTTCTTGCCGCATTTGCAAATGTCATTCTGCCATACCGGTACTGCATACATTCATGGGCTTCATCAACAATACATACCAATTTGTCTGCATGTTCCAGATTTTCACTATTCTTCTTAATATAATGTTCATTTACAAAACGTACTGCTATTTCTCGTGCCACACGTCTTTCACTTTCCGTCAGCTGTGAAATATCAATATTCGTAATAGGACATTCCTTTGATAATGTCAGTGTTGATTGACCATCAAAATACGGACGGATACCCTTAATCTCCACAACGATTTCTTCCCCGTCTTCTTCATTCGTATAAATACGTCCACCCTTCGTTCCACTGCTCAATGGTAAAGCATCATACTCCTGTTTTGACAAGAACACCCCGCTTTCCGGTGCGTAGTACAGTTCCCGTACATTCTCGCGCAGATTGTTTACTATATACTTGTAAACATCCTCCATCTTTACATCACGGTTTGCCCGGCGTCCTAACAATATTTTCTTATAACAATCTGATATGGTCGGTTGCAGCTTAGGAACATACCCCGCCTGCAATATACCATCCTCTACAATATCCGCTTCCTCATATAATGAGTCTGCATCTCCATGCACAATCCCTCTTTCCCGGAATAACTCCTTTACCACATCCGTCAATATTGTGGTAACATCGGAATCAAATACTGCATCCAGCTCCACATTTTCCTTCGTCCCATCTGCTGTTTTCGCTCCATTGATAATCATGGTTCGAAGAGCATACACAATTTCCGTAATAGCACCATTTAAGTCAAGAGTTCTCTTTTCATAGCCACTATCCGCACCTGTACGAACAAATTCTGTACTCTCCTCTACATGGAACGGATTTAAAATATTCTCATTTTTTGAACTGATTTCAAAATTAACGCCAGCATTTATTACTGCGCTCGTTACATATTCTCCACCACTTGTTCCTTTCCTTGTCTGCGAATCAATGGACACAAAACGCCATCCCTGGGGAATCATTCTCTCTATCAGCATTTTTATCGTTGCAGATTTACCGGAACGTGTTTTACCGCACATTATACAAGTCATACCATCATGCGAAGGTTCTGCCAGATTAAATATAAAAGGCATGCCGGTAAATAAATTTCTTCCAAGAGGTACCCCGCGCTTATGCGAGAAATAGTCCGTTGTATAATTTAAAATCACAGATACCGACCCCTGATCCATTAAAAACATCTTCACAGCATCTGAATCAATCTCTTTAAACACACTACTGCCAACACGATTAAATGGCATATTTGACAAAAAAGCCTCCGACTGTACCCCATAACAGTTTGAGATATCCATCTTCTTGTTCAGAGCCAGACTACGGAAGGAGTCCGTAATCTTATTTAATTCTTCCACACTCTCCCCTACAAACGTAAAAAGGAATCCCACATTGAAGAATTTTTTGTCTCCTATTTCCACCGCTTTCGCCCACTCGGTTACTTCCGCCTCCTGTTCACCCAGCCTTCTGATACGGTTCACATCCCCTTTCTCAGCCAGCCTTTCTGAGCCAAGGATATTAATCTGTCTATCCAGCTTATGCTCCATCTCCGCACCGTCAATCGGTTCCACAAAACAGGTGGATGTACAATTAGGAAAATTAAGAAGTGGCTTTAAGGTATCCGCATAACGCACTGTACGAGGCATCTGTATTAATGTCACACTTCTTACATACACTTCTTTTCCACCATCTGAAATAGACATATAGGAATTAGGTCCAACATCTACGCCATGCGGTGCCGTCATCTGCCTCACCACGCTCTGTCGCTTTTCTTCCCTCAATTTCCCGGTAAAATTTCCACTGGTAAGAATTTTTTGGTTTTCCTCCATTTGTCTCTCAGTCTGCGAACGTTTCCATTTTTCATACATAGAGCGGGCAATATTTACCAACACAATAATCAACAAAATTTCAAATATCAGTAAAAATACAGACTTATACTGCGCTAAGGTATAAAGAAACTTCATATCTTATATAATCCCCCTCTCCTGCATCTGCACATAAGCTTTCTCCATAGACTCCTCCTTCAGCTTCTCGCCATTACGTCTGCGGTCTATCCCTTGAATACGCAATGTCTCCTTTACCTGATTCTGATAAGCCTCCATTTTCTTTCTATACTCTTCCTCACCTATTTTTTTCTTACATTCCTCCACCAGCGAATCGGATGATATAAATAAATTTGCATAAGACGATTCCATTAATTCTGCCAGGTTGTATTCTTCCCCTGTTATAGGAGAAGAATGTTTTCTAATAAGTCCTATTAATTCCTTTCCGGTAAGCCGTCTGCTCTTAAAGTGCGCGGCGGCCAGCGCCTCTCCATACGAAGATGCTGTCGCTGAAAGTTTTTCCATTGCCTCTACATAAATTTCTTCCTGACTAAGTTCTTGTGAATGTTCTGAAGGGTTATAACGGTATGTAAAAATAATCTGTGAAGATTTCTGCCCAAGAACAGCATCCGTAGAGGCATCCCCACTCATGGATTTCATATAACCAATCTCCGCAGACACTTCCTCCAGCTGATGCCTTTTTGCATACAATATTCTCTGTAGTTCCCTCATCTTCTTTTCGTAGCGCTCATACTCATCGGGCATATCCAAATAATCTTCCGCTGCCACCATGGTTTCCTTATACTGCGCATCTAACTCCAGTTTTTCCAAAGACAGACGTTTTAAAATTTCCTCATGGTATGTTATATTCTCTGATAAGTCCACCCTTTTCGTTGACTGACGGAAAGAAGTTGGTTTTTCTACTACATTAAAAAACTGAACGGAATACACCTGTGCATCAATCCTCTCCTCCGTACTTGCTGAAGGATAATCAAATCCGCGCACAGATATTCCCCCGACAAAACAGTTGTTAGGAAATACAATCATACCCTCTCCATCCGGAGTTCCGTCTTTTGTTACTACATTATCAAACGGCACGTAGTAAATACTGTCCTCCCTGCGGAATTTTGATGTATCAATACGCTCTACATTTGCAGTTACTTTTTTCACTTTAATAAAATAGAATAAAACAGCAATGATACCTGCGATTGTAATAAGAACTACCGCACCAATCATATTCACGTAATAAGATATCTGGTTAATAAAATTCATAACTTCTTTCCCCATTCCCTATAGCCATTATCGTAATTTTTGGTATAAATTTTCTTATTTTTAGACAGTCTTTTTCTCAACAGACGCAATACCAGTTTTTCTATTTTCACTCCTGTTCCAAACAAGTATTTTTCCGGAGGCAACTCAAACCACGCAAGAATAATTGCCACACACAGAATAATAACTGTCAGCGCCACCCCTACCGGAAGCAGGTGAACTGCATGAAAAAGCTTAATTATCAACACTGACAAAATCACAGCCGGCAGAACAATAGCCCACTGCCTTTTTGTCAGTTTAAACCACTTATCTTCATCCCTTAGAGGTCTTGGAACCTCATGCACTCCATGCGCCATATAAAATACCACCCTTTTTCTTCTTATTGGAATATTCCTTCTACCAGAATACTTATTATGTTTAATATAGAAACCAGTGACGCTATCAGAAATACAATCAAAAGCTTGTGCATTATATCTTCCTTGCGGTCAGCAAGTTTCTCACTACGTCGAATAAAAAGCATCGTTATAAGAAGCCCGATGATTACTACTACACTTATCAGTAGGGCATCCCTCTTTATTATTACAAATAGGTCATCCGTCCCTAACAGGTCTATCATCTTTCCCTCCTGCACCAAATCCGGCTCTGCCCCATTAATAATATCCATTGGATTTCTAACGCTCCACCATGCCACCACATTAGCTATACAGATTTGAAATCTCACAGCAAACTGCTCACACAGCAGTCCCACACATCTTATCCATCCCATCTCATTCTCCAATTGTGTATCAAGATAAAATAAGGGAGGTAGTCAAACCTCCCTATCCCGCATGCTTCAAACTAAAACAAACTTGCACCGATATTCTGTAAAAATACAACCAAACCGAGTGCAGAAAATCCCAGGATACCTCCACCAATAAGCCAGCCGATTCCATCCTTGATTTCACCTGTCTTACTACGGTTTCTTCCATGTATAACCATCAATACTGCTGCCACGATCAAGGAAATAGCCAATGCATATACAAATATTGTCTGCACCAGACTCAATCCGCCTGCGCCATAATCCTTTACTATACTTTCTACAGGCTCCAGCGCATTTCCCGGCTGGGGCGTTGCCTGTAGCAGTTCCTCAACCTTCACCGATGCTGCAATTACAAATGTATCCATCACTTCCAACATATTCTTTCCTCCCTATATGCTTTTATGCTTTCTTTATGTAATCATGTAATACATGCACTTACCCGCCAAATCAGATTGCCAGGGACTGCACCAATTCCACTATCCCCGCAACGCTAAATATTAGTGCAGAAATAATTAAAACCTGAACCACATATTTTTTGCTTTCACCAAGCCTGTCTCTATTACGTGAATTCCATATCAGGATAATCGCCGACACAATTATCGCAATGCCTGATGCATACACCGCCACTATCATCAATATCCGGTATACCATCAGAATCATTTCAAATGTATCGTCTGTCAGTTCTCCGTAGCGTCTCCAGAAGCGGCCTGTTCCACCGTCACCTGCATCTTTAAACCGGTCAAACGTCAGAAAAGACCATGTAGAAACAAATAACTGCAGTTTTGACATTGCCATATGGATTCCAGCCACGCATTTTCCTACATATTGCAACATAATCATTTCCTCTCCTGCCACTATACTTCTATGATATACACCCCCTCTAACGAAAATCAATGAAAATATTACAATATAATATAGAATTTTACCATTTTTATACAACTTTATACAGTTTTATACAGTTTTATACAATGATTTTCAAACGCATGTTCTATTTTACCAAAAAAATTAAGGGCAACAGGTTCATCCTGTTACCCTTAATTCGAAAGTCATATTTACAATCCATTCCCCAGATTCTCAATGGTTAATAATATGCTATCTATCACCACACATAGCAAAATTACCACCATCTTTTCAACATATCCGCTTCTACATAAGCAATTATCTCTTCTTTTGAGTCATAGAAATTACTTAGGCGCCACATCCCATCTTCCGGCATCCGTTCAAAAGCACACTCAGCTATATATCCGTAAGCATCCTCCCCATGGTCTAGCCTAACATCTTTTATGCACTTGTATCCATAAGGTTCAATTGCATCTATAATTTCCCCATAGGATAATCCTCTTTCCACTGATAGGTCAACACTGCCTTTACAGGCATACCACTGACCATTGGAGGCCTGCATCACCTTCACAATATAGTAGAGGTTTTGATATCCCCTGACATGTTCCGCACGCCAGAACAATTCCCTTGTCTGCCTAAATTGCGAATAAACATATCGTTCAAGCGCAAGCTCTCTACGACGTATTGCCTTTCTTACATGCATCCACGATTTATACGTACCTATCAAATACGTCAGCCACTCATCATGGCGCAAACAAATCCTGTAAAGACATGGTGTGTCCCGTAACGCATCCCATTCAGCATCCGAACATGCCTCTGCATCAAAGTCCCTTGCTTTCTCTATTCCACAAAAAGTATAACTCCTCACATTGTAGTTATCTACATCCTCAAATACCTCCCGCATTTGTCTGGGTGTAATATAAACTTTGAATACACTTTCCATTACTTTTTTCCTCCTTTTTACAAGTAAATTACTAAAAAGGGGAATAATAATACCATTCCCCTTTTTACCTCTCTTTACTCGTCCTCTAACCTGCGAATTTGTGCATCCAGTCTGTCCATCTTCTTCTGAATATCCGCCATGCTATTACTCAACAATCCCTTACGAAAATAGAAACAATTTAAAAATACGTTCTTAGCTTTCTCTCTGTTACTCTCCACCAGGTAAACTACCGGCTCATATTGGTTTGTAATTCTTCCAATAGTATCTTTAAATACCTTTTTGGGTGCAACATCCTGTCCTACAAATACATAGGACTTAGGCTTCTCTTCCGCCTGGAAAACAGATTCCTTAATGGTTCCATCTTCCAAAAGCTCATATCTGTAAATATTCACAAGTTCCATAAAATCCACTTCACAGCTCACCGGCTGTTACTCCTCCTTTTTTCAAAATTGATTATCTTTCTTGCTTATTTCCTTACTTAGCCTTCCCTTTCACCGAAATAAGCACTACACATGATACCACTCTATAAATAAGCAGCATCTGCAAGTTCTACACCTGTTTTACCCTGCACCGGAGACTGATGATAATCTAATTCCCTGATACATGACACAATTACTTCAAATGCATTTACCAATTCCAGATATCTCATAATAAAACCAAGGACTAAAGTCTGCAGCTCCATATATTGTTTCTTTGTTAACCTTGCCAGTGCCCGGATTCTTTTCGCCTTCTCTTCACTTTCTTCCGTGCCATACAGATTTTCATTTTCAAGCAAGACGCCCATATCAATATCCGAAAGCATACAGGCTGCTGTATTCCACCATGCAATGCATGTCTGCGCGCAGGAATCCTCCTCACAGAATTCAATCTGCTTTTCCGGCAACTGCAACCGCCACATCGCGCCCTTGATAGAATCCAGCTCATTATACATATCCGCAGCCAACATACTCAGTTCCAATATCTGCTCATAGTAATAATCCCAATAAAGACTACCTTTCTCATTACCCCTGTAATCATAGTCGATAAGCTCATCAAGACCATCCATAATGCTCCACCAGTCTAATTTTTTAAAAACAGCCATAAAATACTTCATCCCTGCTGCCATAAGGCAACAGGGATTACTCCTCCTTCCAAATAAACTATTTTAACCACTCCATCCAGACATCTTTCGACGCCTTCTGTGACGCATATAACGTAAGATGTTCTGCACACCATTCGCAGAGTGCTTCAAAAGTTTCAAACACCGGGCTAACAGGAGAACCTTCACTGGTGGTTTCCCAGCACTGATACCCCTCACCAACCGGCGGCTCACACAACTGCTTCATTACATCATCTACCGGTTTAAAATACTCTTTCCACATAGGACATAAAGTATCTGCATAACGTTTTACGCCAAGCGCATCTGCCATGGCTTTACATCTTGTACAAATCACATCTCTCCCTTTGTCCCTACTATCACTTAAACAATAGTCACGCCGAAAGAGAAATCCATGCCACACAGTATTTAACGGATAGTTAAAATCCATAGGTACTCTTTTTACTTCCCTGTACAATGCATACCTCATCATCTCCTACTCCTCCATTACTTTCCATGTTTTGACATCCAGCCTTGTTACAACACCATCCTCCTCGACAAAGAGAATATACACCTCACCGTTTGGAAGACGGATATCTAAAACGTCAGATGTTCCAAGTCCTCTGCCGATATCATATTTTACAAGTGCCAGTTTACTAAGATAATACATCTCTTCCTTCGATAGGCTTCTGTTTACATAGTCAATATCCATTGTGCAGCAGAGCCCATAATCCGATTTATCCACGGACAACCCTGTTGTTGCTTTCAACTGACTGGTAGTAAAGTAAAGTACCGGAGAATCTTCTGTAAGACGCCAAAGATTTACATCAATAATATTGCGCACCCTTTCTTCTCTCTTCCTTGCAAGCAGTTCCATATAGGTTTTGAAATTACAAATCATGGTTACTGCATAATTTACAGACGCCTTATATGCCTCCTCACTGCAATCAGAAGAAAAAATGGTAGCACAATGCTTTGTCTGCGATACAGATGCAATAGCTGTCTCTTCTTTGTAATTAAGATAAAGACTGATTTTAACACACCTTTCGCAGAGGTTTACACCAGCATTTTTCACTTCCACATTCATACTCAGTTCCATATCCTGAATACTCTGAGGATACCCCAATGAAAAATCATAAACCTCCATGCTACGGATATACTCGCTCTCCATATCACCTTCAAACTTCTCACATCCGGCAAGAGGCAGCTTACACTTTAATACTAAATACGCTTTTAAACCAAGGATCACTTCTTTGTTATGATAATAACCTATTTTACACATATGTTCTTTGTGTTCCTGCGAAACACTTCCTCCTTTTTCTATTATTGATTTGCATATACGTTTATCCGCAGGTTACGTTCGTAAAGTGTCTCTGAAAAAACATTCCAACGCTTATTTGCAATATCCTCTCTTTGTTCTAAGGAAACAAATTCCTCCCACAACTTCGGGTCCATTGCTCTAATCGCCTCATGCTCCGCCTGCTTTGCAAACGGACACATCCAGCAACCACCACGTTCAGAATACTCATAGGAAGGAGAAAAGAGTCCTTGTGATAAACAAAGCTCCCTCGTCTCCTCCTGTGTTACACCATACTTTTCAAGCAGTGACACTTTACCACTCTTATGCATGGAACAAAGCCTTGTCGTTTCATCTGCACATATACCGCAGTACTGTACAATTTCCCCATCAAGACTTTTTAAATACTTCTCTATAGGACGGACCTTACAATCCCTCCGTATTCCACATCTGGCACCACAGGGAAATCCAAAACATTTTCCTGTGTTTTCCAGATGTTTCCTGGGCCTTTCAATTACACGGTTAAAAAAAGTAAGGTAGTCTATTTCACCCCTTACTATCGTAACCTTATATCCCCAGTTTTCAAAGAGTGGTATTGCCACCTCTCTTACAAAACGCATATGTTCCGGATTCTCTCCGGAGATATTCCGCTGTGAATCATACATGACCTCACTCATGATAATCTCATCCAGCGGCTCATTATACAGTTTGGCAAGGTACACAGTCGCTGTGGAATCCTTACCACCAGACCAAAGCAATATATGTTTCTTTTCCAAAAAAAGTATGCGGCTTACGCATACCCACTACCTCTCGACTTCCATTAGCACCACTAAGGCACCGCCAAGGCTTTGGTAAAATATCATATATTCATTGCTCGCCCTTCGCTATCGCAATATGCGTCACGCGCTAGCCAGCATCCTCCTTTTGGCTTTTTTTGCTTCCTGAAGCATTCGTCTCCAAGAAGCAACTTCATCTTTCCATTGCTCTGAATCCGGATTTAACTGTAATCCTTCCAGTGAATATTGAAGCATGGCCTCACATTCCGAAATTGACTTGTCCGCTTCATCCAAAGTAAGCTCACACTCACATGCGCTTTGCGGACAATCCAAATCAAGGAATGCTACCATGGTTTCATATTTACCCATAGTTTTCCTCCTCCTTTTAAATACAAAAGAGAGTGTGAAATTCACACTCTCTTACATCTGTTGCAAATATTCATCCACAGTAACACACCGAATTTCTTGAAACTGCCGCAGTTGCTTATCATTTGTTAAAAACACATCACAATTCTGAATACACGCACTTGCAATCTGCAAACAATCTACCGTCTTGAAATCTTTATACTGTGACCGAATCGAAGCTGCTTTTACCGCAACATTCCAGTCTACCGGCTTTACCATACCAACACAATCTTTCATAAAATCCTCAAATGCACTGATTTTACCATAATTGTCGGTTCTTAATGGATAAGTGAAGTATTCCGCACAGGTAATCACAGAAGTGACTAATATTACACCATCCTGTAAACACTTTTCCAAAATACATTCCATCTTTTTAAAGTAATTTACATCTTCGTCCAGAAAATAGATTATAGGAGCAGTATCCAAAAACACCTTACGCATCTCTGTCATTTCTCATCTCCTTAATATATTCCTGAGCATCCCCGGAAAACATCTTTTCCCCTCTGCCCACATATTTTTTCAAATCTATTTTTTTAGAAGTGACGGCTGGTATATCCAGGATAGTAATAATAACTTCCTGCCCCTCAACCAGATTTACTTCCTCACTTGTTACGATACGCTCTCCATTATAGTATCCTTTTACAGAAGACATCATAGGTTTCATCCTCCTTTCAGTATATATTATACACTGAAATCATTTTTAATTCAATATTACTTACTCTCTGCCTGCATATCTGCCAACTTAGCGGCCATAGCAGAAATATCTCCACTATACCAACAGTCTACCATTTCACGCAAAAGTTTTTCCTTATACTCTTCCTCACTCTTTAAGGTACAAACATAAGAATTCTTACCCTTACGATAGGTCTTTACGTACCCTTTTACCTCAATTTTTATCAAGAAGGTAACTACCGTTGTTCTGGCATACTCCTTGCCATAATCGCGAAGTTTTACAATCAGATCCTGCAGTGCGATTTCACCACCGGCATCCCACACAGCCTTCACAATGTTAGCTTCACTTACAGTCAGCATATCATCTTTCATTTCTTCCATTTTCACATCAACCTCCTTCCTGGGTAACATCCATATTGTTAGCTATATCTATCCAGCTACTCTGCCACCCTTCTTTTCTAAATCTCTGCTCCAAATCAAACACGCTCTTTCCTTCCCCTTTCATGGGTTCTGCCAGACGCGTCTGCAGGTTTCTCAACCGGCTCCAATATTTATCGAACAAATAGAACATAGCCTTTAATTCCCTTAGATTTTTATTCCGACAGCACCAACAGGAAAGCCGGTCAAGATAATCGTATAATCTCACACCGTCTTCCTCCCACAAATAACCTTTTTCATAACATTTCAAAAGGCTCATGGATTCTGTATAACCTGCATCCACCAAAGGATATATTTTCTTGCCATTTTCTACCGCTTCCTCATTTACCCGGGATGCCTCATTCGAAGCAATTCCAACGTATTCTACCACGTCATATCCGGATAACTGCGTCCGATAATACCGTCCTAATGCTTCCATTTTAAGGGATGTTCCCCAGCGACAGGGACCGCCACACCAGCCATACCCAATCTTTTCACTGCCATCTCTGGTATTTATATTATGTTCAAACATCCTCCTTACAAACTCCCCGGAAATGTCTAATTCCACATAACGTATTCCATAAGCCTTCAGCTTTTTCAGGTACATATCCCTTACACTATACACCGCATCAAACTCCATACCGGTATTTGCAAATATAACCAAATCTATAGGATATCTATTCTCAATAAGATATTCCAACATCCACGTAGAATCCCTACCCCATGAGACACTGGCTACATAGTATTTTTCTTTACACTCCTTCTTCTTCATGTTTTTCTCCTTTACTCATTTTTTCAAATTCATAAAGGGAAAAACACACATGGCTTCCCATGCTCACTCGCTTATGCCACACGCATACACTAAATCGTTACTCTGCTTTCGCATTCCGGTTATGCCGGGCTTCACATACAGAATATGCAGTAATTCATAAGGTCATCGTTTACGCTACTAACGTGTGCCTTTTATGACAGTTCTTATCGCACCCATCCTATCAACCCGGCATCTACGCACGGGATAAGGCAATAAAAAAGAAGGAATTGTTTAATCAAATTTCCTCCTTGTCAAAGGCATCTCTGCTTCATACAGGGATATAAATTCATGGATACCATGCGCAAGATTATCATAATCTTCATCCGTTGGCAGCACATGTGGGTACTGGTCCGAAAAATACCATCTCCCATTCTCAATATACTGCGTCCACTTCCTAGCTACCGGAGAACATTGCGTTGGCTCAAAATAATTGGCAAACGGAAGCTCAATTCCATCAACCTTACCATTCACCTTACTAATTACTTCCGCGATTACTGCATTAGATACACAGTAGAGTTTAACATTAAGCCCACTCTGTAGCGTAATATAAATACAGTTTCCAACTTTCACTCTCCTCTGCCCAGGCGAAGTTTCCAGATACATAGTTATCCTATCAATAAATTTCACGTTTTCCATACTTTTTGTCCTCCTTAAAATACTTCGCTGCCTCTCTTGCACTATAAATACCTCCTGGTGCCACAATTACATCATTTGAGTAATACACTCTTTCCTCACACTTTAAAAGATAGACGAATGACATATTCTTAAAATCGTGCACCATAGCTCCGGCCAAATGACCAAACAAAATTTCATCACTTCCCACAGGCTTAAAGCAGCATAGTCTGCCGATTGGAATCTCCAGTCCAATCTCGTCTTTGATTTTTTCTTTTTCTACTTCTCCTACATTCCACTTCATAGGGTACTCCTCCTTTTTCATTCAGTTTCATTCAACAAAAAAGAAGTGCAATACATCACACTTCCTTTCCACATCCTGTTTAATTTTCATCAGCTATCGTAATGCCCTTTGCAGGAGGCTATAATAATTTTTCCTTCCTTCTCCTTATAAACAATACGATTCACATCATCAATCCTACGGCTCCACCAACCACTTAAATGATTCTTCAAAGGTTCCGGTTTTCCTATTCCTTCATAACAGTTTCTCTGTATATCCTTAATAAGCATATTTATTCTTTTTAAGGTCTTTTTATCCAAAGACTGCCATTCCAGATATTCTTCCCAGGCATTCTCCTCCCATAGTATCTTCATGCTTTAGTCCTCAATCAGCTCATGCTCGACAAGAACTGCCTTTCCGGAGTCAATATCCTTTATTACCTTTTCCAAATAATTCATGTTGCTTTCCGAATAAAACGGGTCCACGGAAACATCAAATGGTATCCTCTTTTCCCTCGTCATCTTCTTTGCAAATATAGTAAAAGCCGTTGACATGCTTAAACCAAGTTCTTTACAGGTTTCTTCCATGTTTTTTTTCAATTCCTCATCCATACGGAAATTAACCATCATCTGTGCCATCATTTTATCCTCCTTCTCTAATTAGAGTTTAACACATAAATCTATACATGTAAAGCAAATGACTGTCATTTGCTTTACAGTATTATATGCGATTCACTCTAATTTATTCATCATTCCAAGAATAAGGTTTCTTCATCCAGCATCAAGTGTTACCTATCTTCTAAAGTAATAGATATACAGTTCCCCTTCTTCCTCATTAAAAAGAAAGTTCTCAACTGTTTCATCAGAAGTATACAGACCATGTTCTTTTATATATCCATAGCTTCCCTCTACATAAGGTGTATCTACGATATAATTTCTGTTTGTATTAAATACATACACCCAGTCCACATGCCCCATTTTCTCAACTTCCCTGAACACATCTGCAAAAGACATTGGTTTATCTTTCCAGTGCAGTTTGCAAATTTCCTGTCTGCTGATATTGCCACTGTAATATACATGCAGCAACCTATCAACACACTCATCCATTTCCATTCCACACTTCTTATAAACCTCTCTTACTGCTTCTGCCACAGCATCCCTTACTTCCACTTCCGCTTCTTTTCTAGGACACCAGGATGGTGTTTCTCCACCACCGACATAAACCTCAATTGTCTTATCCTTCAACATCCGGCACCTACACAATCCGCCATTATCATCCGCCGTTCTCGGATAGCGACAATATTCACACATTTCACATGTCATGGTTTTTATCCTCCTTCTTAAAATAAAAGGGAGTCAGGCAAAACTGCCTCACTCCCATATATGCTACTACGATATTTTTCGTTTCAGAATATCCATTTCATTCATCAGATAATTAACACGGACTGTTAAAATTTCCAATTCCTGACTCGGTATCTGTGCCTGTTTAAGATTTCTTGCAAGATCCAGATGTCCTTCTGCGATACGCTGTATATTAGGTCGCAGTTCGTTCTCTACAGTAAGCTGTAAATTCCTTACATCACCCTTTATCTCTGTTATATCGCTCTGCATGGCATCCATCTTAGATTCCATGGTATCCATCTTAGATTCCATGACACCCATCTTTTCCAATAACAACTGTAACATTTCTCTTTCTGACATATTTTTCTTCACTCCTTTGTAGTTTTCCCTACAACATGTCACAACTATATTGTAGGCTATTGTTGCTTCTGCTGTCAAGTAGCCGTTTGAGTTATTTTATAAACACATCCGGTCCATACCTGACACTTTGTTCCTTTACAATCCGCACCAAGCCTTGCACAGCTTAAACACATAAAATTCAGACACTGCGAATCATCCTGTGTACCTGCTGCCGGATTATCGTGTAATACACTATCTTTCGATTCCATAATCACACCTCCCTGCACAACCGTACAAGAATTTCCCCAACTTCCATATCCTGAGAAGTCGGTTGTCTGCCTTCCATGTTTGCTTTCCACATCTGAGAGGACCTTTCTTTATAAACCGAAAGATAATACCCAGCCACATGTTCTGCCTGCGCATATTCTTCAAAAAGCTCATTGGCAATACCGGTAACACACATCTCCAAAGGGTATTCCCCGTTGCGGACACCTTCCATTGCCCTTTCAATACATTCATCGAAAAATACTTCATAGGCACGCAGGTAATGTCCTTTTATTGCCGTCAGCTCATCCGCTTTGAAGCACTCTCCATAACAAGCCTCTCTCTGCTCTGGCTTCTTAACAATTTTAAGCAAAGCCTCTTCTGAAGCATAAAACTTCAGCACTGAACCATCTTTAAAGACAAGGAACATAGTGTTGGCACACAGCTCTACCCTGTCCTTTAATCCCAGACATTCCACAACTGTGTCCTTCGCAGATTTATGCGCCTCTTCCTCCGTAGTATAGGCACCTACCGGAAATGATATTTCTGCCTTAACAAGACCATGAAAGTATCTTCCAAAAGAATCTTTTACGGAATCCGTGACATCAACGCAGTAATAGGCATCTCCCGCATATTCCCTCTGATACTCCGGAATATTGGGAAATTCCATTTCTTCTGTTTTTTCAAACAGTTTAGAATACTCTGTTACATCACAGTATCCGGCAGCAGACATAAAAAATGCATGTCCTAATTCATCACTGACATCATCCACTACACATACCGGTGTGTCATAGGGTTTTCTGCCATCAATGATATAGCATTCTGCATCAAGCAGCTCACCATACTTTTCATGCAGATATGGATTATCCAGATACATATCTGAATCACCACAGTAGGTTGCCGGCATATCCACATCTCCAACACAGGCATCAAACTCACTTTCTTCCTCATTGACTTTTCTTAAGTAGTCAATAAACTTCATTTTTTCCATTTTCTTTTTCCTGCCACTCAAAATGTGTTTAAATATACTTAACACATCGAGAAATTGAAGTCCTCACGGATACTTATTACTGCTTCATTGTGTATGCTTTTGCGGTTGCAGGCAACACGCTACTTGCAGGTTCATGTACACTCCACAGTCGTAAATTCCCGAAATAGCCTTCGGTACATACTTACGTTTGCCTGATTATGCAATTTCGTAAGTCACAGCATCCCTTAAATTAAGACTTGCATTAAAATCCCTGTCTTCAACATAGCCACATTCACATTTGTAAATTCTATCAGAAAGTTTCAAGTCCTTCCTGATACATCCGCAGCAGTAACACATCTTTGACGACGGGTAAAATCTGTCAACCACTCTCAATTCAATGCCATTACAATCACATTTCGCCTTCAGCTTTGCCCTGAATTCATAAAACTTTTGTGATGCAACAGCTTTTGAAAGATGCCTGTTCTTCATCATACCCGATACATTCAAATCCTCAATCGTTATATAAGATGGCTTGGTTTTCACTATCTCAGCGACTGTTTTATTGATGTAATCGGTACGGATACATTCTATCCTCTGATGAAGCCTTTGTACTTTTAGCTTCTGCTTTTGTATATTCTCCCCTTGAATGGCTCCTCCTTTCTTTAAATTCTCATATTTATGGGACAGACCCCTCTGTTCCCGACATAGTTTTTTCTCAAGCTTCCTAAGTTCCACTGACTTATTAATGTTTTTGTAAACCCTGCCATCTGAAACAACGGCAAGGCTTTTCAGTCCCAGGTCAATACCGATGCCCTCATTACTTTTATTGGTAACCCGTGCATCCGGTATACCCACAAGTACCGAAACATAGTACCTTCCTCCCTTCACAGACACGGTACCGCTTTTTACAACATATCCGTCCTTTGTTGTAGGTATGTACCCTTTTTCCTTAATACGTACCCATCCAAGAGTCGGAATGTTAAGCCTGTGCCTTTCGCAGATACAGTCCTTTGGATTATTCTTGACGAAATACATTTTTACATCAGACTTACCTTTCTTTTTGAAGTTGGGAAAGGCACTCTGATGTTT
>JBGVKL010000176.1:0-3049 GCA_045123675.1 Acetatifactor sp. | reverse complement strand
ATATTCCGAAATAGGAAATAGCAGAAGTATCTGTGTATAGAGAAACGGATTTCTAATCAATATTTCAAGGAGGATGATGCGGATGGCAGTAAAGGGAATCGGAAGTAATTACCTGTACCCGGTACAAAATGATTACAAGCTTGATTCAAAAACAGAGGACACTAAAAATGCTGTTTCCCAGACTGCGGTGCAGAAGGAAGGAGTAAGTTACGAAAAGACAATACTGGATTCTGTATCGGCAGGACTTGAGTATATTCAAGGGTTGGAAAAGCAAATTAGTGGAACAAAGTTTTTTGTCGGGACTGTAAGTTATGGACAGACCTACGGTAATTCATCAGATATTAATTTTGTTGTGAATCCTAAGTTCTTAGGAAAGCTAGGAACGGATGAGGCGACAAGAAAACAATTTGAAGAAGATGTTAAGTTTTTAAATGATTTTTCTAGGAGATTTAGGCAGCAGCAACTTGCCCAGGGACGAGAAATGATTAGTCAAGGGTGGTTCTGTGATGAAAATGGTAATTGGGGTGGCTGGGGAGTCAGCAGACCTATAAAGCAAAGTACAGTATTACAGGATATGACAGATAATGCCGAGAAAATCCGGCAGGAGAAACTTGAGGAGCGAAAAAAAGTAGAAGCAGAGCTGAAAGAGCATTTTGGTGACCGTTTCAAAGGATTTCATGTGAAATGGTCGGAGGAGGATGCAAAGGCGGAAGAAACAGAGGAATCGGAAATTGCGGAGGACGCTGAGAAAGAGAGCGAGACCATAGGTGGTAGTGTTGGTGTAAATGTCGGCAAGACTGCAAGAAAGATTGCTGCGGCAAAGACTACAAGCCAGTTACGGGCGGTCATAGCTGAAATAAAAGGCGATATGCAGGAAGTAAAAGCAGGCATTGAAAAAGGATGGTGCGATGAGTCGGAAATGGAAAAAGTAAATTCTTTAATGGCTCAGGCACAGAACCGTATGGGACAGGTGGAAGATAGAGAAGCAACACCGGAAGAAGAGAATATGTTTGCAATGGCTTCGCTTATGTAGATAACAAGGAGAAAAAATCCTCTGCTCACCAGAGGGTTCGCATTTTCCTTCGGAAAACAAGGAGGATTGGATATGAGAATTAACGGTTTAAATGGAGCAAACACACCTGCGGGTGGAATGAATAGATGTGCGGCAACAGATTCTGTCAGCAAGAATATTCAGAACCAGATTGCCAATGCTCAGAAACAGTTGCAGGAGCTTTCTGCCAACAAGGACATGAGCATTGAAGAAAAAATGAAGAAACGACAGGAAATACAGCAGCAGATTACGGATTTGAATAATCAGTTAAGACAGCATCAGATTGAACAAAGGAAAGAACAGCAGGCAAAGAAATCTTCAATGGATGATATGCTTGGTGGCAGTAAGAAAACTGCTCCGAAAGCCGGAAAGCAAAGTACAGGTCTGTCACAGGCAAGTATGAAGGCTATGATTTCTGCTGATTCCGCAATGGCTCAGGCACAGGTACAGGGCAGTGTTGCTACAAAGATGGAAGGCAGAGCCGGAGTTCTGGAGTCTGAAATCAAGTTGGATTCAGCTCGTGGTGGAGACGCTGAGGCAAAGAAAGAGGAACTTGCAGAAGTAGAGCAGAAGGCTGCTTTAGCAGAATCAGCACAGATGAATACATTGGCTACTGCGAACAAGGAATTGGAAGAAGCTGCAAAAGCAGATCAGCAGAATGAAAAAGCAGATGATAAAGATAATAAAACAGATAAGAAGGATGCTGTTGGTGGTGAAAAAGAGGATAAGACTGTGGCAGGCACAGAAGAAACCGAGAATGTGGGTGTTGATGTTAAGATCGAAACAGTTAATACGGATATAGCACAGCCGGTAGAGGTATCTGTACCGGAAACAGTTGCATATACCCATGTGGATGTGCGTTTGTAGGAGGTGCTTACTATGTCAGAGATAAATAGTTTTAGTGATTATGCAAGCAAATATAACATCAATGTAGATTATTCCTATTTGTTTGGAGGTATGCAGACACCGTCAACAGGCAGTGCTTTTAATCTTTCTGACTATGCGGCAATCAAAAACGGCAGTTATGGAAAATTGCTGAAGGCATATTATGCAAAGCAGGATGCAGAAAAGGCATCTTCCGGTGGGAATACTGTACAGAAATCTACACTTATGAAGTCAGGAGCGGATGCACTAAAGAAATCAGCAGATGCTTTAAATAATGATGAACTCTGGGAGAAGAAGAAAAAGGATGAAAAGACCGGAGAGGAAATCGAGGTCGAAGATTATGATTGGGAAGCTATCACAAAGGCTGTGAAATCATTCGTGGAAGATTACAATGATGTTGTGGAACAGGCTGGCAATTCCAATTCAAAAGATGTATTACGCAATGCTGTGTGGATGACAGGAATTACTGAGTCTAATGAGAATATGCTTTCAAAAATCGGTATTACCGTAGGTAAGGGTAATAAGTTGGAACTGGATGAGGAAGCACTTAAAAAAGCAGACATCAGTTCATTCAAAACACTTTTTACCGGACATAATTCGTTTGCTGATAAGGTATCCATGAAAGCAAACAGTATTTCCAATGCGGCAGCAAGAACAAGCGGAACCTATAAGAGCAATGGTACATATAACAATGCTTTATCGGAACTTGTATCGAAGAAGGTGGATGAGGAAGTGTAGTACAGTAATGGTTTTGTTCCCATTCAGACAGGTTTTCATTCCGATAGGTAAAGATAATTGAATATTTGCCGATATATGTTATAGCTAAGGATGGCGTCTGTTTTCAAGGGATTGAATGTGAAAATAGACGCTGTTTTTCGTTTGGATTGGAGGTTATATTATGAGAATACAAGCGGCAAATACATTTTATACAGGTACTTACTCTGTTTTGAATACGAAGTCATCATTTCCGTATGCTGTGAAAGTAGAAGGTTACGGAAAGACAAGAAACCAAAGGAGTTTATTTCAGTTTGCACATGTGACAATAACGGAACATATGGTAAATGCAAAATATGGTACAAAGATTACAAATGGTCCGAGAGTACAGATGCAGAC
>JBGVKL010000175.1:0-3268 GCA_045123675.1 Acetatifactor sp. | reverse complement strand
GGCTCTTTAGGGGTAATGGTGGGTGTTTTTCATCCGCTATTCCAGTGTTTATGCTGATCAAGTGACCTTTGATTTTCGGTTGGGAAGTGTAATCCTCAAATCCGAGCATACAAGGTACACCATATCCAGCATATTTTGTATGTTTCGAAAGCCGTATGCCTTGCGAATGATCAACTTGATCTTGTTGTTGATTGCTTCAATGCGGGCATTGCTCATCTCTAGTCTTATCGCATTCAGGATATGCTCCTTGTGGCGCTTGACTTTCTGGTACAGTTTTTTGAATGCGTCTATCCTGCTGTGGCTTGCCCGCCATAGCCACTGTTTCAGTTCTACTTCAGCTTCATTAGCATCCCTCATCTTCAGAAGTAGTCGGAGCATCTCCTTCATGCAATAGGCACGGTAAAGCCTATTGTTATTTTTAGCAATCATCTCTACTTTTGCCTGCTGATTCTCTGTCAGGTGTTCAGGTGCTTTGCCCAATGCGTATGCGGAGTTTTTTATCTCATTTGCTTTAGCCCTGGCAGCTTTTACCATGGCAGCTTCGACATCATCCGCGCTGGGACGGCCTTTCTTTCCATGGTGTTCTTTGGCAAGTTGTAAGGCTTCATCGTAAGCTTCACGCCATACCTCCCGGCGAACTTCATCAAGGGCTTCCATCGCCCATTCAACGACGTGGAAAGGGTCGACGCAGCGTTCACAGCCCGGGGTGAACGCATCCACGCATTCCGTGATCCACTTCGCACCGTCGCCGGTGACCACCCTGATAGAGGAAAGCTGTTCCGGTGTGAGCTGCCTGTAAAACTGTGTCAGGACACTCTTGCCATGACCCTGTGCTGCCCATACAACTGTGTTAGTGTCATGGTTGACGACGATCGTAATGTACTTGTGACCTTTCTTGTAGCTGGTCTCGTCAATTCCAATATTCACGAGTCCGTCAAGCCGCCTGGAAATCTCCGGTTCAATGTCGTTCATGGTCCGGTGGACGCACCTTCCGACCGTTTCCCAGTCAATACGCATATATTCAGAGACAGTGCTTCTAGGCAGGTATGTTGCAAGCCACCCCACAGTAAGGTCGAAGTCCTTCGTAAAGCCGCTACCGGGATAAGCCCATGGGACATCTGCGACAAGCACGCCATGTTCGGGGCATTCAATGCGGTGCGTGTCATAAGATATTTCAACGAGAGTACCACCCCAGTCCAACCCACGCCAGATACGTGGATGAGGGTTCTTCTTGTCGTACCGTCGGCATCTCTTATGGCAGAACGGGCAGTCATCCTCGTGCCATACATTAGGCCTGGCATGGATGAGAATATGGTTAACGCCGTCCTCATCTGTATAGAAATTTGCTCCTTCTATAACTGCAGACTTGACATTGAGTAACTTTTTGCATAATGTATTAGTGGAAACCATCTGTGGACACCTCTCTAGAGTTTTTGTTTGGTCACTAATACTCTAAAGGAACACAGATGGTTTTTCAATATGCAGTTATTAATTAAACACGGTTATTTACCCACCATTATGCCAGAAGCCTCAGATAAATCCGTCTATTCATAGCACGGCTAATACTGGCGGTTTTGGGATAGATGGGGCGTTGTCCACTACTTTGGGAGCTTCTTTAGCCGATAAGGAAAAAGTGTGTTTTTGTATTTTGGGCGATTTAGCATTTTTTTATGACATGAATGTATTAGGCAATCGCCATATCGGCAAAAATATTCGTATCTTGCTTATCAATAATGGCATAGGTACTGAATTTAAAAATTATTGGCATCCGGGGGCTATGTTTGGTACACGGACGAATGATTTTATTGCTGCTGGCGGTCATTATGGTAATAAATCACGAAACCTGGTCAGGCACTATGCAGAGGATTTGGGCTTTGAGTATATGTCAGCCGCTAATAAGGAAGAGTTTACCGCTGTTTGTAAGAATTTTCTTGGTGCTGATATAGGCGATAAGCCTATAGTGTTTGAAGTATTTACTGACCATGATGAGGAAAGTGAAGCACTGAAGTTAATCAGAAACATATTGAAAGGGAATTTAAAGCAGAGAGCAAAAGCTGCCATAAAAGAAAACGTAAGCCCGTCAACTATCAGCAGAGTAAAAAAATTGCTAGGAAGATGATTTTATGTCAAGAATTGGAACATTGTTTAGAAAAGTAGTTTTATCGCTAAAGGAAGAGAAGATTAAGCCTGTAATAATTGAGAAATATGGATGTGATCTGCTGAAAGGGAAGATTGCTTTGATTACAGGCGGTAGCAGTGGCATAGGACTGGCAATTGCTGAAGCTTTTATAAAGTCTGGTGCTAAGGTCATTATTGCAGGGAGCAGTCAGGAGAAGCTAAACAGTGCGCTTGCAAGGCTGGCGGAACATGCAGGTGAAGGTATTTGTCCGGATGATGTGGCCGCTGCCCTAGTTTTGGATGTCAGGCATATTGAGGATATACCTGCAAAGCTGGAACATGCCTCTAATTTATTTCGTGAAAATAGAATTGATATCTTGGTAAATTCAGCTGGTTGTATAACTAAGAATGGTTTTTTTGATATTCAGCAGGATGAATATGATGCAGTAATGGATACTAACGTCAAAGGTACATTCTTTATGTGTCAAGCTATGGGAAAATATATGATTGATAATTCTATAAAAGGCCATATATTGAATGTGACGTCAGCTTCTGCCTTGCGTCCAGCTTGGACACCATATCAAATGTCAAAGTGGACAATTAAGGGATTTACTCTAGGGCTGGCTGATTTGCTCCTTCCGCATGGCATAGTGGTAAATGCTATTGCTCCTGGGCCAACAGCTACGCCAATGTTACAAAAAAAGGATGGAGACAGTATTTATAATGCCAGCAATCCTAGCAGGAGATATGCCTTGCCAGAAGAAATTGCCTCTTTGGCAGTACATCTCGTTAGCGGTGCGGGAGATTATGTAGTGGGGGATACTTTTTATATAACTGGTGGCGGTGGTACTATTTCTATGCACAAATAATAATTTTATTACGTATTTTATGTTGTGCAATAAATTGTTTTTATGAATTGCTTGTACTTATGTATTGAAGTGTAAACATATGAGGCGAAATGTGAGCGGTTTATGAGAAATTGAAATAAGCCGCAGGAATCTGCGGCTTATCAGACCGTAGACAAATATGGCAGCGAGTTATCCACACTCGCTGCCATATTTTTGCCTTATAAAGTAATCTGTATTTTATTTTCTCACAAAAACTATTTTTCCCATGTACAGGTAGCTTTGGTTGCCTCTTCCTATGTTTC
>JBGVKL010000174.1:0-4738 GCA_045123675.1 Acetatifactor sp. | reverse complement strand
ATTGGTAAATGAGGATATATAGTTGTGCAAAGATTACCAGGAATAGCAAGTTGCTAATTGATTCAAAGGAGGCTAGTAAACGTGTATGATATAAGAATAACTAGATTTAATCAAGATGAAATATGTGATATCGACTTTTATGATAGAACAGGGCTGAATTTTGTCTTGAATAATCGAAATATATTTAGTAGAGGAAAGGTGAATCCGCATTTTGAATTTGAGTATCTAGAGAAAATTAAAAAAAATGGATATAAAATGGAAGGATTTGTTGCTGATGTTGAAAATATACTGGGGGAAGATGATGATGACGACAAAGATCTAATGGTGGAGCAATTGTTTGAGAAGATAACTGGGTATTATGCAAGAAAATACAATTATGTATATTATTATATGCGAATATCAAATCCAAAGAATTGCAGAAGCATTGTTAAACATATTGAAGAAAAAGAAAATGTTGTATACAAAAATATTGGGGAACAGAATATATACATATTAGACAATATTGTGTCGGAGTCAGTATTGTGTGGCTATATCGAAGGTATCATTTTTAAAGAAAATAAATCTCATATATCAAGCAGTATTAGTGTGGATAAAATGAATATTTTTAATATAATGGCATTGTTGGAATTTGGAGAGATGATATTGTTTAAATATCCGTCTGCAACAAGATATAGAATTGTGGGATTTTCAAAAAGCTTGTAAAGGATGTTTTCTACAAATTATGATGAAGTAAAAGTTGATTAGAACTGAAATTACTGGTATAGTGTCCGACGGCACATTGTGAGAGGTACAAACCGCACTTTGATTTCGGTGATATTCCCTCTCCGATTGTGCCACATCGGAACAAACTGCAGACTCAGGGTGGAATGACTGCACATTAGTATCGTGGTCTTATTTGAGGCATAGCTGTTGCTATTTTTGAAATAAGGCCATGACAGGAGTCACAGCCTTAAATATGTACTTTGATAACTTCATCAATAGAGTCCCTGATTATCAACGGCAGCTCTGATAATATCGGCATCAATGACTTTCTTATCCTGTTGGGAACCAATGGTCAGAGCATCTGTCATCAGGTTGTCAATGAGCCGGGGATTGCCCTGGGTAAAGCTGTGTGCAGCAGCCAGTGCGGCAGTATCAATGATGGAAGCAGAGGCACCTGCCAGTGTGAGCTTATGCAGGATATATTTAGAGACCTCATCATCGCTAAGACCGGTATAGTTGTAATGGACGGTAATTCTCTGCCGTAATGCTTCATGTACCGGTTTACGAAGAGTGTCATTGAGATGGGATTCCCCACACAGAATTAAAGTAAAATAATTCACGGAATCGTAACCATAGTTCATGAGCATCTTGATATCGTTTAAGATACCGGTATTTAAGTACTGTGCCTCATCAATGGCAAGGAGTAAAGGTTGTCGTTTTTCCTTGTAAAGATAAGTGATCTGTTCCTGGATGGACTGAAACATGCCGGTTTTGCCACCTTTGTCAGAAACGCCGAGCATGGCACAGAGCTGCTTGTAAAACTCTGAAACGCTGATGGTGGAAAGGCACAGGTACTCCATATGGTACAGACTTGGGTTCAGGCTGGCAGCAAAACAGCGGAGGGCATAAGATTTACCCATGCCGGGGCGTGCAGTGAATACACCGATACCCCGGATATCTTTCAAATAATGCAGACGGTTTGTCATTTCTTCAAAGTCTTTGGAAATAAAGTGGTCTTTTTCCTTTAACTGCTGTTTGTCAAAAGGATTGAAAGTAAGTCCATAGTAGGAATTATACATCATGCTTCACCTCCTGTTCTGGAATAATCAATTACCGGAAGATTGTTACGCTTTGTATGGCAGTTTTCGTTACGGTTTGTCTGACGGATGGGGAATTTTTGACCATCCGACAGGATGAAGGCGGAATCCATGTCATCCGGGAGAAAACGTATATCGACTTTTGCCGAGATGAACTGCATGGGAACATCATAGCAGACTTTGTCAATGGTAATGGTGGAATCCTTGCGCACCTTACGGGTGATGCGGTTTAGAAAACAATCATCAAGCCACTGTCTCGAATCAGGTCTGCGGGGATGATCTTTGGAAGCTTCATAGCGTTGTAGTGGAATACAATCAATGCCCCTGTGGAAAGTGGTATTGTAGTCACGGATGTAATCCCTGAGCATGCCGTTGAACTGCACAAGGGAGGTAATGGAGCTTATGTCCAGCGTATAGAGCCATCGTTCCTTGAGGGTACGGAAATGGCGTTCTACTTTGCCTTTGCTGGCACCATCACGAATACGTGTGTGCAAAAGAACGATTCCCAGTGAAATGCAGATCATGGAAAGCTGTTCATTGGAGTAGCTGCAACCGTTATCCACGTACAGTTTATCCGGGATTCCATAAGTGGCAATGGCATCTTTGAGGACTTTCTGGAAATTGTAGGCATTATCGTTGTAGAACAGTTCTCCCCCCACAAGAAGTCGGGAGTGGTCATCAATAATCATAATACAGTAGACCCTTCTGGTCTTGCCATCCTCAGTGATATAAGGAAGGTAACAGGTGTCGGCCTGCCAGATTTTTCCGAATTCATCCTCTTCAAAAGCTTTACGGTCACGAAGGTTAAGGTTTCTTGCGGATTTCAGATCGTTGTGTTTTATGAAACGTTGAACGGAATCCACACTGACAGTGGCAGGAATAAAAGATTTCCGTACCAGATGCTCGTAAATTCTGGTGGCATTCATGCGTGGATTTTCTTCCTTGATGCGGTAAATTTCAGCAATGGCTTCTTCGTTCAGGGAACGGGAAATGCCTTTGTCAGACCTTGCAGCAGGCATCAGTGCATCAAGACCGCCGATATTGTACTGTGATTTCCATTTTTCCAGTGTTTTGTAGCTGTAGGTGACGGTGGAACCATCCGGAAGTGTCAGAGGCGATGCCGTAACACGTTTGTAGTAAGCGGTAGCCGAGGCATCAGGATAAAGCCCCTGTATGACAGGAGCGATGAGAGCGAAGCGGAACTGTGCCACTTCGGCATTGTGTTTGATTGTTTCAGTATCTTTGTTCATGATAAAAATCCTCCTTCTTATGTTTTCTTTATCATAAGGGAAGAAAATACCATTAACCATCCCACAGTTGTGTGGTCAGAAAATAAAAATATCCGGCGTAAAAACAGTCTGGTGATACCGTGCGTTTTTTGAGGGCACAGGGATGGGATTTTTATGCGACTGAAGAAAGGAATGGGTCGACTGTCGTATAAAATCCATGGAAAAGCCGGAATACGTTTCTAAAGCAATAAGATGTTTTAGAAAAGAAAAATCGGAGTTTTCCGCATCTGCCATTAGTCCGAGCCATTGCTGCTTGTGGGATTTCCACAGGGCAAGCCACTTGTAGAACTGGTTCCGGGAAATACCATATCTTTCGCAGAGCTGTTCAATGGAGTACAAGCCGGCAAAGTATTCACCAAGAATACGAAGGATAAAAAGCAGGCTGTAACTGGAATAGGGAATGATGATATCCGGGAGGATGGCATGGGCATGCTGACAGCTGTCACAGGACACCCGGAGAATGCATAAGTCTGATTTTACCTGTCTGCCGGCCTTGAAATCAATAATCAATCTGCCGTAGTAGTCATGGATGTGGCAGTTTCCGGTACTTCCACAGATGGGACAGGTCTCAAGTTCAGGCTTAAACTGCTCCATGTAAGAGTCAAAAAGAGATTTTGATGAAGTTTTTATACGAATTATCTTGCAAAAAAGTAAGTTTTTTCTTATCATAGGAATTGTACATGTGAAGACTGCTATCAGCGAGGTAGCCATTTATTAGGACACAGATCCTGCATCAGGCATCGTTTGCAGCTCACATGGTTGTTATGGGAGAAAGAACGGACTGTGCAAAGTGGGTTCTTTCTCTTTTTTTGGTTACAAAAAGACTATATGCGAAAGAACCGGAATGGTCAAGAGGACAGATAAAAATGTGCCGTAAAAAACAGCATGTTAAGATAGGCGGTATGATAGGAGTGGCGAATTTAATCTGCGGTAAATCTGCCGTAGGTGGGAACTATAATTCGACGCATGACAACATGCCAGTTCGAATATTTACAATCAGCTAAATATTCGGGTAGATGATTGGTGGTTGCATGATAATCTGTTTCAGATGAAGACTTCCAGAACGACATATTTTAATTCATTGGTGACGAATCGTTCCATGGATTTTAAATGGGAGAATGGATTGACAACAAGGGATGTTTACGAGTATGGTCCATACATTCCTAAATTAAGTGAGGAAAAATTATCGAATCATTTGGGGTTTAATGGATTTGTAGAGTCTTCGGATGGATATATCCCATTTATAAAGAGAAAACGTGATGTTTCGATTGGAAAATCTACGTATGGTGACAGTGTAGGAGCTTCATTAAAGACAAAGTATGCACTGAATGAGGATTTGACCTTTACTACAGAGGGGCTGACAGAAGGTATTCTGAGTGAAATTGCAGATGAATTAAAAATCAACAGGGAGCAATTGGAACCATTTTCTTTGGAGAAAAATTTGATTTCGGCATACAGGGATATGGTGGAAGGTGGGAAACCGCAATTATTATTCTGGGCAAAGTCAAAGCTTACACATGATCAAATTGAAAAGAACTTTATGAAAGCCATGAAGGAAAAGAAGAAGAAACAAAAGTCATGGAATAAAGAGCAGAAGGAATTAGAGGATGGGAAAAACTTTTTATGGATTGCCAAGGATGATTTGAAAAA
>JBGVKL010000173.1:0-34074 GCA_045123675.1 Acetatifactor sp. | reverse complement strand
AAAACAGACAAAGATTTAAAGGCAGCTGTGGAAAAGTCAATAAAAGAAACGACCCTTTATGCAGACGGAGAGTACCCGGTAATGCTTTCTGCGCAGGAACAGTTTGATACTCGGATTACTGTAACGAAGAATAAGTCCTTTGAAGCGGTGATGGACCTTTGTAAAAAGTATCCCGATAAAAAGATCGCGGTGCATAATTTTGCTTCGGCCACCAATCCGGGCGGTGGTGTGGTAAACGGAAGCCGTGCCCAGGAGGAGTGCTTATGCAGATGTTCTACATTGTATCCTGTGTTGAATACCAACCTGCTTTGGGGCGGATTTTATGGATTTCACAGAAGCAGACATGATGTACTATACACGGACACCTGCATTTATTCGCCGGGGATTTTGATTATTAAAACGGATTCAGAGCTACCCAAACGGTTGCCTAAGGAGGAATGGTGTCAGGTGGACGTGATTACCTGTGCGGCACCGAATTTGCGGGCGAATCCTTATAATAAGATGAATCCGGGAAGTGGTGTGGCAGCAAAGGTAACGGACAAGGAACTTCTGGAAATTCATAAGAAGAGAGCTACGCAGATGTTAAATGTTGCACTGGCAGAGGGGGCGCAGGTGTTGGTATTAGGAGCGTTTGGTTGCGGTGCATTCCAGAATAATCCGGAGGTAGTAGCACGTGCCTATAAGGAAGTACTTAAGGAATTCGCAGGCGCTTTTGCGCATATTGAGTTTGCGGTATACTGTACACCCAGGGATTCGAAGAATTATGATGTATTTAAACGAGTGTTGGGGTAAATGATGAAATTTTACATGACAATCATCTGAAAACAAGGTATACTTATATATCATGGTTGTTTGGAGGTATAGGTATGAGAGATATTCCGAGAGCACAAGAGATATATAAGCATTTTAAAGGCAAGATGTACCAGATAGTAACTTTGGCAGAACACACGGAAACAGAAGAAAGATTAGTCATATATCAGGCTATGTATGGGGATTTTAAGGTATATGCCAGACCTCTTAACATGTTTATGGAGAAGGTGGATAAGCAAAAATATCCGGAAGCGACACAGGAGTATCGTTTTGAGAAAGTAGAATTGTTACAACAGGAAAAAAATGTAAACCGGGAAACAGCTCCGGTACAACAAACTTTTGTGGCACAGACGTTGTCAGATGATGAAGAACAGGAGCCACAGTTGGACCCGCTGATTATAGATTTTCTGGATGCAGATACTTATGAAGAGAAGTTGAATATTTTGGCGGCACTTCACCATCGAATTACTGACGATATGATTACTACTATGGCTATTGCCAGCGATATTGAGGTAGAAGACGGAGAATTGGAATCGCGTTATAATGAACTTAAAAATTGTCTGTTGACCTTGGAAAAGTATGAGACAAACCGTATGCGTTAGGAATATGGATGAAAGGTAGCGTTTATGATATATGACAACATTATGCACGGCATCTTTCTGGAGCGTCCCAATCGGTTCATAGCCTATGTGGAAGTGGATGGTGTGAAGGAGACTGTGCATGTGAAAAATACCGGTCGCTGTAAAGAGCTTCTGGTTCCCGGTGCGACAGTGTATTTGGAGAAATGTGTGAATCCCGAGAGAAAGACAGCATATGATTTGATTGCGGTACAAAAGGGAGAACGATTAATTAATATGGATTCACAGATACCTAACAAGGTGGTGGAAGAGTGGCTCTATAAAAAGCTGCTTTTCCATGACCTTGTTTTGGTACGTCCGGAAACAAAGTATGGAAATTCAAGATTTGATTTTTATATAGAGACATCTTCGGATAAGATATTTATGGAGGTAAAGGGAGTTACTTTGGAGGAAAGCGGTGTAGTACGTTTTCCGGATGCACCTTCCGAAAGAGCCATAAAGCATGTGGAAGAATTGATTCAGGCATGTAGTGAAGGTTATAAGGCATATATTGTGTTTGTGATACAGATGAAGAGTGTGAAATACTTTACTCCCAATACAGATACACAGCCTGAGTTTGCTGCTATTTTACAAAGAGCAGAGCAGGCCGGAGTTCAGATTCTTGCCTACGATTGTAATGTGAAAGCGGACGAAATAGAATTGTCCGATAACGTGGAAGTACGGTTAAATTCAGAAAAAATTAAGGAAATCTTTAGAAAAGGAGAACTTTCTTTTATTTCCAAACCGCTTTTGAAATGGTATGATAGCTGTAGGCGTATTCTGCCATGGAGAGAAGAACCTACACCTTATCATGTGTGGGTATCGGAGATTATGTTGCAACAGACCAGAGTAGAGGCGGTAAAGCCTTATTTTAAAAGATTCATGGAACATTTACCGGATATTGAAAGTCTGGCAGACGCAGAAGAAGAAATACTTTTAAAGTTATGGGAAGGTTTGGGATATTATAATCGTGTACGCAACCTGCAGAAGGCGGCCAGGCAGATAGTGGAAGACTATCAGGGAGAAATGCCGGGAGAATATGAGGAACTTATTAAACTGAAAGGGATAGGGAGTTATACCGCAGGAGCGATATCTTCTATTGCTTTCGGGCAGGCGGTGCCGGCGGTGGACGGTAATGTGCTGCGTGTGGTGGCCAGATATCGAATGGATGATGCGTTTATCAGTGATGAAAAGGTGAAAAAACGCGTGGAGCAGGAATTATGGCAGGTGATGCCTCAGGACAGACCGGGGGATTTTAATCAGGCCATGATGGAGCTGGGGGCTATGGTATGTTTGCCCAATGGAGAACCTCATTGTGAGCAGTGTCCGTTAAATGAAGGATGTCTGTCATATCATAATCATTGCATGAGGGAGTATCCTAAAAAGGCGGAGAAAAAGGCTCGTACCATTGAAGAAAAAACAGTTTTGATTATTCAGGACGAAGACAGGGCAGCATTGCATAAGAGACCGGGAAAAGGGCTTCTTGCCGGCATGTATGAATTTCCCATGATGGAGGGGCATAAAAGTGCCGGACAGGTGTTGGAGTATTTAAAGGAAAATGGTTTGCAACCATTGCATATAAAAACCTTGGAGGACAGTAAACATATTTTCAGCCATAAAGAGTGGCATATGAAGGGTTATGCTGTACGAGTGGATGAGCTGGCACCTAAGGTAAAGAAAAACGGTGGAGAAGAGTGGTTGTTTGTGGAACCGGTACGGACAAAAGACGAGTTCCCCATACCATCGGCGTTTGCCGCATATGTGCCGTATTTAAATATTAAGTTAGGAAAAGATAACTTTGAATAAGGAGATGACTTATGAAATTATTATCCATTGCAATACCGTGTTACAATTCTGAAAACTATATGAGAAAGTGTGTGGAGTCACTGCTGGTGGGCGGAGAAGATGTTGAAATTCTGATTGTAGACGATGGTTCCACCAAAGACAGAACCGCAGAAATTGCAGATGAATATGCAGCACAGTATCCGACTATAGTAAAAGCGATTCACAAAGAAAACGGTGGGCACGGTTCTGCCGTAAATGCGGGAATTGCGGCTGCCAGTGGTTTGTATTTTAAGGTGGTAGACAGTGATGACTGGGTAAAGGAAGATGCTTATCTTAAGATTTTGGATACACTTCGGGAACTGGTGGGTGGTGCAACCACTCTGGATATGTTAATTAGTAATTTCGTCTATGACAAGGAAGGCGAAAAGCGTAAGAAGGTGATGCATTATCGTCGTATTTTCCCTACGGGAGAATTGTTTACCTGGAATGATTGTAAACATTTTCGTAAGGGACGTTATATTTTAATGCATTCGGTCATTTTCCGTACTAAGCTTTTGAAGGAATGTGGAATACAATTGCCGGAAAGAACCTTCTATGTGGATAATATTTACGTATTTGAACCGTTGCCTTTTGTAAAAACCATGTACTATCTGGATGTGAATTTCTATAGATACTACATTGGAAGAGAAGATCAGTCGGTCAATGAAGCTGTTATGATTTCACGTATTGACCAGCAGATAAAAGTTAATAAAATAATGATTGATTATTATGTGGCAAATCAGGCGGAAATAAAGAAGACTAAGAGACTGAACCAGTATATGCTGAATTATCTGGAAATAGTGACGACAGTATCTTCTGTATTATTGCTGCGTTCTGAAACAGAAGAGAATCTGGAGAAAAAGACAGAGTTATGGAAATATCTGAAAATCACAGATAAGAATCTGTATAATTGGATGCGCCGGGGAATCTTAGGCAATGTTATGAATCTGCCGGGTAAGCCGGGACGTAAAGTTTCCGTGGACGCATATCATATCGCACAGAAAATTTACAAATTTAATTAGAGTGGAAAAGAAAACCCTGCTTGGGGCCACATATATATCCTATAAGGACGCACTCTCGTTCCATGAAAGACGTAGCCTCACTAGGCTCGAAAGAACCTCGCCAAGTGAAGACGTCTTTCAAGGGTCCTTTATAGGATATATATGTGGCCCCAAGCAGGGGTTTTTTACATTCTACACATATTTGCGTTTGCGTTGTGGTCTTGGTACGGTGCTCCAAGAAGAGGCGTAGACCAGTTTGTACATCACCCCGGCCAGAATGAAGGCAGTTATCATGTCGAATACGGAGTGTTGTTTGATAAGTACCGTAGACAAAATGATGGATATACATAAAATCAGTGAACCGGTACGCAATATTTTGTATTTTTTCAAAGATTTACATTTGGCAATGGCTAAGTGCGCTCCGATGGAGTTGTACACGTGAATACTGGGCCATATATTGGTTGAAGTATCGGTTTTGTACAAGTCGGCAATCATTTGCGTGAATATATTGTCTCTGGGCATAGTATATGGTCTTAGGTGATGACCGTTAGGCCAGAGCGTAGATATAATCAGAAAAATGGTCATGCCGGTAAATAAAAAAATACAGCAACGAAGGTAATCGGTTTTGTTGGTAAAAAGCATAATGACAATTACTGCCGCAACGTATGCAAACCATAACAGGTAGGGAATAATAAATATTTCGCAAAAGGGAATATAATCATCCAACGGAACGTGGATTACTGTATAGTGTTTGGTTACGGTACGTTCCAGATAGCCGAACCAACTGAAATAAATCATCATGTATATAAGTAAAGGTAGTGCAAGCCGGCACTTCCCCAATAAAAATTTAAGCTTTTCCATAATATAACTCCTTGTTTTGCATTTCGCATCTTTCAGTATATCCATAAACTTTAAGAAAACAAGGTATTTTGGAAAAGCTTAATTAATCTTTAGAAATCTTTAATTTTTAATATTTGATTTGAAGTGCCCGCTTCCTGCAGGTGATTTTAATGTTATCATCCATGCGTAAGACCTCTCCATCCGTATGAATCCAAACCGGTGCAGAGGATTTGATTTTTAAGGTTGTTGCCTGATAGGGAGTAATGCCGGCGAAAATAAAATGTTTCCCCCAAAAGGCGGTGGGTAGCACAAGTAAAATCAGCCATTTGGGTAATACATTAGCCGCAGAACAAATATCAAACACACCATCATCAGCTACTGCTTTGGGACAGAACTTAAATCCGCCACCCTCGTAACGATGTACCATGCTTACCAGAAGCAGGTATTTTGAAATGGTAAAAGGGGCATTATAGTCAAACTGCACCTGACAGGAAACAGTTTTAGCCATCAGCAATTGTTTTACTGCAATAGTAAGATATGCAAGCTTACCCAAACCTATGCGGTTTAAGGCCTTTTTGAAAGTGGACCGATTGGTCTCCTCGCACACAGCAGCGTCAAACCCCATACCACAGCTAACCGCAAAATTGCGATGGGTGCCATCTTTAAAGGAAACACAACCCATATCCATCTTGTGTGTCTTGCCGGTTTCAAAAGCCAGTGTCATGGCTTTTCTTGTGTCTTTGGGAATTCCCAAATCCCTGGCCAGGTCATTGCTGGAACCGGTAGGAATATAGCCGAGAATCACGGAAGAAAAGTCACCGATACCCTGCAGGGCTTCGTTGAAGGTTCCGTCACCGCCCAAAATAATCAGGTGTACGGGATGAGCCGGTGTTGCATTTGCTGTAATTTTTGCTGCCAGCTTTGAAACTTCGCCCGGTTGTGTAGAGGAATAAGAGATATATTCGTATCTTTTTTCCATCAGGTAGGGTTCTACTATTTCTTTCCATAAAAGCTCGCCTTTACCGGAACGGGAGGCGGGATTAATAATAATATGGTACATAGGAATTCTCTTTTCTATATGTGATACAATTATCATACCAAAGAGTAGGATAGGTTTGCAAGGTATTGTTTATTTACATCTTGCAATCTTTTCTAACTGTGTTATAATAAACTTGAAATTTAATGCGTTAAAGCGCTATAAGGAGGATAAAAATGTATTCATTAGACGAAGTAATGAAGGTTGACAGTGAAATTGCCCAGGCGATTGTGGATGAACAGAACAGACAGAACAGTCATATTGAGTTGATTGCATCTGAGAACTGGGTAAGTAAGGCAGTTATGGCTGCAATGGGTAGCCCGCTTACTAATAAATATGCCGAAGGATATCCCGGAAAGAGATATTACGGTGGTTGTGATTGTGTAGATGTAGTAGAAAATCTGGCTATCGAAAGAGCAAAAGAGCTTTTTGGTTGTGATTATGCGAACGTGCAGCCTCATAGTGGTGCGCAGGCAAACATGGCAGTACAATTTGCAGTATGCCAGCCGGGCGATACTATTATGGGTATGAACCTTGATCATGGCGGACATTTAACACACGGTTCACCGGTAAATATGTCCGGTAAGTATTTTAACATCGTTCCTTACGGTGTAAATGATGACGGTTTCCTTGATTATGACAGAATGAGAGAGCTTGCTTTAGAGTGTAAGCCGAAGTTAATTATTGCAGGTGCTTCTGCATATGCGCGTACCATCGATTTCAAGAAGTTCCGCGAAGTGGCTGATGAAGTTGGTGCAGTACTTATGGTAGATATGGCACATATTGCAGGTCTGGTGGCAGCAGGTCTTCATCCAAGCCCCATTCCTTATGCAGATGTAGTTACCACTACCACTCATAAGACCTTACGCGGACCTCGTGGCGGTTTGATTCTTTGCAATAAGGAAGCAGCTGAGAAGTTCAACTTTAATAAGGCTATTTTCCCGGGTATTCAGGGTGGTCCTTTGATGCACGTGATTGCAGCTAAGGCAGTTTGCTTTAAGGAAGCTTTAAGCGATGAGTTCAAGGCATACCAGAAGGGTATTGTTGATAATGCGCAGGCTCTTTGCAAGGGCTTAATGGACAGAGGAATTAAGATTGTGTCCGGCGGTACAGATAATCACTTGATGTTAGTTGATTTGACTAATTTTGACTTGACTGGTAAAGCTGTTGAGAAATTGCTTGACAGTGCACACATTACCTGTAATAAAAACACTATCCCCAACGATCCTAAGTCTCCGTTCGTTACCAGTGGTGTACGTTTAGGTACTCCTGCCGTTACTTCACGTGGTATGAATACCGAAGACATGGATAAGATTGCAGAAGCTATCGCTATGCTGATTAAGGGTGGCGAGGAAAAGGTGCCTGAAGCAAGAGCAATTGTACAGGCTTTAACAGACAAGTATCCATTAATTTAATGAGTTTAGGGAGGAAATAGTTATGGTACAGCAGAGAAACATTGCAGTTTGTATTATTTTATCTATCGTTACATGTGGTATTTATGGTATTTACTGGTTCATTTGTTTGACAGATGATGCAAATACTGTATCCGGACAGCAGGGAACTACCGGTGGTATGGCATTTTTGCTTACTTTAGTTACTTGTGGTATCTACAGCTTTTACTGGATGTTCAAGCAGGGTGATAAGTTAGATGATGCA
Organism: Acetatifactor sp.; assembly: GCA_045123675.1. GTDB lineage: Bacteria > Bacillota > Clostridia > Lachnospirales > Lachnospiraceae > Acetatifactor. The sequence goes on along the minus strand of JBGVKL010000173.1, from coordinate 26,290 downwards.
AAGGCAGCAAGAGGAATGGCTGCAGGAAATAGCGGAATCATTTATTTGATTTTATCAATCTTTGGTTTTGGTATTGTTGCTTACGCTTTGATGCAGGATTCCATCAATAAGTTGGCATAAAGTGAAAATGCATAAAGAAGTACATAAAAAACTATATTGGAGTACCTTGTATATTCCATAAAATGCAGGATTGAAAATTTAGGAACCGTTCTTGACAAGAATTATATTTGTGTCAAGAATGGTTCTTTTATTGCATCGAAAAACACAAAATGTACCAAATTTCATAAAAAGGTATTGACTTATGAATCAAAAGATGTATAATGAGTGCAAGGAGGTGAAAATGTGTTTAGAGCAACAATATCTATGCCGGATGAAATAGCAAAATATGTAGAAAATCCCAGAAAAGGTGTCAGCGAAATGGTGCAGGACATAGTTGTAGATTATCAATATGCACTTTTGGATGCAGGAGCTGAAATCAACAAGGAAGAACGGGAGTCTTTGGAGGCAGATTTGGAGGCGGAAGTTTTCAAAGTAAAGCGACTATTTGATGCAGAGAACAATACGGAAAAAAGTTCTGCTATGGTTGCAATCATTGAATTCAAAAATTTTCTGTTTACAGAGGATATGGGCATTTTTTGCATAGATCAGTTTATGCAGATGAGTGGATTATATAAAGGACGCTATTTTTTCAGAAAGTGTCTGAGTGAGCGGATGGTCAAATCTTATCTAAATGAAGAGGGAATTGTAGAATTGAAGGAATATAAATCTTATTTGGAAGAAGCAGACCGATTGGAGTTAAAGGTGTGTAAGGATATGGTACAAGAAGTATTTGCATACCGAAGGGGTGAATTAGTAGATTATTTTTTGGAAGATTCGCGTGTGTCAACGTATAAAAGGAGAATTGAACGATTAACCGGTACAGAATGGAATGAGCAGAAGGAAAAAGGTAATTCAGATTGTGTATTGATTAGGAAGGGGACAAAGAATGAATAATCCTTATACAGATGTATTTTGTAAACACTGTGGTGAATTTGTTAATGTAATTTACGGACGCGAGTGCGCTAATTGCGGAGAGGAGATAAAAGGCTATAATGAAGAATCATCTTCCTATGAAGATGAAGAGGATGATTGGGGAGAAGAGGAGTACGAAGATGATGAGTGTGAATAGAGAGAATGAAGGCAAGAAAATAAAGACAATAGCTATCATCGGCCGGGCCCGAGGAGGAAAATCTTTTTTTACTTCTCGTTTTGTAGAGAATCGTGTTGCGTTTACAAATTTGTTTTGTGGAAATAATAGCGACAAAACAGTATGTCCCGTACATGTTAGAATTGCGGAGCAATTTATAAATTCTGAGAAGAAGCAGAATGATGAAGAAACTGTAGAGAGAGGGGGCTTTATATTTCGCACGGATTTTTGTAAGGTTTTTGATAAAGAGGAAGACTTAATGGATTTGCGTAAACGAGTGAAAGAGCTGGAAGGGAAAAAATATTCGTTAGATGCGATAAATATTATGTCTCAGATAGAAGCAATCATTAGGGAAATTAAAGATATAGAAGAAAAAAAGGAAAAAAAGATTGATACATATATTGAAACGTATCATGGACCAAGTGAGTTTTGCAAAGAGATTATGCAGGAATGTAATCTGGAAATGCTTGAATTTGTGGACACACCCGGTGTATCCGGAAAGGTAGATTTTCCCAGAATTGCAAAATCGGATTTATATATGTTTTTGGTGAAGCCGGATAATGAGGATGAAGCCGAGACCCTGTTAAAAATTGTAGACTCAATTAAGGCAGAGGTGGCAACCAGTAAAGTGGCATTCTTGTACAAAAGGGAAGGATTGTTTCTCACTCTGAAGAAATATGAAAAAGCCAGAAATAGAGTAAAACAGGATATGCTTGAATATAGTGAGTTGTTTGAAGATTTAAAAGGAAATATTATCTCTACGCAGTTAGATATTCTGGAACCGGCAAGTCACTGTATTTTATTTCCGACCATGGATGAAGAGGATTTTTCTTTACCGGAAGAGCTGTTTTTGACAGATATTAAAAGCAAGTTGTTAGAAGCATTTAAGAACAAGGATACAGCAAGTTGGGATAAGGAATTTCAGGAGATTCTTGAGAAGCAAGGAAGCAAGGCCAGGGAATTGGTTTTTGAGATAATGAGTCAGATTCCGAAGCATGAGTTTAAGGTAAAGGAAAAGGAGTATTCTATTGCCGATTTTATGGTGGAGAAGCATGATAGGGTAAAAACAAAAGATGAAAATCGTATTGTTAGTAGTCTTAGGGGCGCATATTTTGCAGAAACTCAAAAGCTATATTCCTATTTTTCAAAGTTTAAGAGTCAGTGTTATCCGGAAGAGTGGCAGCAGATTATTGTTAAATACATATATAAGAAAATAATGGACAGTGTAAATGCCGACAGAGGTGCGGGAGACAGCTGGCATCATTGGGAAGAACCGCATGTTAGGACAATGATAGTTGCCGAGTCTGTTTTTGCTGATAAAGTGCTGGATAATGTTAATGGGAAAGAATATAAAAGTGATGCTTATCGTAAGGCATTGCAGGAAGGTGAAATTAGTAGTGGCTCATGGAATTATGTATATTGCAAAAATGATAAAGAAGCGTTGAAAAAACTAGAGATTATTAAAGAATGTCTGTTAGATGTGAAAGTTTATTCTCGTAAGGAAATGGTTCTTTGCAGATACGTAGGAGGTCTGCGCAAGCAGGCGCAGTATAATATTTTAAAGCAGATGGGTTATTCAGACGAAGAGAGTATGATAAAAGTAAAAGAATTGCCATTCTAAAGGATAAAGGAGAGAATATTTTGGGAGAAAAAGTAATCATTAATTGCAAAGTTTGTGAACGTCGTTTGTTTGATACTTCTGTGGGGACTATAGGAATGATTGAAATTAAGTGTCCTAAATGTAGACGAGTTGTTTCCACATGTATGGGAAAAGACAAGACGGGAAAGTGGACCTATACACAAAAATCTTATAAAGTAGCTACCTAGCAACGGCAACGAATGATTGACCAAATGGCAGGAGTAAGAGTTGGATTTCTAAGAGAAGTTCTGCTTTTGCTCCTGTTTTATTTTGTCTGGTTTTTGGAAGAGCTGAGAAGATGAAATGTGTAAAATCATGGATTGTATGTGGTAGAAAGGAGTGGTTAAGATGCCCAGGCTGGTAAATTGGTGGTTGGTGAAGGCAAACAAGCTTGGTGGTGAAGAGAGAATCATGGCGAAAGGAAATGTATATAATTCTGAGAAATTTGCTACCGGTGCATTTATTACCACATCCCGGATAAAAGAAATACGGATGACAGAAGAAGAACGGATAGAGATACAAACCCGTAACAGTCTGTATTCCTGTTATTGGAAGGACTGTGATTTTGATATGGGAGAAACATCGGAATGCATCAAGGGATTTGAATACTATCGGGAACGATTTGAGAAGAAGCTACAAGTAGATATACCCAGTGATAGTGTGCTGTTAGTGCTTACTGAAAAAAGTTCGGAGTGTTGTAAGAATGCTTTATATAAAAGGGGGGAATCATCCGCTGTATCATTTAAGGGAAATATATATGGATTTGCAGGTTCTTTAAGTAAAGTGATTCAAGGATATGGTGACGGACAGAGGGAAGAAATTGATATTCGCATGAATTGTATTGGGAATGGTGTAAGCCTATATTATGCTTCATTGCCGGAAGATACAAGTCTCTTTGCAGTAAATCATGGAGAGGTGGAGCTGCGTATAAGAACAAAAAGAAAACAATTCAAGCTGCAACCGGGAGAACTATTGGAGATTTGCAGTAACGGTGAACAGGTAAGAGAAGAAGTTACTAATTACCGGGAGCTGAACAGGCAGTGTATACTATCAGCTTCCCCACTTCCGACCAATCATGGTATTTTCGCACAAGAAAAGGTATTAAAGCAAATATCCCGGGATGTGATAAATGGCAAGCTACAGGAGGATTATCTGATAATGACAGAAGCTCTGGATATGAAGGGAGAAGCTTTTACCATGGCAGTAGCAGCAAATGGTATATCTATGGCCATATTGTGTAAGCAATATGATTTACTGCAGTCTCTACTGGAAACAGGTGTAATCCCTGAAAAAATATCCCCCATTTGGGTGCAAGCTGTAAAAGAGCGGGAACACTGCTTTTATTGGAGGCGCATTGAGCTTTTTGAGTTTCTTTGTATATGTGAAGATATGCCTCAGGAAACCTATCATCATATGTGGCAGAGGATACGTGAAAAAGGGATATGGGAGCAGAAAGAACCATTGCGCCCCGAACTGCTTTATGAGGACAAAAGTATTTTGTTTATCCAATGTATAAAGCGTCTGGAACAAGAGTGGTCCGTTGCGGCAGAGGAGTTTATGAAGGTAGTGATAGCTGATTTTATGGAATCCTATGATGCAACAAACGAAAGTTGGAAGGGATTATATGAGGCGTTCCCGGATAAAAGAGATTGGATTTTTAAGTGTATGTGTTCCTTGCAAAAAAGAGAGAGCAATTATGGGCACAGACGTTATTTCCCGGAAAACGACGGTAGGTCATTGTTGGCTCATTGGAGACAGTATAAGTGTTATGTAGAAGCTGCACAGGCGGTAGAAATGGCAATTACTGTGTTAGGGATGATTCTCGAAAATAAGACTGATTTTTTGAGGGAGGAGGAAACTGCGTTGGCATTATTGGATTCTATAAATCAAGCCGGATTTCAAGGAGATGCTTTTCGGAAGGAGCGAGATGAATGTATGTGGAAGATATTAAAGTTCCATGTACATAATGAGGGTATCTGGGAGAGCCTTTTTCGTGGTGAGTTTATACCGGTGGAGGAGGTGGACGGATATATTATATATTTGCAGGAAGGAGGGAATGCAGGTGTTGGCCTGATTCCCGGACTGATTCGTAGAAAGTATAGGAGGAAGGTGGAAGAGGAATGAAGTGGATAAAGCTTTTTGTATTTTTTTACGGAGTGGCATGTTGTGTATCCTGTCCCATACATATGTGGAGATATCGAAAGGAAAAGGAGGCTGTAAAATTATACGGATGGATGTTTTTGATGGGACTATTTTTTATCTTAGCATATTGGATGTAGGTGGACATGGAAGAATATGATTTGAGTTATGATGAACAAATAATGTGCTGGCGTGTGCAGGGCGAGCGGATGGATCTGGATTATAGTGAGTATAACCGGGAAAAGGTGTTGAAACAACTGCAGGATTTTTTGGTAGAAGTGGAGGAGGAACAGCCCTTTATGCGAGAAAGTCTGAGTAGAAAGGAACTGCTGTGGTTATTGCCGCAGAAGGAAGTGGTAGAGAAAGGTATTTATCGTTGGAATCGGCCGGACGTGGATTTGGCTATTGCAGCGCCCCCTACTTTAATGGCTATTGTTATGGGAGAATACGAGCTGGCACAGAGATTAAGCAAAAGCGATGCGACTCCCAAATGGTTGAATAGCGTGAAGGAATGTTATCTGAATGGGACCAGGGCGTATTTGGGTGGTGGAAAGTATAACTTTTTCGAAGCGTGTATGTTAAGTGATGATATGACCGCACAGGAGATGCATGTTTTATTACCAAAAAATAAGTGGCCTAAAGTTTCAGAGTATGGAAGCTTTTTGGAAGACTTTCAGTTTCACAGAGGGGAGGGTGCATTTGCGGAGGATATCTGGCATCCTATTATTTCCCTACATGCATTGATACAGGAAAGTAAAGAAAAGAAGGGGCTGATACAATTGTTGACCGGATTTGTGATAAAGATAGGGGGGGATAATGTGTGCGGAGATTTTTGGGAAAGGTTGTATGGTATGTTTACCGGAGAATGTAGAGAGCAAATCGTGCAGGCGGTACATAAGTATGCTTTGTATTTTAGCGATAGTACAAACAAACTGTTTTACTACGAAGACCGGCTATTGCATAGTGTAGAGGTATTTTTTCGGTATGAAAAAGAACTTTCCGTGTCGAGGGAGGTAGCGGAATTTATTGAACAGCGTTTGCCTGAGGATTTGAATGAGCAAAGCAGGGCGGTTAAATTTATGATGCGTTATATGAATGCGGTGAAGCAGTTTGGAGGAACTGTAACTGATACGTGGTGGACAAGTATGACCCGGATTATGGAGAGTTGTAGTCTGGGGTGGATTCGGCGGTGCTTGGATAATGGATTTTTAAAAGAAGAATGTATACCGGTGTACGTGGAGTATTTGTTTCAAATAAAGTCTGGCACAGGTATCATCCCGCTATTGATACAACAAAGCTGGCGGAGTAGGGAGGAAAAATAGCATGGGTATGTTTCAGAATAAGCTGTGTAAAATGGTTCCGGTAATTAAGCGCTCCTATCGAAGGAGCCAGAAGGTAGTAAACCAACTGATTACCATCATAGGTAGTCCGGAAGAGTATTACGAAGTTCCTTATTTAGATCCGGTGAAGCGTTTCTGCGAGTGTTGCGATAACATGGTGGATAAGCGGGTGTTTTTAATTACAGAAGAGGAAAATGTGGGCCTAAAGGCTGCTTTCGGTATATTGAATTATCCAATTTACTCTAATTGGGAGGAGATATGTGAACAAATAGAGGATGCCGGGTATCCTTTGGAACATCTGGAAGTACAAAATTCCCAAGGGGAGCCGGTTTCCATACGATATGTGTCCATGAATGATTATTCCCTGCTTCGGACAGAGGATATTACGCTAAAGGATGTAGTTTATTTTGCGGAATTGGGGGAGGATACCGGGGAAATCCTGAATTTTGAAAATCGTCTGGAAAGCATTTTAAGTTGTGATGCATCCCTGCAATTTGTGCAGCTTCAAAAAGAACAGTTATCCTTGCCTTGGGTTCAGAAACTCATGAAAAATATGGAGTGCGAGGTGGTGCATTTGCCGAATGTTTCTAATGATTATTATGAGCAGGTGCTGCGGCTTCTTTTGGAAGGGGAGCGTTATCGGTTGGAGGAGGAACTTCAGCCGGAGGTTTTGATTCGCAATATTCGTAAAAAGTGTGGTAATAAATTCGGAGAGGAGGATATTGCCTGGAGCTTGGACCAAGCTATCAAAAGTGTCAGATTTCGGGATGGAGGATATGTGTTGACCATGGGAGATTTTGCCTTTGACGACGGAGAAACCGTTACGGCGCTTCGGAGAATGGAGAGTATGATAGGGTTAAACGCTATGAAAGAGCTTGCCTTTGAATATGCGGCTTTTAGTCGGGAACAGATGAGGAATGCAAGGCTTGTGCAGATATGTAAACATGCTATTTTTAAAGGAAAACCCGGGACCGGAAAAACCATGTGCGGACAAATTCTGGCGCAGGTGATGGCAGAACATGGGCAGAGTAATGGTGCTTTTGTAGTGGCGGACCGCCCGAGTGTTATAGGTACCCATGTGGGTCAGACGGCACCCAAGGTGGCCAAGCTGTTTACACAAGCTAGAAATGGTGTGTTGTTTGTGGATGAAGCGGGCTTTCTGTTGCATGATGACAGAGCTTCCTATAATCAAGAGGCTGTGAAGGAGTTTGTACGGTATATGGAGCTGTATCAGGATGTAACTGTAATATTTGCATTGTACCCTCACGAGGTGGAAGCGTGGTTACAGCTGGACGCAGGGTTAAGCTCCCGTATTAGCCGGATTGTAGAGTTTGCAGATTATACAGAGCAGGAGCTTGTGGATATAGCCGGTAAAATGTGCGAGCAGAGGGGATATCTTATGGAAGAGACGGTGCGACAGCTTCTGGGGAGCTATATCAAGGGACGCAAAATACTTTTAGGAGAGCTGTTTGGTAATGCCAGAGAAATACGTAAGCTGGTGGAGGCGGCTATATTTGCCAGAAGTATCCGATGCTATGAGAACGTGCCGGAGGAAAGGAAAACACTGCTTACCAAGGAGGATTTTGAGAATGGTATGAAGAGGTTGAAGCAGGAGGACCGCAGAAAAGTTACAAGAATTGGTTTCGTAGCAGATGGAGGTAATAAATGAAAAAGCCGGAAAACAAGCTGGCCAAGGTACGAATTCAGGCGGCATTGTATGAATTAAAGCACAACTACAGTGATTTTATATATCCGTTAACACAAATGCAATGGACGGAAGGAACTGTAGGAGTGGGGAAAAGAGGTATTGCCACGGATGGGTTACAGTTTATCTATGATCCGGACTTAGTGCTTCGTTGTAACAAAAATGTGTTGCAACAGGGAATAATGCATATTATTATGCATGGTTTGTTGGGACATTTTCAAATGAAGGATGCTTATGAGAAAAAGGATTTCCGGGATTTAATCATGGATAAACAGGTAAACTATCTTTTGAGACAAATGCAGATGAAAATATGGGTGCAGGAGGAATTGGATACAGAACAATGCACCATGGGACAATATCATACCTTTCAGAAGGATAAGAGAATTGCTACAAATATTAGATATTACAAAAGCGTGTATGCAGTAGATGACCATATGGTTTGGGAGAAAAAGGATATAGAGGAGAAGATAAATAGCTTTTGGAATAACGTACAGGAAATGATTCTTGGGAAAAAGGTGGATGTTGAGGAAATATGTATGCCTGCAGGCGGAGCAAAGGGAAACGATAAGCTGTTGGGCAGTATTATAAAAATCGCGCAACGTATGGGGAAGGGGGCCGGCATGGGAGACGCCGACTTTGCAGTAGGAAAGGATAGGGAGCTTAATTATGAGGAGCTGCTACAGCGATTGTTTCAAAGCAAAGAAGTGTGTAGGGAGGAGCCTGATTCCATCGATCCTATGTTTTATCATTATGGATTGGACTTGTACGAGGACGTGCCGTTGATAGAACCTATAGAAATCAGTGAGGAACCGGCATTTCGTTTGCTGGCGATAGCAGTAGATGTGAGTGGTTCTTGTGCAACAAAGGATATTATGGAGCGTTTCTGGGGAGAGATATATGGGTGTTTTGCCCAATTAAAAGAACAGAATACAAATGGAGAGGTGGTGGTTTTTCAGTGTGATGCTGACATTCAGGAGGAGAAAAGATTTTTTTTGGAGGAATTTGAGGAAATACCACCGAATGTTCAAATAAAGGGGATGGGCGGAACCAGTTTTGTGCCGGTATTTAAGCGTCTGGCAGAAATAGAAGAGGAAGGTGTGAAGGTGGATGCCTTACTTTATCTGACGGATGGTTATGGTGACTACCCACAAGAGAAACCGACCTATCCGGTATATTTTGTTATGGAAGAAGGCAGCAGTATGGATAAGGACCGAATGCCGGAATGGATTGAGAAAGTTATTTTGAAGAAAAAGGAGAGGTAGGACAATGTATACAATATCGGAGGCAAAGAGCGCAATAATGAGTGCAATTAGGAGTTATTTACATAAGGATGCAGATGGCAGATATGTGATGAAAGAGCGAAATAGGTTGCCACTTTATTTGGAAGGAGCACCGGGGATTGGTAAAACGGAGATTGTGGAGCAAATCAGTCGGGAAATGGGGTTGGGTTTTGTTAGTTTCACTCTGGTGCATCATACCAGAAATTCATTGTTGGGATTGCCGGTGATTCAGAATCTGGAGAGCGGAAATAAATATACTACATATACTATGTCAGAGATTATTGCTAAGGTGCAGGAATGTACGGAGCAGGGGCATGGGGAGGGGATCCTTTTGCTGGATGAGTTCCCATGTATGAGCGAAACTATTATGCCGGCCATGCTGGCTTTTTTACAAACCAAGAATATTGGACTTCATACCTTGCCGGAGGGGTGGGTAATTGTTTTGTGTGGCAATCCACCACAGTATAATAAGTCGGCAAGAACCTTTGACAGCGCGATTTTAGACCGTATCCGTAAAATCGAAATACAATTTAATGCAAAGAGCTTTGTTGCATACGGCAGGGAAATTGGTTTGGAGAAGGTAATTCTGGATTATTTAGAACTACATCCGGCTCATGCTTATCGTTGTGAGGTAATAAATAAGGAGAAGGAACTGGTAACTTGTAGAGGCTGGGAAAATTTAAGTCATGCTTATGGAGTGTATAGGGAGCTGGAGCAGGATGTTGATATAGAAATGATACGGCAGTTTATTAAGTCGGAAGAAATTGCGAATGCGTTCATGCGCTATGAGAAGCAATGCCGCATAGGGATGTCTGTTGAGGAAATGGATGAAATCCTATCAGGCATGGGATTTGAGAAGAATTGTCAAAAGGCGAAGTCTCTTACCTATTATCAGCAGTGGAACCTGGCGGAATATTTATGCGAACGTCTGTCGGCAAAGGGAAGCACACAGGAGATAGGAATAAATAAGTATAAAGAAATGTCCGGCTGGATTGATAATGTATTAGAGTTTTTGGTAGAGGTGGATGAAAAGGGGGTTCTTAGTGAAAAAGCATTCTATTATATAAATAGAAGTGAGAAGCTGTTAAAGGCAGTAACCGTTGTGAAAACTAAGCAGTATTTAATGCTGTGTGACAGATTTTTAGGAAGTGTTAAAGAGTAATTGAGAAAAATAGTAGTAAATTGTATGGAAAATTATACAAAATTCCTATTGCATTTCTTTCTTCACTATGCTAGAATATCCACCATGAACAGACAAGTGTCCGCGACAGAAAAACAAACAAAGGGTTTGGCAGGCATGGTGCCACTGAAGCGGACATCGTCAAAGAGGTGGAAGATGAAGGAGCCGACTAAGTATTATCTGGTACGCAAAAAAGCAGTGCCGGAGGTATTGCTAAAAGTAGTGGAAGCGAAGGAACTCTTGGAAACTGAGAGAGTTACCAGCATTCAGGAAGCGGCAGATGCGGTGGGTATCAGTCGAAGTTCCTTTTATAAGTACAAGGATGATATTTTGGAGTTTCATGACCATTCCCAAGGAACGACCATCACATTAACGTTCCAGATGGATGATGAGCCTGGACTTTTATCCGATGTACTAAAGATTATCGCAGATTTTCGTGGCAATATCCTGACAATTCATCAGAGTATTCCGATTAACGGAGTTGCTTCCTTGAGCATCAGTATACAGATTCTGGAAAATACCGGAGATGTATCAGCCATGATTGAGGAGATGGAGAACCAGAAAGGTATGCATCACGTAAAAATATTAGCAAAAGAATAGTGAGGACAAGATTATGATTCATGTAGCAGTATTAGGATATGGTACCGTAGGAAGCGGTGTTGTAGAGGTAATAGAAGAGAACAAGGCATTAGTAAATAAGAAGGCGTGCGAGGAGCTGAATGTTAAGTATATTTTAGACCTGAGAGATTTCCCTGGAGATCCTTATGAGGCAAAGGTTGTGCACGACGTAAATGTTATTCTGGATGACCCGGAAGTAAGTATCGTGTGCGAGACAATGGGCGGAGTAAAGCCGGCTTACGATTTTACTAAGAGTGCATTGTTAAAGGGTAAAAGTGTTTGTACTTCCAACAAAGAGCTGGTAGCCAACCATGGTCCTGAACTGTTACAGATTGCAAAGGCAAATAATTGTAACTATTTCTTTGAAGCAAGTGTTGGTGGCGGTATTCCTATTATCAGACCTCTTAACGCAGCACTTACTGCAGAAAAGATTGAAGCAATTACCGGTATCTTAAACGGTACTACAAACTATATTTTGACCAAGATGCAGAATGAGGGAGCAAATTTTGAGGATGTATTAAAGCAGGCACAGGAGTTGGGTTATGCTGAGAGAAATCCGGAAGCCGATGTGGAAGGTTATGATGCATGTCGTAAGATTGCTATCCTTTCTTCTTTAATGGTTGGTAAGAACGTAAAGTACGAGGATATTTACACCGAAGGTATTACGAAGATTACTGCGGATGATTTTGTATATGCCAAGGCAATGGGTAAGTCTATTAAGTTACTTGCCATGAGTAAGGCGTTAGAGCAGGGAACTTTGGCTATGGTTTCTCCCTGCATGATTGACAGTACATATCCATTATACATGGTACAGGATGTGTTTAATGCTATTTTGGTAAAGGGAAATATGCTGGGCGATTCTATGTACTACGGAAGAGGGGCAGGAAAGTTAGCAACTGCAAGTGCTGTTGTGGCGGACGTAATTGAATGTGCACGTAACATGGGCAGAACTCTTCCTGTTTTCTGGGATGCGGAAAATGAGCAGTTGGTAGATATTGCAGAAGTTGAAAGAGCATTCTTTGTGCGTGCTAAGGTAGAAGCTAGGGCTGATGTGGAAGCTGCATTTGCAGGTGGTGAATCAGTGGTAGTGGCTGGAAGAGATGATTTCGGTTATGTTACTCCTGTTATGAAGGAAAAGGATTTTGCAGCAAAGTATGAGGCACTTGGCGATAAGGTACTTGGCAGAATCCGTATTGAGGCGTAAGGAGCGTATTATATATGAAATATGTTGTTGTTTTGGGAGACGGTATGGCAGATATGCCTATTGAAGCGTTGGGTGGTAAAACACCGCTTGCTTATGCCAAGACTCCTGTGATGGATAAATTGAGTAAGATGTCTGAGGTTGGTATGGTGCATACCATTCCGGAAGGAATGAGCCCCGGTTCAGATACTGCGAATTTGTCAGTGCTTGGTTACGACCCGAAAGTATACTATTCCGGACGTTCGCCTCTGGAGGCTTTAAGTATCGGTGTGCCGATGAAGGAATCTGATGTGGCACTGCGTTGCAATATTGTAACAATCTCTGAAGAAGACGTTCCTTTTGAAGAAAAGACAATTATTGATCATAGTTCTTCTGAAATCAGCACTGAAGATTGTGCAGTACTTTTAAAAGAGGTTATGAAGGAACTGGCAAACGAAACCTATCAGTTTTATGTAGGTACCAGTTATCGTCATTGTCTTATTTGGGATAAAGGAAGCGTAGTGCCTTTAACACCACCCCACGATGTTTTAGGACGTGTGATTGGGGAATATCTGCCACAGGATGCTGTGCTTCGTGAGATGATGAAGAAAAGTTATGATATATTAGTAAATCATCCTATCAATGTAGAACGTAAGAAGCAGGGATTAAACCCGGCGAACTGTTGTTGGTTCTGGGGAGCAGGTACCAAACCTATACTTTCTTCCTTTGAGGAAAAGACCGGTAAGAAGGGTATGATGATTTCTGCAGTAGACCTGTTAAAAGGTATTGCTGTTGGTGCCGGTATGGGAGTAGCACAGGTGGAAGGTGCTAATGGCGGATTGCATACCAATTATGCCGGAAAAGTAGATGCGGCAGTAAAATCATTGCTTGACGAGGGATATGATTTTGCGTATATTCATGTAGAGGCGCCGGATGAAATGGGACATCAGGGCAGCATGGAGCGTAAGGTGCAGGCCATTGAGTATCTGGATGAATTGGTAATCGGACCGGTTGTGGAGAAAATGGAAGCGGCAGGAGCAGATTTCAGATTGTTAGTGCTTCCGGACCATCCTACCCCGATTTGCAAGAGAACACATACGGCGGACAGTGTTCCGTACATGTTATATGACAGTACTGCAAAGCAGAATAATACATGGAATTATTGCGAGGCAGAAGCGTCAGCAAACGGTATTTTTGAACCGGTAGGTCATAAATTGATTGATAAGTTTTTACAAATAAATGAATAGGCAGTTTTGGAGGAGTACGTTGTTATGAGAAAAGTAGTAAAGTTTGGCGGAAGTTCGCTGGCAAGTGCGGAGCAGTTTAAAAAAGTAGGAAGTATTATTCATGCGGATGAGGAGAGAAAATTTGTAGTGCCTTCTGCACCGGGTAAAAGACATTCCAAAGATACAAAGGTAACAGACATGTTATATGCCTGCTACGCAAAGGCAGAAGCAGAAGAGGATTTCTCAGCAGAGTTAGAAGCTATTGAAGCTCGCTATCAGGAAATTATCGATGGTTTGGAACTGAAGCTTTCTTTAAAGGATGAGTTTAAGACCATTGAGAAAAATTTCAAGGAAAAAGCAGGTTCTGATTATGCAGCTTCCAGAGGTGAATACTTAAACGGTATCATCATGGCAAATTATCTGGGCTTTGAATTTATTGATTCTGCAACGGTTATTTTCTTTAAAAATACCGGAGAGTTTGATGCAGAAAAAACTAACAAGATTTTGTCTGCAAGACTTGCTAAGTGTCAGTCAGCAGTAGTGCCGGGCTTTTATGGTGCATACGCAGATGGTAAGGTAAAGACCTTCTCCAGAGGCGGTTCTGATATCACCGGTTCCATCGTGGCAAGAGCTATCAAGGCAGATGTATACGAGAACTGGACCGATGTATCAGGATTTTTACTTGCAGATCCTCGTATTATTGAAAATCCGGTAGCAATTGAAACCATTACCTATAGAGAGCTTCGTGAGCTTTCTTACATGGGTGCATCCGTACTTCATGAAGACGCAATCTTCCCGGTACGTCAGGAAGGTATTCCTATTAATATCCGTAATACCAATGCTCCGGAAGATAACGGTACCTGGATTGTAGGAAGTACCTGTCAGAAATCTAAGTATGTAATTACCGGTATTGCAGGTAAGAAGGGCTTCTGTTCTATCAATATTGAGAAGGACCAGATGAACAATGAAATCGGCTTTGGACGAAAGGTACTTCAGGCATTTGAGGATAACGGTATTTCCTTTGAACATGTTCCTTCCGGTATTGATACTATGACGGTATTTGTACATCAGGATGAATTTATGCACAAGGAGCAGAAGGTAGTAGCAGGTCTCCACAGACTGGCAAATCCGGATACCATTGATATCGAGTCTGATTTGGCACTTATTGCAGTAGTAGGTCGTGGTATGAAATCTACCCGTGGCGTGTCCGGCAGAATTTTCTCGGCGTTAGCACATAAAAATGTCAACGTAAAGATGATTGACCAGGGTTCTTCTGAGTTGAATATTATTATTGGTGTAGCAAATGACGATTTTGAAACTGCCATTAAGGCAATTTATGATATTTTTGTATTGGCACAGATATAAAATGTAAGGAATACCTCTTGTATCGTATGGTACAGGAGGTATTTTTGTATATGCCTATGGAAAAGAGAAAAGCTTTATGATAAAATAAAGGCTGGTAAATAAATCAATGGAGAGTTGGGTATGTATATTTTTCTTTCACATTCCTCCACAAATTATAAGGTGGCACAAAAAGTATGTAATTTAATAGAAGAATGTGGCTGGAAATGTTTTTTGGCACCAAGAGATATTCGGACAGGTCATGAATATGCCGAACAGATTCTGGAAGGTATTGAACGCTCCGATGTACTCCTTTTGATTTTGTCGAAAGAGGCGAATACATCTCCCCATGTGCTTAGAGAGGTAGAGCGTGCTGTCAGCAAAAAAATTCCGATTATTGTGTACAAGCTGGAGGAAGTGGAGCTGAGCAAGTCCATGGAGTACTTTTTGATGAGTCACCAATGGGTCAGTTCACAGCCCGGCGTTAACTATGCAGAAATTATAAGCTGCCTGGCAGAGTTTGATAATACAGAGGAACCGAAAGAGGTAAAGGATTTAGTAAATTATATACAAAGAGAAACCAATGAGAGAAACCTTACGTATGTGTTTTTGTGGGTATTGCTGCTAATGGCCATTATGGGCGTAGGAATGTTTATTTGGTCGCGTATGACGGATGATAAAGGTGGTCAGAGCCAGTTGCCGGTATCGCAGGAAAGTGTTTCTGTTACAGAAGAACCGGCGGATACAGATATACCTGCCGAGTTCGCAGAGGTAGAACCGGGAGATACTATTATATTTGGCAGCTATAACGGGGAACCTATTGAGTGGCGTGTATTAAAGCTTGCAGAAGACGGAAGTTCTGCGACGGTAGTATCAAAGGATATTTTAACCATGAAGGCATTTGATGCAGCAGAGAGCGGTAGTTATAACTATTATAATGGTAAAGACTATTGGGGAGAAGATATTTCCAAAGAAGAGGAAACTGTTCTGCATCAGATCAGGGGAAATAATTCGTGGGCGCTTTCCAATATCCGGACATGGTTAAATTCAACAGCTGAAAATGTAACGTATGAAGATCAAAAACCTATCCAGATTTCTATGTCGGAGTATAAAAACGGCTATGATACGGAACCGGGATTTTTAAGTAATTTCAGTGAAGAGGAACGCGAAGCAATTATAGAAACAGAGGTCGAAACCAATGGTGAAGTGACCAGGGACAAGGTGTTTTTATTATCTACACAGGAGCTTGCATGGTTTGAAGAAGCAGATGTGTCCCTTGTGGTAAAGCCTACAGAGGCAGCAAGGGAACAGGATACTTCTGACTGGTATGAGGTGAATGTTTCGTCCTATGGCGTAGACGATTATTGTTGGTGGCTTAGAGACTGTGATTTGGAAGGGCTGGCAAGCGAGGCTTATTTGGTGGGAAGTAGTTATAGCGGATGTAAAATATACACAGAGACCGTAGGCTTAGAAGGCTATGGTATTCGTCCGGCGCTGACTATAGATTTATCGGCAGATTGTATCACGGTAAAATAGGGGGAAATAATATGAATCTGGCAAATTTAGAAAAATATAATCAGATTGTTATTCAGGTGCATGATAATCCGGATGCAGATGCAGTGGGTTCCGGATATGCAATATATCGTTATTTTTTATCAAAAGGAAAAAACGTAAGATTGATCTATGGTGGCAGATATATTATGGGCAAAAGCAATATGCTTCTTTTAGTACAGGAGCTGGATATTCCGCTGGAATATGTACAACAGTTGGAAGCACCGGAATTGCTGATAACAGTAGACTGTCAATACGGTCAGGGAAATGTGCAACATTTCCCGGCACAAAATGTGGCAATGATAGATCATCACAGTACAGGAAAAGAATCTGATGATATGGCAGAAATCAGAAGCCATCTGGTAAGCTGTGCAACGGTTTGCTATTCTTTATTGAAAGCAGTAGGTTATGACGTAAATGCGGATGTGAAGGTGGCGACTGCACTGTATTATGGTTTATATATGGACAGTAATCAGTTAAACGAAATCAGTCATCCTTATGACCGTGATATGGTGGATTTCCTGCAATATGATAAGGCATTACTAAATAAGTTGAAATATGCTAATTTAAGTATCGGAGACTTTGAAACGGCGGGAATAGCAATTATTCGTCACAGTTATGTAGAAAGGAATCATTTGGCAATTATTAACTCCAAAGAATGTGATCCAAATATTTTAGGGTTAATAGGAGATCTGGCATTGCAGGTAGATAGTATAGAGGTGTGTATTGTCTTCTGTGAGTATCCCGGCGGATATAAGCTTTCGATTCGAAGCTGCGCCTTGGATGTAGCAGCCAATGAGCTTGCATCTTTCCTGACGGATGGAGTAGGTAACGGTGGCGGACATATTGATAAAGCAGGTGCTTTTATTTCAGGAGCGAGCTTTGAAAAGAAATATGCGGGACAGAGTATTGAAACCTATTTTTATAGCAAAATGGACGAATATTTCAGCAACTATGAAGTGGTACACTATAATGACGGAATGAAGGACAGAGAAATGTTTAAGGCATACAGAAAAAGAGCAGGTTACTACGGTTATGTAAAATCCACAGAATTGTTTGCAGCCGGAACAGAGTGCAAAATCCGTACTCTGGAAGGTGATGTGCGTATTTTGTGCGGAGATGAGATTTATATTATGGTGGGGTATTATGGTGAAACCTATCCCATACAGAAAAATGTATTTGAATCAAAGTATGTTCCGATAGATGGCAAATTTGAAAAAGAATTTGAATATGCCCCGACGCTTATAAATATGGAAAGTGGAGAATCCCATGATCTGATTCCTTATATTCATATGTGTCAGTCACAGCCGGGAGCAGTGATTCTGGCAAAGCCGGTGGAAAAACATACCAAAGTGTTCAGCCGATGGAAGTATGAAACCTATATGAATGGTGATGTGGGTGATATGCTTTGCTATAGTGCAACGGATGAAAAGGATGTTTATATTGTAAAGAAAGACATATTCCCTATTTTATATGAACCGAACCCTGTGTAATACAGGGTTCTTTCTTTTACAGAAAATACCAAAAATTGACAAATAATTACAGACAATATTAAATAATCTGATATTAAGTGAAAAAACTTAAAAATATTTTTAAAAATGTGTTGACAAATGTCGAAGCGTATAATATAATGAACTTACAACAAAGGAAGAGATAAACATAGATTAACTGAACGGAGGTCCCGTTCAAATACGAAAGAAAGTGAGGTACAGACCCCCAAAGTATTAAGTAATGATTCTTAAGTGAATCCGGACAACTTCCATAATATACCAAGGAGCAAGATACCAAGGATACGTGTTTTGGACGCAGAAGAAAAAGTAACGGAATACAAAAGATGAGATGAAACGTTACAGTACTTTAGTACAAAAGAAAAGTGGATGAGGCACGAAAGATAAAATGGAAGAAAAACTGAATAGTGGCTGGACAATAAAAGAGAAAAACGGAGGAAGGACCATTGGATAGCATAGTTTAGGAGAGCGTATTGATTTTGATTTAATCGATACGCTCTCAGTCATTGTCCGGATTTGGAAGAATATTTAGAAAAAATGTGAAAAGCTATGGAAAAAATCATGTACATTGTGATAATATAGGTGGGTATAGTGTATTTTACAATTTACATGAGGAGTATTATGAAAAACGAGTATTTATCAGAGGAACGAAGAGAGTTTCGCAGAAAGAGAAGACAGCGGAATCAGCTTTTGGCACACATTTTTTTGTTGGGGTTGATTGCAATCATAGCAGTAGGAGTTGTATTTTGCGTAAAAAAAATAGCTGACTCCAAACAGGAGGATGCAACTCATATAGAAAATCAGGAGCAGATAGAGGATCTGTTTGCATCGGAGGAAGCAATTACGCCTCCGCCGGCACCGACAGCAACACCGGCACCTACCATGAGCCCTCAGGAAATTCTGGAGCAGCAGATAGAGGAAACTATAGAAGGAATGAGCCTGACGGAAAAGGTGGCAGGATTATTTATTGTAACGCCGGAAGCTATTACGGGAGTTAATACTGCTATTCAGGCCGGAGACGGTACGAAGACAGCGTTAGAAGAATATGCAGTAGGCGGATTGATTTATTTTGCTAAAAATATTCAATCTGCAGAGCAGTTAACGCAGATGATTCAGAATACCAAGGAATATAGTAAGTATCCTCTGTTTATTGCAGTGGACGAAGAGGGGGGCAGTGTAAGCCGGCTGGCAGATGCAGGTCTGGGAGAAAAACAGGCATCGGCATCGGAAATTGGAGCGACGGGCGACGCCAATAATGCTTATTTGGCAGGACAAAATATTGGAGCATATTTGGCACAGTACGGTTTCAATTTGAATTTTGCGCCGGTAGCAGACTTGAATAATGTAAGTGGCAGTGTAATGAAGAATAGATCCTACGGTGCAGACGCAGCTACGGCAGGACCGTTTATTGCAGCCATGGTAACAGGGCTGCAGGAACAGGGAGTGGCTGCATGTTTGAAGCACTTCCCGGGAATAGGAAGTACCACATCGGATACTCATAATGGTATGGCTTATACAGAACGCACGGCAGAGGAATTCAAGGCAGAAGAATTTGTTGCATTTCAGGCCGGAATAGATGCCGGTGCAGAAATGATTATGGTGGGTCATGTCAGTGCAGAGGGATTGTCCGGAGATAATACCCCGGCTTCCATGTCAGAACCGATTGTTACAGGATATTTGCGAAATGAAATGGGATATCAGGGTGTTATTATTACGGATGCAATGAATATGTCGGCTATATCTACGTATTATAGCTCCGAGCAGGCGGCTGTTATGGCAATAAAAGCCGGTTGCGATATGGTATTAATGCCGGAGAATTTTTTACAGGCTTATGCAGGTGTATTGAATGCCGTAGCCGAGGGGACAATTTCAGAAGAAAGAATTGATGATTCTTTGAGAAGGATTTATAGAATTAAGTATGCAAATCTTATACCACCGGTATAATAGACAAAAAGATTTTTTGTGATAATGTAATACTTGAAAGAAAGTGGACTGCGGTCAGTCCGGAAAGGAACGAACATGAGAAACGCATTATGGATGACAGAACTTCATATGGAACGTTATGCTCTGGCAATAGATAGTAAAGACTATGTGCAGAGTTTGCTTTGCGTACGCTCATGTAAGGTGGGATGGGACCGAGATCGAATATCGGATGCTGTGTAAAATAGCGATTAACGGTTAGATCAGAAGCCACTTATCTTGTATGAGATGAGTGGCTTTTTATATTGCAGAAAGCATAGAAAGGAGGAGTAAAATGTTTGAAATTAAGGGTAAAGTAAATACAGCGATTTGTTATGCGAAGGTAGTGGAGCAGGATGCCATAGATCAAATTAAGAGAATGTGTGATTATGAGTTTACTGAGGGAAGTCAGATTAGAATTATGCCGGATGTGCATGCCGGAAAGGGATGTACCATCGGAACTACCATGACTATTTTGGATAAGGCAGTTCCCAACATTGTAGGAGTAGATATTGGTTGTGGGATGTATACCGTGGATTTAGGAAAAGGTGATATTGATTTTGAAAAACTGGATGAAGCAGCACATTTTGTTCCTTCCGGATTTAATATTTGGGAAGGAAGACAGGAGAGGTTTGATTTGGAAGCCCTTTGCTGTTACAGAAGTTTGAAAAATACCAAGTGGCTGGAGAGAAGTTTAGGGACTCTCGGTGGTGGTAATCACTTTATTGAGGTGGATGAAGCGCAGGATGGTACCAAGTATCTGGTTATTCATACAGGTAGCCGGAATTTAGGTAAGCAGGTAGCAGATATTTATCAGCAGCTTGCAATTGACTTAAATAAGGGGAAAGAGACTTATTTTAAGGAGAGAGAGGAGATTATCCGTACCTATAAAGAGCAGGGTAGAAGAAGTGAAATTCAGGCGGCGCTTCAGGCAATTTCCTGGGCACAGAGAGTAGCAACCATGCCGGAAGATTTATGTTTCCTGTATGGAAGCTTTTTTGAAGACTATATGCATGATGTGGCGATTTGTCAGAAATTTGCCACGAGGAACCGTGAAAAAATCGCAGAGGTTTTGTTGGAGCGTACCGGGTTAGCCGGTGGCAACGCATTTCATACGGTACATAATTATATTGATACCGAGGAGAAAATACTGCGTAAGGGAGCAATTGCGGCTCATGCGGGAGAAAAAGTATTGATTCCGATTAATATGAGGGACGGCAGTGTACTGGCAATTGGAAAAGGAAATCCGGAGTGGAATTTTTCTGCACCGCACGGGGCCGGAAGAATTATGTCGAGAACCGTGGCAAAAAACACATTAAATTTAGAGGAGTATAAGGAAGCTATGAAGGGAGTATATACAACTTCCGTGAATGAAGCTACCTTGGATGAGGCACCAATGGCATATAAATCTTTAGAAGATATTATTGATGTAATAAGAGAAACTGTAGATGTAATTGATGTAATGAAACCAATTTATAATTTTAAGGCAAATTAGTCCGGAAAAGGGATTCTTTCTTCTTTTCCGGGAAGTATGCCGGAAGAGGAGGAGATATGAATATGATACCAACCATTAATATGGTAAAGACGGGGCAAAATATTGTAAGATTACGTGAGCAGGCAGGATTGTCTGTTCGTGAGTTACAAGAGGCATTTGGTTTTGCTACGCCGCAGGCTGTTTACAAGTGGCAGCACGGAACCGCATTGCCCACAATAGATAATTTGGTAGTGCTGGCGATGCTCTTACATGTGTCCATGGATGAAATAATCGTGGTGGAGCAGGTAAAAGTACACTCTATAAGTGCATAAATGTAAAATGAAAAACAGTAGTTATCCGTTAGGATAACTGCTGTTTTTGTTTAAATAGGTACATTGCTTCATCGGCATGCTTTAGGTATTCCGATAAATCTAATTTGGCATCAGGTTCTATTAGAACGTATCCAACACTTATTTTGAGGGAGTATGGCAAATTCATGTGATGACACACTTTTTCCAAATGGTTACTAATATCAATTAGTAATTTATCCGGAATGTTTTCATCGGAATATTCACCTATCATTAAAAATTCATCACCGCCATAACGAACAACCAGCCAATCGTTAGAGAGAATTTCTGTAATAGTTTTTGCTACCGTACAGATGGCAAAGTCGCCCTGAAGATGACCATATTTATCATTGATGATTTTCATTTTATTTATATCAGCAAACATTAATACAGCGCGTTTGTTTTGTGCATGACACTGTTCTAAATAAGGATAAGCAATTTTTTCGCAACCCAAACGGTTCAATACGCCGGTAAGACCATCTGTAACGGACAATTTTTCCAGACGTTTGTTTAATTCTACCATCATTATATTTTGACGGATATGTTCCAAATTTTGACGGATGTTGCGTGCCCAATTGTACAATGTGTAATCGTACATCATATCTAATTCATTTCCAAATATTGCGTGACCGTAGTATCCGTCAATACTATAAAGAGGGATTAAAGTATATAATTTACTACCGCTGTCCGGCGTACCATATGCAGGGATTAATTCAGTTATTTCTACATGCTGGCGGGGAATAGAACGTCCGTCTTTTAAACCACATACAACATCTAAGCGAGAGGTATAACCTTCTGCAGGCAATGATGTTTCGGTTTTTATGGAAGAAAAGAAATTATCTACCAGGCACAGATATAATTCGTCTCCTTCGTGATTATGGGTTTTCTCAAGCAATGCCCCGAAATTACGATGAAGATCATCATCAGACATGGCGCGGGAAAGACATTCGGAAATATCGCATAAATGTCCACTCCAAAAAGTACCGTTTACGATATTGGCATATGTACCATAGTTATCATGCGTCTCCTGCCATGGAAACTTATCTTTGCAACCACAACTTTCGGCGAAGACTGCACTGGAATCAATATAGCGGGGGAGGGATGTGGGTTTACCGTCAAGTATGTTTAACAAATATTGCATGCCCTGATATCCCATATAATCCCAGTTACGATTAACGGAAGCTATTGTAGGAGAAAAGCTTTGGGTAGAAGATAAATGATCGAAGCCTGTAACCTTTATATCCTCCGGAACACGTATATTTCGCTCTTTTAATGCAGAACAGGCAGCCATGGCCATAACGTCGTTGGCACGTACAATAGCATCAGGTAAATCAGGGTGTTGCTCCAACCATAGGGGAAGCTGTTTGTATGCCTGATGGTAATTCCAATTTCCATAGATGATATGGTCAGGTTCCAGAGACATTCCGTGTTTATGTAAAACATCTTCTAATGCTTTTCTTCTGTAGTAATTTTCAGAATTGTCATCCGGCCCGCTGATGAAAAGCACTTTATTCACTTTATGATATTCAACCAGGTGATTACATAATTCATACATACCGGTATAATTATCAGTACCCAGACAAAGCATGTCCGGTAGCTGATATTCCAAACAAATAGAAGGTATATTTGCCTTCTTTACCGCAGAACATATGTAATCATATTCTTCCTGTAGGTGTAGGGAATTGCCTAAAAGAATAATACCATCAAATCGGGCATGTTCAATAAGCTTGAAAATGTTTGTATCTCCAAGGTTCTTATAGTTTTCGCCTTCATCGACGGAATAATTCATCAAAAAGAAAATATCAGCATTATTTTCAATGGCACATTTACGAATACCGGACATAACCATTTTAAGATATTCATTACTCCAACCATTACCACACACTGCAATTCGTCGTTTCATAGGGGCTCCTTATTGTGAGAAAACAAAGGTTATATAAATTTATAATATTACATTTTGAATTGAATAATTCGCCATTCCAGCGTCACGGATATCCACTAAGATGTTGGAAATCCGGTATCTGGAAGTGTTTTTATTAAATTACTATATTTTTTCTCCGGAAGCCTGCATATATACTGCCAGCATTCTTGCAGCAAAAAACATGATGGCATACTCGTCATCCTGCCATATTCGAAGATTTCTCGGTTCGGCACACACCAGATATCCAAAGGTTTCATTCTGTATGCCAATTCTGATGATTAATATAGTCTCAAATTCTCGATTTCTGCATAGTTCAAACATACTGGGTGATTTGAATTCTATATCTCTTATTTCGTTTGTGGTATAGAGATCATCTTTTGTAAGCTTATCTAAATTACTTACTTTGCCTAATGAAGCACCGACACTTACATTTCTAAAAAAATTGTCCTTGCCAACATAGTACAAATCAGATATCCGCATGTCATCAGCGAGTATGTCAAGCATGGCCTTCAGTTTGCCGGACAACTTTGGTTGGGAATCAAAGTTGCAGGATAAATCATGAAAGATAGCATGTAAGCCTCGACCTGCTAATTTTTGGATGGATATGTCTTTGTGCTTTTCTTCTACATAGATGATATAACAGTTTCTGCCTTTTGTTTTGCCTCTGTATAGAGTTTTGTCTATTAAGCTAAACAAAGATGTATAATCCTGTGCATCCTTAGGAAATGTAGCGCTGCCTATGGTTCCTGTGACAAATGGTGCACAATCACCAAGAGAGATATTTTTGCGCAGAACGCTATAGTCTGAATAAAGAGCTGAAAAAAATGTCTTTACCTCATCGTAGTAAAGATCTCTAAAGTTAACAATCAGAATCTCATCGCCACCATATCTGCCGGCAACGCCGTAATCTTCAAGATATTTTTCCAGATCATTTGATAATCCTGCCAACACACCATCTCCTGTTTTGTGCCCATAGGTATCATTAATAAATTTAAAATTATCGAGGTCGAGGAGTGCTAAGGTAAAGGGGACCTTGTTCTCTATGAGATTTTGTATGAACTCTAATATATATCGTCTGGAGATGAGTCCTGTTAAAGAATCGATAACGTTGAAGGCATCTCTTGACTCGAATACTTTTGCAAAGTACGGATATTTTAACAACTGCTCCTTAGTATACATTTGTTCCTCCGAGTAAAGCACATTAATAAATAATTAGTAAAAAATCGTTAATAATATTATACTATACAAGGAGGCTTAATACAATATGTGGATATGTGGATTTCGTACAAATACAAAAAAAGATATCCAAATGGATATCTTTTCATGTAAGCGCGAGACGGGGATCGAATTCGGGATCGCTCACAAACCCTATAATAATCAAGGAGGAAAGCACTCTATCCGCGAGCTGTCCCCAGAAGTGTCCCCCAAATTCAATTTTATCTTTCTCAACTGATAGTTACATTAGCTATCTTTCCTAGTTATTGTTTTCAAAATTCTCTTTGCTATAACGAACTTGTAAACTTACAGAAACAATATCCCTGATCAATAACCACATGTTATATAGGTTTTATGAATTTTGCAAAAAAATGTAAAGAATTACGAATTAAGAAAGTAGCAACACAAGAGCAGATGGCAATAGCACTAAATCTCTATTCGCAGGCTGTTAGCAAATGGAAAAATAGGGATTGAGATATAATAGTGACAAGCTTAAGAAGGCCTTATAAATAGGGCGTTTCAGAGGTTAGTCCAAATATATCTTTTTAATCAGTTACGGTAAAATGGTGGAGAAAGGCACCAGAAAAACTGAATATGAAATCAAGAGTGGGTATGGACTTCACCATCTGAATAATAAAAAAGACCGTAGGGAGGCATGGGTAATGCCCGAATCCAAATATTCCATTGGCGGGTAGGCAGCTGTGAGAAACGGCCGCCTATTTTCTTTTTTGCAGGCTTTTGTTTGGTAAAGATAATTAAAGGGTAAAAGGCGATAAAATAGCAGAGTAGTAATGAAAGGGAAACATTACTGCCCTGCTTGTGTAGGGGATTAAGTGTAAGTCTTGATAATTTCTTCAGCAATGCATCTTCTGGAAACGCAGCGGTCCATTGCCTGTTTTTCTACATAGCGATGAGCATCCGGTTCACTCATTTTAAGTTCGCTGATTAACAGCCATTTGGCTTTATTAACCAATCGAATCTCAGCCATTTTATCTTCAATGGATATTGATTTTTTTTCAAATTGTCTTAGCCGTTCTCGTGCACTTTCCAGCCAATTAAAGGCATGAGTCATGGTCACTTTGGAAATTGGTTTTGGTAAAGTGAAAACACCATATTCAGCAACTCTATCATGGATGCCGGCGTGGATATCGTTCTTTACCAGCAGCAGGACAGCGGATTGTTTGGTTGTACAGGTATCAATTGCAAAGCGGGTTCCAGCATCATCCGGTAATGGAGCATTGATGATGACAAAATCATATGTTTTTTCTGCTAAAACTCTTTTGGCAACACTGATACTTGTTACGGTATCAACCGGACTGTATCTTGCTTCCGGAAGCAGATCGGCAAAGGCAGAGGTGAAGCTGTCTGTAGCAGACACGATGAGTATACTATAAATACGTTCTTTTAGACTCATGTGGCACCTCCTCCTTTTCTGTGGTTTATATTATTTGTTGCAATAGATTTCCAGTATGGCTCCCGGA
>JBGVKL010000172.1:0-1731 GCA_045123675.1 Acetatifactor sp. | reverse complement strand
ATCCCTGATGTCAAGGGATGAGAGCCACTGGTCCTTCATCGTGCGGAACCACCGTTCAATTTTGGCCTTTTGGGTTGGAGTATAGGGCTGGTCATAGTGAACGACAGAGCCGATTCTGGCAGCAAGCAGTTCCATCTGTTTATTCTTGAAGGAACTGCCATTGTCGAAGTTAAACATCCCGGGTCTGCCATATTTGGCAACAGCAGATTTCATAACAGACATGAGGTTTACAAAGTTGTCATTAAAGAAGACATCAATGCCTACGATGAAACGGCTGGCATCATCAATGAGAGCGATGATATAAACTTTGTGCTTTTTGCCATCGGAAGTTTTCAGATAGGGTCCGACGCTTGAGTCACCACACCATACTTCATTGATGTGTGCCCGTTCATAACGGCGCATATCCTGGTTTGTTGTAGTTTTCATCTGCACGGCAATCAGATTGATATAACGGTTCACAGTTGATTCTGAAACCTCACCATTTTTAATGCTTCCGTTGTCGCGAAGCTGCCTAAAGATGGCGGAAGCGGACATGCGTGGATAGTTGGATTTGAGATATTTGATCTGTTCCTGCAGGTCATCATCAAGCTTGCGGGGCTTGCCCTGATCTCCCCTTCCGGTTGGAATGAGAGCATCAAAGCCGCTTTCTTTGTAATTACGGTACCATTTTTCAATTGTACCGGGAGCATAATGCTTTATGGTGCCATCGGGGTGGATAACACCCTTAACGGAAGCATTATTAAAAAAGGCTGTAAGGGATTTGTAATCATCTGACAGTCCGGTAATGAGTGGAGCAATCGCAGAATAGCGCATAAGGGCAATTGCCTGTTTCTTTTCCTGATCCATTTGAGGGTCCTCCTTTGTTTTTTCTTTAGTATAAGAAACATCAGAACAAAGGTCGTGTAAGGTTATGTGGTATTAAGAAAAAGAATATTTGGTATCCTTTTAATCTGCATAAACTGACACGAAAAAAGAGAGAAGCAGGATGCAATCAGACCGTGGATGGAGCCGAAAGAGATACGTTCAGAAAGCAGTTTCTGTTTCCAGTGATTTAAGTACTGCCTTATGATGTAGCGGTAACAGCTTTCATCAATAGAGGGATTATCATTCATAACAGAATCCTGGGATAAAGAGTTTTCGTAGTTATGAATAATGGTTACTTGCTCTGCAAGAGAAATCTGGGAATGAGGAACCATGGAGGATAAAAGAATGGCGTGGGTATGGCCACAGCATTCACATTTGACACGG
Source organism: Acetatifactor sp. (assembly GCA_045123675.1). Taxonomy (GTDB): domain Bacteria; phylum Bacillota; class Clostridia; order Lachnospirales; family Lachnospiraceae; genus Acetatifactor. Next base: position 483 of record JBGVKL010000172.1, on the reverse strand, counting down.
CAGATGCGGAAGAGAAGCCTGCCGGATGAAGCTTTGATATGACGATGATAATAACCATGAACAGACAGGCAGCCTGAGTGCCCGCAGGGGCAGGTAAGCTGGTGGAACTGAAGGTTATTAATCATTTCATTATAAAAATTTGGTGTAAGAGGATTGTTTTCTTCGACGAATAAGGTTATCATAGTCTTGCTTGGCATAGGTTAACTTAGGTTTACCTATGTTGGTGTAAGAGGCAGGAAACCAAACTTTGGTCGGAGAGGTTCCTGCTTCTTTGTTTATTGGTAACTTGACTATAATAACAGAAGGTACAGGATAAAACAATCTGACGGATAACACATCAGAATAATTTATACTGTACCTTCTTTTAATTTGCTTAAAAATGAAGAAAAAAGAAGCGTAGAAAGTTACGATTTACACTTTAGTTGGAATTATGAGCAGTGAGACGGTCCTCAAGGAGTATATAGATATGATTGGTAATCGTTA
>JBGVKL010000171.1:0-12778 GCA_045123675.1 Acetatifactor sp. | reverse complement strand
GTACGGACAAAATTCATAATTGTTTTCTTGCGGTGTTCCTTCAATCAGAATATGTGGATTTCTGCAACTTGTATCATATACATTCGCTTCTTCATCACATAACCTCCACTCGCACACATCATCAGATACACCGCCCTGCTTGACGATTTCGCAAATATCATTCAATACCTCTAATTCTGCACATTCATTGCAAGTCATTGTATCTGCTTGTTCACAATCATGACATCCGTATGCTTCCATAATATCCTCAATAACATTGCCAATATCATAGGCGGTTGGCTGTTCTTCCACACATGAAATGCAATTCTGTATTGCATCGTATATCATCTTTGAAATCCTTTGTTCGCCTGTGCTTTCATTATCATTTGGTGATTCCTGCAAAGCATAATCGCTCAAACGCATTATCAAATTACTTCTGCTGATTAAATCACTCATTCTTCATCACTCTCCATTTCCTCTGTTCTTGTCATTATGTATCTTGCATATTCTGATATATTGCCTGCGTTGTAATTCCTATTAGCATAAGCCTCACCACCATTGTATGCCATAAGCACCCACGCTGTATCGTTGCATTTGATATATAAGTCCATTAATATATCAATGCCTACCATCATATTCTGTCTTGCATCCATTAAGTCAGTACAACCTAGCTTGTCCATTCTCCATTCATGCCACTTAGGCTGTATCTGCATTATTCCAAGACTTCTACCGCTGTCACCTACTGCATTAGCATTATACTGGCTTTCTCGCTCACACATTGCCATGATCATGTAAGGATTTATATGTATATCCTTGCAGTAGTCAATTAACCATATCTGCAACTCTTGTGACAGTGGTATGTCACATAGCTTATATGTTGGCTCTGCAACTGTCTCTGGCACAACCTCTTCAACTATGGCTGTTGGCTGTTCTGTTGTAGTCTCATGCTCCTGCGTTACCTCTGCCTGTGGCTCAACGCTTATAACATTGCATAGGCTGAAAAGCGTTACTATTGCCACAAATACAATCTTTACTTTCATTTGTACCTCTTTCTGTCCGTATAGCCGATAACACAGCCTTAAATCAGTAGTTCTATTGCCGTTTTTATCTCTGTTTCCACATTTCTTCCTTGACAGTTTCTGCATCTGTTTCTGTCAATTTGGCAACATCACTAATTCCCCAACAAGTTCTAATCTCTTTTCCATTTTTGTGAATTGTATATTGGTCAATTCCTGCGTAAGTATACTTCACATCATATCCGTTAATTTTGTAATTGTTATTCATTTTCAATCCCTCCATAAAATACACGATTTATAAGTTTCTGCCCGTTGTCCCGATAGCACAGGTTTTTTATTATTCATCAAGTGGGTGTTCGTTTTCCCATTCTTCATCAGATATTTTGTTAAAGATTTTTAAATTTTCTTCCCACTGTTCATCTGTCAACTTTGTTCCTAAAATACTTTCCAATTCTCTTCTGCTCATCATAATCTCAATCTCCTTTGTTAATATTTGGTATTTTCTGTAACTACTGACATTATATTACGTTGTGACCGTAATGTCAAGGCAAGTTATCCACAAGTTATCCACAAAATGTAAAATAAAAAAGAGTGCTTATAAAAACACTCTCTTTATCCTCTGCCACAGGTTCATATTATGCCCTATTTTGCGTTTTTATTGCTCAAGGGTATATTTTATTAATAGTCACCACTTCCGACTGAATAAGGCTCATTTTTGCTTATACACTCGTCAATAATTTCTATTATCTCATCATCTTCACAGCCTCTGCATAGCATTAGTGGGAATTGCTCCCCAAATTTTTCCTCATACATACTTAAATATTTATCCATTTAATATTACCTCCAACATTTCTTCATAGACTTTGTATGATTTAGGCAGATACTTCTTGATAAGTTCTAAGCTCTCTGGATTTGCAAATGTGCTGTCTGTCATTTCTGCAAATGCCTCTGTTGCTAGTCCATCACTTATGCCACCAATAGTTCTATCTTTCCAATAGCTCGCTCCGTGTCCATAGCCACATCTTATCTTTGCATTTGTTGCTCCCTCAAGAATATCTGACAAGTCAGCCATAGCATAGCTATCATATGCTCTTATTTCATTTTCTAGTGCCTTATATGCGTATGCTTTCCTGTATGTTTCACCTCTTGCCTTGTATTCTGCTTTGAGCTTCTTGTCATAAGCACTTACAAGCTCCTGCACCTCATCTTTTATAGTCTGTGGGAATAAGCCACCCTTATATGCACCAGAAAAATGACTTGCGAACACACCGCTTTGACTTGCTAATTTCCTGCAAGCACTATCAATCCCGTGTCCTGCTTCGTGGAATACTACTTGATATGGCTTGTCAAAGCTATTACCCTTTGCACATTTATCTATATTAAGATACAGACTTCTACCCATTGCATAAGCTCCACCCTTTTTATGTGCATCTCCAACTCTTAGCTCATTTTCGTACTTATCCCATACAGCTCTTAAATTAGTATTGCTTGACTTATCAATTATATCGTGAAGTGCATCATAATGTGTAGATCCGAAACCTCTCGCAAGCTCTCCACTGTAATTTCTTATGCTTCCAGCTTTCTTCGTTGCCTTAATTGCTGGCTTTAAATCATTAGTAGTAATTCCATACAGCTTTAATCTTGCTGGCTCTACTCTTAGTATATCAGTATTATTAGCAATTAGCTTGTTATACTCATTAGTCCACTGTCTGCGTTTATCTGCGTACTTTGCTATGTTTTCAACATCAATACATCCAGCTTCAAGCCTCTTGTACTTCCTTATGTTCCTCTCACACTCTCTTTGCTTTTGCTCAAGATTATATCTGCGTGTCATTTCTTCCACTTCTGCCTTAGTAGGCTCTTTTGGTGGCTGATTTATGCCGTCATAGTAGGTGGAAAGTCCATTTTTACAGTTTGGATGGAACATACCACCCTTTACAGCCTCGCTTAATAGAGGATAACCACTTGCTTTGCTCTCTTCCTTAGTACCAGCTCCATACACATCATCAATATACACCTTGCCTTGCCACTGGATGCACATAGGGCAAGCTGAATTATGAGCAGTTATTTTCACTGTATGTACGCCCCATTCCTCACGCTTATTAGCACTACCCATAAGGTTAGCACGCTTATTAGCTGTCCTTAATGCCATTTCACTATAACTGGCAATATTAACTCTTGCACCATTCCTATACTCCACACAGTTTATGCCGGCACTTAAAAAGTCCTTTGTTGCCATATCCACAGCTTTCCATAGTGTGCCTGCACCTGTATTATAAAACATCTGTGCCTTAAATATAGTCTGCCTGTATACATCATCAGTCATACGCAAAATTGCATTTTCTGCCCTTGCCATATCCTCTGTTGTGCTTTTTATAAGTGCGTTTAATTTGCCCTCATTTACCTTAAAAAAGCTACCCTGCATAGCATTAGTGCCTACTCCTGTTTCATCTACCTTAAAGCCCTCTTGAATAGCTTTTAAAAGCTCTATTTCTTGCTCGCTCTCTCCTGTTGCGTATGCCTGCCTTATTGCCTCTTCTATATCGTCATTGATAGTAGAGTAATAACCTTTTAATTTGTCTGCATTTTCTGCCTTGTATTGTGCTAATCCATTTAGCATTTCAGCTTGCCACTGCGACCAGCTTATATCCTCTTGAAGTTCCTCGCCTATATGCCTCTTCATATTCTTTTTCATAGACTTTATCAAGTCCATTTCTATGTCTTGGAAAGCTCCAACAATATCATATACATCAGCCATTTAATCATCTCCTTATCAATAAAGGCATACATTGCTGTATGCCTTATGTCTTACATCACATCCATATTGACTGCTGGCTCTTCCATATCAACTATGCCCTGTTCTGCCTTAAGCCTTGCCACTTCTTCCTTTTTCCACTCGTCATCCCTGCTGTCTCCGTACAGTTCATCAATAGATGCCTCAATACTCATAATGCCCTGTGCTTTTGCCTTGCCTACTGTCTCAACTTGGCTCTCAAAGGATGGGTTAGCATACTCTCCAAAGGTTACATCACACTCAACCTCTTTAATTGGCTGATTGTTAAGTGTCTGATAAGCATAGAATATGTCCTGTATAAGTGCTGGCAATACTCTCTGCAACTCTGTGACAATGGTCTGGCGTGTGTATAGTGTAGCTTTTTCCTTTTCTCTCTGTGCCTCTGCGTTATCAAGCTTCTTAGTGTCAATGCCTAGTGTGGATGGACTTATAAGCCCCTGTAAGCACAAGTCAAGTGCTGTGATGTATGTTGCTAAGTAGCTGTTATACTGTATCTCGGCACTCTCTGTACTTATCTTTCCGTCATTATTCTCTGACATACTCGGAGCTAACTTAATAAATCTATTGTCAAATGCGTTTGGTTTTAAAAGCTCTCCTGTGTTTGGATTTCTTGGTATAAGGTTCTCTGGAATGTATGTCTTAGTTCTTCCTGCTCTAAGTGCATCCACCCACTGCGACCATGCCTCATCAAGTGCATCAAAGTTGTCTCTCTTAGCATCAAATACGCTTTGACCTCTGCCCTCAAACTTATCAGATGAGTAAAAGCTGATATACTCCGCAAGCATGAAGTCACCATCCCACTCAATATTGGTAAGTCCTGCTGTCTGCTCTAAAGTGGCAAGCTCAACATCCTTGTCAAAGCTGTTCTTAAGCTCATATGTTATATACCCCTTGCCGTAATGCTCATAAAGGATATAAGTGTTTGTGTCCTTGCTGTATGCCGTCTTAAAGATAATCTCTGTAATTCTGCCACGCTGTCTCTTTACCTTAATTCTGTCAGCCTCAAAAAATTCAATTATAGGCAACTGTGATATATCTGTATCAATGCTTATTTTAAAAGCTCCATCTCCTGTGTACAGCACCTTGCTAATAGCACTCTTGATAAGTACATCAAAGGTGTTCTCCTTTGCAATATCACGCCATAATGTGTTGTCAGCCTCGCTTGTAAACTGTACATCCTGCATATCATCAGCCACAACGCCAGACAAGATATTTACCATTGTCTTAGGAAGTCCAGTATGTATCTTTCTTATCTCAATACCTGCTGTGGGTACACTTCCCCAGAAACCGTACTGGTTATCATCCAACTGCCTGTACAACTGGCTTAACTCGTAACTTTCACCCCTGTACCATATCTTATTTACTGCAACATTACTGTCAAAGTCTAAAAGCTCATTGATTTTAAAGCTCTGACCATTTGCAGTATAGATTTTTAAAAAGCTCCGCATCTTGCTTGCTATACTTTCTTTTACTTTCTCAAACATTACTTAACCTCTCTTTCTTTAACTTGCTTGTAACTTGCTTGTAACTTGCTTGCGTGCGTTTTCGTGCGTTTAATCGAGTGTTTTTCGAGTGCCACTCGATTGTTAATCGTTATAAGCGTCTTTAATGACCTCGGATATTGCCTTAATATCGCCAATCATTTTTTTAAATGGCAACCACTTCCAAATATACCCACCTGCACTTTTTCTCTTACCATTACAAGCATCTGAAATATGACTTATACCAGTTGTTTTCTCCGCTATTTTATAAGATGGATATTCTTTTATAAGATTTTCGTTTTTGTCATACTGTCCTACTGGTTTCCTTTTGTAATTAAGTGAATATACTGCGTGTAAATTATTTTCACTTTGAGTTGCCCATTCTAAATTAGTTACACAATTATTAGATTTGTTACCATCTTTATGATTTACAGTTTTCTTATTGTTCGGGTTAGGTATAAATGCTTCTGCAACCAATCTATGTACATACTTTAGTTTTCTACCATTATTATTAAGTGTTAATACATAATAGCCATTTTTATTACATCTTGGCTTTAAAATTTGTCCCTTATGCAAAACATCGCTATATCCATAATTGACATAGCGGTCTAATCCTCTTACTCTACCAAAGTTACTAACTTCATATACACCCTCATAACCTTTGATACTTTTCCATATTTCTTTCATATTTACCGCCTTTCAGTAAATGCCTTAAACAGTTTATAAGGGAAATGCTATAAGGCTTTAGCACTTGTCGGGAGCTACCCTATCCCTTATAAGTTATATTATACCATATCTTATAGTATTAGTCACTATACGCATCCTTAATTACTTCGGAAATTGATTTAATATCTCCAATGAGTTTTTTATAAGGAAGAAAGGCGTATTGTGTGGCATTTATGTTATGATCATGTCCATCTTCTGGTTGGTTTTTCTCGTCATAGCTGTATGTGTTAAGCTCTCCCACATAGTCCTTGCAATCTTCCCCAACAATAAGAAAGTCACCTGTCTGCATCCACGACTGTTGTAACTGTATTCTTGTAATTATCTTTGTTTTCTTCCATGCCCCTGTAAAGTCATATATACAGCCTTTTTTGACCTTATATTTCTGTGCCTCTGATATTGTGCCTGCGTCTGCGCTATCAATGTACACTGTCCTTGCAAATCCGTATTCTTCCTTTATCTTCTCTGCAAATGCGTTAATCATAGGTATTACATCAGATGGAGCAAAAGGCTGTGTATTGTCCTTGTTGTTGTAACTCTCATTCTTCAATACTACGCATTTACGCTCTTTGGTTATGCCTATTGCAACAAAGGATAGCTTGTCATGTGTAAGCTTACTGTATGATGTATCTACTCCTATGCTGTAGTACACATACTTCTGCTTTTTAGCCCATTCCCTTGTAACAATATGCTCTGGCTGTAAGTTGAATATAAGCCCTGTTGCTCTACCTCGCAAGCCTAATATCTTATTCTTGTACATCTTAGTTCCGACTGGGGCAGAGTTCTTTTTTCTCTCTATGTCCTCTGGTGTAAGTCCTAAGTTGTCGTTAAAAGTAAAAAACCAATACGCCCATCTTTCATTAACTGGCTCTTTTAAATCCGTCATGATCTCAAGTGGCACATCAGCCTTGTACTTCTCCCTCGGTCTTGCCCTGTTGATAAATTCAGTGTAAACCTCTAAGTCTGGGCTGTCTGGGTTTAATGTAAACATCATGTAATCATTTCTTGTACTTATTTCTCGCACAAATTCAATGTTAGCTGTGTTTACCTCGTCAATGAACACGCACCCATACTGACCGCCCAGTGCGTTCTTCCAATTATCCGCATTGTCGTAACCCATGACAAGGATGATTTTGCCCTCAAACTTTATATGAGGGAACTTGTAATCTTTATCGCCATTACCATAATACTTAGCATTTCTGTGTATATCCAGTATGCCATTATCCTGCTGTATTATGTTCTTCTCTACAACACCTGTTGTTCTTCCTGCTATGATATGAAGTTTTTTATTGCTTGCTGATACTCTAAGCATGAACTTAACGCCTGCTCCTATAGTGGTCTTGCCACTGGCTGTAGTACCCTCTAAGAAGTCAGCGTTACTGTCCATATCTCTGCAAAAATCAATATACTTTTGCGATAATTTAAACACTACTTTCTCCTATCCCTGCATATCGCCTCACCCTGTGGAAGAGAGCGTATCCACTCGCAAAACTCTGTCCACTCATTGAGGAAACTGTATCTGTTAGTAAAGTATATACTTGTCAGCAAGCCATAATTAACCATTATTGTACCTTTTAGCATATATGACATTGGCAATGTCTGTATGATTTTCGTTTTCCACAGCGCATCACCTGTCTTAATATATAAGTGCTTTTGATAATTCAACAGGTCTATGGTTTTTCCTAAAAGCTCAAGCTCCATGCTACCCATATTCTGATATGCAAAATCATCAAGTGTGAAATCCTTACCCACAGCAATTAAATCATAGTCACAGTCCACAACGTCACTCTTGAAAGGGTAAAAATCTTTCCACCAGTATAAAGGTGCTGTAATATCTGCGTACACTGTAGTCATTTTAATGTTTCTTTTTGCACTTCTCTTAGAAATTTCAACATTTTCAATCTTCATTTGTTCCATCTCCTAACTGTTTTAATATGTCAGCGAACTTGCTGTTTTCCTCTGCGTTAATATTAAGGTTGTCCGCTGGCTTTTCACCAATGTAATCAGCTATTACCCTAAGTGCATTTGCATCACCCTTTTTAATGCCTGTACTGATAACAGAATATGCAAGGGCTGTACGATAATCAAGCTCGCTTATGCCTGTTTGAGCTTGCATTTTCTTAGCCATTGCATCTGGTATCTTTGCATTTAAGATAAGCTGTAACGCACTTGCTATAGTCTTTTTTTCTTCTTTATTCTTAGCTTTAGCTTCATTAGATGCCTTAGCACACTCAACCGCATCCAAACCGCTACCAAACTGCGTATCTTTGCCATATTCCGCTATCTTAGGATTGCCCCTTGCTTTAGCCATTCTGCATCAACTCCTTACTTCTGCTTAGTGTACTTGTACCCGAATTTCTTTGCATTTTTGCCCAGCCACTTGTCAACTGCATCATCATAGCTTGTACCTTTCATGTTGGCGTTCTTGACAGCTTTAACAAATGATGAAGCCTTAAAGTGCGTACCTTTTTCAAAAATGTATTGAGCCTTTGTACTTGTCGCAACAATACCTCTACTTCTTGCATCCATTGCTGTACTGATTAAGTCAGCATCAGAGAAGTGACCGCCACTTGGGTGATTGTGTAAAATCATTGTACGCTGTCCTTTTCCTACCTTAGCCCTTGAACCTATAGCAACACTATGAGCCATACCCTCGACATACTGATGCACATATCCATTGTCATCAACCTCATACGCCCATTCATGATTAGAGTTGCCATGCTTATTCCTAAACTCATCCATTGCACCGCTCAATGTTTTAGATTTAATCTTTACATTAGCTTTTGCAGGTAACAACTGCTTGTCTGTTCTGTTGCCGCTGTCACTTGCATGACCGAATTTGAAAGACTTTTGCGTGCCATCTCCTGCACCTCTCCCACCGTTTAAAGGTGGAAGATAAAACGTGTCTGTACGCTCAATTATATCTCTTACTGTCTCACCGTCAAGCTCATAAGCTAACACTTCATCAAGTGTCTTAAACGTGACACTCTCGCCTGTAAGCTCATTCCATAACTCTAAAGGTTTCCTAAATAAGATAATATGCTCTTTAAGGTAAAACCCATTTAACCTCTTAAAAGCATATCTAAAATGCTCTATTCTCATTCTTGCTTCATCCTTTCTGTGACCTTGTTATCAAAATATATTATCTTTATATCTCCATAGTCATAATCGACTTTGCCACCATAAATAAGTAATGTCTTAGGCTTTAACCTCTTTATCATTTCATCAACGCCTGCTTTCCACAGGTTAAAGTTGTAATCATCTTTCTTAACTCCGATAGTGGAAATCGAAAGTGTAGCACCCACTGGCAGCCCGTCAAAGCAAAAATCAAAGGTTGCCTCTTCACACCAACTAACGGTAGGAATAACCAACATTCCCATACGTTGAGCTATCTGTCCGATAAGTCTGCTTCTGTATGTATTCCATATCTTCATGGCAATAGGCATATCGGTGTAAAGTGAAAAATCTGGCGTAAAAATGCACTGATACTCTGATAACTTCTCAAGATAAAGCTGTGGCTGTGACCATATTCTCTCAAACTGGTAATCATCTATGTAAAAATGTATGCCACAATCCTTATTCTTTGATGTAAGTGCATAGTTAAAGCCAATAATATCATCTGGGATGTAACTGCAAGGCTCTAACACTGGCATCTGATAGTAGCCTGCTGTGTTATCCTCGTCATACTCACTAAGATTATACGCATTACCTGTACGCTCTGCCTCATTGTGCTTTTCTTCTTCTTCCTCTTCATCTTCTTCTGGAATATCAAAGCCAAAGTCTGACATATCAATGTCAAATATATCTGCAAGCTCATCACCCAATAAGTCAAAATCCCACTCTGACATTTCAGCGGTCTTGTTGTGTGCAAGTGCGTAAGCTCTGCGTTGCTCATCTGTCAAGTGGTCTAAGTGTATAACTGGCACTTCCTCAATGCCTAATTCCTTACAGGCTAAATATCTTCCGTGACCCTCTACTATGATATTATCCTTGCCCCACACTCCGATAGGGTCTGACATACCAAATTCAGATATACTTGCCTTGATTGTAGACAAGTCTGCCTCTTGATGTTTCCTTGCGTTCTTCTCATAAGGCTTTAACTTATCAAGTGCCATATACTCAATTTTTAAATTATTCATCCTCAATCATCCCCTCTGCCTCAATATGCACCGCATTTTCCTGTATGTACTGATACAGTTCTGTGTATTCTTTTTCTGTAATCTCTACAGAATTATCCGGCAATACTTCCTGCGTGCCTATCATATCTAATGTTCCATCTTTGTTAAGTTTTTTATAATACATCATTATCACCCCCAAACAAACCAACGGTAAGTTACACCTGCTCTAAGCATATAAGTTGTATTAGTATTTGTAATAATGATATTAGTATCATCACAAGTTGTCGCGTAAATACTGTATACAACAGCCATTAATTTATTGGATTTAGTAGCAAACGTAACTCCCATATCTTTAGCAGTACCCATAAATGCATAACCAATGTTTCCAATTATATATTCTGGATTGTCTGGGAATATAAAAAACATAGTAGGCGTTGCACCTAAACCATGTGGAATTGTTATTGTTTCGACTGTATCTTCCGCAACTGTAAATGTACCTGTCTTTATACTGTCTGGTAAACCACTTCCCCCACCACTCGGAATATCTAATATCCTTTGAGGAAAGTCAGTAGCAACTATAAGGTCTGTTGTGCCGTCTTTACTCCGTATACTGTCTGCAATCTGCGTTAAAAAATCAGTAAGAGCCATTTAAAGCACCCCCTATCTGTGTATCAATATATGACTGTATCTCTGTGATGTCCTCTGCTGTCCAATAGTCAGTGCCTTTTACTGGTGTATATCCGTCTGCACCATTCTGTCCTGTATCGCCTTTGTCACCTTTGTCACCCTTATCTCCTTGTAAACCTTGCTCGCCTTTCTCTCCCTGTAGTCCTTGTTCTCCCTTATCACCCTTATCACCTTTAAGTTCTTCTTTGTGAACCGTCACATACTCACTGACAATTCTTTGCACATCTTCCTCGGTGAGTGTCTCGATTGGGTGAGTTTCAAAATACTTTGTAATTGCTTTCTCAAGCTGTTCATCTGTAACACCTTGTACCTCAATTTCTTCAAGCATTGCTATAATCTGTGCATATACATCTGGTGTTGGGTCTGGCGTTGTGCCGTTCTCCTGCTTTATTGAAGCTCTTATGTGTACCTCACATGGCGTTGTTGTCATTACATCACTATATACACCCACCTTTAAGCACCCACTTTTTAATAATTCAAGTGGTATGTCGCACATATCATTTTCAAGTATCACCTCAACGCACTGTCCACTGTGTATAAACCTTGCTGTCTTTATGTGTCCGTTCCATTCTTCATCAAATGAAAATGTAGCCTTATAGTCTGCATTGTCACCGATAAGATGCTTAAAGCTATCATAATCACATTTGATTTCTCTATTAGTAACCTCAAATCTCAACTCAATACCTCGCTTTCTTTTAAATACAAAAATAGCTGGCACAATCAATGCACCAGCTATCTTCGGAGACTACAGAATTGACCAAGCATTAACCAAGCCACCTATAGTATATATCCTCTGAAACACTTATACAATTAACTCTTTTTAAAGCTCTTCCACATAGTTTCCCTGCTTGCCATAAATGCAAGCACAAGGTCTCTTGCATACTGGCTGTCATACTTCTTGCAAAACGCATTACCTGCATTTATAAGGCTTTCCCAGTATTCATCTGCATCCTCTGGAATATTAAACTCTTTTGTCAGTTTCCAATAATCATTAAAAAGCTCATATTCTGTGTCACCCTTTTTAAGTTCTTTTCTCATTTTTTTAACAACTCCCTTATAGCCTCGTCACTGCATAGTATATGCTTTAGCTTGTGTATCAACATCTTCCTTTTCTTGTATGCTGTTACATTGCTTATATAACATATTTCTGCGATACGCTCCATGCTGATACCATTAATATAGTGCATAGTTATAATGCAGATAAAAGGCTCATCTTTTAAAGCCTCAAGTGCTTCATCAATCTTCTTAACACATCTTTTAGCCACTTTTCCACTGTCTGTAGTAAGTCCTAACTTATAGTTATTATAATTCTTTAATAACATCTCGCATTTTTCGTATGCACTCATTACAAATCACTCCTTGTCTAATTCTTTTAATCTATTTATTACCGCCTCTGCCTTAACAACGCCTATTCCTTTTACCTCAAGTAATACTTTTTTAAGCACATCATAGTCAATAGTGGCGGATGCAAGCCCATCATCAAAGCCCTGCTTATATAATGCTGTCATGTAATCATTCATCTGTTGATGGTCTTTCTTCTTTAAGTCCTTATATACTTTTCTGTTTAAATTAAAATCTCTCATTTCTCTTACTCTCCTTACTCATATACATTATCTTGCTAATGCTCTTATACCTTGTATCATAACAACTAGCACACACTTTCTTGCCCTCTACAAGCTCATTCTTGCCACATATATAGCACAAGCCATAAGATACACGCTCGCTTCGTGGAATGGCTGTATTGCCTGCTCTACGCCTTAATATAGTGCTATAACATTTATTACATATCAATCCATGTTGCTGTGGTCTTACCCCACAATTAACGCATAGCCCATTAGCTTTCCTGTATTCCCTGTTTGCCTTGTCTCTGGCCCTCATCTTCTCTGGTTCATACTTCTTTTTGTATTCTCTGTTCTGCATTTTGCAGGCAAGACACAATGTCCTGCCCTTTTCTGCCTTTTCCTGCTTGCAGTGGGTACA
>JBGVKL010000170.1:0-2868 GCA_045123675.1 Acetatifactor sp. | reverse complement strand
TATGATTATTACGGTGCGGCGGAGCCGCCAGTCCGGTGTGGCGTGAGCCACCTGTCCGAACTAACGGAGCCACTCCTTGAAATTGCTATTTAGCGTGTACTGGATCAAGTCCATAGACCTCTCTCATGGATATATCCTTAGATGGGTCTATACTTTCAATATCGATTTTATATGAATCGTAAGATATACGATCCATGATTGCATCTGCAAGGGTGCTTTCGCCTCCACAGATTTGCTGATACCATTCTGATTCACGATACTGTGAACAAAAGATAGTTGAACTTCTTTTTCGTCTCTTATGTATGAGTTCAAAGAGATCACGTGCTTCGGATTCGGTCAGTTTCAGCAATAACCATTCATCAATGATCAACAATACCGGATTTGTATATTTCTTAAGCACATTTACGAAGGTTCCATCTGACCGTGCAGCCTGCAGGTCCAAAAGCAGATCTGGAAGACGGACATATTTTACTGTGTAATACTGCTTGCACGCCTCCATGCCAAAAGCACAGGCCATATAGGTCTTACCACTACCGGTTGCGCCGGTAATGAAAATATTTCGGTATTCTGCGATGTATTCACAAGTAGCAAGCCGGGTGATTAGAGATTTATTGAGTTTGCGACCGGAAATGTAATCGATTGCTGCTATGCTGGCATCCGGCTGTTCCAACTCAGCATTCCGTATTAGTCGTCTTAAACGGTTGTTTTTGCGGTTGGTGTATTCAATATCCACCAGCATACCGAAACGATCCTCAAATGGTACTTCTTTCATCGCTGGATCATTCATCTGGATCCGGAAAGCATCTGCCATTGAAGTCAGACGCATTTCAATCAGTTTGTCAGTTGTACTTTGATTTATCATGATTTTTTACCTCCGTAGTAGCGGGCACCTCTGGTAATGCCGCGTGGTCTTATGTTTTCTGTGGAACTGTTGTCAGACATTATTTCTTCTGGATTATCCTTCATGGATACCAGTAGGTTTTTGATGCTTTTATAGCTTGGGCGTGAACTGAATGTCAGTGCTTTGGCACACACCGTTTCCAGTTTTGCAGGAGAATACTTCTCTGCAAGTTTCAGAAGCCCCATACAGCTTCGGTAGGATTGTTGTTCCACTCTGCCGGAGGTAAGTATTGCATCAACTACTTTACTTGTACTAATTCCAATCGAATCAGCCCATTTGCGGAAACGGTCTCCGTTCCACTCCAGATATTTCTGATGATCTGAAGGCATATGTTCCGTTACCGTGGAGTATTGTCCCGGTCGACCATAGAGGTGTCGATGGGATGCAATTCGACTATGATTAAAAAATATTTCAATCGTTGTTTCTGTTATACGCACATCGACCTTTTCTTTGATATACTGAAAAGGCACGGAGTAGTACATCTTGTCTACTGCGATGTGATAATTAAACTGGACTGTAGCTTGTTTCCACTCGCACAGTTCAAACGGTGTAGCAGGCAACGCAGCCAGTAATGGCATTTCTTCCCCAAGAAATAAACTAAGCCTGCTACATTCCTTTTTCTGGAACTTTCTAGCATTGTAGGCATCCAGTTTTTCTCTGATAGCTGCATTTAATTCAGTAAGTGAGAAAAACTGTTCATTTCGAAGGGCTGCGGTAATCCATGTGGATATTTTACCAACAGAACCTTCGACATTAGATTTATCCTTGGGTTTCCGGACTCTTGCCGGAAGAATGGCGACATTATAGTGCTCTGCCATTTCATGGTATGTTGTATTCAATGCCGGTGTGTACCAGTCACTCTTTTGATGATTGACCGCAGTAGTGCAGTTATCAGATACGAGCATAGGTGCGACACCGCCGAAGAATTGATACATGTGGTTGTGAGCTTTGATCCAGTTATTGGTGCGCTCGTTCATAAAAGCTTCCACAAAAGCATACTGACTGTAAGTCAGTACACCTACAAAAATCCATGCATCTGTGATTTCACCGGTATCCGGATCAATGATGTGTGCAGGATCACCTGCCCAGTCAACTTCGATCTGTTCACCAGGATTTCTTGGGATATGCATGGTAGCTCTACGTTTTTCTTCATCCTTTTGGATATAGTAGCAGAACTGGGAATACATCAGAGGTTCATCACCGCTCATGCGGCATTCCTCGCAGTATTCTACCCATAAAAGTTTTTTGTTAACACCATTCCGGAGAAGTTCTTTCCGGATGTAGTTGTAGTCAGGCATACGTTTATTTGTAGCTGACTTGTCCTTCGGAAACATAATGTTATCAAGGACGTTATCGGTCATATCAAAGTCTAAAGGCCATTTGAGTTGTAACTCATCTGCACGCTTGGTGACTTTGGCAACCGTGTTTCTCGAAACACCGCAGCTTGTTGCGATGTTTCGTTCGCTGAATCCCAAGCTTTTCAGTCGAAGGATTTCTCGATATTTGGTCATAAGTGCGACCTCCTTTATCTGTATTCACACCAAGTGGTGTGTATCTACAGTATAAAGGAATCTATGTAATAGAGTCTGCAAAGTGGCTCTGAATTACCGGAATGTCTGGCTCTGTTGAGCCGGTAGCGTGGCTCTCATACTCCGGACAGGTGGCTCAAAGAGTGCCGGTATAATCATTTTGATTATGCTCTATCTCAAATAATTCATCTAAAATATTATATAAATCTTTCATATCCTTCTACCTCTCGCCCTTACATACATTCCAAATTCTTCTTTAACTCCTGCACACCTTCTTCGGATACTGCAAGATAATATTTATGTGTTGTTTGGCACTTACTATGCCCCATTTGTCTCAGCAGAATGTGTTCAGGCGTATTCATCAAGGCAAGATTTGTTCCATAAGTATGTCTCAATTTATGAAAATGAAAGTATATATTGTATTTTTCTTTTATCGGT
>JBGVKL010000169.1:0-4592 GCA_045123675.1 Acetatifactor sp. | reverse complement strand
TAATAACATCCATTTATAACATGGAAGATTTTTACAAAAACGTATTTGCGGATAGCGATGAGCCATTGTTGCAACTACAACGACGTTGTAAAACATACATAAACGTAAATAAGTCCATCTCTTACTTGGCTTATTATTTTGATAAAGAAAAAGATAAATATGTTTTTGTAGATGAATACTTAAATCCCGCAAAGGATTTGATTTTAAAAACAGAAGATACTAAATGTGATAGTGATAGCATGGCACAATTCTTAGGAGCAAGAAAAACGATTAAACTCAATTTATCTAAGCCTAATAAAAAAGTTAAGTGCCCTTTTTAGAGCGAGTAGAGTGGGTTGCCACCCTACTTTTTTTGAACTCATTTATAAAGTGGAAAGAGTGGAAAAGGTGGAAATTATAAAAATAGAAAGTATAAATATTATCAAAAACCTTTTAAAATCAACCTTTTCAAAACTTTAATCGTGTACCTTGCGAGGAGTGGGCTTGTCTCCGAGCAAGGTGGAAAACGTGGAAAAGGTGGAAAAACTTAGGCTTTGTCAACTTTCCACGTTTTCCAACCGAAGTATTTTTGAATATATGAAAGAATATATGAAAAGGTTGTCAAGGGCTTGAATTTTTTGCAAAAAAATTTTGTGAAACAACCCTTTACAACAATATCCCCCCAATAATTGATATAGAGGATATGAGCATACTTTGGCTTATATCCTCTTAGGTGTGTTCATGAAAAAAGTTTCAAGTAGGGGGCTGTGTGTCATGCGTCGAATTATAGTTCCCACCTACGGCAGATTTACCGCAGATTAAATTCGCCACTCCTATCATACCGTCTATCTTAACGTGCTGTTTTTTACGGCACGTTTTTATCTGTCCTCTTGACCATTCCGTTTCTTTCGCATATAGTTTTTTTTGTAACCAAAAAAAGAGAAAGAACCCACCTTGCCAGTCTGTTCTTTCTCTCATACCAACCATGTGAGCCGCAAGCGGTGCCTGATGCAGGATCTGTGTCCTAATAAATGGCTCCCCCGCTGATAGCAGTCATCACATGTACAATTACTATGATAAGAAAAAACTTACTTTTTTGCAAGATAATTCGTATAAAAACTTCATCAAAATCTCTTTTTGACTCCTACATGGAGCAGTTTCAGCCTGAACAGGAGACCTGTCCCATATGCGGAAGTACTGGAAACTGTCACATCCATGATTACTATGGCAGATCCATCATTGATTTTATGAACGGCAGACAGGAACGATCAGATCTATGTATTCTCCGGGTATTCTGTGACAGCTGCGAGCACGCTCATGCTGTCCTTCCGGACATCATCATTCCTTACTCCAGCTACAGCCTGTTCTTCGTTCTCCGTCTTCTCGGGGAGTATTTTGCAGGGCTTTCCACCATAGAACAACTGTGTGAAAGATATGCTGTCTCACTGAACCAGTTTTTCCGATGGCTTGCCCTCTGGAAATCCCATAAACAGGAGTGGCTTGGTATGCTGGATGACAACGATATCTCCGATTTTGCTTTCCTGAAGGATCTTGCCATGAGGAACAGCTATTCCTCCTTCTCCATGGCCTTTATCCGACAACAGTGCCATTCCTTCCTGCAGCCCCACAGGAACCCCGTACTGAAATCTCCCAAAAACGCACGGTATCATCAGACTGTCTTTACTCCGAATATCTCCATCTTCTGACCACGCGACCAGGGGATGGTTACCGGCAGTTTCTCCGATTATGATATAGAAAACATAAAAAGGAGGGCTTTTACCATGAGTAAAGATACCGAAACAATGAAACATAATGCCGAAGTGGCACAGTTCCGCTTCGCTCTCATCGCTCCTGTCATCCAGGGGCTTTATCCTGATGCCTCGGCTACTGCCTACTATAAACGCGTTACGGCATCTCCACTGACACTTCCGGATGGCTCCACGGTGACCTACAGCTACAAAACACTGGAAAAATGGAAGTCCCAGTACAAACTCGGTGGGCTGGACGCCCTGATGCCGGGCACAAGGTCTGACAAAGGCATCTCACGTGCCCTAAATGAGGATGCCATTGCAGAAATCTACCGTATCAAGCAAGAACACCCCCGCATGAATGCCACCCAGATCTACACTCATCTGGTACGGGAATCCTTTATCCCTGCCACCGTCAGTGTTGATTCCGTTCAGCGTTTTATAAGACACAACGACCTGAAATCTGCAAGAGACCCGAATCTTCGTGACCGCAAAGCCTTTGAAGAGGACGAATTCGGAAAGATCTGGCAGGCCGACACCTGTTATCTCCCTCACATCACGGAAGATGGAAAAACGCGGCGGGTGTATGTCATTATGATCATCGATGACCATTCCAGGCTCCTTGTAGGTGGTGAACTGTTCTACAATGACAACGCCTGCAACTTTCAGAAGGTTTTAAAGGATGCCATCTCTACCTATGGAATTCCCGATAAACTTTATGTAGACAATGGATGCAGCTATTCTAATGCACAGCTTTCCATGATCTGTGTTTCCCTGGGAATCCTGCTTCTGCACACGAAAATCCGAGATGGCGCCAGCAAAGGTAAGGTAGAACGGCATTTTCGCACCCTTAAGGAAAGATGGCTTTATACACTGGATATCAGTTCCATTACTTCCCTGTCACAGTTCAACAGTATGCTGAAAGATTATATGCGTGACTACAATACCACCTTCCACCGGGGAATTGACGGTGTTCCACTGGAGCGTTACAGGGCTTCCAAGGATCATCCCAGAAAACCAGAGTCAGCACAGTGGCTGGAAGACTGTTTTTACAACCGTATCACCCGTAAAGTACGCAAGGATTCCACCATCTCCATTGACAGTACCTGCTATGATGTCCCAATGCAGTTTATTTCCATGAAAGTGGACATCCTTTATCTTCCCGGTAACATGGATTCTGCCTTTATCCTTTATGAAGGGGAGAAATTTCCAATCAGGCAGACCAACCGCAATGACAACTGCCACACAAAAAGAAACAATCCTGCGGTCATTGACTATTCTAAAGCGGGAGGTGAAGACTGATGTATAACTCCTACTATGGACTTTCCTTCAATCCTTTTGACAAACAGCAGCTCAAGGAAAAGGATCATTTTGTTTCCAGAGACTTTACCGAGATGACAAACCGACTGAACTACCTGAAAGATATCCGGGGGATCGGTGTGTTTACCGCCCGTCCGGGAATGGGAAAATCCTACTGTCTGCGGTGCTTTGCATCCGGACTGAATCCCAGTCTCTACCACATGGAATACCTTTGTCTGTCTACCATCAGTGTTTCTGATTTTTACAAACAGCTCTGTGACATTCTCGGACTGTCTGATAAAGGCGGGAAAACCCGTATGTTCCAGGCAATCCAGGAACAGATCACCTACCTCTACAAAGAAAAGAGACAGCCGCTGCTTCTGGCAATTGATGAAGCACAGTACCTGAATACCGGAATACTCAATGACATCAAGATGCTTATGAATTACGGCTACGATTCTGTAAACTACTTTACGCTGATCCTGTGCGGAGAGTCCCATTTAAACGATACACTCCGTAAGCCGGTACACGAAGCACTCAGGCAGCGTATTACTGTCCACTATAACTACGCCGGACTTTCTGATGATGAAGTTTCAAAGTATATCCTGCACAAGATTCAACTGGCAGGTGCCTCTTCCACCATTATTGATACAGCAGCACTTGCAGCTGTACACAGTTTTACTCAGGGAAATCCCCGTCTGATTGATAATCTGATGACAGATGCCCTGACCATAGGTTCCCAGCAAGACAGGAAAGTGATTGATGCAGAGATCATCCGGGCTGCGGTTGATAACCAGGGACTATATTGATGAAGTTTTCAAAGTACTGTTTAAAGGCTGTGACATTTCTGTCATGGCCTTATTTCAAAAGCAGCACCGGCTGCCCTTCAAACAAGGCTACGACAATCTGCGGTTATCCCGCTGATAATCTGCGTCAGATACCGGTGCGGCACAATCAGAGATGTGTTTCTGCCGAAATCAAAGTGCGGTTCGCACCTCCCATAATGTGCCGTCTGACATGGTGTTCCCGATGGTTGGAATTTTCACCAACTTCAAGTATATTATTAATTAAATTTTCTTGACAAAGATTAAATATATGCAAGTACCATGACTTTTCATTTACAGATTTAAAATATTGTACCAATGCTATTAAAATTTTATCTATATCCATTATCTGTCAACCATGTTAATAATGCTCTATTTAATCTACGCACATAATTTATTGTTCCTGCATTGCCTGATATAGTTCCCATAAGATACGGCTTACCTTCGTACATTGCATAAACTGGACCACCACTTTCTCCAGCTGTAAAATCTGCACTTATAATTAAAATATCATCTGTAAAACTAGTAACATTACCAGTACAATTATATAAATATGGATTTCCTGCTGGATATCCTGCTGCAAAAATTGCCTGATTTGAATCACAAGCTGTGCGAACTCCCATATATCCTGTCATATTTGAACCAATATCTTCTGGTAATACAATAAAACCATAATCTGTTTCCATATTATATCCTTGATAATCTCCATAATATATGTATGCCGAATAACTCGTTGTTGTAT
>JBGVKL010000168.1:0-14232 GCA_045123675.1 Acetatifactor sp. | reverse complement strand
ATATACAAAGAGACTGTGGTTGTAGCCTTCATTGAACCATCAAGTGGTAGGAGGAAAAAAACAATCCACAGTATCTCCAATAGTATAGCATACAGACCTTGGAGAGGGTCTATAAACACTACGACTATATAATACGAGGAGGAAATTATGAAACAAAAACTAATGATGTTATTGCTTCTGTTTACGTTATCATTTGCATTTACCGCATGTTCCGAAAATGCAGATGATGGTTCTTCAAAACGTACAGAACGTGAAGACCGTGATGAAGACGATGACAAAGACGATGAAGATGATGACAAGAAAGACAAAGACGACGATAAGAAGGATAAAGACAAGGAAAAGGATGAGCCGGATGTAACCGAGGAACCTGCTACAACTGAGGAGCCTGTTGCGACTGAAGAGCCTGTTGCTACCGAGGAACCTGTTGCTACCGAAGAGCCTGTTGCTACCGAGGAACCTGTTGCTACTGAGGAGCCGGTAGTTGTTACTACCCCATCTGAATTATCCGATAATTTATTTGACTTTCAGGTTTCCGTAGATGGAGTTGTATATCAGTTCCCTATGTGGTATAAGGAATTTGAAGCATTGGGTTGGACTTATGATGACGATCCATCTTATAAGCTTATGGCAAATGAATTTGTGTCAGCTGAAGTATGGAAAAAGGATGGTATGAAAGTATATACTAAACTTGCTAATCTTACCATTAATGGTGCAACCTTAGATAATTGTATTGTTGGCGGAATCAATTTTGAAGAATATAACATGAAAAACAGTACCGCGGAAGTAATGCTCCCCGGTGGAATTGTATACGGTGTTTCCACAAAGGATGACATTATTGCTGCATATGGCGAACCTACAGATGTTTATGAAGGAAGCTCTTATACGAAGCTTAGTTATGAATATGATACATATCAGGAAGTTACACTGTATGTTAATTTAGAAACCGGTCTGTTAGATGAAATTGATGTTGAGAATATGATTGCCTTAGAAGGTGGCGATAATAATGTATATGCGGATGTTCCGGAATTGTTAACAAAGTACGTTGCTCCTACTGAATTAGGTGATGATTTATATTCTTTTAACATGGAACTGGAAGGTGCTCTTTATACACTGCCCTGTCCGTTAACGGAATTGTTAGCAAATGGATTTACCTATATTGAAGATGAGTCTGATGAGTATGTTCCGGCAGACAGTCATGGCTGGGTGGAATTAAGATATAATAATCAGAATTACAGCTGTATTGTACGTAATTATGCTGAATATGCTACTGTTCTTGAAAACTGCTTTGTTACAGAAATGAAGAGTAGTATTTATGACCCTGACTACGCATTAACAGTTTCCTGCGGAATTACGCGTGGCATGAGCGAAGCAGACCTTCAGGCTATCGTAGCGAACTTTAATTATGAATTCAAGGAATCCGGTGATTTTAAGTACTATACTATTTATCATCCGGACGGAAGTAAGTTGGATTCCGTAGAAGTTACTGTTTATGAAGGTGTTGTTGCAATTATTGAAATTTCAAACAGTAAAGAACCTGTATATGAATAAATTCATATCGTAAAATAAAAACAGTTTCGTAAACCGAAAGATTTACGAAACTGTTATTTTTTGTAATTAAGACTAGCTGTTTGAAACATACCTAATAAAGCATTTTGATTATTTAACTGTTTTACAATATTAGTACGTCTGGTAATAAAATCATCCAGCTTTACCATGTACTCTTCTGAAGTTATCTGTCCTTCTGCCACCTGAGTAAGACCTTTTTCCCAGCTTGCGGTTAATGCAGGATTCAGTAAAGGACGGATGGAATTATCAACCACATCATAAACCATTTCGCCTAAAAGCGTAGGCGTAATAATCTGTGTTTTTTTATTTAATGCCAGATATTCTATGTTCACAAGCTTCTTCAGGATTTCTGCACGAGTAGCACTTGTACCGATACCACTGCCCTTTATCTGTGCACGAAGCTCATCATCTTCTATAAATTGTCCGGCATTTTCCATGGTTAAAATAATACTTCCGGAATTATACCGCTTGGGAGGTGAGGTTTCTCCTTCTTTGATTTCATAACCTTCCAGTGCTAATGCGTCGCCCTTTTTTAAGGTTTTCAGCATCTGCATAAATTCCTCGTCACATTTTAACTCTTCGTTTTCTTCACTGTTTTCCGGTGTTTTCTTTTCGGCAGAATCCTCATTCTTTTTAAAGAAAGAATAATTCATTACCTTTAAATATCCTTCATCGCTGAGTACCTTGAAGTTAGAAAAAAATCTTTCACCGTTAATGGCAGTAACGATGGATACCTTTTGGTAAACAGCCGGCGGATAAAAAATACTTAAAAATCTACGGACAATGGTCTCATATACCTTCACAGCGGTCGGATTTAAGCCATTCAGGTTATTTAATCCCTGTCCGGTAGGAATTATAGCATAATGGTCCGTAATCTGTTTGTCATTGACATAACGTGTTTTAGCGATACCTTTATAACTACCGTTTTCTAAAATTTCTGATGCAAAAGGTGCACCATGCACATAGTTCTTAAGCCCGGATATATTTTTATAGATTTCCTTGGATACAGCAGTGGACAAAACTCTTGCATCGGTTCTGGGATAAGTGACCATTTTCTTTTCGTACAATTCCTGAACTATCTGCAAGGTTTGATCCGGACTGATTTTAAAGTACTTGGAACAATCATTTTGTAGTTCAGCCAGATTATAAAGTAAAGGCGCATTTTTGTTTTCTTTCTTACGTTCAATAGACTCTATTACCGGCTTTTGATCCGGGTCCGAACCCAGAAACTCGATTAATTGTTCTGCATAAATACGCTCTTTAAAACCATTTTCTTTATACAATGCAGGGGATGCAAAATATTTACTGCCTTCCACTGCTTTCCACTCTCCCGTAAACTTTCGACCATTTAAGTCAAAACCTGCTAACACGCGATAAAACGGTGTTTTTACAAAATTACGGATTTCACGTTCACGATTTACGACAATGCCCAGAACACAAGTCATAACACGACCTACAGATATAACTGCTTTGTCGCGTTTTAAATAGTCTTTTACACGATATCCATACTTTAAGGTAAGTACTCTGGAAAAGTTAATACCCATTAAGTAATCTTCTTTAGCACGCAAATAAGCCGCATCACTCAGATTATCATATTCTGATAAATCCTTCGCTTCGCGGATACCACGTAATATTTCTTCCTCGGTTTGGGAATCAATCCAGACTCTTAGCCTTTTCTTGCCTTTTACACCTGCCATCTGCTCTACCAGACGATAAATGTACTCTCCTTCACGTCCTGAGTCCGTACAAACATAAATGGTACTTACATCCTCACGATTTAAAAGCGTACTTACAATGGAAAACTGCTTTCGTACACTGTCAATAACCTGATATTTAAACTCTGAAGGAATAAAAGGGATGGTATCTAAACTCCAACGGCGATATTTTTCGTCGTAAACCTCAGGATAACTCATGGTGACCAGGTGTCCTACGCACCAGGTAATAATCGCCTCTGCAGATTCCAGGTAACCATCCTTTGAGCTGGTATTCAATTTTAATGCTTTTGAAAATTCTTTTGCTACACTTGGTTTTTCTGCAATAAAAAGATTTTTACCCACGTCTTCTCCTATTGTTAATTCTCTTTAAGTAAACGTTCTATGTCTGAAACAGACTGTGGTTTGCCCAAATAATATCCCTGAATAATATCACAGCCTATTGCGTGCAGATAATCGTATTGCTTCTCTTCTTCTACACCTTCTGCAATAGCTTCATATCCTAAAGTTTTTACCATTCGGATAATACTCTCGGTAATAACTCTTGTAGGGGAGTCTGTTAATATGGTATCAATAAAACTCTTGTCAATTTTTAAGGTATCTATAGGCAATTCCTTTAAATAATTTAAAGAAGAAAATCCTGTACCAAAATCATCAATGGAAACGCGTATACCGAAGTTACGCAAATGTTTTAATTTTTTTCTTACTACACCTATATCTTCAATTAAAACACTTTCAGTTACTTCTACTTCAATATCTTTCGGATTTACCCTGTATTTTTCAATGACAGAAATTAAATGTTCTTCAAAGTCTTCCTTCATAAATTGAATGGCAGAAATATTTATGGACAAAATTAATGCTTCTGTATATATCTTCTTCCATTCAGTATATTGACGGATACTTTCTTCCAAAACCCAGTTGCCGATTTGAATGATTGTACCATTCTTTTCTGCTATGGGAATGAACTCTCCGGGACTAATCATATGATTGTCCGTATCCTTCCAACGAATTAGAGCTTCCACACCGCGTAATTTCTTGTTACCGGTATAAAACTGAGGTTGATATTGCAGAATAAAATTATTATCTGTCAAAACCGCTTCCTTCAGCTTGGAATCCATACGTGCATTATATATAAAATCGTTATAAATAGGCACGTCAAAAAACATTCGGGTGTTTTTACCTACAGATTTGCAACGAAACATTACCACTTCGGCACAGTTAATTAATTCTAATGTTGTAGTAGCAGCTTCGGGATATTCTGCAATACCGATACACACACTGATACTAAGTTCAATACCGTTACTTAACAAAAATGGTTGTTTTAACTTGTCTTGAATTGCTTTGGCCATATTTTCGGAAGATAATTCTCCGCTTGGTGCATAAATGGCCATACAATAGATGTCACTATTGAAATGTGCGGCAATAACCCGCTTGTTATCTGCGAAGTCTTTCAAAAGAGTACCTAATTGTTGCACGATTTCATCTCCGATGAGCATTCCCATGCTATCGTTAATCTTACGAAAATCGTCGATATCAATAAACAAAACACTTACAATATCATTCTCTTCTTTTGCTTTTTCTATAAATTCATTCAGGCGACTGATAAAATAATTGCGATTATACAAACCGGTCATTGTGTCATAATACGCCAGATAAGCCAATTCATCTTTTCGGCGTTTATCCTTCGTAATATCAGAAACTGTAATCAACTTCTGTAATGGCATACCGTTTTCATCATATTCTACTGTGACTTTAAAGAAGAACCAGGTTCGATTGTCCTGATGAAGACAGCTACAGGAAGCTTCAGATAAGCGCTCTTTCTCCGGTGTTAATACTTCTCTTAAGCGTCTATGATAAGAGTCTGCAATTAATTCAAATAATCTGTCAATCTGATTCCATTCTTTTATTTCGAAGGAAAAGAAGTCTTTCCACTTTCCGAAGGAAATGATTTCGTCTGTTTTGAAAGAATAATAAAGGAAGGCATTATTCGATGTTTCACAAACAAGACGATACATTTGCTCTTTATCGGTCAGGTTTTGATTCATTGCTTTTAATAAATCAATTTGATAATGCAAATCGTTCATCGAATATACCTCCCTCTTAGATTCTCAGATAATTATTTCTTTGTGATATAGCCCTGTGCCTTTAATAATTCTGCACAAAGAACAGCACCACCTGCTGCGCCTCTTACAGTATTATGTGAAAGACCAACGAACTTCCAGTCATATACGCTATCTTCACGAATACGTCCTACGCTTACGCCCATACCACGTTCATAATCAACATCCAACTGTACCTGAGGTCTGTTATCTTCTTCCAAATATTGGATAAACTGCTTAGGAGCACTGGGTAATTCCAACTCCTGAGGAGCACCCTTGAAGTTAACAAGCTTCTCAATTAACTGTTCTTTGGTAGGTTTCTTTCTAAACTTTACAAATACAGCTGCAGTATGTCCGTTTAATACCGGAACACGAATACACTGACAGGTAATTACAGGACTGGTTGCAGGAACGATTACACCGTCTTTAATTTCACCCCAGATACGAAGAGGTTCTTTCTCAGACTTTTCTTCTTCACCACCGATATAAGGAATAATGTTTTCAACCATTTCCGGCCAATCTTTGAAAGTTTTTCCGGCACCGGAAATTGCCTGATATGTGGTAGCAACTACTTCATAAGGCTCAAATTCCTTCCAAGCGGTTAATACAGGTGCATAGCTCTGAATAGAGCAATTGGGCTTTACTGCAACGAAACCTCTGGTGGTTCCTAAACGCTTCTTCTGGAATTCAATAACATTCATATGATCCGGGTTAATTTCCGGTACTACCATAGGAACATCAGGAGTCCAACGATGTGCACTGTTATTGGAAACTACAGGTGTTTCGGTTTTTGCATAATCTTCTTCAATCTTCTTGATTTCGTCTTTAGACATATCTACTGCACTAAATACAAAATCTACTTCTGCAGCTACTTTTTCAACTTCATTTACATTCATTACAATAATATTTTTAACTGCTTCCGGCATAGGAGTAGTCATTTTCCAACGATCTCCTACCGCTTCAGCATAAGTTTTACCTGCGGAACGAGGGCTTGCTGCAATCGTTGTTACCTCAAACCAAGGATGATTCTCCAATAATGAAATAAATCTCTGACCTACCATACCGGTACCGCCCAGGATACCTACTTTTAACTTTTCGCTCATATCTTACGTCTCCTTACTTTGTGTCCGCGAGTCACGAACAACTGTCTTTGTTGGAAATATATTACTTGAAATTCATCAAAAAAACAATGACAATATCGTTGTATTTTAATACATTTCCATCATTCTTTTTGTTGATTTTTAACAAATACTTCATAAATTTTAAAGTACTTTATTTAATTTCACTGTTTTCCTTCATGTATTGCTTATGTAATTCAATTACTTTCTTCATAGCGTCCATACCCGGCGCACCAATGGTTAAGCGCTTTTCTACGCAAGTTTCCAGAGAAATCGCATCATAAATATCCATTTCAAATACAGGACTGATACTCTTTAACTCTTCAATTGTTAAATCATCGATAGAACAATTCTTTTCAATACAGAATAATACTAATCTTCCGATGATACCGTGAGCATCTCTGAAAGGAACGCCCTTATTTACTAAATAATCTGCCGCATCCGTTGCATTTGTAAAACCACCGAGCGCGCTCTTAGCCATTTTATCTTTACGGAATTTCATGGTCTTTATCATTCCGGTGAAAAGAATCAGGCAGTTCTGCACGGTTTCCATTGCATCAAAGGCCATTTCCTTGTCTTCCTGCATATCTTTATTATATGCCAAAGGAATACCCTTCATGGTAGTTAACAAAGAAATTAATGCACCGTATACTCGGCCGGTCTTACCCCTGACAAGCTCAGCAATATCCGGATTTTTCTTCTGGGGCATAATACTGCTACCGGTAGAATATGCATCATCTATTTCTACAAATTGATATTCATTACTGTTCCAGATAATGATTTCTTCTGAAAATCTGCTTAGATGCATCATTATGGTAGAAAGTGCAGCTAAAAACTCAATCAGATAGTCTCTGTCAGCAACCGAATCCATACTATTTAAAGTGGGGCCTGCAAAGTCTAATAACTGAGCGGTATATTCTCTGTCTAAGGGATAAGTAGTTCCGGCTAATGCACCTGCACCTAACGGACAATAATTCATTCTCTTATAAATATCGTATAGACGCTGTCTGTCACGTTTGAACATTTCGAAATAAGCACCGTAATGATGTGCCAATGTGGTCGGCTGTGCTTTTTGTAAATGCGTGAATCCGGGCATATAAGTGTCAATATTTTCGCTCATTGTTTGTAAAATAGCATCCATGAGAGTATATATCAGATTGTCGGTGTTAAGTACCTGTTCTCTTGTATATAAACGCATGTCCAAAGCAACCTGGTCATTACGGCTGCGACCGGTATGTAAACGCTTGCCGGCATCACCGATTCGGTCAATCAGATTCGCCTCTACAAAGCTATGTATATCCTCGTATTTTGAATCAATTATCAGGCTACCGTTTTCAACATCCTTAAGAATACCCTGTAATCCTTCCAATATAGCATTTTTATCATCCTGAGATAAAATGCCCTGCTTTGCAAGCATGGTTACATGAGCGATACTTCCCTGAATATCCTGTTTATAAAGCTTCTTATCAAAGCTAATGGACGCATTAAAATCATAGACCATCTGATCTGTATCTTTTGTAAAGCGTCCGCCCCATAAATCTGCCATAATCATTCTCCCATCTAAAACTTTTGACTCCCGATGATAATACCATAAATGACACTTTCTTGCAATAGAGTGAATATAATAAAATATGTAACACTTTGTTTCTGGTACATCCGGAAAGGAATTTCTATGGAACATTATTTATTAGAATTAAAGAACATTTGCTTTTCTTATCATAGTCTTCGTGAAGAAACACATGCACTTGAAAATATCTCTTTTGGAATAAAAGAAGGAGAATTTCTGGCTATTGTAGGTCCCAGTGGATGTGGTAAATCTACTCTCCTTTCCATTATTGCAGGCTTAATAAAAGCGGAAAGCGGAACAATCAGTGTTCATAGAAAGGATGGTTCCCTCAGGTATCCACAGACAGGATATATGCTTCAGCATGACCATCTGCTTGAGTGGCGTTCCATATATCAAAATGTCATACTGGGATTAGAAATCAATAAAAAAATAAATGAAGAAAATATAAACTATGTCAATGAACTACTGCAAGAATATGGTTTGGAAGCTTTTAAGGAAAAACGACCTTCTGAATTGTCCGGAGGAATGAAGCAACGTGCCGCATTGATACGTACACTTGCTCTTAGACCGGAACTTCTTTTGCTGGATGAACCATTTAGTGCTTTGGATTATCAAACAAGGCTGATTGTATCTGCGGATATTTGTAATCTTATTCGAAGAACCGGAAAAACCGTAATCATGATTACTCATGACTTATCTGAAGCAGTTCGCCTTTCGGATAGAATTATTGTTTTAACCAAACGACCTGCTACAGTAAAAAAAGAGATTCCAATTCATTTGACTATTAGCGATAATACTGCCCTTGCAGCTATGAATGCACCCGAATTTAATGATTATTTTAATATTTTATGGAAGGAGCTTAATGATGAGGAAGAAATCAAATAAATTAAGTCTTACAAATCAGGAACAATACGTAAAAAACCATAAACTGCATCATTTGCAAATCACACTTTACAGAATGGCAATCTTTATTGTATTTTTAGGAATTTGGGAACTTGCAGCAAGACTTGGTTGGATTGATGAATTTTTCTTTTCCAGTCCTTCCGGAATAATAAAATGTGCAATTGAACTAGCGATTCATAAAAGTTTATTGATGCATATTGGAATTACTCTTTTGGAAACCTCCATAAGTTTTCTGCTGGTATGTTGCTTAAGCATGTTGGCAGCAACCATACTCTGGTATTCACAGAAAATGTCAGAGATTATGGAACCATACTTGGTTATTTTAAACAGTCTGCCGAAATCAGCCCTGGCGCCCCTGTTTATTGTTTGGTTGGGAACAGGAATGACCACGATTATTGTAGCAGGAATTTCGGTTGCGGTTTTCGGTTCAATTATAAGTTTTTATACCGGTTTTAAACAGATTGGAAGTGAAAAAATTACACTAATCTATACATTGGGAGGAAACAAACAACATGCTTTTTGTAAAGTAGTTTTACCCGGTTCCGTTCCCATTCTGATAAGCACGGCAAAAGTTAATATTGGTTTGGCTTTGGTCGGAGTTATTATTGGTGAATTTCTTGCGGCAAGACGAGGACTTGGATATTTAATTATATACGGTTCGCAAGTCTTTCAACTGGATATGGTAATTACAGGTATTATCATTCTTTGTTTGATTGCTATGGGATTTTATAAAGCGATACAACAGTTAGAACATTATATGAAACAGAGAAGCAGCTAGGAGGAAGACTCCAGCCGCTATACATAATTAACGTTGAATAAAAGGTCTCTTCTTCTCTTTTTCAATATATAATTTCGCATCCGCTTCTTTATTCAATTATCTTTTCCAATTTGCATATTATGTTTTTTAGAACATCATATATTTCCTTTGCAATATATACAAAATTTATAGTTGCAAATTATCTAATTACACTATATAATTATATCGTTGCTGAAATAGCTCAGTCGGTAGAGCACTTCACTCGTAATGAAGGGGTCGTGGGTTCAAGTCCCATTTTCAGCTTAAAAGGGAGTCTCAATGAGAGACTCCCTTTTTTATGAGTTTAGATGTACATCCATTTGTGGGAATGGAATGCTTATATTTGCTTCATCCAGTGCATATTTAATATTTTCATTAATACGCCACTTACCTGCAAAAAAATCTTCATTTTCAAACCAACAACGTACTCCCAGATTAATGGCCGAATCACCAAAACTGTCCACAAAAACAACCAACTCCTCTGTTTTTAAGGTTTTCTCATCATTAGTAATCACTTGCATTAAAACTTCTTTGGCTTTTTTTATGTCTGAATCATAAGAGATACCTATAATAATATCACAACGTCTGGTTTTTGAAGTGGTTACATTTGTGATACTGTTGTTAGCCAGTGTGCCGTTTGGCAGAATAATCACTTTGTTGTCTACTGTTCGAAGACGTGTATAAAAAACATGAATAGCATCTACAGTACCTTCGTTACCGGCGCTGTCAATAATATAGTCACCAAGTTTGAATGGCTTCAACAACAATATAAGCACGCCACCGGCCATGTTAGATAAGCTGCCCTGAACGGCAAGACCAATGGCTACTCCGGCAGATCCAAGCAAAGCAACAATACTTGCTGCATCTACGCCACAATAAGAAGCAATTAAAAATGCTAAAAGAACATATAATGCAGCTTTTACCAGTGAAATTAAAAATTGAGAGATACTTATATCAGCTCCCGATTTCTCGAGCGTTTTTGCAAATATTTTCACTGAATATTTAATTAATCTTGTACCTACGAACAGTACCAAAAGGGCAACCAGTATTCTGACACCTAAATCCAAAGCACCGGAAGCCAGTTTGCTTAATAATGTTTCAATCACAACAGAATCTAAAATAACCATTTAAAAATACATCCTCCAATTAGTCAGTGATTTCAAAACGCAGAATGGTCAATGAATAAGGTGCCACTTTAAGCTTTATACTATATGGTCTTGCATCCCATCCTATTTCCTCAGTATTAATATGTGTGTCATTTACATAGCCTTGTCCGCCATAAATTACGTCATCTGTATTCAGAATTTCAGTCAATGTACCTGAACACGGAAGACCTGTGCGGATTTCTTTTGCTTCACTATCAAAATTAGCAACAACTACCAGAGATTTATTATCTTTAGTGCCTTTACGCAGAAATGAAACACATGCCTCCTGATTGTTCAGAGCATTTAACCATTCAAAACCTTCCGGTTGATTATCTTTCACATAAAGCTCATCATATTCCAAGTAAAGTTCATTTAAATTCTTACATAAAATTTGAATTCCCTTGTGCGCAGGATAATCCAACAGTTTCCAATTAAGACACTGTTGTTCATTCCAGCTATCCAGCAATGCAATATCCTGTCCCATAAAGGTAAGTTTCTTGCCGGGGTGCATCATTCGATATGCATAAGTCAGACGTAAGTTCGCAAATTGTTCGTCCGCATTGCCGGGCATCTTAAATATCATGTTTGCCTTAGAATGAACCACATCATCGTGAGAAAAGCAAAGTACAAAATTTTCGCTATAGGCATAAACCATGCTGAACAATAAATCATTATAATTGATTTTGCGTTCGTACGCATTGTCCTTTATATATTTAAGATAATCACAGGTAAAACCATTATTCCATTTTAAGTCAAAACCAAGTCCGCCATCTTCCAAGCCGGTTGTAACCAGAGGATAAGCGGCTGTTTCTTCTGCAATTGTAAAGACTCCCGGATTACGTTTTTTCATCACAGAATTTAAGTGCTTAATAAACTCAATAGCTTCTAAATTCTCATTTCCACCATACATATTCGCAATCCATTCGCCATCCTGTTTGCCATAATCTAAATATAGCATGCTGGAAACTGAACCAAAATGAATTCCGTCAATATGATACTTTTCTACCCAGAATAATGCATTTGCAATTAAATAATTTGATACCTGAAATCTTCCATAATTAAAGATTTTTGTGCCCCAAAGAGGTTGTTCGCCCTGTTTTGGATCCAAGTGTTCGTATAGGCAGGTGCCGTCAAATTCTGCCAATCCATGATCATCTTTCGGAAAATGAGCCGGAACCCAATCCAAAATAACACCGATTTCGGCTTTGTGAAGTTCGTTAATAAAGAACATAAAATCCTGTGGGGAACCATATCTGGAGGTGGGCGCATAATATCCAATTGTCTGATATCCCCAGGAACCATCATAAGGATGTTCCGTAATGGGCATTAACTGGATATGAGTATACCCCATCTCTTTTACATACTTAATAATTTCAGGTGCTACTGTTCGATAATTTACAAATTCATGACCGGACTGCGGTTTACAGAAGGAACCAAGATATAACTCGTAAATGTTTATTGGTATATTGGTAACCTGTAGATTGCTTCTGTTTTGTATAAAGTCATAGTCTTCCCACTTGAAATTATTTAAATCTGCCACTACGGAAGCTGTACATGGGCGTACTTCTGCATAATTACCGTAGGGATCTGCCTTATAACATATACTTCCATTCTGCTTTTTAATTGCAAATTTATACAACATACCTTCCGTTATATAAGGAATGAATAGTTCGTATACTCCGGCTTCTTTTATAAAAGACATGGGATGTGCATCTGTATTCCAATCATTAAAATCTCCTACTACACTAACTGAAAGCGCATTTGGAGCCCATACTGCGAAATAAGTTCCGCTTTCTCCATCTATAGAACAGAGATGTGCTCCAAGTTTTTCGTAAATTGTATAATGGATACCATTATTAAATTTCAGAATATCTTCATCATTTATCATTGGAGAAATAATTTCATTCATATGCACATCCTCCTATATATCTTTTATCTTATTTTACAATTCATGTACAAATAATCCACTGCGTAATTTGGGTTCGAACCAAGTGGATTTCGGAGGCATAAGCAAACCAGCGTCTGCAACACCGAATAATTCATAAATGGATGTGGGATACATAGAAAATGCAACGGTCATATCTTTATGAACTCTACGCTCTAATTCTCCCAGTCCGCGGATTCCGCCCACAAAATCAATACGCTTATCTGTTTTGGGATCACCGATACCTAAAATGGGTGCTAATAAATAATCCTGTAAAATAGATACGTCCAATCCTTTTACAGCATCATCGCTGCAAATATCGTTGTGTGCAGTGAGACAATACCACTCTTCGTTCAGGTACATACCGAATTCACCCTTTTTCTGAGGTTTATAACAGCCGCCGGACTTCTTTTCAACATCAAAGTATTCAGAAACCTTTGCAAGATAAGTATCCTTGTCAAGACCATTTAAATCTTTTACAACGCGGTTATAATCCATAATGCTCAACTCATCTGCCGGGAATAATACAGATAAGAAACGATTAAACTCTTCACTTCCGTCATAATTCGGATTTTCCTCACGTCTCTTTAATCCTACTTTAACTGCTGAAGCACATCTATGGTGTCCATCGGCAATGTAGATTTCGCTGATTTTTGCAAACGCATCTTCAATCACTGAAATATCTGAATCGCAATCAATTACCCACACTGTATGTGTAATACCATCTTCGGAAACAAAATCATAAACCGGTGTTTTCTTTGTATTTTCTAATACTACATTCTGAATAGCACTGTCTGTACGATAAGCCAGGAAGATGGGACCTGTCTGGGCATTACAAATATCTACATGATTGATACGGTCTAATTCTTTATCTGCACGAGTATTCTCGTGTTTTTTGATAACATTATTCATGTAATCGTCAATCGATGCACATGCAACGATACCTTTCTGGCTTCGACCATCCATTACCTGTTCGTACAGATAATAGCAGGGTTTGTCTTCCTTTACAAAACGTCCTTTCGCAATCCAGTCCCACAAAAGCTCCTTTGCTTTTGCATATACACAGGCATCATAGGTATCTACATCTGAAGAAAAAGAGGTTTCAGCTCGGTCAATTGCCAAAAAAGAGCCTGGATTAACCTTAACTACTTCGCAAGCTTCCTCTCTGTTATATACGTCATAAGGTAATGCGGCAATCTCTGCTTCTAATCCGGGAGCAGGACGATATGCGCAAAAAGGTTTTATAATAGCCATTGTTTTTCTCCTCGTATTATATAGTCGTAGTGTTTATAGACCCTCTCCAAGGTCTGTATGCTATACTATTGGAGATACTGTGGATTGTTTTTTTCCTCCTACCACTTGATGGTTCAATGAAGGCTACAACCACAGTCTCTTTGTATAT
>JBGVKL010000167.1:0-23655 GCA_045123675.1 Acetatifactor sp. | reverse complement strand
CTTAATACGTACCCATCCAAGAGTCGGAATGTTAAGCCTGTGCCTTTCGCAGATACAGTCCTTTGGATTATTCTTGACGAAATACATTTTTACATCAGACTTACCTTTCTTTTTGAAGTTGGGAAAGGCACTCTGATGTTTGAAAAATCTCGTAAATGCAGTACATCCATCTTCGATAGACTTCTTTACGGCTTTTGAATACACGTCTTTAATCCACGCTTTGTCCGGATTATTAGGGATGTATTCATTATTCAGCCAGACACTGAAACTTTTTCCACTCATAAACCGTTCGCCTTTATTATGCAGTTCTCTGTTATGAGCAAGATAAAAATTATATACATATCTGCAAGTACCGATAGTTTTGTTAATTTTATCCCTTTGCTCCGGCGTGGGGTTTATTTCGGTCTTAAAACTTTTTAACATATTCTTCCTCCTTTTTCTCAATAAAAAAACGCCAACAAAGTTGACGTTTTCTCCAACCATATCAGGTTTACTTTATTCCATTTAATAAGCAGCCATTACGCCAGCTGTATAAGACCAGCCTCAGCCTCAGCGTACTCATCCTCCGTATAATCCAGCTCAAGAATATCCTCTTTAGAATACCCTTTTTGAATCATCTTTTGAATCCTAGCCACATTATTTTCATGTATATACTTTTGCATCACTTCGCACACAGCGTGCACACCTCCTTCTGTTTCCTTCAATCTCCACACTTCTGACGATAATGCAGGAAACTTACCACTCCTTACTTTCTCTTTTTTCTGTTGCTCAATTGGTATCATGTACCTCTCCTTTCCCTTAATTGTTTTCATTTATTATATAAAAACAAGGAAAGTCACTAGTCCATGACATATCCCTGAATATCTTCACTAGGGATATGCCCTATATAATTATACTACTATTTAAGATTATTATAATCTCTGACATATAATTTTACAACAACTACATCCTTATCTTTCTCCTTTTAGGCATTAAAAAAGCACCCATCCTTCGATGAATGCTTCATACCTCATTTAAACATAATAACCCCTTATTTTTAAAACCGCCGTCCTCCAGCTACATTACTAATCCATATTCCGTCCAAATAATATAAAAAATAGATGGTTATATTATACAAGGTTTTCAGAATTAATGCAAGAATAATTTAACATATAGAAAACCCTGCCGAAGTACAAGTAAATAGCTTTTCACACAAATCGCTCACGCCACTTGGTCTCACATTCTCTTCGCCATCCTTATTACGATAATAAATGTAAAACATTTTACCCTCCTCCTTAGATGATTTAAGTGGCGGACACACCTCCTCAAGTTCAAAAGGAATTTCTTCTTCTCCATCTTTAAATACAATAAGTGTCTTTTTCAAATCATCCCGCGAAAAATTACTATTGAAAATATCTGTTCTAAGCACAACAAAATCACACTCCAGACCATATTCCTGTGCGTATGCCGCTAAAGTTTCACAAAACGAGAGTCTGCTCGCAATTCCTTTCATATTGGTAATAAGTGAACTATCCTTCTTTTTATTACCACCTTTGCCCACCGACTTCTGCAGCTCAATCTTTGCATTATCCAGCTCTTTTCTCAATTCTTCAATATATTCTGTATTAATCACATCAAAAGACGGAATATCCTTAAACTTCCCTTTTGCTATACCATCGATGACAACATTAAATTTGTCTAAGAACGTACCCTCCTTAGAAAGTCTGCCCACATAACCCCTATACTCTGCCTCTGACTTCCAAATGGGATGCCTTCTCTTATTTCTATGAAACAGTTCCTGCCCTAGTTCATCACAATATTTGTTCTTAAGCAGGTATACAATATCATCATCGCACAATAAAGACACCTTCGTACCGTCTTTAAATTCAACTCCATCCACACTTAATGCTTCCTCAGAAAATAATCTCTTTCCATCCCCATTCAGCGCTTCATTCAAATGCATGATAATATGCTTAATAATGTACGCCTCGTACAACACCACCGGATGATTCTGTATCCACTTCTTTTCTGCATCATGTGCATACACCACATTCTCAATTATACTTATCGCATCTTTCTTATATGCAACCCTGAGACCATCATCAGTCCCCACTAGCGTCACTGCATTAAGTAACCTGCAATAATCAATATTCACCGTATCATATCCAGTAATATACGCATCCCGGATCAAATAATCTAAACGGTCTACATCAATCACCTTGGAATTAAGTAATCCAATAAGACAATTCTTAATCTGCGTTTCCTTTAACCTTAATCCTTTTTCATATGTATATCCTGTGATGCACCTGGCAAAGAACTCCTTGCTTTTCTCATCCCCAATCATGTCTCCATAATTCACAAGACCTACAATCACACTCATCAGCTCATGTGGAGCCGTCGGCTTTGTATTTCGTTTTTTTAATTCATCTTTAAAAGAATTAATGCCAACCAATTCCCCTATCCTAGTATGCAAGTTATTTGATTGGAAATTATCGGTCTTATAAAAACACTCCCCAGTATGGGAAAACGGTGCATGTCCCACATCATGCAGTAAGCAGGCTAACTGGTATACCCTTGTCATTTCCTGCATCTTCTCTTTTTCTATAAAACCCTTTGCCACACACTCTTTCATCAAGCGTTTTGATACCATTCTTCCCAAATAAAAAACACCAATAGAATGTACAAATCGATTATGAATGGCTGACGAATAAAGAGGGGAATAGCTAGTCTGCATAATTCTCCTCAATCTCTGAAATTCAGCTGTATCAATAATTTTTGCTGCATACTCTACTGGTATTTCGATATATCCATATATAGGGTCTTTTCACTTTTTCGTTCCCTTATCTTCTGCCATTCTCCCTTTTCAGCACCTGCACCGGACTATCCGCCATAAATGCCATCATAAGGTCAAACGCCAAATAAGTTCTAAAACGTTCAATTAAATCCGGTACGTACTTCCCCTTTCTTAAGCCGATTGCTGTTCCATTTTCTCTTTCCTCAAAAAAATCAGAATAATTGTGCAACATTACATCTGTACTTTCCCTAGAAAAAATAAGAACCGCCTTCTCGCCGTTCTTCTTCAAGTGTCTTACAACCTCTGTGCCATACTTTTCTAATTCAGCATAAGTAACACTCTTTTGACTTGGATTCTTATCTTCCATCTCCAAAATCTCAATCAATGCATTTGCCGCCAAATCTTCAATTCCAATATAGAAGCACATTTCCATTCCTCTTTTACCCATTTTGTAGTTTATCATATGTCCTACGACGCAAATTGTGTACGCTCTGCGTCATAGGACTATTTTAGTATAATACAAAAGGCTTGTCAATATTCCAAAATAAATTGGTTCTAAAATAAATGTTGGGGTGTATGATTGAAAAATCATACATCCTGACATTTTTCTTTTATAATAAAGAAAAACCTCCCAGTGCCAGTCTACCAAACAAACCACTAGGAGGCGCAAAAATGCATAATCATTGTATCAATAAACTCATAAATATTGAAGATGTAATTGTAAAAAAGATTATTCATTCCGATTCTTCTGTAAGAATTATGCTGGAAACCAAACCGAAAGAACATATTTGTCCTGTTTGTGGTAGGAATACTAAAAGAATTCATGATTACAGGATGCAGACAATCAAAGATTTACCATTTCAGTTAAAGCATTGTTATCTCATTTTAAGAAAAAGAAGATATGTCTGCTCTTGCGGTAAAAGATTTTACGAAAACTACAGTTTTCTTCCTAAATATTTTCAACGTACTTCCAGGATGACTGCCTTTATTGCAGATGCTTTACATGATGCTCGTTCTATTACATCCGTTGCTAAGATGTGCAATGTTTCTACTGCCACTGTGAACAGAATACTTGATACCATTTCCTATGGCAGGCCCGATATTCCTTTGGCTATTTCTATTGACGAATTTAAAGGAAATGCCGGTGGTCAAAAATATCAATGTATTCTTGTTGATCCCATAAAACATTCTGTCCTGGATATTTTACCTTCCAGGTCTCAGACGCAGTTGGTTTCTTATTTTAGAGGTATTCCTAAAAAGGAACGATACCGTGTAAAATTCTTTGTTTGCGATATGTGGAGACCTTATACAGATTTAGCACAATCCTTTTTTCCTAATGCAACTGTTGTTATTGACAAGTATCATTTTATAAGGCAGGTTACCTGGGCTATAGAAAATGTTAGGAAAAGAATCCAGAAAACCATGCCCGGTTATCTTCGTAAATACTATAAGCGAAGTCGTTCCCTCATTCTTACCCGTTATGATAAGCTTAAGGATGAAAAGAAACAGGAATTTGATTTAATGCTCTTGTATAATGACGATTTACGATTGGCTCATTACTTAAAAGAGTGGTTCTATCGTATCTGTCAAAATCCCAGATACTCTGAGCAACGAAAAGAGCTTTTAGAATGGATATCCACTGCAGAACAATCGCAGCTTCCGGAATTCGAAAGATGTGCTGCTACTTACAGACATTGGTGCAAAGAAATTTTAAATGCTTTTAAATACTCTCATATTTCCAACGGGCCAACGGAAGGGTTTAACAACAAAATAAAAGTTCTGAAACGAACTTCCTATGGTATAAGAAATTTTGAACATTTCAGAACTCGTATCTTACTTAATATGCATTAATAACACATAAAATAAAGACTGGCACGGAAGGTTTTCTTTGTATGCCTATAAATATGATTCTTCAATCAAAACATTAAAATGCCTCTAAACACAGTAATGGGGCTACATTCATACGAATGTAACCCCAAATATTGACTTAGAACCAATAAATTTAAAACAAAAAGAGGGTATGATTTTCACAACAATCATACCCTCTTTTCTCACACAATATTTGTGACCAAAAACAAAAATCCCAAAAGAGCAAATATCAAAATATTCATTCTAATGGAGCTTTCCAAATTCTTCTTAAAATCTTCCTCTTTACCACCTTTGTAAAGGATCATACAAAGTTTCACTCCCTCATAAAAAACGATACAGGATATGTACGCCCAGAATCCAAAATTATTTAAAAAGCTGATAAACGTCATATACCCAAACATGGCAACTTCCAAATAAAAGTTCTCCGGCGGGATGGGATTTTTACAATTTTTGCATTTCCCCAAATGTGCTAGATAAGAAAAGATAGGTATCTGGTCCCATAACCGGATTCTATACCCGCAGTTAGAGCACACACATCCTCCCTTATTTACATTCTGTCCGTTTCCTTTTAAAAGTCTGAGTATATCTGTCGTTGCGTATGCTCCAATAAAATAAAAACATATACATATGGCAATTCTAATTATAAATTGTTCTGACATAAATAGTCCTTTCTCTGCAAAAACTAATCAGGTACGTTTACCACTCTTCGCTCGTGCCATCATCTCATTGACACTCCCCATAGCTAAAGGAGGGAATGTTAAGCCGACATCCAATATATATACGTTTCTTCTGATATTACTCCCTTATTCTCGTTGTAAATAATATTTAGAGCCTCAGTAAACAAAAGTTTTTCGTTTGATAGCAAAAACAAATCCAGGCACTTAAGAATCCTTGTTATCCGTAAATAATTATGATTATTACGAGTTATCCACCACTTCCTCCGCCTTTCGTAATTTGTACCTTTTACAATTCTATCCTGCTTCAATTCCAACCCATAAAAGTTTAACATTAGTTGAAACGATTTCCTTATATTTATAACGATTTCCTCCCTGTCTGGGTGATTTAAAAATACGTCTATATCCTTGATAACAGGTACATTCCGGTTATAATGACTCTTTTCAATAGTAGGAAACATCCATTGAATGTAATTATGTGTATTTTCAAGTTCTATAGATGAGAATTTCCATATTTCAAACAAATATAATCCCTCATGGTTAGGCTCTCTGTTTAACAAGAAATTATAAATCAGGTCCTGCCTGTCATTAAAATTGCCATAAGCATTAACCCTGCGCAATAAATTATAAAATTTCCTCCATAGTACCCTCACCCAGTTCACACGCCTCTCGTTTCTCGTGAATATCTGCCCTGTCATTTAACTATCCTCTCCTTGACTTAATTCCCCATAGCACCACTCTCATAACGCATATCCACAAACCCTTCCCCCTCGTCTGGCATTTCCCCTTCTTTTATGGTAATTTCCCATCCATTAGCACAGGCAAAAAGTTCCCCTGTATATCCATTTATTTGAAAATTCAGACAGTCAGCCACACCTATATGTTCCTTGGCATCATCCAACCCCTTAAAGTTGTAACTCGTATAACTGTACGCATCTGCTTTGTAAACATTGATATACATAAACACCTCTCAATTCGTTCTTTCCTTCAATTGCTTATCCCATAAAGAGAAAGTCCTGCATTACTGCAATAAAGCTCTCAAATCATGTTTTAAGAGCTTACGGCGCTATAATACCATAACCTACAGAGAATCCGTTAACCATTCCCATGTACCAGTCCATACAAATCCACCTGTACCAGTATTTCTCCCGGGATAAGTGCATGATATTTCCGAGTTACTTTGTTTCCCCAGCATCCCATGACATAAGTCTTTTTTGCCTTTTCTCCATATACCGGCTTCACATCCTCACACCCACGGGCGGTAAGATACTCCAACAAAATACCATTCTCCAAATCAACCACAAGTCCCCTGTCACTTTCAAGCGTATCCGCACAGGCACTGATTGCAGAAACCATCTCATGTTCCTTCATGTTTGACTGTAACAGAAGAAAATCCTCAACATATTCCGTAGTAAAAAAATTGTCAATCTTGTATATCATACAAATTCTCCCCATTCTGCACTGCTCTGGCAAGATGCCGTATCTGCAGGACCATCAACACTCCGGCAAGGACAAAAAGAACAACTGCAGGCAGTTTCCATTTTCCCAAAAGGATAAAAAACTGTATGAATGCAACTGCTGCCTGTATAAAAAATACTGCCACAGCCATCACAATATATCCCATTGTACACCTGCCCCGGGCAGAATACATAACCCTGGCGATTCCTCCCAAAAACAGGATAATAAAACAACACCACAGGCTCATTGAAAGAAAGGAAACTGCGGATAAAAACGGTGCCCCAAACAATACATCCAGTTTCACTGCTATCTTCTCCATGCCTACAATCAAGACAAAAACCGATGATACTGCGTATACCACTGCCAGAAGCGTTGAATACAGAAATACCTTATCTTCATTTTTAAAATTATACATGGCTCCTCCTGTCCATACAAAGATATGTGCCGCCAAAAGGACGACACATATCCAAAAACATTCATTAACGGATTCTAACCCTTACATCATCCAGGATACTTCCGGATACCTGAATGGTTAATACCTCTTCAATCACTCTTCCATCCTTATAGGCACGCACAATGATATCATACTCATTCTCCACTCCGGTAAGGGGAAGTATAAAAGGTACTGCCTCTGTTTTTGCAAATTCCGGCATTGCTGTGTAATCAAAGATGGTTGGAAGTGTATCTTCAAATTCTCCCGGCCATACCACTTCAACACGCTCTGCATATCCTGTAGTAACAAAATTAAGCACTACACCCTCTCCTCTTGGCAGAACGCCTGTCTTGGAAAGAGATGCGTCAAGGTCAAAATTCCATGCCCCGTAAGTCAGGCGGTTTACGTTTCCAACGTTATCCGTTGCCACCAGTTCAAAATTTACATCACCGAAAAACAGTACACTGCTTCCGTCCACAGGAATCTTAACCACCCCTGTCGCGTCCGCATAATATGTCTGTGCTGCGTAATTGTCTGTATTCTGTACCTTAATATAGAAGTCCTTTAATCCACTGTCTGTATCATTTGCAGAAAATGTAAGTATAACCCCGGCATTACGGTCATAACTGTCTATTGCCTCTAACTGCTCTGTTCCGTAAATATCCGGCGCTTTTCCATCAGGCCAGATAGTTAAACCATTAGCATAATCCAGAGTTGCATCTGAATACATAATATCCATCCATCCGTCTAACGCCGTATATTCAGCACCTGCCCTCGGATTGATGCGCAGGCTGCTTCCATGAAGCGAAGAAGGAACGGTAAATGCCTGATAGAAAGACACATCCACTGCATAATTACTCTTAGATGCACCACTATTTAATGCATCCTTCATAAGGGAAGTACCGCTGGCGCTTCTCCTTAATCCATCCGAAGGAATTGCCACACTGCCATGAACAGATGCATCCGTATGGGGAATCTGTGTCATAAACTCCTGCGTATTTGTAGAACCGCTCTTGTTTACGTCGAAATACAGGTGGTCTACCTGATAGTTATTTCTTGCATATCCATTCAGCTTTGCAATATATCCCAGCTTAAATGGTGTACGTCCGTCCGCCTTTACATATATCTTGCCCCCGTCATTGTAAACACTCTTATAGTCACTGCTTCCTACCACGGAAGAGATATATACCGGCTCTGTAATAACCCCCCAGTTAATTGCGCCGAATCCGGGATCACCCTCCGCCGCACTGATACCAATATGAGATGTCGGTCCAAGGTTTCCTGCCTGGTCTATCGCTGCAATATGCAGATAATTGACTTCCTCCAAAAATACATTTACACGTAAAGAAGGATTGGAAACAGGCACACTTCCCTGCTTATTTGACTTGGTAACAGTGGTAGTCGCATTCTTATCATAAATGTAATAATACTGCGTAATGCCCGTCTTTACTTCCACGGTTGTCATGTTGGAAACACAGGCTACCACACTGCTTCCCGGTGCGTAGGATTTACACAGATGGTCATAAAATGTTCCGTTATCCTTTGTCTTTTTATGCTCATTGATATCCCAGCTGACAAGCACGGTATTCTTTCCGTCCGCTTCTATCTTTGCATTATCCGCATCAACAATAATGGCATCCGGAGCAGCATAATCATTTGCTGTCAGGTCATTTGCGGCATAGTCACTTAAATACCCAACGCTTTCGGAAGTAATTACCACCTTACCGTTACCGGACTGTACACCGGCATTCATAGTGTAAGTAGTTGCCTTGCCTGACACATAACTGCTTCCGCCATATGCTGCCTTGGAGGATTCCACATCCCCTTCTGTCTTTCCACACAGCCACTCCTTATCGCAGTTAAGTGTATAAACAGTAGTCATCACATTATGTTCTTCACCCTTGCGTCCATTCGTGCCACATACATCACACTTCCAGTGGCTCACATATCCAAGGCTGTACCAGCATCCGCTTGCCGCATGGGCTGCTTCACCGCCACTCTTATACGCTTCTGTTCCCATAGACATTCCGCATATTTCACAGCGCCAGTATTTGCTATGTTCAATAGTAAAAGAGCCGTCGCATCCATCTTTTACTTCGCCCTTATAACATAAACCGCCGTTTACGGTATCTCCCTGATGGACGTGCTTCACGCATCCCATATTCACATGGTTGTGGTATATCTCTTCTCCGGCATTACCGCCCTTATATCCGCCACCGCCTCCGGCCAT
Organism: Acetatifactor sp.; assembly: GCA_045123675.1. GTDB lineage: Bacteria > Bacillota > Clostridia > Lachnospirales > Lachnospiraceae > Acetatifactor. The sequence continues at coordinate 14,218 of JBGVKL010000167.1, read as the reverse complement.
TCCGGATGCTCCGCTGGATTTGTCCGCACGGTTACTTTCTGTTTTTCCGCCATTACCGCCGTTAAAGGCTGGTGATGCACCGCCACCGCCTCCGGCAACAAACAGTGTTGTGGTATCATTTAAGGTAATAGAGGTCATTCCACCGCCATTACCATAAGCGGTAGCGTCTCCACCTCCATTATATCCATTCTGTCCACCGACAGTAATTGTCAGCTTGTCACCTTTCTTAAGCCATACCTTACCGGTAACCTGTCCGCCTTTACCGCCTTTATATGTTCCATAGTTACCACCCTGGGCTCCATAAACATCAAAGTTATAAAATCCCGTATATGGAATAACATAGGTCTGCGCACTTCCCTTGTAATCAAAGGATTCATTCACAGTAAAACTGCTGCCGTCCGCATTGGCACTGATAATTTCCTGATATGCGCTGTCATCTGTTCCCGTCGGTTTTCTGTAAAGACGGAACACCTTATCCGTGTCATCTTTCTGGTTCCATTTCAAATATACATAACCCTTGCCGCCGGCAACACCTGCATCTGTTTTCGGTTCTGCATATAAGGTCAGGTCTGTCCATTTTGCATACAGGATAGTATCTTCCCTCGGCGTATATTCATCCCCGCCAAAACCGACAAACTCTTTATATTCCGGGTCCTTGTACCAGCCACCGAAATTACTGCCATCCTTATTTGTTGTCGGCAGGGTGATTTTTCCATTGTCATATACTGCAGTAAGTCTGTCCACTGTCCCATTCGGACCGCAGAAAGAATATATATTCTCCTGAAAGCGTCCGCCAAACGGGTCACTCATTGCCCAGGACACAAACTCCTTCTTTGTTTTTACATCTGATACCGCACTGCCGCCCTTTTCATCAAACACCACGCTGTAGCCTTCCGGCGGTGTCAGGTTGCTTTCCAGTATGGCAAGCTTGGTTCCAAAGTTAATGTCTGCATAAGTACGGGTAGTGGAAGATGCATCCCATACACCCTTCGTGTCATTATAAACACCACCTTCAGCATCCACGATTAAAGTGGAAGTACTCTTTTCCCATACCGCATACAGGTAGACAACACCTTCTCCGGTATCCTTATCATAATTTTTATCCGTTAAGTTATAAATCTCTGCCTGATCTTCGTATACCACTTCCCCGTCCGGTGTGGTTGCCCAGCCTTTGAATTCATAGCCGGAACGGGTGTAGGTATTCTTATGCAGATACTTATCCGGTACTACTTCCTCCCCTTCAAAGTGGGTGGCATTGCAGTACATGTGGAAGGACGGGTCCATTTCACCTTTCGCACTGTAATAATTCTTCTCATACACTACCATGTACCGGTTGGCAGACAGGGCATCACACTCATGATAATCATAATCCAGTCCCTGCTCCAGATGCCCGTTATGGGGGCATTTGTAGTAATAAAACATGCCCATGTCATACACATCCAGTGTCTGTACCGAACTGGTCTTGGCATAATGCAGGCCGGGTACGATATATTCCCCACAGTTGGCACACACCGGAATCCAGCCGGACCAGTAGGAAAGACCGCAGATACTGGGCACACTGGTATCCACTCCATGGAATTCATCACTATGCGCATTCGCCTGTACACAGGAAGCGTCCGGGTGGGATAATCTCCACGCATAAATAGGGATTTCCCCATACCTCTTATACTTATATACATGTTCCCCCAGTCCTGCCTTATCTGCAATCAGATCCAGCGGCTGCCCTGTATTAACATACTTTCCGTGTTCTGCCACAGGCTCCCAGAAAGAAGCCGGCTTATTTACATAGTCTGCCTCCGGGAGCGGGTCATAGAGCGTCCAGCCCTGTCCGTCCGGGGAAACCAGACTGCTTGGGTGGTTACGTGGTGTGTAGGCATATGCCGTTAGCGGCAGTGCCATACATAGAAGCATGGCTGCCATACTGCATAAGACCGCCCTGAGTCCTTTCCATTTCATTTCTCTTTTCATTCTTATTACCTCGCGCATTCTTTTTATATTTATTTCCTTACATAAAAAATCCGGATACTTTCGCATCCGGATTTCAGTCTCATTACTTTATTAAATTACTCTACTTTATGCTGTTCTTTTACATACCCACATCTGCGACAGTAGGTTCCTTCCCATACTTCCCACACCCACGTATCATCATTCCAAATCTCATCCGTAGATGTTGTATAGTCATGGTTATTCGGGTCAGGATCACCCATGACCACCGTGTTGCCATTATTGTTCCATCCACAGTGTTTACAGCTCATACTGTAAGTACCGCCTTCCCTGCAGTCTGCAGGTACCGTAAGCGTGTAATTATACTCATGGTCAAGTGAGTTGATGTGTTCTGCAAACATCCATTCATCACAGTCATTACAGTAATGGTTTTTCGTACCACCATTTGTACAGGTAGGTTCTACGCCGTTATACCACTTCCACCAAGTTCCATTACTATGACTGCATACAGGAACTGGCGTTGCCGTCGGTGCCGGAGTAGGTACCGGTGTCGGTTCCGGAGTAGGCACTGCCGTAGGAGCTGGTGTCGGTTCCGCTGTCGGTGCAGGTGTTGCCGTCGGCGCCTGTGTAGGAGCTTCCGTTACCTTCGGTGCCTCGGTAGGTGCCTGTGTAGGCGCTTCCGTAGGCTTTGGTGTAGCTGTTGCTTTAGGTGCTTCGGTCACTTTCGGCGTTGCCGTTACCTTCGGTGCCTCGGTAGGTGCCTGTGTAGGCGCTTCCGTAGGCTTTGGTGTAGCTGTTGCTTTAGGCGCTTCCGTTACCTTCGGCGCTTCCGTAGCTTCGGGTTCCTCGGTTACTTCCGGCTCTACAGTGGGTTCTTCGGTTACATCCGGTTCCTCTGTAGCCTCAACAACAGGTTCTGCCGTAGGAACTTCTGTCGGTTCCTCTGTTGGCTCTTCCGTTGCTTCACCGATTACGGGAAGTTCTACCTGCGTACCGGGTACTGCGGTATCCTGCGGTACCAGTTCATCTTTATTCTTATCTTTACATCCACCCATGACGAGCAGACAGCTTAAAGAAAGAAGCATCACCATTAATTTCGCTTTTTTCATAACTTTTTCCTCCTCATGTTACTATTCTAAGACTTCATCCGACCTTATGCAGTTTTCAATGTTCCAACTGCTAAGGTCCTTTCCTTTGTCTTTAGTATATCACAAGGGAATTTTTCTTCAAGCAGTTTCCTTCAGTTTATAATTGGTTTATAATTGGCTTATATTTTTGTAAATAAAAGTGCATATTTTCTTCCCGTTTCACCTTTTTACCAATTCTGCACGTAAATATCTCCAACATACAAAATACCTGTAAAAAGGCTGTTCCTTTATACAGGTATTTATAGTTGCATTTCTATTACGGATATGCTATTATTTTCTTAGGAAGTGGGATATAGCAGTATCCCTTGCTTGATTATAATGAACAAATAACCCGTCCAAGTTTCTCAGGCTAAGGGCGGGTTATTTTTTGTCTTTATGACTTATCTCGTAAACAAGACCTACAAGTGCCACTAACAGTATTCCAATCTGTACCAGATTTTCATATGTAACGTATACATTCATAGGCATTCCCCCTTTCCCAAGGGGCCGCCATTCCCACTGCCATTATATTATCATATTTTCCTAATAAAATCTTCCTGTATAAAGCTGTTTATTTTTTCTTTAGAATTGACGTTAAATCTAGTCAATCTGAGTCACTAATTCCGCCAATATGCCTGTCGGCGAAACCAGTCCGTCCAGTTCACAAATCTGTTCTATCAACTGTGCTCTTACCACTGTCTTTGCCGTCGGGGTTATACTAAACTGTCTGGCAAGTACATTGACACGCCTTACCTTTCCCGCAACCACTACCAGCTTTTCCGATAAAAGTTTCTTAATGATCGTCTGCACGGTACTGGCCGTAAGCCCTTCTGAACCCTGTTGGGCAATTTCCGCACAAGTCAGTGGAATATCACTCTTTGCAATTATATTTAATACCTCTAATTCCCTTGGAAATAGCATCTCTTTCCTCCACCTGCGTTAAGCAAGAAATAACGCAGTAAAATACCCAATCATAATATACGTTGTAAAAGGAAAACGGATTGGTTCTTTTTTTCTATCCATCCCCCTCAGCCGTCCCGGCAGCTTAAAAATACCATTTATGATAGTTGCCAAAAAAAAGGCTGTCATAAAGCATACCACGCAAAGGGATACATACCCCCCATTTGCAATTACAAGGATACTCAAAAAGCACATATAAAATAACAATAAATCCAATGCGGAATGGGAGCCGTAGGCACAGCAGACTAATAAGATAAGGGCACATAAAATAACCATAGCCATTTCAAAGGAAGATATCTTCACACTTCCCGTAATCAGGCTTAACAAAATAATAATTATTTGAATGAGCAGTCCAAAAAGGACATAGCCGACAATCATGGTGCCCGTCTGTCTGTCTGTATACGCTCCGACAGATAATGTTAGTAAAGCAAAGAACAACGATACCACACCAAGCCACATTCCCTCAGCCCTTATGGGCAGGGGTGATGCAATCACCACCCCCATGAATGAAAAAATAAGAAGAGAGAAGACGTTTTTCTTCGTCACTGTTATGTATTCCTTATCCACCCGGCTTAAACGAAGTATCAGAAATACTGCTGCCATAGATACAACCACTGCCAGAATCAGATTTGGAAACAGTTTCTGTGGTATTATTATGTTATAAGCAGCCTGTCTGCATAGCGCTTTTAAAAATTCCATTCCTCATATCCACCTACTGCACAACAACAGCATCTGTTGGAGCCGGTGTCGCAACTGTATCTGTCACAGTTGTAGGAGCAGCCGTTGCCTGGGGCGCACCATCCTGTGCTAACTGTGCTTCCTCATCCACTTTAACTAAAGTAATCTTGCCCTCTTCCTGAGCAATTAAAATCGCATCTACCATAGCCTTCGGCACGGTAATATTTACCACGGTTGCAATCATGGTACCGCCGGCACCTTCCACTGTATCTGTCGCTTCACCACCGGAAGTATATACACCGGTAACACGTACATTTTCCGCTACCAGCTGTGACACGTACTCACCGGTAATTCCGTAAGTAAGGTCAAATTCCATTTCACCATCCCCTGATAAATTACCATCCTCATCCAGTACAAGCACTGCATCTCCATCAGCACTTTCTCCCTCTGCTGTCTCTACTGTGCCCTCGGTTACATTTTCCACTGCTTCCCCTTCTGTAGTCTCCGTTCCTTCCACGGTTGTAACCGGCTCAAGAAGAGTATCTGCATCCGGATGCACATCAAGAAGACCAGGTTCTAAATCTACAAGAGCTTCCTCCTCCTCTTTCATCACACGTACCACTGCCATAATATTCACAAGATCACCAGCACGTAATGTTCCACTTACTGTCTGACCGAGAGAGCCAAGCTCCAAGGATAACTCTACAGAATCCTCAATATCATCATAAATTGTTTCTACCTTAAAACAATCAGTAGTAACAAGTTCACTTGCATGAATTACCCTGTCTGTAATCTTACCAATCATCCCTGTCGCATTCGGATAGGTAATCCCTGCAGGAACCTGTGTCGCATCACGATTCTCTATTGCAAAATACAAAGGCATGTTTGATTCCGTAAGTTTTATCCCCTGGGGAACTTCTGCAACAGCCACTACAACAGGAACCGTTGCTACATTATTAACAATTCTGTCCTGAATAACTGTAAGGACGATAAAAAGGATAAATGCAGCCAGCATGGATACTGCAAATGTAACCACCCAGCCTTTTCCCTTTTTCGCCACAGTTTTTCTCTTACGTGAACCGCCTTTTCCGGAAACAGAAGATTCCATTGTTTCTTCTGTTTCTTCATACATATCTCTTTCATAATTATCCATTGCTTTATCCTCCTGATTAGTTTTTCTTAATATCCACAAGACGCTGGTAAGAAACGGTCTGTACCATGTCTGCATTTGTCAATCCCTTCATATACTCGGCATTGTAGTCACTTTTACGCAAGCCGAAAGTCAGCTTGGCTGTAACGGTTGTATCATTGACGTAACTATTTGCCTTGTCATAAGAGTTATAGACCTCTACCGGAGTATTTACGTTATATGGGTAAACACTCCATGCACTTCCATCATAGGTATACTTTATAATGCGGTAAGCAAGCAGGTTTCCATCCTCGTCAAACTCTTCAAACCGATTATACACAATGAACTCATTCACGGTTACAGGCCCCTCAATTCCGGAGAGGGAACTTTCCATGCTTCCATCCAGTTTTAAGTTTCTTTTAAGTGCTGCCATGAAATCCGCATAACTTTTATTCAGGTACTTATCCCCTGCCGGGCTATAAAGAGCCGTATCTGCCAGATTATCCAATGCCTCCTGCATTGCCAGTTCTGCTTCCTCTTCCGGTGTTAATGGCGGAGGCATAGTCGCTCCGGGCAGCGGAATTTCTTCTTCCTCCACGCGGATCGGTGCATCGTAAATTACTACCTGTCCACTGTATCCATAAGAGGTAACATTAAAAGTACATGCACTGGTTAATGCAGACACTATGGAATCATCCACCGTATCATAGGTAATATGTATCCTCTTATAGTCAAATGTTGCCTTTAACAACAGGCAGAAGAACAAAAGGATAACCAGTGTAATGATAAACATGGACGCATCACCGCGCGCCTTTTTCCCACAGAAAGAAGATAACCCGTCAATAGAAAGCCGTAGCTTCTTTTTCAACCACAACATGTTTATATCCTCCTGAACTGGTTCCCACGATACCGCCCGTCATTTTTACACTCTTTACCGGTATATCGCACTGAATTTTCAAAATAACCTTATTTCCATATCCCACCGGGGAATTACTGGTACCTGACAAATCCACATTAATTGCACCATACATCGCAAGCTCATTGCGAAGCGCTGCCTCATATGCCGGCGTCAGATACCCTTCTCTCTCCATGGAAAGAAGGTACTTTCGATGGATACGGTTTATATTATCTTCTTTTAAGATTCCGCCATAGGCATATATCATTGCCATAACGAATGTAAACAGAACACCAAGACACACAATCGTTGCCAGAAATTCACTCATTCCCTTTTTCTTCTTTTTTAACAAGTTTCCTAATTTTCTCACTTCTTCATCTCCCGTGCTGCTTCTGTGCTTCTGCAAAAGCACAACCAAACCTCTTACAGAAACACAAAAACAGAATACCAAATCTGCTTTTTGTGTTTCATTCCCCTTAGAACAAATTTGTTGTTTCAGTAGTGAATTTTGCCATTACAGTATTAAACCACTGGGTAATTCCATTACGGAATACAATTGCAATTGCAAGTGCAATAATACAGATAATGACTACAACAACGAATCCTTCCATACCAGGTTTCTTTGCGGTAAGGGCGCTCATTGCTCTTTCCTTAAAACCCTGTACGCTATTCATCATTACAGCAAGTACATTCATCATTACTAAATCCATCTTTTCCATTTTTAATTTCTCCTTTTCTTAATTTAATTTATGTATAACCCTTCTGTGGATTATAGCCTCCTAAATTCCAATAGACATGCTTCCCATCATTGCTACCATGGTATATCCCATGAAAAGCACTGCTCCGATAAACACTAACACCATAAATATGTCCGCAATATTTTTTGTCTTTCTCTCCTGACGCATAATCAATGCTTCATTAATACCATTAATCTGTGCTTCCATATCACGGAACAGATCCACCGCATCGCCGGACTCTTCTGCCTGTTCTATGGTTTTTGCAAACATATCTATGTACTCGTTATTAAACTTACGTCGGAAAGAATCCGCTGCCGTTTTTATATCCGAGAACTGCTTATACTCCATATTCAGCTCCAAAAGAGCCTGTTTCAGACGCTTATAATTTACATTCAGCGCACACTCATATATCACATCTGCAAGATAGATACTGTTTTTTAGCTGTAATGCAACAATACCGTACATATGGCCGATATCTTCCATCATCTCTCCGTTGTCATACTTGTCTTCATGCTTAAAGTACCACCCCACAAGATAGAAGCCGGCTATCGTACCAGGAAGAATCATAAACGGATGAAAAATCATACACACAAAGCCGAATAAAAGACCAAGCAGGGAACGCATTACTAAGTAATCAAAGGGAGAAAAATTGCTACCCATTCTGAATTTAATACCTCTGCTTAACAGCTTATCCTCTATTGCCTCATAACTATGCTTCCTGTCAATATTCTCCATAAACCGTTCTTTATACTTATCTTTCGCTTTATCATAAGCAGACACCGCTCCTGCCTTAATATCGAGATTTGCAAAATATCCAAACAGGCACCCACAGCTGATACAGGCAATGACAAGACAAGCCAGTATTGCAATCGTTAACCAATCCATTCCTTCTTACCTCCTCATTCCCAGCACCATATAGAATATCGCTGCTGCATATATCACAATCAGATAACCAAGTACCAGTATTCCAAACAAGCTCTGGGACATAGCGGCAAACACTGCAATCAAACCACTGCCGTCGAACGTTGCAATCATATACATCATGATTGCACCCACTACCATAAGTGTTAAGATACTTGCCTTTCCACCATTAAAGATTTCTTTCAGCCTGTTAGAAGCCTTAATGGCGGTATCTACCTGCCCTGCAAAATCCCTTGCCACAACCCTGAAATCTGCGGAATTTTTAGCAGACACTTCCAGATGCCTGATAAACTGTACAAACAAAGGATGTTCTACCTCGCGGCAAAGCTGGCGTATACCCTCTGACTCTTTTCCGGTCAGGTTAGCCGTAGATATTGCCCGTCGAATTGATGTTCTTAAAGGATTTGTCATAAATGGCGCAACTTCCTCCAGCACAACAACAATACTGTCTGTAGAGGTACCTAAATTCGCCACCATGTTTACACATAATACTAACTGTGATTCCACACTCTTGTACGCGTTATCTGCAGCCAAAGACATACGGTATATAGGGATAATTCCTACAAGCAGAACCAGAATAAATCCAACCAACACATTTCCGCTTAAGGTATAGCCAACCAAAAACAGACATCCGCCACCAACCACATACAAAAGAATAAACGTAGAAGTATTAAGCCATGTATACCGTATGGACCAGCCGGAATACACTAACAGATTGTCCACTTTCTCAAGAAAACGTCCCCAAAAACCACCGTCTGTACCGCTAATACTTCCGTACTTCCTTCTTTCTTCATCCAGCCTGTCAAGACGCTCTGCATCTTTACTTGCCAGAGTACTGTAAATCCTGTCCACACTCTTCTTTACGCTCTCCCGAAGGATAAGCGACTTAAACAATGCGAAAAAGCCCATCAGCAAAAGAAGGAAAATACCAATCTGTGCAATCATAAAGACTGTATCTAACTCCATTTTTATAACCTCCTACTATTCAAAGGAATACACATCATATTCCACATCTTTACGTTCCTCACGCCAGCCAACCACACCGGCAATATTCTGTACTTTGTATTTATCCATATGTACTACCACATCAATACCTCGGCTTAACATCTTAAGCAGGTCTTCCTGTGAATAATCCCCGGCATATTTTGCAAGGTCTGCAATTCTCGGCAGTGCCTCAAATACACTTAAGGCATGTGTTGTACAAAGACACTGTGCACCGGTATTACATGCCGTAAAGAAGTCTCTCGCTTCCTTACCCTTGATTTCTCCGATAATGAAGAGACTGGCATTCTTTAACAGTGCTGCCGTGGCTATTTCTGCCAAGGTATGTTCCACCTTTCCCTCTCCCTTGTTTGAGATGGAGTGGGTAAACTCCAGATTCTTTTTTGTATCACTGAATAATTCTTCTGCTTCCTGCACACATGCCCCACAAACACTGTCATCGCTATACTCAATCAAAGCATTTAAGAATACTGTTTTACCGGAACCGGAACCACCACACACCACAATACTCTTCTTATTACGGATTGCATTAATCAAAAAACCGGCCTGCTTTGGAGTAATCATTTCTTCTTTAATAAGCTCATTCATCAGCTTCTTCGTCTTATTAATCTTACGGATATGCGCCGAAGATAACCGGTTTGTATTAAGAAGCCCCGCCGTTACGGAAAAACGCAGTCGGGCATTTGGGTTTGTATCAATATCAGAAAAGATAATCTGTGCCTGTACCTGGTTTAAGCTCATCTTATTCTTGGTACATAACCGGCGTACAAAAAATTCATACTCCTCATTCGTACGAAACGTAATATTAGTTTTATACCACACTCCTTTTATCTGCACATTGACAGTATCCTTATCAATCAGACGAATATCCGACACATCCTCTGTATTTAACACCACATCCAGTTTTCCATAACTTTTTGTCGAACGAATAAAAGACTCCATTACATCATTTTTTTCCTGCAAAGATATGGGATACTTCGCCATTTGTTTTTTTACATTTAACTCAAATTCTTCGTCTGACATTTTCCCATTGTCATATGCCTGAAAGTCCATCAAACCATCTCGCCGGTAGTACATATTTAATTTTTCACGATACTCTTCGATGTAATCTGCTTCCAGTGGAAACTCGTAAATCTCCATCTCAGAATTACTTATCTTATCCATTCCAAGATGTTCACTATCTAAATAGGAAAAATCATCCTCATCCTTTTTGTCCTTATCCTCTGTACGCTTCACATCTGCAGCACACATTCTTGTAACAGTAACCCCATTTTTCAACTTACGTACCGTAATATGTGTTTCTTCCTGCTCTGCTCCATAAAGCACTACACCGGTCTCCCCGTCTGTACCCGGAGCAGATACTTCATAATAATTCGCTGCCTGTTCCCTTGTTCTTCCAGCTGTAATTAACTCCCTCAGATTCGCCTGTGTGACATCCTTTTGAAATACTGCATTATACATGCCTTTATAAAGGAGTTCACTCATATGGGTGCTTCCCCTCCTACCATCCGGCACTACAATTACAAACCGCATATTTGGAAACCGGTGTCTGAAGCCATCTAAAAAAGGAACATACTGCGTATTCACTCCTAGTTCGTCAATTACTATTGTTACATCATAAGGTGCCTGCTGTGACGTAATAGACAAATAAAAATCATCCATGCTGTCAACAAAATAAACCCGCCCCGTTCTTCGAAGCGCCCTGCGAAGAACATCTTCAAACCCGGATATAAATGACTGCGGGCAGTGCGGAGGCACCCCTACCAGTATATTTATTACTGCATCCATTCTTCCTTCTCCTTACTGCATCTTTGTCATCACTACATCACATTCCTTACATTCCACAATTCCTCTGTTTATCTCGCAGTTAAAATCTGCAACGGCAAGCATCACTGTCTGACGTCCAACCATATACTCTGCATACGCTTCCAGTGATATGTTTGCACTTTTATATCTGCCGTTTTCAAATCCACCTCTTCGTCCGCTCTTAATACGGACCAGGAAACGGTACTCCTGCAAATCCACACCGGCAATATCTTCTTCCGAAATAAATTCAAGCAGTATGGAATCATAGTCGATTACCTTAGAAACATATCCTTTTGTTACAATAATCTGTTCTTTTACCGTTCCTGCCATAAGTCCCCCTACTTTTATTTCCTCTGCCTCTACAGCACTATTTTCTTCCGCCGTATACACCTCTGTCTGACAGCTATCTGTTTCTTCTATGAACTCCGCTTCAAACTCCTCTTTCTCCTGCTTCCATACTTCCTTTGCCACATCCGCTGTTTTCTCTTCATTAAAGAAAGAAAATCCAATAGGCTCTTCTTCCGGTGCATCCGCATCATAAGAGTTCTCTGCTTGTTTAAAATCAAATCCGCTATCCTCTGCAACCTCATTTACCTGTGCTGAATTATCTGCAGATTCCTCTTCCTTTTCCTCCTCAAAGGCACTGAAATCCGAATAAGCATTTATGGCATCCTCAAGCACATCTTCTTCTGGAACAAATTCCTCTATTATCGTACCGACGGGTACCTCCACCCCTTCTGCCGGTTCTGTCTCTTCACTTCCCTCTGCCGGGATTTCCATACCCTCTTCTGTAACAGCCTCTTCCATACCTGCTGCCATAGATGCAGATGGCACATCTACCATCTCTTTTACTTCCTCTGCATCTTCCACTCCGTAGTAAGCAACTGCCTGTTCAAGCGTCCTGCCATCTTCTACTAATGCAACCACGTTCGCCCCATTCAATTCCTGTCGATAAAGGACATTGGTATAACCCAGTCTTGTAATCAACTGTTTTAATTTTGGGCCACCTTTTCTCTCTGCACCAACCAATAGGATTACCTGCACCTGTGGCATTTCCTCTCTCCACTTTCTGATCGAGCCGGCTCCTATATTTTCTTCACCGATTATTTCCGAACACAAGACAACATCATAGATTCCGGAGGCAATTTTCTCCCCAAGGTTATTTTTGTTAAATACAAAATCAAAGCGTCCTGCCTCTATACGCATGGTGGCATTGATTTCCTTTACCAACTTATCCCTTAAATTCTGGAGCAGCCTTTCGTCCGCCATCTTTCCATCTACTGCAAAAAGAAAATTTAATGCTCTCATCTCTTCTCCTTCCTATTATATCGACACAAAAGTGTATTATATTGTATTTTGTGGTATTTTTTAGTATTATATGGTCTTATTTTGTATTTTTTTGTATTATAATCCATTTTATATTGAAATACAATCATTATTATTTATTTTCATTTATTTTCACTTTTTTTCATATGCACTCCCACTGACAGGAATCATCCTGCCAGCGAGAGCACACCGAGGCACATGCCTCGAACTGCTAATTGTGTCCGTAATAACTGTTAAATCCACCACCGACATTATCCGGTATCGCATTATACCCGCCGTTATTTGCGTTTACATTTCTGCCATACCCCTGACGGTTTGCATTTCCTCCCTGTGCGCCCTGCGCCACGGGACCTCCATTCACGGGTGCCGTATTACCATATCCGTTATTGCCGTTAGAACCTGCATTTTCGGATGCCTGCTTGCTCTCCCCAAAATCAATGTCTTCTACATGGATTTCTGTGGTGTTTACCTTCTGGCCATCCTTATTTGTATAAGAGCTTTGTGTAATGTAGCCTCTGATTTCAAAGCGCATTCCTTTTCTCATATAGCGCTCTGCCCATTCAGCCCTCTTTCCGAAAATAACACAGTTAAAAAAATCTGCATTTTCTTCACCTTCTCTTACCACCTTCTTCTTTACCGCAAGGGTAAATTTGGCAACACAGGTAGCATCATTGCCTGTAGACCAACGCACCTCCGGGTCTCTGGTTACTCGTCCTGATAAAATAACACAATTCATAGTTTTACTTCGCAGCTCTTTGTCTGCTACTCCTCCTTTTCTCCCTTTCTGGGTATTTTGTGAAATAAAAAAACACCCACACGCAAATGCATGTAGATGCCACTTCCTACCCATTCACATACCGCCGTCAGCCGGACTTTTTTCATTTGTTCAACTTAAATGATATATAAATGAGATAAATATAGATTATCACGTTTTAATACATATTTCAACCATTTTTTTGTATTTTATACTATTTTTTACCATATAATACAATATAATACCATTTTATTATTTTTTTGTTTTTAACCAAAACAAAAAGCCTGTCCTGCGCTCACGCGCAAGACAGGCTCCACACTACTGTTTTTATTCTTCAAACCTTCATCAAATTTAGTAATAAAACGTACCACAGACGCCACTATACCGTCCAAAATACTTACTACCCGGAATCTGCTTCAGCATATCTGTCCATACAGTCCGGTTCTCAAATCCGGCCTGCTGTGCAACTTCTGCTTCCACCAGTCTCAGTAAATAATCCTTGGGATAAGCTAAAGGCTTATTCTCCACCTTCTGCTTTACTTCCTCTATATAAGAAATAACGCTCTGCATGGGAAGCAAAGCAGAATCCGCTATCCTGATACATTCCGCCAGTACTTCATTTTGTGTAAACATAGTATGGTTTTCGGCACATCTTTGCCTGACTCCCTCCATCTCATCAAGCACACCTAACCACTGGCTTAACACGTTTTCCACTTTCTTTATCTGATTGTTCTTCATACTCCTCTACCTGCCACTCAAAATGTGTTAAAATATACTCAAACACATCGAGAAATTGAAGTCCTTACGGATACTTCTTACTGCTTCAATGTGTATGCTTTGGCGATTACAAGTAATACGCTACTCACAAGTTCTTGTACAGTCCACAGTCGTAAATTCCCGACTAAGCCATCGGTACATATCTGTAAATTCATTTATTGA
>JBGVKL010000166.1:0-78064 GCA_045123675.1 Acetatifactor sp. | reverse complement strand
AGGCGTTCAGGATATGATGGAAAACAATGAAAATCCGTTAATTATTTTATAAAATTACAAAATTCATAAAAGGAGAAACACATTATGATGAATCCTATGGCATTATTATCCATAAAATCTCTAATTGATAAGTTTCAAAATAATCATCCGAGATTTGTGCAATTTATAAAGGCAATGGCTGATTCCGGCATACAGGAAGGAACCATATTAGAATGTAAAGTAATTACACCGGAAGGCAAGGAATTACAAACAAATATTAAAATCACGCAGGATGATTTGGAACTGATTGAAAAACTAAAAGAATTATCCAAAAATTAAAATAGTTTAACAAAGTAGTTGGCACGTAGAATGGCTCCTAAAGATTATAAATGGACCAATTCGCGCGCCAACTATTCGTTAAACTAGACTTTTGCGAATAGTTGCATCTCTATCTATACTACTATTTATCACTTAAACTTTCTTCATTCCACTCAATTTTTTGTCCACATTCCGGGCAATGTTTCGGTTTTCTTGCACGAATATTTAAACAACAACTTATTAAAGCTCTGTGGAATCAAGCACTATGGTAAACGGGCCGTCATTTATTAACGAAACTTTCATATCTGCACCGAAAATACCTTTTTGTACGTTTGGAACAGATTCCTTACAACACCTAATAATATATTCATACAATTCATTGGCCATATCAGGACTGCCTGCATTAATAAAAGAAGGTCGATTCCCCTTTTTACAATCCGCATATAATGTAAATTGTGAAATAAGTAACAAACTTCCGTTAACATCACTTAATGCCAAATTGGTCTTACCATTTTCATCCTCAAAAATACGCATATTTACAAGTTTTTTTACCATTTTGTCAGCAATCTCTTTTGTATCGGTTGTATTTACACCGATTAACACCAAGAATCCTTTATCAATCTGACCAACAATATTTCCGTCCACGGAAACACTTGCTTCCCTGACACGCTGTATCACAAATTTCATGGTACTATTTTACCTCATCGCTATTCTCTTCTGTACTACTGCCACTTTCCGTTTTCTCGGTAACATTACCTGTCATTTCAGCATTTCTCTTTGCCTCTTTCTCTGCAAGCCGCTTACTAAAACGATAATTCCACTCATCTACGCTACTTATATATTTACTGCCGGAATGGAACTCTTTATCCTTGGAGTTGTTGATAAAGTCATAAGTATATACCTGACCTTCTTCATCAATATACTCCATATTCATATAGGCGTCTGTTTTATGATTTAATTCTTTATTAATCAGCGCTTCATTAACATGAGACTTAACCGCAGCATAAATAATTGCGAACACAGGCACACCAAAAATCATACCCGGGATACCAAAAATACCACCGAAAATAGTAATTGCAAAAATTACCCAGAAGCTTGATAAACCTGTAGATTCTCCCAAAATCTTAGGACCGATCACATTACCATCCAGCTGCTGCAGAGCTAAAATAAAGAGTGCAAAATATACTACATTCAAAGGATGTGCAATATCCACTACCAAAACTAATATCGCACAGGGAATTGCACCTAAAAAAGGACCGAAGAAAGGAATTACATTTGTTACACCGATAACCACGCTGATTAACGCTGCATACGGAGTCTGTAAAATAGAGGTTCCTGCAAAACATAAGAATCCGATAATTATGGAATCTACTACCTTACCAACTACAAAGCCGATGAATGTATTATGTGCAAAACGGAAATTATTTAAAAGAATATTCGCCCGTTCTCTCTTCCAGATTGCATAGATTACCTTTTTCGCCTGATTCGCAAACTTTTCTTTACTTGCCAACAGATAAATTGAAATAATAAATCCAATCACAAAATCCCACAATACGCCAAGAATATTAAATACACCCTGTGAAATAGTCTTAATTAATTCACTGGATTTTGTCAGTATTGTATCATTCACGAAGGTTACAAGCTCCATGGTATACTTATCCACCAAATTTATCGCATATTCTTCTATCTCCGGATATTCTGCAAATACGTTTGTAATCCATATAACAAATTCATCAATGTATTGTTCATAGTTATACACTAAATTTTCCAAGCTGGGAATAATCTGAGATAAAAGCATATATATAATCAGATAAATAATCAAACCATAAATTAAGGAAGTCAGAATAATTCCGATAAATCGAACCATCCTATTTGTTTTTTTACTGTCATTCTTCTTAATTTTATTGACTATCGGATATAATATTCTTGTTTCCATCCAGTTCAAAGTAGGCGTCAACAAATAAGCCATAATCATACCAAAGATTACAGGCATTAATAAATCTATAACTGTCTTTATACCGGATACAAACTGGGAACCATGGAATAAAAGGTAATAAAACAGAAGACATACACAGAAAGAAAGAGTTACTGTCAGTGCCCATTTGAAGTATTTATTGTTTAAATAAGATTTCATATGTACTTGCTTCCCCCGAACTTGATTATTATACATATTTATCATACACTCTTCCACTCCTTATAACAAGTCCAAAATATGTAAAAATTATGTAAAAATCAGAGTCATTCAGACTCTAATTTTCATATGGAGAAAAGGAAAATCGAATAAAAAATCCCTGGTTATGAGAACATACAGGACATACCTCCGGAGCTTCCTTACCCTTATGCACATGTCCGCAATTCAGACACATCCACTCCTCTTCTACATCTGACACAAAAAGCTTCCCTGCTTTCAATAATTGAGCAAGTCGCCCGAAACGGTCTCCGTGAAGCTTTTCAATTTCTGCAATTTTATAAAAGGTATTTGCAATATTGTTATACCCTTCCTTCTTTGCCATATCTCCAAACTCTCTGTATACAGGTTCATGTTCTTCATATTCATTGTGTTGCGCACTTTCCAAAAGCGTAACAAGACTGTCTGAAATATTGACCGGATAAGACGCCTCATCAATCACAATATTTTCACCGGCCAGTTCTTTTAGATGATTATAAAAGACTTTTGCATGTGCCTCTTCCTGAGATGCTGTATAAGCAAATACTGCAGAAATAACATGTTTTCCTTCTTTCTGTGCCTGAGACGCAGCAAATACATAACGATTTCTTGCCTGACTTTCTCCTGCGAAAGCTCTCATCAAATTTGTTTTTGTAACACTATCACCTAGTTTAATTGACATATATATTCTCCTTTCTGTCTGTATCCTGTATATGAAATATTCTTTCCAAAATACACTAACTTATACAAAACCTCTTGAGATAATGTAGAAAAGAAGCTAAAATAGTTTTTAGAAAATCTATTTATAAAAATAAGGATGACTCATTTATGAAATTACAACAGGTTTTAAGTTATACACGACGCGCGATTGACGACTATCATATGATTGAAGATGGAG
Organism: Acetatifactor sp.; assembly: GCA_045123675.1. Taxonomy (GTDB): domain Bacteria; phylum Bacillota; class Clostridia; order Lachnospirales; family Lachnospiraceae; genus Acetatifactor. Next base: position 74,702 of record JBGVKL010000166.1, on the reverse strand, counting down.
ATAAAATTGCTATAGGTATTTCCGGCGGCAAAGATTCACTCACTCTTCTATATGCTCTACACGGCTTAAAACGCTTTTATCCGAAGAAATTTGATATTCATGCCGTAACAGTCGACTTAGGCTTTCAAAACCTGAATTTGGGCAAAATAAAGGCATTGTGCGAGGAATTAGAGGTAGAATACACCATTGTTACTACAGAAATTGCAAAGATTATCTTTGAAGACCGCAAGGAATCCAATCCCTGCTCTTTATGTGCAAAGATGCGAAAAGGCGCATTAAACGATGCTATTAAAGCTGCCGGATGTAATAAAGTTGCCTATGCACATCACAAAGATGATGTAGTGGAAACCATGCTCATGTCACTTATTTTTGAGGGACGCTTCCATACCTTTTCTCCTGTTACTTATCTGGACCGAATGGATTTAACTGTCATACGCCCATTAATGTATATGAATGAGGCAGATGTTATCGGTTTTATCAATAAGTACGAGGTTCCTGTGGTCAAGAGTCCCTGTCCTGCAGATGGTAATACCAAACGTGAATATGTCAAACAATTATTACGACAACTGAATTTGGAAAATCCGGGTGTAAAAGAAAGAATGTTTACCGCAATCCAAAACGGTAATGTGAAAGGATGGCCTGAATACTTTGGCAATAAATAAAACAACCAACTATCATGAAGAACAAAATAAACAGAATATCCTAAAAATGAGAGCCATACTGGATACTCTCCCCCGCTTTTGTAAAGACTATTTTCGCGGTATTGAAAATTATACCTCTGCACGTACCAGACTTGCTTATGCTTATGATTTAAGAGTTTTTTTCGAATTTATGCACAAGCATAATCCTGTATGCGCCAAGAAAGAAATTACCGAATATCCTCTGGAACTTTTAGACCAGATTACACGTAGTGATATTTTGGAATATTTGGATTATATGTCTTATTACGAAAAAGAAGGCATGGAAATCACAAATGAAGAACGCGGTAAGTCCCGTAAAATTGCGTCTTTGCGAAGCTTTTACCGTTATTTTTATGAAAATGAACTCATTAAAACAAATCCTGCAGCTTTAGTTCCGGTTCCTAAACTTCATGAAAAAGAAATTATTCGTTTGGAGCCGAATGAAGTCGCCCAGCTTCTGGATCAGGTAGAGGACGGTACAAAACTTACCAAAAAGGAGCTGGAATTTCACAAGAAAACCAAGCTTCGTGATGTTGCCCTTCTCACACTTCTGCTTGGTACCGGCATTCGTGTATCGGAATGTGTCGGATTAGATTTAACAGATGTGGATTTTAATGCAAACGGTATTCACATTTTACGTAAAGGTGGAAAAGAAGCTACTGTCTACTTTGGGGAAGAAATTGAAATTGCACTTTTAGATTATTTAGAACAAAGAGAACATATTATCCCGGAAGAAGGACACGAAAATGCACTCTTCCTTTCCTTACAAAACAAGCGCATGGCAGTACGTTCTGTGGAAAAGCTGGTAAAAAAATATGCATCCCGCGTAACCACACTAAAAAAAATAACTCCCCATAAATTACGCAGTACTTATGGCACCTCCCTTTATCAGGAAACAGATGATATCTATCTGGTTGCCGCAGTACTCGGACACAATGATGTTAATACTACAAAAAAACACTACGCCGCCCAAGATGATATGCAAAGACGTCTGGCAGCCAACAAAGTTCGTCTACGCGAGGAAAAATAAAGCCATTGTCACAAGAACAATGGCTTTAATCTTATCTGTAAGTATTAGAAAAATAAGGAATTACTATGCTCTGTCCTGCAACAATTGTTTCATCAGACAAATTATTCATATCAATTACCTCATCCACATATTCCTGAATGGAATCATAAAAATTATAATCAATATTCTCCTGTGCGATGTTCCAAAGAGAATCCCCCTGTTCTACTTCCATGTTCGTAAAATATTTATATGTAACTTCAACATTCTCATCCTGTGCTTGAGATGTAATGCTATGGAGTGATAAAACAGCTACTAAAACAATCCCAAGTGTCAAAACCGTATAAATGATTTTGTTACGAATCTCGCGCTGTCTGCGAACTTTTCTTTTATAATTTCTGTATTCTCTCTCAGTAATCGGGCTATAAACTAATGTACTCATAGTAACTCCTCCGGTTCGTATCATATTCTATTCTTTTAACTATCTTATAATCGTTCGAATCAACGTTCGGAACATTTGTTCTGTTATTTGTATTATACCGAACATATTTTCGTTTGTCAACACAAAAATCGAACATATTTTTGGAATATATGTTTGCTTTTTTATTTTTTATATGATATACTACATTTATAAAAAGAAATTTGTATGATACATACGTGATCGGAGGAAAATATATATGGGTTATGGTAAGATTACTGCCAAACAGCAACAAATTCTTGATTATATTAAAGATGAAATATTAAAAAAGGGATATCCGCCAACCGTTCGTGAAATCGGAGAAACCGTTAATTTAAAATCTACCTCTTCCGTACATTCTCATCTGGAAACCTTAGAGAAAAACGGATACATTCGCCGTGACCCTACCAAACCCCGTGCCATTGAAATTTGCGATGATAGCTTTCAGATTGTACGTACCGAGATGGTCAGCCTTCCTGTTATTGGAAATGTAGCTGCCGGTCAACCCATTTTAGCGGAAGAAAATATTGAAGATTATTTCCCGGTACCTGCAGATGTTGTTCCTAAAGGAGAATCGTTTATTTTAAAGGTACGCGGTGATTCCATGATTAATGCCGGTATTTTTAGCGGTGACCGTATTTTTGTACACTCATGTAATACCGCCAATAATGGTGATATGGTTGTTGCATTAATCGATGATTCTGCTACTGTAAAAACATTTTACAAAGAAAACGGACATATTCGTTTACAACCGGAAAACGACGATATGGATCCTATCATTGTTGATGATTGCCAAATCGTAGGAAAAGTTTTTGGTGTTTATCGTTTTTATCGTTAATTATGTATATTTCATTTGCTCAAGGTTATACTAGTACTGATTTCAAAAGCATTTTGAAGAATGGAGGTTAATCATGGGCAATAAATATTTGGATTGTGCAGCTCTTACTGTTGCAATTATTGGTGCGGTAAACTGGGGACTTATCGGTTTGTTTCGATTTGACCTTGTAGCTTTTATTTTTGGCGATATGTCATGGCTTTCCAGAATTGTTTATGTTTTAGTTGGTCTATGCGGATTATATCTGCTCACCTTCTATATGAACATTTTCAATCACGCCGATTAATATTCAAAAGTGTATTAAATAAGGACTCCCTTTCGGAAGTCCTTATTTTTATATACTTTCTTTATCAATTATCTTACCGTCTCTCCAAATTCTTTCCAAATCATAAAGAAGACGATTTTCTTTATCGAAGATATGAATAATCACATCACCAAAATCCATTAATATCCAATTCGCTGTATCATATCCTTCTATCTGACGACACTGGAAACCTGCTCTTCCCAATTTTTCCTCTACATTATTACACAGCGCCTGAATCTGACTGGAATTGTTACCACCGGCAATAATAAAATAATCTGCCAGTACGGATACCTCGCTAATATCAATTACCTTTATATCCTCTGCTTTCTTATCTTCTAAAGCATCAATTGCTAATTTTGCCATTTCTATCGAGTTTGTATTCATACTTTACCTCCTACACTACTATATCTCCACACTATTCTTATAAAAATCATAGGTTTTCTGTGTCATATCATCTATATCATCCGTGGAATCTTCCAAATAGCTCAAAGTATCTGTTAATATTTTAAGCAATGCCTTATCCAAATCCTGAAAAGCCATTTTACGAATCATTTCCAGATTTTCTGCTTTATTTCTGCCCGGCTCAATATAATCTGAAACAAAAATTATTTTCTCAAGAAGAGACATTTCCGGCCTGCCTGTAGTATGATATCTGACTGCATTAAGAACATCCATATCTTCTACATGATATTCTTCCATAGCCAAAATACATCCAAGCTTTGCATGAAGAAGCGAAGGATTTCTACGTTCTACAGAAGATATATTCATATTTCGTTTTTCACACATGGAAAGCTTCTTTTCATTACTGATACTTTTTGCACAATCATGCAGAAGCCCTGCTATTATTGCCGCCTCCGTATCCACGTCATAACACATTGCCAGTGCAGCTGCAGTATATGCCACTCCCAGTGTATGCTCAAACCTTTTAGCATCTAAGCTCTTCTCCATAGCCCTTCTCAGCTTACTGATATCTACATTTTTCATTAAATAACCTCTTAAATGGCCTGATACAATCCTTTTTCCTGGATATATTCCAATACACGGTCATGAACCATATAACGAATACTTTTCTTTTCTCTCACATTTTTTCGGATTTCGGATGATGAAATTTCTATTTCAGGAAAATCCATCAGTATAATATGTGCATTAAATCGTTTTTCCAAATCCTGCTTTTTGCTTTCTAATTCCTCTTTAGAAGCATTATTTCTTCCGGCAGCCAAAATGGTACAATTTGCAAAAATAACCTCCGGCTTAACCCAATGCTCCATACTAAAAAGAGAATCCGCTCCTACAATAAAATAGATTTCCGAAGAAGGTGTGATTTTTTTCATTTGCAAAAGAGTTTCATAAGTATAGGTGTTTCCTTCTCTGCGTATTTCCATATCTGAAGCTATAAAAAAGGGATTATCTTTAATAGCTAACTGAAGCATACGGAGTCTCTCTTCACCGGAAAGCACACCGGTTCCTGCTTTCATATAGGATATGCCCGAAGGCATAAGTATAACCAGATCCAGCCCGACTGCTTCCCTTGCATATTCTGCCATCAAAAGATGACCCATATGCACAGGATTAAAAGTTCCGCCTAAAATACCGATTTTTTTATAGCTTTCAAAAGAAATCATCACATTCTCCTATCCTTAAGCAAAAAACTTATTTCGGCAACTGAATCTTAGGATTATCTTTGTTGGGTTTATATAAAACGATTTTTTTACCGATTACCTGAATCAAATGAGACTGTGTACGTCCCGCAACCATTTCACCGATTTCCCGCGGATCATCAAAACAGTTCTTTAATACAGCAATTTTAATCAATTCTTTTGTATTAAATGCTTCACCGATAGCTTCGGTAAGCTCCGGAGTTAAACTTCCCTTTCCCACCTGAAAAATCGGGTTCAAATTACTTGCAAGGCTCATTAAATATGCTCTCTGTTTACTTGTCATAATACTTCCTCCATGCATATTATCTCGTTTATCAAATGGATTATCCATTATTTATAATAGTCAAAGGATAAACCATACATACGTACGGTATCTCCTTCTTCAATTCCAAGTTCCTCTAATTGCGCTAAAATACCGGTATCCTTCAGGAAATTCTGGAAGAAGGTAAATCCCTTCTCGCTTTCCAGATTGGTATAACCCAGCATCTTCTCAATACGCGGTCCTTCTACCACATATTCATCCTCTTCTTCATCATATTCCACAGTAAATGGCAGATGAGAATATGCTGTAGTCGCTTCCTCCGGGAAATATTCCTGTTCAAATACAGTGGGCTCTTCATTGATACTTTCCAGCATATTGTTTACTTCGTATAAAAGCTCTTTTAAGCCCTGTCCGCTAACAGCCGAAATAGGATACACTTTAATACCTTTCGGCTCAAATTCAGCCTTTAACAGGCTTACAGGGTCATTTCCGGTTCCGTCATCGTAAATTGCGTCTATTTTATTCGCTGCAATTACCTGGGGACGCTTAGCAATATCTGCATTATATGCTTCCAACTCTTTATTAATTGCATAAATATCCTCAATAGGATCGCGGCCTTCCGTACCCGCCGCATCCACGATATGAATAATGACCTTTGTACGCTCAATATGTCTTAAAAATTCATGACCGAGACCGACACCCTCAGACGCTCCTTCAATAAGACCGGGGATATCTGCTATAACAAAGCCTTTTGTTCCTTCCAAATCCACTACACCTAAATTAGGATTTAAGGTAGTGAAATGATAATTAGCAATTTTCGGTCTGGCATTGGTAACTCTGGCAAGAAGTGTAGACTTTCCTACATTCGGGAATCCTACCAATCCTACGTCAGCAATTACCTTTAACTCTAAAATCAGCTCCAATTCCTGTGCCGGAACTCCCGGCTGAGCATATTTGGGAGCCTGCATGGTAGAGGTGGCATAATGCTGGTTTCCGTTACCACCGCGACCGCCTTTTAACAGAATCACTCGTTTGTTATCTCCCGACATATCCGTAATGACCTGACCGCTCTGTGCTTCCTTAATTACAGTTCCTGCCGGTACTTTAATCGTAATATCATTACCGTTTTTACCACGACAGTTCTTCTTGCCGCCTTCTTCACCGTCCTCGGCCTTGTACTTACGGATGTGCCTGAAATCTATCAGCGTATTTAATCCTTCATCCACTTCAAAAATAACATCTCCGCCTTTTCCGCCGTCACCACCATCCGGACCGCCGTTCGGCACATATTTTTCTCTTCTAAAGGATACATGGCCATCTCCGCCTTTTCCGCTTCTTACAAATATTCTGGCTCTATCTGCAAACATTATGCTACTCTCCTTTCACGAAACATTTTCCTGCTTCACTACGATGTCTCATATATTACTTAAAAAAAGGCTTCAAACAAATCATATGTTTGAAGCCCTGTTCATTCGCATTATTTCTCTACAGGATATACGGAAGCCTGCTTTTTGTCTCTTCCTTTTCTCTCGAATCTAAGAACACCATCAACTAATGCAAATAATGTATCATCTCCACCGATACCTACATTTACACCGGGATGAATCTTAGTTCCACGCTGTCTATACAGAATGTTTCCTGCTTTTACGAATTGTCCGTCAGCTCTCTTTGCGCCAAGTCTCTTAGCCTCAGAATCTCTACCGTTCTTGGTAGAACCAACACCTTTCTTATGAGCAAAGAATTGAAGGTTCAAATTTAACATGGTTTACACCTCCTCGAATTTTACTTGAAGATACTCACTGCCATACTCCTTACTGAGCATTGTAAGCCCAAGAACCATGGCATCCAGCAACACAACAGATTTCTCGTTAGTAACAGGCGTTTTAAACTGACAGCTGATATGACCGGTATCCTCATCGGACTCCTGCACCATATTATCCAGCTCACCGGTTAACTCCTCCAGACTGTTTACTGTATTAATTACTAATGTTGAAATGGCTGCACACAAAACATCCGGCTGTTTAAAAAATATTCCTTTTTTAGCATAACCTGCATGTCCGTTGCAAATAAATCCCTTATACTGTTTATTGCTGTTCTTAATTACAATAACTGTAGTCATATTTTTGTCCTTATATAGAACGATTAAGCATTAATCTTGTCAATTTTAACCTGAGTGTATGCTTGTCTATGACCGTTTTTCTTGTGGTAACCGGTTTTTCTCTTGTACTTGTATACAATAACCTTCTTACCCTTACCCTGCTCCATAACAGTTGCAGCTACAGTAGCCTTAGCTACATCAGCACCAACCTTGAGGGTATCATCACTTACTGCGATAACCTGGTCAAATGTAACAGTATCTCCAGCTTCAGCATTCAACTTCTCAACCTTGATAATGTCTCCTTCAGAAACCTTATACTGCTTTCCACCTGTTGCAATAATTGCGTACATAAAAGGCACCTCCTATCATGACGAACGAATTCGTCTTACTCGCTAACTTTGGTGATGTAAAAAAGTACATACTTATACCTAGTTATGCGGCATACTGGAATAGTATACAAGAGGTGCCTCAAAAAGTCAATATTATTTTTTGAATTTTTATAAGTTTTTATTTACTTACATTTACTTTCAAAATCTTCTATGTACTGAATAATTAATCTTACTGTGCCTGCAATTCCTAAGACACTACTATTTATACAAAGGTCATAGCTGTCTGCACGTCCCCATTTCTTTGAAGAATAATAATTATAATAGCTCTGACGCTGCTTATCCTTCTTTACACACATTTCACGTGCCTTAGTTTCCGACAAATCGTACTTCTCCATAATTCGCTTCGTCTTAGCATCTTCATCAGCATAAATAAAAATATGAAGACAGTTTTTATTATCTGCAAGAGCATAATCTGCGCAACGGCCTACAATTACGCAAGGCCCTTCATCAGCTATCTTTTTAATTGTATCGAACTGCGCCAAAAAAACCTTATGACTAATCGGCATATCTACGAAAGAAGATGCATTATATCCGAAAGAATAGGTATCCATGACCAAATTATATAAAAAGGAGTTGGTAGGTCTTTCGTCATGATTCTGAATCATTTCTTCACAAAAACCACTTTCCTTGGCAGCTCTGGAGAGCAATTCCTTATCATAGCATTTGATACCAAAATATTCAGCAAGCTTCTCTCCTATTTCTCTTCCCCCGGAACCAAACTGACGTCCAATTGTAATAATCGTATTCATAAGCAACCTTCCCTTCTCTGAACGTTTTTTTCATATAATCATTATACAATATTTTGAATTTACTGACAATAATTTTTGCCAAAAAACAGGCATATCTCTTTAAAAGATATGCCTGCAACTCATATACTATTAATACAATTCGAATTGTTTTTCAATTAAGCTGCTTTCTGAGCTTTCTTGTTCTTGCCCATTAAGGTCTGAACGCCTTCAACACAAAGGATAATAGCAAGAACTACTAATAAGGTAGCAATGATTGCCTGTGCATAAGCACCCCAGTCTGCACCACCGGCTGCGATAGTACCAATCTGGTTCTTAATGGTAATGCAAAGTGAAGCAATGGTAACTACCATCATAAATGCCATAGGAGCAAGGAACATCTTGTTGTTTTTGCCAATGTTTCCAAGCCATGTAGCTACTGCCAATAAGCCTAAGCCTGCAAGTAACTGGTTTGCTGCTCCGAAGAGACCCCAGATCTTTGCATAACCGTTCATACCAAGTGCAATACCTGCAACTACGGTAATAGCGGTTGCTACATAAGGGTTAACCAATACTTTCTTCCAGCCAGACTTAACATCCTTTACAGTCTGACCCGGCTCAAGCCAGAATTCCTGGAACATGAAACGTCCAAGACGGGTAGCGGTATCAAGTGAGGTTAAACAGAATGCTGAGTAGGTTAATACCAATAAGGTATATAAAATATTTTCAGCACCTGCAAGACCAGGGATAGCTGCAACCATCTTAGAGATACCACCTGCAAAGATTGCGGTAGCACCCTTGGTAATACCATTCTGGTAAGCATAAGCGATAGCACAAAGTGTTAATACTGCAAGTACACATTCCAGTAACATACCACCGTAAGCGATAGGCTTAGCATCAGTTTCCTTGTCTAACTGCTTAGAAGTAGTACCGGAAGAAACTAATGAATGGAAACCTGAAATAGCACCACAAGCTACAGTTGTAAACAACATAGGGAATACATACTGAGCACTGTTACCTTCACCAACTACGAAACCGCTGAATGCAGGAAGTGCATCCATGCTGGGATGAGCACCAATAACACCGATGATAGCGATTGCTAACATCGCGTAAAGAAGGAATGAGCTCAAGTAATCACGAGGCTGTAACAGAATCCAAACCGGAGCTACAGATGCGATGGCAATATAAATACCAACGATCCACATCCAGGTATTGGTTGTTAAATAAATCGGATGCCAGTTCATACCGATTGCCATACATGCAACGATTGCAAGTACACCGATTACAGACGCAATGCCCATAGGAACATTACGACGGTATACAAGGAAACCGAAAACGATAGCGATTAAGATGAACATAAGTGATACCATTGCAACAGATGCATTAGATGCAGATGCAGCCTTATCGATTGCACCGCTTTCTGTTACAGTAGCACCAAAGGTAGAAGCAACAATAGATGCAAATGCTGCAACTACAAGGATTAAGGTCAAGTAAGCGAAGATGATGAATAATCTCTTTGCTCTCTTGCTCATATTAGCGGAAATAATTTCACCGATAGACTGACCTTTATGACGAAGAGATGCAAACAATGCACCAAAGTCATGTACGCCACCGAAGAAAATACCACCAATCAAAATCCAAAGAACAACGGGAACCCAGCCAAAAATAGCTGCGTTGATAGGTCCGGTAATAGGACCTGCACCTGCGATAGATGAGAAATGATGTCCCATCAATACAGGAGCTTTAGCAGGAACATAGTCTACGCCATCTTCCAACTCATGAGCAGGTGTTGTCTTCACATCACCAACACCCCACTGCTTACAAAGCCATCTTCCGTAGAAGATGTAACCGCATACTAATACGGCAACACAAATAAGTAAGAGTACTAATGAATTCATGTAAACAATCTCCTTTTCTTTTTTGTATTAAATAGTACATTTTTCAAAACTTTCTCCACACGCCTGCCACTTCTGTTAGTAAATATTTTATTGGTATTAACCTCTAAAACAGCCACATGGACATCCATCCAACCGTGTAGAGAAAATCGAAAACTTTTGTAAAGGTTGCACTTCTTCAGTGCTTTCACTGCCTCCTCATCATAGGAGTCACAAACAAATAAAGGTGTAATATATGTATACATATGACCGGGACCAATACTTGCACGGCTCATTCCATCGTCATATGCAAAATCCTTACAACGATTATATGTATCTAATGTTAATTTATCCACACTAAATATATAAACGAATTCTTCACAATCCGCTGACCACAGCTCTGCCTTCTTTGATAAAACATATTTTTGAGAGTGTTCATAAAAATCACATCTGGCAATCAGTGCATCATCCGAAGTTTCTAATTCTTCTGACTTATGAATATTATAATACACTTCATAACTCTGAAGCAGTTTATTCACCGCTTCCTCCCTTGTATAATTCATAAAACTACCTTTCTATACCTCAATTGCAACATACAAAATAAGAATACACCTTTTTTAGAAAAAACACAACAAAATCATCACAGAAATTTTATATTTTTTTAAGATTTCCGTGATGATTTTTCATAAATGTTTATCTTAGTGTATTTAATATCTTAACAAAATAATCCGGCAAGGGTGCAATAGTTTCCACTTGTTTACCATCTTCCGGATGTTTAAAGCCTAAAACCATGGCATGCAGTGTCTGCCCCTGAGTTTTAAAAGAAGATTTTCTGCCGGGTGCATATACCTCATCTCCCAAAAGAGGATGTCCTATACTTGCCATATGTACACGAATCTGGTGAGTACGCCCGGTTTCCAGTTTGCATTCAATGTAGGTATAATCTTTGAACCTTTCCAAAACCTTATAATGGGTAACCGCATCCTTACCGTTTCGTTCATTTACAGCCATTTTCTTACGGTCATTGGGATGCCTGCCAATAGGTTTATTAATAGTTCCCTCATCTTCCTTAATTACTCCGTGACAAATGGCCCGATAGCGTCTTTCTATACTGTGCACCTTCAATTGTTCTGCAATTGCATTGTGTGCCTTATCATTTTTACAAACAATCAGGGAACCGGTTGTATCCATATCAATTCTATGCACAATCCCGGGACGCATTACACCGTTAATACCGGATAATTCGTGACCACAATGATACATTAATGCGTTTACTAAAGTCCCTGTATAATGTCCGGCCGCAGGATGTACTACCATTCCTTTAGGTTTATTTACTACCACCACATCGCTGTCTTCGTATAAAATATCCAACGGAATATTTTCCGGTTCTATATCCGGTTCCTGAGACGGCGGTAATTCAAAAGTCACTTCATCATCAGATTTAAGAGTATAGCTGCTCTTAGCCGTTTTGCCGTTTACAAACACTTTATTCTCTTTAATTAATTTAGCCACAAAGCTACGGGAAAGAGATTCCATCAGCAGACTGAGCGCCTTATCCAGACGTTCTCCTTCCAATTCCTCCGTGATTTGAAAACAATACTTTTGCATGTAAACTAGCTCTCCTTCGTTTTCTTAAAGCTGAGGAAATCCAAATCATCTTCCTCAAATACAAACAAAAGCATAATACACATGGCAATCACGCCACATACCACATAGCAATCTGCCACATTGAAAATAGGAAAATCAATCAATACAAAAGATATAAAGTCAATTACATATCCAAGACTGACACGGTCAATCATATTACCGATTCCGCCTGCCGCAATGCAGGATAAAATAATATGCAGCACGGTAAACTTTTTCCCAATCGGCATCTTAAATTTAATAAACAAAAGAAATGCCAGGAATACAATGCCTACTGCAAATATTAAAATACGTTGCCCCTGGAACATACCAAATGCTACGCCCCGGTTTTCCAGATAATCCAACTCCAGCACTCCGTTAATCAATACATATGCCGGCTGATTCATAAGTTTTGCAACTGCCAGCTTCTTGGTAAACTGGTCAAAAACAACCAATATCGCAATCAACAGCACCTCCAGTGCCATATGCACTCTCTTACTCACGCTTTAATCCTCTTCACTAAATACAATTTCTTTTACTGCATTAATAATTTCTTCATCTGTTACCGTTTTGTCAATTACTGCCTGTCCCACACGATTAAGCAAGATAAACTTAACAGTACCTGCTTCTGCCTTCTTGTCTGACTTAGTCAATTTTAAAATCTCCTGCGGGTCAACATCATCAATGGAAATCGGCAGATAAAATGGCACAAACATATCTCGAATTTCATAATAAGTCTCCATACCAATTTTATTTTTCTTCCACGATATGTAAGCAGCCGCTACCATACCAAGGGAAATACATTCGCCATGGGTTAAAGAAAAGTTCTTATACTTTTCAATAGCGTGACCAATAGTATGTCCGAAATTTAAAAGTGCTCTTTCACCCTGTTCTGTAGGATCCTTTTCCACTACCTGCTTTTTAATACTGCAACTGCGCAGAATCATTTCTTCAAGAACATCCAAATCCCTCTCACAAATTTCATACATGTTTTCAATTAACCAGATATAAAATTTCTGGTCTTTAATCAAGCCATGCTTCATAACCTCTGCAAAACCGGAAAAGAACTGTCTGTCATCCAGTGTTTTTAAAACTTCCGTGTTCATATATACCAGTTTTGGCATTTTAAACGCACCGACCATATTCTTATAGCCATCAAAATCCACACCTGTTTTGCCACCAATACTACTGTCATTCTGGGAAAGCAAAGTAGTAGGCATCTGAATATAATCCACACCACGAAGGTAAGTTGCTGCAACATAACCGGTCATATCACCAACCACACCGCCACCTAAGGCTACCAGCACATCCTTACGTCCAAATCCTTCTTTAATTAAATACTCATAAATACCTTTCACGGTATCTAATGTTTTATTTTCTTCCCCTGCCGGAATTGCATAAACACAAACCTTGTCACAAACAGATGCCAACACTTTTTCCACAGCATCTGCATACAAAGGCTGTACCTGACTGTCTGTCACAATACATACCTTCTTATTCTCCACAAAAGGCTCTGCCTCCTGCGCAAATTCCTCAAATCCTTTGGTTATTACAATATCATAACAGGGTTTCTTTTCATATAATACCTGTAATCTCTGAGACATATGAAACTTCCTTTCTATCATAAAAACTCCCTTCATCTGCCAAAATGCAAATGAAGGGGAGCCGGTTGTATAACTATCTTAAATCACTGCTTAACGGAGAATCAAACGCACCTCCGAAAATATCCTGAAAATCACCGGATACATCTACACTGGACGGTGTAATGATGAAAATATAGTGTGAAATCTTCTGCAAGTTTCCACTGATTGCATAGCAGGAACCTGATGTAAAATCAATAATTCTCTGCGCAATATCCACATCAATACCTTCTAAATTAAGGACTACTGTACGGTTTGCCAAAAGAGTATCTGTAATCTCTCTTGCATCTTCAATAGAAGTAGGTTTCATCACACATACTTCCATACCGGTTCCTGCAGACACTCTTCTGCTGGCCGGCTGTCTCATCTGTGTAATCTTGTTTGCTCCTGTAGAAGTACTTCTCTTTGAAATTGGTCTTTCTACCTCTTCCGGTTCCTCTTTTACTACGGAAGCCTTTTTCGAGATAGCAGGTGCTTTGGTCTCTACCGTTTCCTCATCATCGTATTCATTATCATAGTAATAATCATCATCGTCATCATCATTCAACTTCATATAGTTCAAAAACTTATCCATTACACCCATGACAAATGTCTCCTTTATGTTTGGACTTGTTAAACCTGTCCATAATTTCTTTCACCAAAAATACCAGTACCGACGCGGACATAAGAAGCGCCTTCTTCAATCGCAACTTCATAATCTCCTGTCATCCCCATGGATAAAATATCCACATTAATATTATCAATGTTTTCATTCTTTATGTCAACAGCTAATTGTCTCAATTTTGCAAAATAACATCTATTTTCTTCTGCATTTTCCGTAAAAGGAGCTACCGTCATCAATCCTTTTACACATATATTCGACAATCTTGCAATTTGTCTCACCAATTCAATGGTTTCCAAAGAAGAGCTTATTCCAAATTTTGATTCTTCATTAGCAATATTTACTTCGATTAATATGTTGACATTTACCTGCTTCTTTACCGCTTCTTTACTAATTTCCTCTGCAAGTCGCAGTGAATCTACACTGTGAATCATATATACCTTATCCACAATATATTTCACCTTATTACGTTGCAAATGTCCAATCATATGCCAACGGATATCTTTGGGTAGTTCTTCATACTTTTGTACAAGCTCCTGAACCTTGTTCTCGCCAAAATCGCGAATTCCATTATCATACGCCTCCTGTAACATAGATAATGGTTTCGTCTTGCTGACTGCAATCAATTGCACCTGTTGTGCAAAGGGTGATTTACCGGAAGCTTTCTGTATACGTTGATTCACTTCTGCTAAATTTTCCGAAATCATCTTAACCTCCGCCTAACTATTTATAAATAAACTGCTCATCACTAACCGATTCTGCATTCAGCACTACATAATCATAAACATTCAATCCATATGTGGTATTCGACTTTACGATAGCATACTCATCATTCTGGTAAAGAATCTGAATCTGTCTGAAATCTGCGTAACCCTTGTTCATATAGTAAACACCGATTAATGATGCCTTTTTACTTACCGTATAACGCTCCTGGCTATCCAGCTTAATGAGATTTGTACCGGTCTGTAATATGGAAGTATCCACATAATACAGTCCTTCTTCCTCGTCGAAGCTGTAAAGCTCAATATCCAGACTTTCACTGGTTATAGTGCCATCTTCTTTGTATGCTTCACGCAAAATCATTCCCTTACCACTATCACCGGTTACTGTAATATATTCCTGTGGTATCAGGAAAAACTCTCTATTAACAATAGAGCTGTTGGGAATCTTTAATCCTACTTCATCATGTAACAAAAGTTCAATATCCACAAAACGATCTTTTGCAAAAGTAATCATAGAATTATTAAACTTAAGTTCCATGTATGTATTACCGTCTGCACCATTTACAATGGCCACTTCTCCCCAGGATTCATATTGATTTTTCAGAAAGCGAACTTTAATATACTCTTCTTCCAAAAATTCCTGAGCCATGCTTTCTTCAATCGGAAGTACTAAAGACCAGTTTTCACTTTTCGAAAGCTTGTACACCGGGTCACCGGAAGCCGCCAACTGGTTGTCCTCTAACTGTTTCTTTTCATACTTTTCTTCGTCAAACATCTCCAAAGTCACATCGGAAGGTGTCAGTTCTTCAAAACCGTCCACATAATATGTAACAATTCCGGTATTTACCGCATTACAGGTAGAAACCATTCCTAACAGTTGTGAGTTCTCCATAGCATTTATATTGTCCATAACATGCACATTTGCCAGTTTTAAAACATCACTTTTTAAACCATACTTAAAATCATACACGCCGGAAAAGTATTTACTGTCGAACTCCTGTGTAAAATTCACCATTTCACTTCGAAGTTCGATTAAATCTTCCTCACTCAGGGTGCTTTGCCCTTCTGCCATTGTCATGCTTTCCAGATAATCCTGCAATTCACCGGTTTCGTCTACCGTATATACAAGATTACCAAGTGCTACACGCTCCCCTTCACGGGCAAAATAATTGATATATCCTGCCTTGTCCGTAGTAACCACCTGTTCTTCACGAAGTGCCATGGCACGGTAGGTATAATTTATCGCAAGTGTACCTTCTTTTACTTCATACGGAACAATCTGCTCCTTCTGAAAAGAAATAATCACATAAACCAGCACATAAATAAAAACAATAATAAATATTAATGTACCGATATTAAAATTCAGTGGCCTGCGAAATTGTATTGTTTTATTATTTTCCACTTTTTTTGGTTGTGCCACGAAACATCCTCCGACTCAAAAACTAACTTAGAAAAAGCCCCGGTAAGCATCCGAGGCTTTTCGCTTATGTTCTCTTATAAAGAAACAATAATATTCTTCTTCACTGATTCAGGTAATTCATCCTCATCCATTGATACGCTTAAAATGAAATCAACATTCTGTGCTGCACTAATCTTCTCAAGCTTCTCAACAGCAGGTGTGATATCCTTATCTAACAAGCAGGAAATCTTCAAAAAGCTGTCAAAGTACATCTGCTGCAAATCATGATCCTGTGAAATGATACCGGATACAAAACCGATAAACTCTTCAGCACTTTCAATCATAAACTGTGAAACATCAATCATACGTACTTTGTTATTCAATTCATACATGTGTGCCATGCTCTTATCCAAATATACGATATTACCGGCAATATTCTTAACTTCATTATTTACTTTATCCAATAACTGTTTTGTCTTTCCTTTACCTTTTTTGCCTACGATTAATTGAACCATTGGTGTACCCTCCTAAAGTAAATTGATGAAATTTTATAATAATATTCATCTACCTCTATTATAGTGTAAGTTGTTGTAAAAAACAACTACTATTTACCGATTTCTTCTAATAAATCTGTCATTTGTGCATAAAGTCCATCTCTGGAATCTGCTTTTAATACAATTGAGACATATGGTGCTCCGTTCTTGTCCCTGGCAAGAAGCATCAAACAGTTCCCTGCCGCATTGGTAGTACCTGTTTTTCCTCCGATTACCGTAACATTAGCCGGTGCACTTATGTCACCATTGACATATTTATTTGTATTTCTTACAGAAATTGTTTTCGCTTCATTACTTGAAGTATAATAAGTGGTTTCATAAGATACGGTCTGAATAATTTCTACAAACTTTTCATATTTCATAGCTTCATTAAAAATCAGATACATATCATATGCCGTGGTATAATGCTCCGGTTCCGACAAACCATGAGGATTTACAAAATGTGAATTCGTAGCCCCTAAAGCTTCTGCCTCTGCATTCATCATTTCCACAAATTTATCTACACTTCCGGCAATATTTTCTGCAATCAAAAGTGCAGCATCATTTGCTGAATTTACCAATGCAATATATAATGCCTGATTTAAGGTCATAGTATCCCCGGGTTTCAATCCACACAACTGTGCACCCTGCTCATCCACATATACCGCATCTGTGGCTACAAGCACCTGATCTCCGGTACCGTATTTCAATGCTACCAATGCAGTCAAAACCTTGGTCAGGCTGGCCGGATACAGTTGTTCATGGGCATTTTCCGAATAAAGAACTTCCGCACTGTTCACATCAAATAAAATGGAAGCCGCACTGGTAGATGTATCCGCAAAATCTGCCCGGACAACATCATCCTTCACCACGCACAAATCTGCCGCGAAAGGAACTGCCATATCCTGATTATTATTTTTAACCACATTAAATCCACTTACAGAGCTGTTTGCATCATAGGGCAACTCATAAGTTTTACTTCCGCACCCGTTAATGCACAATCCGATACTTACACACATTATGAAACTAACAGCTTTTCTTAGGTATTTATTTGAAGATTTCACGCCACTCCATATCTCCTCTGTCAAGCGACTTGATTAACAGTTCCGCCGTTGCCAGATTGGTTGCCAATGGGATATTATACATATCACACAGCTTCACCAAATTATTTACGTCCGGTTCATGTGACTTAGGATTACTTGGATCTCTTAAAAAAATTACTAAATCCATTTGATTGTGTTCAATCTGAGCACTAACCTGCTGTTCTCCGCCCAAATGTCCGGCCAGAAATTTATGTATGCTTAAATTGGTAACCTCTTCAATCAATCTACCTGTAGTACCGGTTGCATACAATTCGTTCTTACTCAAAATTCCACGGTATGCGATGCAAAAATTCTGCATCAGTTTTTTCTTTGCGTCATGTGCTATTAATGCTATATTCATAAGCATACCCTCCTCTAATAGTTTTTTGCTTTTATTTTAATAACGTATCCTCCCCCAAGTGCACGTCATCTTTTACTTTGTAATTTCACATTCAATACAAATCCCATTCCCAAATACAAACTCATTAATGATGTCAGACCATAACTTACAAAAGGAAGTGGTAAACCGGTATTCGGTAATATAAAGGTTGCCACGCCAATATTGATAAATCCCTGTATGGCAATGAGACCACCCATACCGGAGGCTATAATTTGTCCTGCCAGGTCGGAAGATTGTCGCCCGATACTGACACATTCAAGTGCAATACCCATTAGCAATACAATGACTGCCACACTGCCCTTAAAGCCGAACTCCTCACCTATTACCGCAAAAATAAAATCTGTCTGCGGTTGCGAAACGAAATTACCATTTACTACGGAAGTGATTTCATTATTGTTGTAACCCTTTCCGTCCAACATACCGGATGCAATAGCCGTAACCGAATTTATCTGCTGATAAGCTTCCTTATCCGAATATTCATCCGGGTACAGAAACGCCATAACTCGGTTCTTTTGGTAATTGTCCAATATTTCTACTTCCGGTTGCATCAAGAAATTAATTGCAATCAGGAACACCGGTATACTAACCGCCAATATGGTGATTATAAATTTCCAGCTTAATCCGCCGGCAAACATAACTACACAAAAAACTGCAATCAAAACAATACTGGTAGATAAATCCGGCTGGTCAAAAACCAAATACCAGGGAATCAGTATTAACACAATACATAAACCGATTATCCGAAATGTATTCAATTTCTCCCTATGTTTCATAATAAACTGTGCGAAGAATAAAATCAACAAAATTTTCGCAGTTTCCGATGGCTGAAATCGAAAACTACCGATTTCCAGCCATCGCTGTGCACCATATCCGCCTTCATCACCCAAAAACTTAACCAACAATAAAAGCATAAGATTACCTATATACATAAACCAGTTAAGTTTAATAATCCATTTGTAGCTGAATAAAGATACCCCTATCATCATTATGCATCCGGCAATTACTCCGAAAAGTTGCTTGGTCTGTAAGGATTCTTCCGCACTTCCAACTGCAAATACACCAATTATGGAAAGCATCAATATCATTATGATTAATTTGAAGTCATAATTGCGTAGTTTATAGTTTCGAAACATAAGTTACCTTTCTACTGCTTATTCAAATCCAATATAGGGATATTGGCATACAATGCCGGGGATGTTTTACTAATCTGAATCTCCATATTGGCCGTGTCAATCTTCATGTACTTTGATATTACCTTAGCAATATCTGTTTTTATCAGCTCTAACATTTCGGGAGAACAATTCGCTCTGTCCGAAATCAACAAAATTTTCAGTCTGTCCTTTGCAATCTGACAGGAACTCTTTCTTCGGAAAAAATATCTCATAGTCTTCTCCTTTCTCAAATCTTATGGAAAATACCGGTCACCCTGGTCCAAAAGGATATGGTCTTTTCCATACTATAGAAAGGAACTTCTTTTCCCATAACGCGCTGACATACGTTTTGATATGCCTGTCCTGCGGGTGTATCCGTACCTACCAGAGGTTCGCCCTGATTAGTGGACACTACTACGTTTTCGTCATCCGGTACGATACCGATAAGCGGTATGGCAAGGATATCTACCACATCACTGGCAGACATCATATCCCCCCGTCTCACCATATCGGCCCGAAGTCTGTTGATAATCAAATCAATCTGTTTAAATCCGTTTGCTTCCAGTAGTCCAATGATTCTGTCTGCATCACGAATAGCTGAAACTTCCGGTGTGGTTACTACAAGTGCCCTGTCAGCACCTGCAATAGCATTTTGAAACCCTTGCTCGATTCCTGCCGGACAGTCCAAAATTATGTAATCAAACTGTTCTTTTAAACTTTCGATTACCTTTACCATTTGACCGGGGGTAACCGAAGACTTGTCCTTTGTTTGTGCAGAAGGCATTAAACACAATCCCGGATGACGCTTGTCCCGAATCAATGCCTGCTTTACACGACAGTTTCCCTCAACGACATCTACCAGATTATAAACAATCCTGTTTTCCAAACCCATAACAACATCCAGATTACGTAGTCCTATGTCAGTATCAATGAGACAAACCTTCTTTCCTGCTTTTGCCAGACCTGTTCCAACGTTTGCAGATGTGGTGGTCTTACCCACACCGCCTTTACCTGATGTGACGACAATTACTTCGCTCATAAATCCTCCATTCTGTCCTTTGACAAATAAGTGTAATCGTCGCCCGAAAAACTAAATGTTTTCCAGGATATCTTTGGTAAGCGGCTCCAACACAACCTCCTCATCTCTTAAAAAGGCGATTTTCGGTTGAATCTTCGGTTGTATTCTCCATTTTCCTTTTTTCGGCTGTCTATATTTGAAATTGCCGACACCTAATGCCTCCGGCTCCATTTCAAGCGCAATCACAAAAGCATTTTCCTTACAGTCCTGCCCTGCATAAGCTTCTCCGTAAAGACCGCCCATGATAATAATGTTTTTAGAAGAAGTTACAACACATCCGGGATTTACATCTCCCAAAATAATGATACTGTCTTCCATTTGAAGCACATCCCCGTCCCGGACCGTCCCTCTGTAAAACTGGGCATAATCACCACCGGGAAGCTTGCTTTGTAATGTCTGAAGTGCCTTAATAAAATTATTCTGTGACGCATCTTCTTTTCCAACAATACAAATCACATTTAAATCACTGTTTTCACTGATTACATCTAATATTTCCATTTCCTGTTGGGAAGATAATTCTCTTCCCTCCAGTGACAAAGCAATGTCGGCACTGCCGAAAAAAGCTCTGGAACCACTGAATTTCTGAGCAATTTCCTGTAGCAAAACCTCAAAGGGTGTCTCAGGATTTAATCTTAAGTTTATACCATTCTGAAAACTTTTAATTGTAAACGAACTTTTCACAAACAAATCTCCATTTCTAAATTTCGTCATTGGAAACACCGGCATCCGGATTGGACGCCTCACCGGTAAAAAGGTTTTCCGCTTCCTCCAGACCATAATAGTACGAAATAATATCTCGTGTAGTCTGAGCCGCATAATCGGAAGAATATCCAAATAAAATACGTGTAGTAACTGCAATTTCCGGTGTACCTTCATAAGGTGCATAACCTACAAACAATGCGTGGTTGGGTCTGGATGATGACTGTTCCGCAGTACCGGTTTTACCCGCCACTGTAATATCCAGCTCTCTGAAATAAGTTTTTGCCTCTACTACCTTACGCATACCTGCACGTATTGCATTCCAGTATTCCTGTGGCATAACTACATTTCCATAAACATCTGCATTATACTCTTTTATAATATTACCATCCACATCGCGAACGGAATCCAGCAATGTCATATTATATACGGTACCGCCATTGGCAACTGCCGCTACATAACGTGTCAATCCCACTGCCGAAAATGCATTTGAACCCTGTCCGATTGCAGAAGGAACCGGTAATTCATCCGAAACCTCCGGCTGCGTTTCCCCTATTTCAATACCTGTCTTATCCGCCAGACCATACATAGTAGCATACAATGCCAGTGCATCCAAACCTTCCTGTGCATTATAAACACCATTTCGTGTAGATAAATCGTAGCCAACATTGTAAAAATAATAGTTGCAGGAATTTGCAATGGCACCGGTAACATCCAGATTACCATGTCCCCATCTCTTCCAACACCAAGGTCCCGGATTAATTTCCTTAAACTGTCCGGTACAGTTGATCTTGGATTTCAGTGTGACTATCCCTTCCATAAGTGCTGCCGTAGCAGATACCATCTTAAATGTGGAACCGGGCGCACCTTTATAGGTCGTTGCATAATTGTTCATGGGATAAGATTTATCCGTAATCAACTGATTCCAATACTCCGCATCCACAGTGTTCGCCATTCTGTTATTATCATATCCGGGATATGTCACACAAGCCAGAACATCACCTGTATTGGTATCCATAATAACTACAGAACCATTACAAGGATCCAGCGCCAGTTGTGCAGGTGTTATGTCCAGATGTCTAATACGGTTCATCATAAAATTATATGCCTTTAATTTACCGCTATAGAGAGCTTCCATATCTTCCTGTGGCACATTGATTTTACCCTGTTCGCAAAGTATCTTACAAACTTCCGTACCGCTTAATTTATCGTTCTTAATCATGAAACGATAAATTTTCTTTTGGAATTCCAAATTATTATCAATCTTTTCCTGAATATACTCCCAGATTGCTGCATAGATTTCTTCCGAATCCGCATATTGACTATCCAGGTCAAGCCTGGTGACATCAATCCAATTCATGGAAATACAGTACTTTAAGTAATCATGTAAGCTAATTACTTCATCCGTAGCCCAGGCAATCTGCATTTTATCCTTCTGGTCAATCAGGGAGGATACCAACACACCATTGCTTTTTAAAAGTGTTACAATATCACTTTGGTAATTCTTGTACTCTAAGGTCAATTTATCGTATATGGTTTTCTTTTCAAAATATTCGTATTCCAAATTCTCGTAAACAGACGCCTTATACTCCAGATACTTAGCATATACTTCTTTTTCTGTTTCTCCGGCATCTGCATCCGTAAACTCACGAATATCAATTACACCATTATTAATTACCGCAAAATAAACATCATAGATAGGAATAATAATATCCGAGCTGTCATCATTTTCCTTGGGAACATATTCCTTTACATTTTTTATTTTTTCAACTACAATACCGGCAATATGCTGTTCCAAAATATTATAGGTGGCTTTTTGTAACTCACTGTCCAAGGTCAGATATACATCGTTACCGGCAATTGCATCCGTACGTTCCAAAATACTGATTACACGTCCCGTATTATCTACAGAAACCTTTTCATAACCCTTTAAGCCCTGCAAATAGGATTCCATGTAAAGCTCAATACCGCTTTTTCCAACCATATCATTGAGTGTATATCGGTCACCGGTTCCGCCCGCTTCAAAATCCTGCAAATTAAAGCTTTCCAGTTCGTCGGAAGAAATCTTACCCGTATATCCCAGAATGTGTGAAAAATAAATACTATCCTCCGTATATCGACGCACAGTATCCTCCACAATGGAAACACCGGGAAGCTGCTCACTATTTTCCATGATTACTGCTACCGTTTCATTACTGATGTCCGTAGCCACTGTGGTTCCGATATATTTACGATAGGAAGTCAGTTTCATGGCATAACGAATGGTTATCATTTGTAACAGTTCTTTTTGGGTATAACCTTTACCAACAATAAATTCCGTATCCGAATCTCCGGACACTTCATAATCACCTATAGCAAAGTTCTTTTGACCACCCAAAAATTCAATTACTTCGTCTGCAGTAGCATTACGTTCTTCCTCCTCCAGCTCATCAATGGTCTTGCAACCATATACATCTGCCAGAAAACGTAACAATTTGCTTCCTTCCACATTAAAAACAAAATTATAGTTTTCATCCAATATTACATTGAAATCTTCTATAATGTTGTCACCGTTTTTCTCAATACCTTTTATCAATTTATATACAGTATCATTTAACTTCTTATTCTTACCGTTTCCGGATTCAAAAACATCTTCGATTTTGACAGAATAGGCCAAATCATCATATGCAAGAACCACACCGTTACAATCGTAAATTGTTCCTCTGGAACTGGAAATATCTCTTGTCTTCTCTGTAGAAAGCATAAACTTGTCCAGATACTCCTGCCCCTGCACAATCTGCAAATCAAAGCAGCGATACAACAAAACTCCGCCCAGCACAATAAAAAGAATGGTCAGAAGCGTAATTCTGTTTGTTATGAAATTTAAAATATCCTCTCGAATTCTATCAAACAAAGCCTTATGCGCCTCTTCTTTCCCTACGTTCCAATCCTTCATTAATCAACAAAACAATCGGATACAAAATACATGTTATTACCATGGTATAAACCAATTCCGGCAAAATCACATCTTTAAAGTAAAACAGAAAATTAAATTTTCCTTTTAACAAAAACATAAGTATGTAACAAATCATACTATAAGACAAATCGCTGATGATAATTAAACCCAAGGGAAGCTTAATATCTTCCGGATAAAAAATTCTGTTGAACTTTCCGTTCAGGAAACCGATATACATCAAAATCAATGCATAGAATCCTAAAATATCCCCAAAAAAGATATCTGTAAGCAAACCACAAAGAAAACCAATCACAAGACCTTCATTTTCGCCTCTCATAAAGCCGAAGGCTGCAGTCAGTATCACCAACAGATTCGGAACAATCCCTGCAAATGCAAGCGCCCTGAAAACCGTACTCTGCAATATAAAGCATACCAATATTAAGATAAATACCGTAAACTTTCTTAACAAAGCTCTACTCTCCCTCTGTGATGATAAGTTCTTCCTTGGTTTCCAAAATAACCAGAACTTCCTCTAAATGCTCAAAATCTACTGCCGGAGAAATATATCCGGACTTGGTCAGATTGTTAGAATCTGCCTCTATAGAAAAAATATATCCTACCAAAATATTAGGAAGATACTTGTCACTGATGTGAGAAGTAACAATCTTATCTCCCTTTGCCACAATATTCTGACTATCCACTAATTGACTAAATCGGATAACGCCATCCTTCATTGCCTGCAAGTCACCGGAAACAATCATGGTATCCGATGTTGTCAGAGTCTTTGCAGATACATTGGCATTATCAGAAATAATGGACGTTACCTTAGCCCAATTAGGACCAATGGAGGTGATTCGTCCAACCAGACCACCATCTGCGATTACATTCATATCCACTGCCAAACCATCATCCGTACCTTTATTTATGGTAAAGGCCGAATACCAATTGCCGGTATCCCTGCTGATAATCTTGGCTCCCACCTTGGTGTAATCATCATACTCATTATCTATTTCATACAATTCGCGTAAACGCACTAATTCTGCCTTGTCCTGCTGTAACAGTGTATTTTCTACCACCAGTTCGTCTACCTGCTCCTTCAGCTTCTGATTTTCTGCAAGTAAATCCTTAATCTGAATCAATTCATCAGAACGTCTGGAAATCCATCCGCCCACATTACTGATTCCCTGCTGAAAAGGAACCACTACATATCCAACTGCAGTGTTAAGAGGTTTATTCAAAACATCCGTACTAATCGTAACCACCATCAGCACAGTACACAGACATGTTAACGCAAAAAGGAGATATTTACTTGGTATCGTAAATCTCTCCCCTTTTCTTTTTACTACCGGGCTCATTTACTCATCCCTTCTATTGCATAAGCGACAGTTTTATAGTTATCTTCATTAATAATTTTAGCAAGACCGATAGCCACACTGGTAACCGGATTTTCGGAAGCATTTACCTTAAGGCCGGTTCCTTTGTTCAGCTTCTCTGCTAAATGTGCTACCTGAGATGCACCACCCGTCAAATAAATACCGTTACGGTAGATATCTGCTGCAAGTTCCGGCGGAGTTCTCTCCAAAATCACTTTTACATTATCAATAATTGTATTGAAATGTTCTTCTAAGGATTCATTTACCAGCTTCGCAGGAATTTCTCTTTCTACAGGAAGACCTGTCACAATATCGCGTCCGTATACAATGGCACCCTTGCCGCTTTCCTCCAGCTCAGGAATAGACATCTTGATGCTTTCAGCTGTCTTACCGCCGATAATCAGACTAAATTCCTTCTTTACTGCATTGCGGATAGAATCATCAAACTTAGAACCTCCTACCTTAATCAGGCGGCTTAATACAATGCCTCCCAAGGAAAGAATCGATATCTCCGTGGTGTCATATCCTACATTGACAACAATAACTCCCTGGGAATTCTTAACATCAATTCCCAGTCCCAGTCCATCGGCTACAGCCTTCTCCACTACCATGATTTTCTTTGCCTTTACGCCTGCATCCTTTACCAAATCATAAAATGCACGCTTCTCTACTTCTGTAACATCCGTAGGAACAGCAATTAAAAAATCAGCAGGTTTTAACATGCCACCCTGAAAATCCGTGATAAAATACTTAATCAGAGTCTCCATGTTCTTAATCTCGGCGATAACACCATAGGACAACGGGAATGAAACCTGAATATTACCCGGTGCCTTTTCATACATATCGAAAGCCGAATCGCCATAAGCAAACAAAGTACGCTTATTTTCGATGGCAATCATATTCTTCTCCACCAAAATCTTATCATCATTCTTGCTGTAAATTTTAATATTACTAGTACCCAAATCGATACCGTATACATTGTTTGCCATAACACAAACCCCTTTCTATAGGTAACTCTCTTCTTTAAAGCTCATATAACAATTATCCCCAATAATAATGTGATCTAACAAAGGAATATCCAATGTCAGTCCCATCTGTGCCACACATTTTGTCGCCGCCAAATCGCTCTGACTCGGTGTAGGATCTCCACTGGGATGATTGTGTATCAGGATAATATTTACTGCTTCACTGCGAAGCGCCTCCAAAAACACATCCCTTGGCGAAATCAGTGACATTTTCACACTCCCGCTGGAAAGTTCAATTTCCTTAATCATCTGCCCTTTTGCATCCAGACAGGCCACCACAACACATTCCTTCCTGCGATGCCTTAGTTTTTCCATAAAATACCGGGCCACTGTTGATGGTTCGTGTACAATCAATCCGCTTTTTGCACTGGCAGTATTAATACGCATAGCCAGTTCCGCAATACATTTGATTTTCACTGCCTTCACTTCTCCGATTCCCTTTACACCAAGTAATTGCTTCATGGGAATATCATACAACCCAAGCAACCCCTCTCGTGTACTTTGGGATAAGGAAAGAATTTCCTGTGCAAGCTCTAACGCGCTTTTATCCCGGGTTCCCGTCCGCAGAATAATTGCTAATAACTCACTCTCTGTCAAACTCTCCGGTCCATATTTCAGGAATTTCTCATATGGGAGATTTTCATTACAAATCTGCTTTAAATTTTTCTTTTCTCTTTTCAAACTTTACTCCTTGTCCGCCTTCTCCGACGATACAAGGTTATTTAATAAATCGGTAAATTAATAATGCAAGTACTACGCCAATCACACTGGCAATGGTAATCTGAATCTTAAGTCCAAAGGTAAATATGATAAAACCCAGATTCAATTCCACCGGATTACTCATTCCGAAGGTTTGACCATAGTTTAAGAAACTACCGTCAAAATATGTACCGATGAAACCACCAATTACAAAACCAATCAGCACAAGTATTACAAATACCCAGTTTACTCTTTTCAAAACTGTTCCCCTACTTTCTTTCGTACTATCCCGTAAATGTACCTCATAAACATGAAATACACTTTATTATACTATCATATTTTGCACCTACTGTACATAAAATTTAGAGAATTTATTTCGCCTAATTTCTTAAAATTTTATGTTGCTTCGCCATATCTTTTCAGGAAATCAGCTCCTTCGACACAATTCCCTTGTCAATTAACGACTGCAAAGATTTTAATATACCGAACTTCGCATGCTGCCAGGTAAGACCACCCTGGAAATACACTGCATAGGGAGGTTTAATCGGTCCGTCTGCTGATAATTCTATTGACGAACCGGATACGAAAGCACCTGCCGCCATAATTACCGGCGCATCATAACCAGGCATATCCCAAGGTTCCGGTGTTACGTGACTATCAATAGGTGCAGCCGCCTGAATTCCCTGACAAAAAGCGATTACACCTTCCGGATTACCAAAGGTAACTGCTTGAATAATATCGTGTCGGCTCTCTGTGCCGTTTGGCACTACTGCAAAGCCCAATCTCTCATAAATATTAGCCGCAAATATAGCTCCTTTTAAAGCTCCTGCCGTAACTGTCGGTGCCAAAAACAAGCCCTGATAGAAAGAACCAAGCACTCCCAGAGAAGCCCCCACTTCCTTACCAAGTCCCGGAGAAGTCAGACGATATGCAGCATTTTCCACACAAGCCTTCTTACCGGCAATGTATCCGCCAATAGGAGCCAGACCGCCACCCGGATTTTTAATCAGGGAACCAACCACCATATCTGCTCCCACATCGCTGGGTTCGATTTCCTCTACAAACTCTCCATAACAGTTATCGACCATACAGATTACATCCGGCTTAATGTTCTTGATAAATGCGATTAACTCTCCTATGCGTTTAACTGAAAGTGTAGGTCTGGTCTGATATCCTTTGGAACGCTGAATGGTTACCAGTTTGGTACGTTCATTAATTGCCTTTGCAATATTATCATAGTCAAAGCTTCCGTCCGGTAACAAATCCACCTGACTGTAGGTAATACCATATTCCGACAGGGAACCGGGGGTTTCTCGAATACCGATAACCTCCTCCAAGGTATCATAAGGTTTACCTACCGGAGAAAGAAGCTCGTCGCCGGGGCGCAAATTACTCATCAGTGCCAGCGCTAACGCATGGGTTCCGCAGGTAATCTGGGGACGCACCAGCGCATCCTCAGTGTGAAACAGGGACGCATAAACTGCCTCTAAAGTATCTCTGCCCATGTCTCCGTAACCGTAACCGGTCGTTCCCAGCAGACAGGATTCACTTACCTGATTATCCTGCATGGCCTTTAATACCTTTAATTGATTGTACTCTGCCCTTTCATCAATTTCTTCAAAACGTTCCTTCAAATCTGTTATAATCTTTTCTCCATACTCATACACCTCCTTGGAAATTCCAAGGCTGCAATAGATTTCGTAATTACTCATTTTAAAATTCTCCTTTTACAATTTCCTTCTCTTGTAAAAACTTAAGCATTTCCTCAAATATGGCCTCATCATCATGCTTAAATTCACTTTTATCCAGCCAATGCACGTCTTTTTCACGTTTAAACCAGGTAATCTGGCGCTTGGCAAAATGTCTGGTATCACGCTTTAAAATATATATGGCCTCATCTAAGGTAATCTCACCCTCTAAATACGCCAGAATCTCCTTATAACCTAATCCCTGCATGGAAATACAGCTTCGATTAAGCCCCTCATCGCGCAGTCCCTGCACTTCATCAATAAGTCCTTTTTCCAGCATAATATCAATACGCTTTTCAATACGCTCGTATAAAATCTTTCTGTCATCCGTCAACACAAAAAAAGCATAATTATATGGGGATTCTTTTTCGGCCTGTGACTTATTATGGACCGAAATCTTTTCATGATGAGTTTCATAAAATTCCAGTGCGCGAATCACTCTTTTTACATTACCTGCCGGAATTACCTCTGCCGACTCCGGATCCACTGCCTTTAGCCGCTCATGCAAAGCTTCTTTCCCGAATTCCTCTGCATATTGTTGCAAACTATCCCGCAAAGAAGAATTTACTTCTTCCTCTTCCTTAAATTCAATATCATATAAAAGCGACTGAATATAAAAGCCTGTTCCTCCAACTAAAATAGGGATTTTACCTTTGGCATAAATTTCCTCCATGGCTTCCTTAGCCATGGTTTGGAAACGGACAATGTTAAATTCCTCCGTAGGTTCCAACACATCAATCAAATGATGTGTCACCCCATCCATTTCTTCCGGCATAATCTTAGCTGAACCAATATCCATACGTTTATATACCTGCATGGAATCTGCAGAAATTATTTCTCCGTTTACCGCCTTGGCAAGCCGGATGGAACTTTCTGTTTTACCTACAGCAGTAGGCCCTGCTATAATAATCAGTGGCTTCTTTCTATCATCTGTCATCGTTTAAATCGTTTCTCCATTTCATATTTGCTCATGGTAATAATGGTCGGTCTGCCATGAGGACAATTATAGGGATTCTCCAAGGTTAACAGTTCATCAATGAGCTTCTCTGCCTCTTCTCTGCTCAAACGATTGTTACCTTTTACAGCGGCCTTACAGGACATGGAAGCAATCTTTTCCTCCACTACCTTCAAGCCTTCTCTGGGACCTAATTCAGACAACTCATCCAAAACCTCCAAAAACATCTGGCGCTCATTGCATCCGTATAAATCCACAGGTACAGCACGTAAAGCATATTCATCACCGCCAAACTCCTCAATTTCAAAGCCCAGATTTTCAAAAAGTTCTGCATATTCCTTCAAAATCGTTTCTTCCCGACCGGTCAGGCTCACAATAATCGGCGGCATCAAATTCTGAGTCACCAATGTTTTCTCATGATACTGCTTCATGAAACGCTCGTACTTTACCTTTTCATGGGCAGCATGCTGATCGATAATATATAGCTTGTCCTCAAACTGTACCAGCCAATAAGTATCAAATACCTGCCCGATTATCTGATATTTGGTACGGTTTTCCTGAGAAATCACCTTCTTTTCAAATAAGGTCTCCTGAGTAAAATCAATCATCAGCGGTCGATCCGGTTGATAACGTACCTCTTCCATAACCTTAAAGGCTTCCGTACGCTTGGTTTCGAAGGGTTCGGGAATGGAAAATTTAGGTGCGGAACTATTTTGAATTCTATCACTATTATTCTTCTGCATATCTGCTGAAGCATCCGTTTTCACTTCCTCGTCTTCAAAGGAGATTTCAAAGTCCTTGCCCAGGGATTTGGCAATAACACCTTGCTGTTCCTGCATCACGGACGTTTTGGTATTCACCAACATATCCGACATGATTTTCAGTTCCTTCAGGCCAATCGTGCTGCCCTGATTATTCAATTCTTTTTCAGTATATCTGGCAGTTCCCTCATTATTCGAATTAACTCTCTCAGTCATCACCCGATTCACAGGATGTGCCGGCATTCCGGGCTTCTTCGCCTCCGGAAGGGTAGTTTCCGGTATCATTTCTTTATTTTTCAACCGTTCTCTGACCGCACGCATCACTAAATTATACACTGCCGGACCATCCGAAAAACGCACTTCCATTTTGGTAGGATGTACATTTACATCTACCTGAGACTTGTCCTCCACAGTTATTTGAAGCACACACAAAGGGAACTTGTGCTGCATTAAATACTCCTTATAGCCCTCCTCAATTGCCTTGGAAAGTACGGAGCTTCGAATAAAACGACCATTCAAAAAATAAATCTCATGATTACGATTAGAACGCACCAGCGTAGGATTTCCTAAATATCCCTTGATGCGGAAGCCATTTTCCTCAAAATCTATCGGAATCACATTCGCAGCTACATCCTTACCATAAATCCGATAAATCACCTCTTTTAATTCACCATTACCGGAGGTATAAAACTTCGTCTGACTTCCTACCATGAATTTAAAAGAAATGTCAGGTCTGGACAGTGCCAGATGCTCCATTAAATCCGCCACATATCCACCTTCTGTAGGCGGCTGTTTCAGAAATTTACGACGTACCGGTGTATTAAAAAACAGGTTTCGAATGAGGAATGTGGTTCCATCCGGGGCCCCTACTTCTTCAAATACCTTTTCCATGCCGCCTTCAATGATTACACGAGTACCGGTCAGAGAGTCCTTCGTTTTCGTCACCAGCTCCACCTGAGAAACTGCAGAAATACTGGACAACGCCTCACCACGAAAACCCAGCGAAGCAATTCTGCTCAAATCCTCCGCCGACTCAATCTTACTGGTGGCATGACGAAGAAAGGCCGTACGAATCTGGTCTTTTGCAATACCCGAACCATTGTCCGTGATACGCATAAAGCTGATACCGCCATCTTTAATCTCCACCGTAATAGAGGTCGCTCCTGCATCTATAGCATTCTCTACCAACTCTTTTACCACACTGGCAGGCCGCTCCACCACCTCACCGGCAGCGATTTTATCAATTGTTTCTGCATCTAAAACATGTATTTGATTCATGCTTGGTCCTTTCTGTTTCATATAAATTCATAAATTACGTGTAGTATTCCTTTCAATACCGCGATACAACTTCGGTTGCGGTCTATAGAAAATAATCTTTCTCCCAGAATCCATTTTTGCAAAAAATACACGATAATATCCGCTTATATTGACCGCTCTCGGTCTATATAAAAAAACTTCCTTCCCAGATACCACTTTTTCATAAAAACGGTATCCCACAACTAACTTTTTCTACATAGACCGAAAAAACATTAATTTCACGCCAAAATAGCTGGAAACTAAGAGAAAATGGATTCTAAAAATACAAAAATTTTGTATAGACCGCATGATACCGAAAAGCATCATCCCATCTTCATGATTTCCTACATTTACCACCGATTCTTCAACTTATTCTGCAAACGATACAACGTGTTCATGGCATCCAATGGTGTCATGGTTGAAATCTCCAGTTCCTCCAGCTCCTTCAACACATCCTCATCCGTCACCGTATCAAACAGGGACATTTGCGCTAAATCCACCTCGTCATACTTGGGCTGTTTCTTGGCCTTAGTATCGTTCTTTACATCTACGGCAATGCTCTGGACCTTTTCAATGATATCGTTGTCCGTCAGCTGCTCCACAATTTCCTTGGCACGGTTGATAACCATGTCCGGTACACCCGCCAGCTTGGCCACCTGAATACCGTAGCTACGGTCCGCACCACCCTTGATAATTTTTCTTAAGAATACAATATCATCACCGCATTCCTTTACGGCGATACAATAGTTATTTACATTATTAATTTTGCCTTCCAGCTCGGTCAGCTCATGATAATGGGTAGCAAATAAGGTTTTTGCGCCCAAAAGCTTTTTGTTACTGATATGTTCAATTACTGCCCAGGCAATACTAAGTCCATCAAAAGTAGAGGTACCGCGACCGATTTCGTCCAAAATCAGCAGGCTGTTAGAGGTTGCATTACGCAAAATATTCGCCACTTCGTTCATTTCCACCATAAAGGTAGACTGACCGCTTGCCAGGTCATCGGATGCACCCACACGGGTAAAAATACGATCCACGATACCGATGTTGGCACTTCTCGCCGGTACAAAAGAACCCAGCTGAGCCATAAGTACAATCAATGCACTCTGACGCATATAGGTGGACTTACCTGCCATATTAGGTCCGGTAATGACAGAAATCAAATGACTATTACTATCCAACATGGTATCATTGGCAATAAACATATCGTGGTCAATCATAAGCTCCACTACCGGGTGACGACCATCCTTAATATCAATAATCCCCTTTTCATTCAACTTCGGACGAACATAGTGATTACGTTCTGCCACATAAGAAAGGGATGCAAACACATCCAGACGTGCAATGGCCTTAGCGGTCTTCTGAATACGCTCCAGCTGACTTGCTACCTTATCACGTATTTCGCAGAACATATCGTACTCCAACGTATACAGCTTGTCCTCTGCGTTCAAAATGGTATCTTCCATTTCCTTTAACTTCGGCG
Source organism: Acetatifactor sp. (assembly GCA_045123675.1). Taxonomy (GTDB): domain Bacteria; phylum Bacillota; class Clostridia; order Lachnospirales; family Lachnospiraceae; genus Acetatifactor. The sequence continues at coordinate 41,211 of JBGVKL010000166.1, read as the reverse complement.
TAGTATAACGCTCTGCATTGGCCAGCGTCTGCTTACGAATATAGTCCTCCGGCACCAGATTCTTAAAGGAATTGGTTACCTCAAAATAATAACCAAAGACCTTGTTATATTTAATCTTCAGATTTTTAATACCGGTACGTTCCCTGTCTTCTTCCTCCAGCTGGGCAAGCCATTGCTTACCATCACGCTTAGCATTACGGAGCATATCAATGTCCTCGTTAAAACCGTCCTTAATAATACCGCCCTCACGTACCAGAAGTGGCGGTTCCTCCTCAATGGCAGCATCAATCAGAGCATAAATATCCTCTAAGCTTTCCATGTCATCATGGATTTCACACAAAAGCTCCTTATGAAAACCCTGCAAAACCGTCTTTATATGAGGCAGCATCTCTAAAGAATTACGAAAAGCAATTAAATCTCTAGGGTTCGCAGTCTTGTAAGTCACCTTACTTAACAAACGCTCCAAATCATAGATTGGATTCAAATACTCACGAATTTCATCGCGGGAAACAGAGTCCTTGGACAGCTCTTCCACCGCATCCAAACGTGCCTCCATATCCGCTTTATTAAGAAGTGGCTGTTCAATGTAACTGCGAAGAGTTCTGGCACCCATAGCTGTCTTGGTTTTGTCGAGCACCCACAAAAGAGAGCCTCTTTTCTGTTTCTCACGCAAAGTCTCACAAAGCTCTAAATTTCTACGGGTAGAACTATCCAAAAGCATATATTTACTGGTCAAATAAGACTGAATATGATTGATATGTACCAAATCATTTTTCTGAGTATCCAAAAGATACTGAAGCAATGCACCTGCTGCAATAGTTCCAACAGGGAAGTCCTCCAATCCCAAACCTATCAGGCTCTTGGTACCAAAATGACGCATAATGCACTTCTCACAGCCCTCATCATCAAAATAATAAGGTTCAATGGTACCGACAGCAATATGTAAACGATTGCGCAAATCCGCAATATCAAAGCCACTTACGTAAAAGGCATCATTGCAAATAATCTCCGAAGGACTGTACTTCATAAGCTCATCCATCAGTCTGCGACCGTCCTCCACCTCTGTGGTATAAAAATCACCGGTGGTAACATCTGCCGCCGCTAACCCAATCTTGGTAGGTGTATAGGTAATACACATAATATAATTGTTCTTGGTCGCCTCCAATGCCTGCATATTTAAGTTAGTACCCGGTGTTACAATACGCGTTACTTCACGCTTCACCAGTCCCTTGGCAAGCTTCGGGTCCTCTACCTGCTCACAAATAGCTACCTTATATCCCTTAGTTACCAATCTATTTAAGTAATTCTCTACTGCATGATAAGGAACACCACACATAGGCGCACGTTCTTCCAAGCCACAGGATTTTCCGGTCAAAGTAATCTCCAGTTCCTTGGATGCAGTCAATGCATCATCAAAGAACATTTCATAGAAATCCCCCAGTCTGTAAAACAAAATACAGTCCGGATATTCCTTCTTGGTCTCCATATACTTTTGCATCATTGGGGTTAACTCAGCCACTGTTTGTTCCTCATTTCTTTTGAATTCAATTTAATATATTTACTTCATACATCTTCCGACTGCCACTTCTTGGCAGACATATAAATCTCCTTAAAGGCACGAAAAGCGGACGCACATAAAGTGCATCCGCCTCTATATTACCACAAAATATAGTGGTTGTAAATTCTTTCTCTTGCTAAAAGAACACTTCCCAAATACTATTATGCCAGCTTCTCTGCTCTTGCAAGAGCCGCATCGATATGCTCACAGAAATTCTCTGCTCCAACTTTTTCGTAGAATCCTGACTTCTTCATTACATTCATAGGCTGTTCGTTTACATGGGACAATACCAGCTGTACTTTCTTTTTCTGGCAAGTATCCAAAAGTGCTTCAAAATTGTGCATGGCAGTTGCATCAATAGCATTTACACTTCTCATACGAAGTACCAGACAGTTGGTATCATCCTTAATAGCAATATTCAAAATCTTATCTGCTGCACCAAAGAATAACGGTCCGGTCATTTCATACACAAGTGTATTCTTGGGTACTTGACGTAAAGAAATACTTCCGGCATCCTCTTCATCGTCCACATACTTCCAGCCTTCTACTTCTGTTACATCACTCATACGCTTCATGAACAGAATGGCGGCCATAATAATACCAACCTCAATCGCTACTACCAGATCAAATACTACAGTTAAAACAAAAGTAGTTACTAATACTAAAGTATCACTCTTAGGAGCTGTCTTAAGCAAATGTACAAATTTTCTCCACTCAGACATATTATAAGCTACCATAAACAAAATTGCTGCAATGGTCGGCATGGGAATCAATGCCGCATAAGGCATAAGCACCACCAAAATAAGCAAAAGCACTACCGCATGAACCATACCTGCAATAGGAGTACGTCCGCCATTTTTAATATTCGCTGCTGTTCTGGCAATCGCGCCTGTAGCCGGAATACCGCCAAACAAAGCAGAGGTAATATTACCTGCTCCCTGTGCCACCAACTCCATATTGGAACGATGTCTGGAGTTAATCATACTATCTGCAACCACACAGGATAACAACGACTCAATAGCCGCCAGAATCGCAATGGTAAAAGCATCCGGAAGTACAGCCTTCATAGTATCCATGCTAAATGCAGGTAAAGAAAGCTTAGGTAAATCATTTGAAATCTCGTATAAATCGCCGATGCGATTTACATTCATATGTAATCCGTTTACCATGGCAATACCTACAATTACAGCTATCAGCGAAGGGGGAATTTTCTTACAAAAACCAGGGAAGTAAGGCCATATAATCAAAATCGCCAAACAAACCACACCTACAATAACAGCCTGCCAGTTAATGGTTCCGATAAATTCAAATACTGCCTTTAATTTCTCCATAGTTTCAATCAAAGGTTCCTCTGTCACTACAGTTAAGCCCAGAAAATCCTTAATTTGGCCTACTAAAATAGTAATTGCAATACCGGAGGTGAAACCGGTTGTAATAGTATATGGAATAAACTTAATCAAATTTCCTAATCTGAATACACCCATCAGTATCAAAATGACACCTGCCATAAGGGTAGCCAGAATCAAACCTTCCATACCATTGGTAGCCACAATACCTGCCACTATAGTAGCAAATGCCGCGGTAGGTCCCGAAATCTGAACACGGCTGCCACCTAAGAAGGAAATTACAAAACCTGCTACAATCGCAGTGTAAATACCCTTCTCCGGAGTCACACCGGAAGCCAGTGCCAAGGCAATAGACAAAGGCAATGCGATAATCGCAACAATAATACCCGCAACAATATCCTTGATAAACTGTTCCTTCGTATATGTTTTCATTACCGAAAACAGCTTTGGTTTCAACTTATCCATGTTAATTTCTCTCCTCATCTTTTGAAAAAAACTACTATAAATTTTTCACACAAAATTTATAGTAGTCCTCTTTTTTTTAATTTTCAAGTATTAGATGAAATTGGAATTGTTCTTTTTTTAATACAACCTCGGCAGCTTCTCAAGTGTAATCGCGTACTCCTGATTATACTGCTCCTTATAGAATTCCTCTGTGGTAAACTTCTCTGTCATGACAAAGTCATTACTCCAGACCATAAACCACAACCAGTCAAGCTTTTCCTTTTCGATTGCTTCAACACTTGGTATGGTACCGATTTCTCCGATGGCCAAAGGCTTCTTTGAAGCAAATTGTGATAACTCATCATATTTTTCACTTAGTGAAATATGTTCATGTGCAGGCGGGTACGCATCCATGGTCACAATATCACAGTATTCGTCACCTACATATCCTTCTGCTCTGGGATTATTCCATACCCAGATTAAATTGTCCAAGTGCTTCACATCTGTATAATAACGGAACATCTCACGATATAGCTTACGAGCCACATCCATGCCCTTTGCTCCCCACCAGAACCACTGTCCCTCTGACTCGTGGAAAGGTCTCCAAAGAATCGGTATTTTCTTATCTGCAAATCCCTGTAAAAGTTCGGCCATCACATCCATATCATGGTAAAAAGCTTTACTTTCCTCAGAGCCTTCCTCAAATACTTTGGTTGCATCAAAATCCGTATTTACAGAGTAAAAAGCCTTATCTTTACCGCCAATGGGCGAATACCAGTGCCAGGTAAATGTAATCAGACCGCCCTTCTCCGCCCACTCATAAGCACGCTGTAAGGTACCTTTATTTTCATTAATCTCCTTCAGACATTCTTCGTCGCAGGTTTCATAATTAATATTGGGCGAATAAGCTAACAGCTCAAACCCGCAAAGCGCCGGCACTTTCCCTGTTACCTTTTCAATTTGCTTTAACTCTCTCTGTTCCATGGTCTGGGTGTGCTGTCCAACGATAATCCCTTTCCCACGGATACTTTCTAAATATTCCAATACTGCACGCACCTCTGTGGCAGCGTTTGGATTGACCGGATTAGTCATAATCTATCCTCCTATACTCTATGCCCCATATAATAGAATCCATGGCATTCATCCAGCATTACATCCACAATCTGCCCGATAAGGCTCTCATCCCCCGGGAAATGTACTGTGGTATTATTGGAAAGTCTTCCGGTTACCAGGGATGCATCCTGCTCATTCATTTCTTCCACCAGCACATCCATGACTTTACCCTGATAGATGCCTACACGTTCTTTGGACATTTCCTGGACAGCTTTTAACACTTTATCAAAGTTAACCTTTACTTCCTCTTCCGGTACCTGATTCTCCATAGCGGCAGCAGGTGTACCGGTTCTCTTGGAATAAATAAAGGTAAATGCATTCTCATACTTCACCTGCTTAATTACATCTATGGTTTCTTCCACGTCCTCAGCGGTTTCCCCTGGAAAACCTACAATAATGTCCGTTGTCAGGGCAATATCCGGAATCTCACGACGGATTTTGTTTGCCAGCTCCAGATACTGTTCCTTGGTATAGCGACGATTCATAGCCGTCAAAATTCTGGTAGAACCTGCCTGTAAAGGTAAATGCAAATGCTTACAAATCTTCTTCGATTCCTTCATCACCTGAATCAATTCGTCAGACAAATCCTTAGGATGGGAAGTCATGAAACGAATACGCTTCAATCCTTCAATCTTTTCCACCTCACGAAGCAGCTGGGCAAAGGTCATAGGTTCTTCCAGATTCTTTCCATAAGAATTTACATTCTGTCCCAAAAGCATTACCTCTACAACGCCTTCTTTTACCAGACCTTCAATCTCTTTAATAATATCCTCCGGCTTACGGCTACGCTCTCTGCCTCTTACATAAGGCACGATACAATAGCTACAGAAGTTATTGCAACCAAACATAATATTAATACCGGACTTAAAAGGATACTTACGCTCTACCGGTAAATCCTCCACGATCTTGTCCGTATCCTCCCAAATATCAATAACCATGCCCTTATTTTCAAAGGTTGCTACCAAAAGCTCCGCAAATTTATAAATATTATGGGTACCAAAAATCAAATCTACAAATCGATAGCTATCTTTAATCTTCTCAATTACAGACGGTTCCTGCATCATACAACCACACAAAGCCACTTTGGTATTCGGATGTTTTTTCTTATAGCTCTTTAAGGCTCCCAAGCGACCATATACGCGCTGGTTGGCATTATCACGCACCGTACATGTGTTGAAAATAACAAAGTCTGCCTGTTCTTTTTCGATAATTTCATAGCCCACCAGTTCTAAAATACCCACCAGCTTCTCGCTGTCGCGGCTGTTCATCTGACACCCGAAGGTAGTTACACAACAGGTTGGTTTTCTGCCCAGCTCCTTCGTCAGCTTTTCCACATAGCCTTTCGCCTTCGCCATGAAATAATATTGGCGCTCCGGCTCCTCTACAGGCGCAGGTATCGTTAAATCGTATTTTGTCAAATCAATTGCCAAACTCATACATTCTCCCCTAAAAGCTTCTTATAATCTCTGTCATTTATCATCATGCCGGTGAATCTAGGTACACCAAACCTATTAGCAAACATATCACATTTGCAAAGAAAAATATAGTAGATATTTTTGCCACAACCACGCAAGGTTTCAAAATTAGCCTGCCCTTTGGAAAGAATCACATCGGCTTCATCCAAAGTTTTAAGAGCCTCTGTTGATACCGCGTCCAAAAAGGTTCCGGCAATTTCCGTACCATTGTCAACTATCAGTCCAACCTTGTCAAGTCCAACCTCCAGAGCATCTTTCCACGTAGCATCATTTAATACTTCGCCACCACGGACCATAACAGTAATTTCAATCTGAGGATATTGTTCTTTGATAATTTGCAACAAAAGTTTATCCAATACTATTTCACCGCAATTGTCTGTCAAAAGCACCAGACGCTTCGCACCAATCAAATCATTTTTTAATGCATCCAACACATTTTCGTCGACACATCGTTCTTTTGATTCCTGCAATGCCTTCTCCAAATATTCTTCATCCACTATATGCATACTGCCGAAATCAATATAATTACCGGTCATGGCATATTGGATGGCTGTTTTCAGGCAATCTTTTGTATCTTTCATCTGCGCATAAAGTTCTGCCTCTTTTGCAATCATCATTTGATTAAAATAATGCTTTTCTTCAGAAAAATCCTCTGTAATACCAAATGCTTTATGCAAAGCATTCTTTATGGACTGAGTCACTACCGGAGCTCCTGCATGGGATGGTGCCTCTGCTACCTGCTTACATACAAGCTGTACATAGGCAAGTTTCTGCTGTGGTGTAAATTCTTGCGGTACATTATTCAGATATCGGTTAATAATGCATTTAACACATTCCGTGTTAAAACGCATTTCGCTTGTTTTGCTCATTTCATACTCCATCTACACAAACTTTCCTACTAACTTAATCAACAATTCTACACACTTCTCCATAGATTGCACACAGGCATATTCATATTTACCGTGGAAGTTCTCACCACCGGTACAAATATTAGGACATGGTAAACCCATAAAGGAAAGTCTGGCACCATCCGTACCGCCTCGTATAGGGCTGATAAGCGGTGTAATCTCCAATTCCTCCATAGCTTCCTTCACCCTGTCAATCAAATGCATATGCGGCTCAATCACTTCTCGCATATTGTAGTAAGAATCCTTCATATCCACTACAATCGTTCCTTCTCCATATTTGTCATTCAAAAACTCTGCCACCTTTAAGAAGCGTGCTTTCTTTTCTTCAAATTTGCTTCTGTCATGGTCACGAATAATATAATCCAGCTTCGTCTCTTCTACACAGCCACTGATACCATCCAAATGATAAAAGCCTTCATACATTTCCGTGTACATAGGATTTTCAAATACCGGCAGCAGGCTTTGGAATTCCTGGGCAATCAAAATAGAATTCTTCATTTTGCCCTTTGCAGAACCGGGATGCACATTGCGACCATGCACATACACCCTTGCTCCTGCCGCATTGAAGTTTTCATACTCCAGCTCGCCAAGGGCTCCACCATCCACCGTATAAGCGTATTCTGCATCGAACAGCTCCACATCAAAATAATCAGGACCGGCACCAATTTCTTCATCCGGCGTAAATCCAATGCGAAGCTTGCCGTGCTTTACTTCCGGATGCGTCAGGAAATATTCTGCCATGGTCATAATTTCTGCAATACCGGCCTTATCGTCCGCTCCCAGAAGTGTAGTTCCGTCCGTAACAATCAAATCCTGTCCTACATATTTCCGGATTTCCGGGAAATCAGACACCTTCAGCACTACATTTTCCGCATCATTTAACACAATATCCTGACCGTCATATGCCTTTACAATACGTGGTTTTACATTTGCACCACTCATAGCCGGCGAGGTATCCATATGGGCGATGAAACCTACTACCGGTGCTTCTTCACAGCCTTCCGATGCAGGAACAGTAGCATATACGTAGCAATGCTCTTTATCGTACACTACATCCGATGCTCCCATACTTTGCAGTTCTTCCACCAAAGACTTTGCCAGATCATGCTGCTTGGCAGTGCTGGGGGAAGTACCGGATTCTTCGTCCGAACAGGTATCTATTTGCACATACTTTAAAAATCTCTCTAATAAACCCATCTTTTACCTTTCTTACGCGCCTATTTTTTCTATCACAAACAATCTTGCCATAACCGGCTTTTCCAATTCCACGCTCAAAGTATCTCCACATACTTCAAATGGAACCGACTCTTTTTGTGGATATAAAAGACTTACCTTAAGACCATCTTTTGCAAAAGGAAGTCCGCCCAAAGGAATCTCAAACCGGTTATCACACACTTTCTGTACGTCGGGATTTGCTGTAATATTACAGCGATTATCCTTCTTGCCTTCCATTTCACGTTTCCAAACCGCCAGATAAGCCTTATTTTCCGTCTGTAGACCGGCACATACCCACATGTCCTCATTTTCAGCCAAATCCAATGGCCAGAAAGGTACTGCATTCTTAATATCCCCACGGATATCCTTGTATACCCGCAATCCTTCTTTTACCAAATCTACACGTTCCTTAGAAAGCTCTGCCAAATGTCCGCTTTGATGAATACGAAGAAGCAAGGAGTTTATCATATTATAAATTACTTCCTCTTTTGCTTTATCGCAAAGCACAGCCTGCTCTTCTTCACTCTTTCCATCCAAGGACACGCGCATGGGATAAGACCACACTGCCGCTTGTTCAGGAGTCACACCGGCAGCTGCATTGGCCGCAATCGTGGCATAATTACGATAATCCTCCTGGTCAGAAGTAGACTGGATACTATATTTGGAAAGCAACGCATAGTCAATACGAAGACCTCCGCTGGAACAGTTTTCAATAACCAAATCGGGATATCTTGCGAATACATCATCCAACCATGCCAGATATGCCTTTTCATGCTCTAACATACCCTGGCCTACGCTTTCTGCATACAATTCCGTACCAATTCCCGGTTCCACATTATAATCCATCTTAATATAGCCAACACCATATTCATTGACTACTCTGTCTATCACTTCATTTACATGCTCAATTACCGCCGGATTACGAAAATCCAATTGGTAACGACTTCTATCATATACACGCTTGCCGTGACGGACAAAGAACCAGTCGTCGGGAACTCTTTTTGCCTTTTCACAATAAATTCCCATAACCTCTATCTCTAACCACACACCGGGAATCATTCCCTTGCTGCGAATATAATCCGTCACCTCTTTAATACCGTTAGGGAAACGTTCCTTACATTCCTGCCACTCACCTACGCTGTCCCACCACTCACCGGACGCATACCAACCGGCGTCGATTACATAATATTCACAACCACACTCTGCCGCAGCATCAATCAAAGGAATTTCCTTTGCGGTAGTCGGGTCACCAAACAGACAATTCATATAATCATTAAAAATAATCGGTAAGTTTTCATCATCTTTGTTGGGGCGGCGAATCATACGACGATACTTTGTCAGTTCACCCATGGCCTTTTCAAAACTATCATTGCAGACACCTACTGCAACCGGCACAGTGGTAAATGACTCACCGGGTTGCAACTCTTTAAACCAGTGAGACTGTACTTCCGTAGGTCCGCTGACGCAAAGATAGAAATTACAATTCTGATCACTGATTTCATAATGCCAGGAACCATTGTGTTCAATCTGCCAGAACAGTCCGGTATGTGCTTCCGTATTCTCTACATAACCTAACGGCAAATATTTCTTGGAAGACCAGTTACCGGTATTTGTCACTTCCAAAACCTGCGATGTTCTCTGATATACACCGGGCTGTGTCTGTGCCAAGCCAAGTTCTGCAAAGGAAAAATCTCTGATACTCATTTCCTTCTGCCAGCCGTTAAAAGGAATACGTACACGCATCTTGGAATCGGAATTACCCCTGCCTTCCTTTTCCAGACCATGATAACAGAAGGAAGAAATATACTCTAAGGTCTGTATTTCCTGACCTTCATTAATTACTTCACTCCACATACGCACTACACTGGTACCTTTATAGAATTGCATGGTTGTAATCACGCGGGAATGTGTCACTTCCTTATCTTCCTGGGTAATGACCAGCTTTCTTCCCAGTTCCGTAACTGTATCATCCATACCTACATAAGTCAGAAGATACCCCGGAGCGGTTACAATATGTTTGTTACCATGTTTTTCATGGGGACGATTATAGCCCGAAAAGTTCACCTGTACAAGCTGAAAGCTTTCCTCAATGAACTGTTTTTTACGAACTACATCTTCCGCTTTACACTCTGTTCCAAATTTACACAAATCTGCTTCGTTAAATTCTGCCGAAGAGAAATGTAACAGCTTTAACTGATTTTTCTCCGTAATCCCGAATACGATATTTATGCCGTTTTCATAAATTTTAATATATTCCATATCGCCGTTCTCCGTTTACATTAATATCGCCAGCCACATTAGGGCTGGCGATAAGTACCTTAATTAAACATCTAAGAAAGTCTTCGGATTTGAACAGAACTTCAAAGCCTCGTCCTTGGAAATTACCCATTCTCTTACCAATCTCTTCAAATCAGCATCCAAGGTATGCATACCTACATTACCGCCACTCTGAATAGAGCTGGGAATCTGATGTACCTTGTTCTCACGAATCTGGTTAGCAACAGCATCTGTATTTACCAATACTTCGCAGGCCATAACCATTCCGTCGCCCTTCTCTCTCGGTACCAATACCTGAGTTAATACACCCTTTAATACATTTGCAAGCTGTGCAGAAATCTGCTTCTGTGCATGAGGCGGGAATGCTTCAATAATACGTTCTACAGTCTGTGCAGCAGTTGCTGTATGTAATGTAGATAATACCAGGTGTCCGGTTTCTGCCGCTGTAATAGCTGCACGAATAGTTACGTCATCACGCATTTCACCTACCAGAATAATATCCGGGTCTTCACGAAGTGCAGAATACAAAGCTTTATCATAGCTTGCAACGTCCTTGCCCAATTCTCTCTGATGAATCATGGACTTACCATAGGGATATACATACTCGATAGGATCTTCTACGGTAATAACATGCTTGTTCATGGTTTTGTTAATATAATCAACCATAGACGCCATGGTAGTAGTCTTACCACTACCGGTAGGTCCGGTAATCAAAATCAAACCTCTTGCTTCATCTACCATGTCTCTGATAACATCCGGAACACCTAATTCTTCCATGGTAGGAATCTGCTTCTGCAAAATACGATAGGTAGCTGCCAAGTGATTTCTCTGATGGAAAATGTTGGTACGAAGTCTGGTTCCGTCAGGCATCATAATGGACAAGTCCAAATCCTTTCCGCTCAGAACCGTAGCCTTCTGGTCATCCGTAAGCTTGGAAAGAATCATCTCCTTAGACTGCTCTGCACTGGGAATCTGCTCCATAATCTCCAACACACCAAACTTACGAAGAGCTACTGCAGTACCTTCCGTAATATGTACGTCGGAACAGTTGTTTTGTGCTGCATAATAAATCAAATCCTCAAAATAGTTCATATCATAACCCCCCCTTAGTTTATCTATTTAACCCATTAAAATGATTATAATATTTTTGCATAAGATATTCAAGGAAAAATAAATATTTATGCAAAAAAACAGAGGCAGGTTGTTTTCCTGCCCCTATTAACAAAACCTTCTCTTTATAATTTATGTAATATTTTTAGTTCTCTGATGCATCCTTGGATACGATGTTCACATTCACTCCGTCATTGCCCGTAGCAGCCTTGCCTGCCAGGAAACCTGACAAGATAGAAGTTAAATCTACACCGGTTGACTCCTTCAGTCCATCTGTCACCTGATTAACAGTGTTCATGATATCCTTAATCAACTTGGTATTGTTACCATCACCGTACATGGTAATTCTGTCAACCTTCTCCAAAGGAAGAGCTGCGTTCTTAACAACTTCAGGAAGTGCCTTAAAGTACATTTCAAGGACAGCTGCTTCACCCATCTTTAACATAGCTTCTGCCTTCTTTTCGATACCTTCTGCTTCTGCAACAGCCTTTGCACGAATCGCTTCAGCTTCTGCCAGACCCTTGGTACGAATACCTTCAGCTTCCTGCTCCATCTTATATTTCTGAGCTTCTGCCTGTGCTCTCATAGCTTCTGCTTCTTTTTCGGTTTCGAATTTCTGAGCTTCTGCTTCACGCTGACGTTCATAGAGCTGTGCATCTGCCAACTGCTGTTTTGCGAACTTATCAGCTTCTGCTTTCTTACGGATTTCAGCATCCAATGCCTTTTCCTTAACTTCTGCTTCCTTCTGCTTTAAGAGAATCTCCTTCTCCTGCTTTGCAATGTTTGCATTTGCAGTGGTAATTTCCACAGTTTTACGCTGTTCCTCTTCCTGAATCTTATAAGCCGCATCTGCTTCCGCCTTCTTAATATCAGATTCCTTCTTCAGTTCAGCACGCTTAATAGCCAGTTCATTTTCCTTAATAGCGATTTCGGTATCTGCATTTACCTGTGCTTCATTAGCTTCCTTCTTGGCATTTGCCTGTGCCTTTGCAATTTCCTTCTCACTTTCTGCTCTGGAAATTGCTGCATTCTTCTGAATCTTTACAATGTTATCCACACCAAGGTTTTCAATAACGCCGTTGCCATCCACGAAATTCTGCACGTTAAAACTGATAATATCCAGACCCATAGCAGCCAGGTCAGGTTCTGCATTTTCTTTTACCAGGTTCGCAAACTTCTGACGATCGGAAACCATTTCTTCCAAAGCCATCTTACCTACGATTTCACGAACATTACCTTCCAAAACTTCTCTCGCTACACGACCGATGTACTCGGGATTCTTGTTCAAAAAGTTCTGTGCTGCAAGTTTTAATCTAGCCTCGTCATCACTGATTTTTACGTTGACTGTTGCATCTACATTGATATTAATGTAGTCTGCGGTAGGCACTGCGTTAGATGTCTTTACATCAATAGGAATCAACTGAAGATTCAACGCATCCTTTCTCTCCAGAAAAGGAATCTTCACTCCTGCCTTACCAATTAACACCTTCGGGTTCTTACGCAGACCGGAAATAATAATTGCGGTATCGGGAGATGCCTTTACATAACCTGCGAAGAAAATAATAACTAAAAAAGCTATTATTAAAATCACCGGAACAATTATTACGCCAATACTGGCCAAAACCACACTCAATACACCACTCATAAGTATCCTCCTTTAATCTCTTTTGTTTATTGTACATTTATAGGTTACCATATATTCCTACAAATGACCATTTTATATTTCACACGTTACACATATATAAGCTTGCAAAAACTGCACGTTAACTATCCTCTGATTTGTCCGGTACCCTTAATCTGATATTTATAGGATGTTAACTCCTTCAAGCCCATGGGTCCTCTTGCATGAAGCTTCTGGGTACTGATACCGATTTCTGCACCAAACCCAAACTCAAAACCATCCGTAAATCTGGTAGAGGCATTCCAATATACACAGGCCGCATCCACACCATTTAAGAATTGTTCCGCCACTGCAGTTTCGTTCGTAACAATACATTCAGAATGCTTGGTATTATATTTATTAATGTGTGCAATCGCTTCTTCCACATTGTCTACAGTCTTCATGGACAAAATGTAATCCAGATATTCCGTACCGTAATCTTCTTCCGTAGCTTCCAGACAACCGTCAAGCACTTCTCTGATGCGCTCATCTGCACGAATTTCTACATTTTTTGTGTCCAATGCAGCCTTCAGTGCCGGCAGCAAAGCTTCTCTGATATCCTTATGCACTACCAGGGACTCACAGGCATTACAAACTCCGATACGTTGGGTCTTGGCATTCATAATAATCGAAATCGCCATATCAACATCAGCATCTTTGTCCACATAAGTATGACAATTACCTGTACCGGTTTCGATGACCGGAATGGTACTGTTTTCCACTACCGCACGAATTAAACCCGCACCACCACGGGGAATTAACACATCCACATATTCCTTCATCTTCATGAACTGCGCAGTAACCGCACGGTCCGTATCTGTAATAAGCTGAATAGCATCTTCCGTAATACCGGCTTCCTTTAATCCGGCACGAATCACCTCTGTAATAGCCATATTAGAATGGATAGCATCACTTCCGCCCTTTAAAATCACAGCATTACCGGTCTTAAAACAAAGTCCGAAAGCGTCTGCAGTTACATTAGGTCTGGACTCATAAATAATTCCGATTACGCCCAAAGGCACACGTTTCTTCTCAATGCATAGCCCATTGGGACGTTCGAAAGTTTCCAGACATTCTCCAATCGGGTCAGGTAATTCCACTATCTGCAAAAGTCCCTCCGCCATGGCTTCAATTCTGCTCTCTGTCAGACGAAGTCGGTCAACCAAACCCGGATGCATACCATTTGCCTCACCATTGGCAATATCTATGGCATTGGCTTTTAATAGTGTCTCCTTGTTATTTGTCAAGGCTTTTGCCACGATGGTCAACGCCTCATTCTTGACCTGTGCAGTCAATCCCTGCAATACATATTTAGCGGCAACCGCCTGCTTTCCAAGCAATGTTAAATCCATATTATTCACGCTCCTTATTATCTATTAAAATTATACATTTCTCGACTTTCATTAATGTTATGTAAACCGATATTTACGATTTTGCCCATGAACTACTGTAAATTCTCCCATAAGTCAGATTCATCTCTCAGTCAGACACAGCTACTAACTGAAAGATTTTGCTCTTTGGGTATATATAGCTTTCTTTCAATCCCATACCCAGTCTTCAACATAAATTGTTCCATTTTAGCCTCATATTTTGTCAACAGCAACTGTTTTTGGGTATATAGAGCCCAAATCTATCGCATATACCCACAAAAACTACATTTCTTGGGTATAAATACTGCTATAGCATCACTCATACCCAAAAGCCTTCATTATATTGAATTTTGAACATTTATTGACATACTTTCCCTGAATTTGGGGGTATATACATTCAGATTGCTACTATATACCCAATTCCGTAGATACATACACATCTCACTAATTCAAGATTATCATTCTAATCTTCTGTTACTTTCAAACTCTCTGTAAACCTGAAATTTTGCGTGCAGCAATGAGCCATGCGCAGATGAGCCGAATGTGACTGCCGGGTGCTCTCACACAGGCAGTCGCATTCGAGCGAAGATGCATACGGCGAACGCCGCGACAACGAACAAGCACAAGCTTGTGAGTGTCGGCATGGCGAAGCATCTACTAACTCTAACTTTCTATAATTCGATACACCTTTTCAGACCAATCCCAAATATCTTTGCAATCATTAGCAACATAAATAATCCTATCTTTTAAATCACAAGGTATGTGTGATTCCAATTTCTCTTTTAATTTCATAGGAACTACAATTTTGTGGACCCAGTCTTTAAGTATTATTTCATCTTTAACTTTCATAGGAAGCACCCCATCATACACCATATTTGGATGCTTTAATAATTGCTCATATTTGAAGTAAAATCTCACTCCAGGATTAAAATGCACACTCAAATCATCTTCATTTGGTAAACGCTCTAATGCTCGTTCCATAACTAATCTATCCCCTGCTTGGCAATTCCCCCACGAAAGCATTATGTATTCAAAATAATCAGCTGGGTCTTTTGCTGCATTTCGCTTTTCGCTCATCAACTCTTCAACAGGTACTTTCCTTGCATTTAGTGCAGATAACAGTTTTCCACATTCAAATATTTTAATGGCATTCTCAACAGAAGTCGTATGACATACATAATCAGTAACACATCCTTTTCTATAAGGACATGCTGTACATTCTGTCAATAACTTCGGTCGCGGTGTGCTTAAATACATTTCTTTATGCGCAATAGCTTCGTTAACTAACTTTAATACATTACTATCTTCACATTCAATTACACATTCCCTGCCATATCTGTTTTCATACTCTATAAATTCAATAATAGTTCTAATCTCCCAATCTGTTATCTGTGGATAATTAGAAAGTTTCTTATAGAACACACCATCCCATACTTCAGTGAAGTCAAAATCGCCTATTTTTATTAGCATATTATCACCATCAAATTCAAATTCTCTTCTCTGTTTCACAGCATACATCTTACACCAAAATCACCTGATAAGGCTTTAAATCATGTTCCTCCACAGGAATAAAATCTACGCGCTGACATTTGTAACCAATCGCAATAGAATATATCTGTAACATCTCTTTATCCTGCAAAAAACGATCATAGAATCCCTTTCCATAGCCCATGCGGTTCCCATAAATATCAAAAGCCACACCAGGCATCAGCAAAAGCATCCTACGTTCCTTGTACTTTTCGTAGTCAAAACACTCTGTAGTCCCATCAGGTTCAGGGATTCCTTTGTAACCTGCCTGAAGTTCCTCCATTGCGGTAATCTGATAAAAATTCATGGTATCCGTTTTTATTATCTCTCCGGACTTATCACTGTCTGTATGGGTGGTACTATCAATCCTGGGTACAAACACTTTTTTCCCTTTCCGAAGTGCCTCCTCAATAATTTCTATAGTACTGATTTCACTGCCATAATTTACAAATGCCAGCACTACCTCCGCCCCATAGAACCACTGATGACCAATAATTCTATCTGCAATGGCCATATCTGCCATTCTGCGTAATTCCGTCGGCATGGCATCACGCTTATTCAAAACTTCTTTACGAATGGTCCGCTTTTGTTCCCTGTAATCCATCATTCTTTATTCCCGTACTTTTCACTTAACTTTTCCTGAGAACCATCCTCATACTGAATAGTAATACTATTTAAATTTCCTCTCAAGTTGGCGCGAACATTTGCTACATATTCTTTGCGAAGCGTTGCCTGTTCTTCCTTTTCCTCCTCAGTCAAACCCTCCGCCTTTGATTTATGATATAATTCATTGATTCTTTTAATCTTTTCTTCCATTGTCATAAATAATTTCCTCACTTTTCTTTGCTAACACTGCAAATCATTATATCAAAAAAAAAGAGATTTGTGTAGTGGTTTTTCATATCTTCCTTAAAATCAATCCGTCATACGAACTGTAAAATGCACTTTTGCAGTATCACATGCCACAAACATAAACAGGAGGATATTATGGAACACATTGGCAAAAATATCAAAAAACTACGTACCGCAAAAAACATTACTCAAGAACAACTTGCTTCCAGCCTGCATATTTCCAATCAAGCCGTCAGTAAGTGGGAAAAGGAACAAGCCTTTCCGGATATATCTTTACTTCCCATGCTTGCAGACTGTTTCGGGGTGACCATGGACGAACTTTTTGGCTACCGTCCGGATTATCTGACTTACAAAGAGCGCTTTGTACGATTCATGATAAATAATGATATTCTGCAATTCGGCGATTTCACTCTAAAATCCGGGACAAAATCAGACTACTATATTAATACAGAACACTTTATTACAAATACGAAATTACAACCAACTACTGCTATGACAGGCAAATGCCCGACAGTCGCGACCGCATCCTTTGCGGATACACCTTGCAAAAGGGAGACAAAGTGGTAATCATAGATGATTTAATGTCTTCCGGTAAAACACTGGATGAGCGTCTGGAAAGATTACTTAACCGCTATGATATTGAAATCGCAGCCATTATCGTTATCGCTGAACGGAAGATATTGTCGGATGACCAGACAATGATAGGCTCCGAATAAATTGCACAAAAATACAATACCAAAGTCTACTCTATCATTACAGACCAGGATATTCAAAACACCCTAAAAGAGTTGAGTTTGAAGTAGATACCATATCTACGTAAAAAATCCTACTCAGACTTGCCCTATTTCAAAAGATACTCTTCCATGGCTTCGGTTAGCAGACCGGAGCCATGCTCCATATTGGACAAATATGTTACTATCATATCCTTCCCCGGGAACACAAAGCTGCGCTGCCCCCACTTCCCACTAATACGATATCCTTCACCATACTTCCAAAAATAATATCCATAACCGCCTTCTTTGTTCATTTGTTGTACCAATGTTGCTTCTTCTATATATGCTTCTGAAACAATCCGCTGTCCGTTATAACTTCCTTTCTGCAAACAAAGCTGTCCGATTTTCCCTAGTTCTGAAACGGTCAACTGCATGCCACTGGCGCCATAGAAATATCCGGATGGACAATTCTGATAAACAGGTTTCTCAATTTCTAAGGACTGAAACAACCTTTCTTCCAGATAATCATATAAATGCACGTCCAGAGCCTTTGCCACTGCCACACCTACTAAATACGCCTGAATATTAGAATAATCAAAGCCCTTTTCTTCCACATTTTCAAGCGGATATGTCAATGAATATTCCAACCAATTATTTCCTTTGGGCCGGAACGGATATCCCTGCACCGACATGGTAAGCAAACGCCTCACAGTAACCTGCTTTAGTGTTTCTATCTGCCTTTGACTAACATATGCCGGTACTTCTGCCTTTAGATACTCGTATACAGATGCATTAATATCGAACTTCCCCTCATCCATTGCCATTCCTACCGCCAATGAGGTGATGGACTTAGTGGCGGAATATATTGGATGTCGCGTTATAGGATTTTCATGAAACTGTTCTATAATTTGTCCACTTTGAAATACCTCTATACCATAGAATTCCCAGTTGTTTTGTTTAACAGTATCTATAAAAGCTTGAAAATCCATACCCTTCACCATCCAAAACCTTTCCCCAAAAATCTTTTTCAAAAAAATTAGGGGCGTAAACCCCTAATTTCAAAAAGCAATCTCTATTTATGCAGATTCTCCACAAATTCCGGCAAGTTAAATTCTTCATCCTTATTCGCCAGGAATAATGTTCCTACATTTTCACCACTTAAAATCTCATGAATCACTCCAATATCCTTGCTGTTGGCAATAATCATGTCCGTACCACAACTGGTAGCAATCTTAGCCGCAATCATCTTGGTATTCATGCCGCCGGTTCCCACACTACTGCCGGTAGAACCCTTACCCATATGCATATATTCATCAGTAAGTTCATCCACCTGTTCAATAAACTTTGCATTAGGATTACGACGGGGGTCATCGGTATACAGACCATCAATATCCGAAAGTAAAATCAGCAAATCTGCTTCCACCAAAGCTGCAACAATAGCCGATAAGGTATCATTATCACCAATTTCAATTTCGTAAGTTGCTACCGTGTCATTTTCATTTACAATAGGAACCGCTCCCATATACAAAAGCTCTGCAAAAGTATTATGGGCATTGTAGCGATTCATATCGTTCAAAACGGTATCCTTCGTCATCAAAATCTGCGCCGCCACATGATTATATTCTGCAAAAATTTTCTGATAAACCATCATAAGTCTGGCCTGCCCGATAGCCGCACATGCCTGTTTTACAGCAATCTTCTCTTCTCGGGTAACCGGATGAAGATTCTGCATCTGCACAGCCTTGCGTCCGGCAGCTACTGCACCGGAGCTTACCAGGATTACTTCTTTTCCCTGATTGCGGATATCACAAAGCTCTCGCACCAGCTTCTCTAATCTGGTATAATCCAAATCCCCTGTTTCTGCATGTTGCAAAGAAGAAGACCCGATTTTAATTACTATTCTCTTTTTATCTTTCATTAATTCTCTTATGTCAGACATGTTCTTACTCCAAGTATTATTATTTATCTTTCAGACGCTCCTGCTTATTGCCTACCGGAAGTCTCACCCGTACATAATACTCCATTTTGTTTATCACGTCAATGTGTAAAAGGGG
The DNA here is from genome assembly GCA_045123675.1 of Acetatifactor sp. GTDB lineage: Bacteria > Bacillota > Clostridia > Lachnospirales > Lachnospiraceae > Acetatifactor. The sequence continues at coordinate 21,589 of JBGVKL010000166.1, read as the reverse complement.
CAAAATGTTTTGCAATCTCCTCCGCTACGCGAATACCATCCATGGCCGCCGATGTGATTCCGCCTGCGTATCCTGCACCTTCTCCGCAAGGGTATAAACCCCGTACCTGGGACTGCAATGTTTCATCTCTATGAATTCTTACCGGTGAAGAAGTTCTACTTTCCACGCCCAACAGTAATGCATCCTCTCTGTTAAATCCTTTCAACTGATGTCCAAACACTTCCATGCCTTCCACAAAAGCTTTACTGCACTCCTTCGGTAAAATTCCGGTCAAATCCGCCCAGATATACGCTCCCTTCGTACAAGGCGGGAATGCCTTGTCCTCTGAAGCTTCGAAACACCCGTCATTCTCTTTTGAACACACACTACTTTCCGGCAGTTCTCCGTCTGCCACTGCATTGGCAAGCAATTCTTCCTCAATACTCACAATGTGCCTGCTTTTTAAAGTGTCATTTTCCCAAAAGTTATTTTCATATACTTCTACAAATCTGCCGGCTTCCACAGCTTCTTTAAAATCTTTATATCTCTGCGCAGGAATTTTCCCTTTTCCTGCGATGAAAGCCTTTCGCTCCAGTTCCCTTTGAAAAGCAATTCCGGCCAGTGGATGAGCGGAACCGTAATCCTCCGGGGTCACGGACACAATTATAGCGCTGTTTGCATTGGCAGAACCACGATCACTATAGCTCATTCCGTTTACCGCCAGACGTCCTTCTTCCGAAGATGCATTCACTACATAACCGCCCGGACACATACAAAATGAATATACGCCACGTCCAAACGCTGTCTGTGCCGTCACCTTATAGGATGCTGCACCAAGCATTTCCACATCCTCAAAACCATACTGACATTTATTTATCATTGCCTGCGGATGTTCCACGCGAAAACCTACCGCAAAGGCTTTCGCTTCCATAGGAATCTTTTGCTCGTACAAGGTTTCAAAGGTATTTCTAGCACTGTGACCGATTGCCAGAACCACAGCATCGCAAGCGATTGTTCTTGGAATCCCTGAGGCATCGGTAATTTCCACACCAATTACCCGGTCGTTTTTTATACTTAAACTTTTCATCTCTGTTTCAAAGTAAACATCTCCGCCATGAGCAATAATAAACTCCCGCATTTCCTTGACTACCGAAGTCAACACATCCGTACCAATATGCGGTTTAGAATCATACAAAATCTGCTGCGGTGCCCCATGCTCCGTAAAAATACGAAGCACCTCTTTATTCCTTCCGTCTTTATCCTTAATAAGTGTATTTAATTTACCATCCGAAAATGTACCGGCACCACCTTCCCCAAACTGAACATTGGACTTGGTGTTTAGTACGCCTGTTTCCCAAAACTTCTTGACATCTTCTGTTCTGGAATCCACATCCCTACCACGTTCCAAAAGAATCGGCGCATATCCGTGTAATGCCAGCATATATCCGCAAAACAATCCGGCAGGTCCCATTCCCACAATCACAGGTCTATGCATAAGTATTTTCTCACCGTACTTAGGAAATGCATATGGTTTATCCGTACTTATGGACACCTGATTACTTTTACAACGCTTTACGATTCTTTCTTCCTGTCCTGCCAGCTCCTTTGTCAGTTCCACATCCACTACATAACTATAAAAAATCTCCGGCTTCTTACGGGCATCTATGGAACGTTTGACTATATGAAGCTTTTCAATATACATGGGTTTTATTTTCAAAAGCTCTGCCACCTTTTTACGCAGAATCTGTTCCCCTGCCTGTGGCGTCACTTTAATCTGATTCACTCTTATCATCTTTTACTCCTGTTTCGGCATACCGATAAATATGCTCCCGCTGATGCCGCCCTGCAAATAACTAACCTTCGGCCGCCGCACTACCTGCAATATAACCGCTGCTCCATGCCCATTGAAGATTATATCCTCCGCATCTGCCATCCACATCTAGAAGTTCTCCGACAAAATATACGCCCTTTACCTTCTTAGATTCCAGATTATCCGATACTTCATTCATATCCACGCCCCCGGTACACACCTGGGCCTGCTCAAATCCGTTGGACTCGGTAATATGCATTTTAAACTGCTTACTACTCTTAAATATCTTCTGTAGCGAACTTTCCGACACTTTACTTAACAATTCTCCCGGTTGTACTCCTGCCTGCTTAATCAGAACATTCATAATCTTTTTATTCAGAACTCCTGTAAAGAACTCCTCTACCGTACAATTCTCAGAACGCTTTACTGACAAATTCCGCTTCTGCAATTCCTCCAAAGCCACTTCACCCAAATCCGGCATAAAATCAATGCTTACGTTAAGTCTGCTTTTATTAACATGCAAATACCGATTGACTGCACCACTCAACTGAAATACCGGAATACCGGAAATACCGTAATCCGTTAATTGTAATTCTCCACGTTCTTCAAACAAAAGCTTGTCCTTATCCCAAATATGTATCTTTGCATCACATCTTACTCCTGATAGTGCCTTGCAAAACTTATCATTACATTTCAGCTGTACCAAAGAAGGTAGTACCGGTCTTATTCTGTGTCCCATCTGTTTCGCCAACTCATACCCGGAGCCATCCGAGCCGGTTTTGGGTGACGCTTTACTGCCACATGCCAATATTACACTGTGAAAAAAGGCTTTTTCTTTACCATTTTCCACACACAATGCTTTCTCTCCGCCAGTGTTTACTACTTCGTAAATCCCTTTGATTTGAGAATTATATTCCACTTTTATTTTCCATGCCTCTACCGCATAACGAAGCACATCCAATACAATGGCAGCCTGTTCTCCCAAAGGATACAGGTAACCGTTTTTTTCTTTTACAGACATTCCCAAAGATTCAAAAAAAGCAATGGTTTCTCCGGTGGAAAATCGTTCCAAACACTGCTCTACCAGCATTGGATTTCCACTATAAAAGCAGGAAGGATGCATATCCAGATTACCAAGATTACATTTCCCGTTACCGGTAGCTAATATCTTTTTCCCCAAACGGTCAGTATGCTCATAAATCGTCACAAGTGCACCTTTTCTTGCTGCAGTAATAGCTGCCATCATTCCGGATGCGCCTCCTCCGATAACTGCCACCTTTCTTTTCATCCTATTTCCTCCGCATTCTAACTGGTATAATTCTCCAAAAAATCATACAGACTTTCTTCATCCGGTATAAACATTCCCTGTAGCAGCTCCTGCTGCATACTTTCCGGCAAATCTAACGCCCGCATACCGGTTTGTAAATATACGGTCTTTCTGTCCTCCAGCAAAACCGTAACCAAATCATTATACACTACTACATAAAAGCACTTTCCGGGCTTTACGTAGCTATAATTCATAAGTACTTTCACTTCTTCCTGCGAAAAACGTTGTACCTCCAAACTGACAAAACCGCGCTCTAATTCACTTAGTGGCGGGGATGCCTCATAATCCGCCATGCTTGCGACAAATTGCTCCCGATTCATCCCAAGGTACATTTCCGGAAGCTTCCCTACATTTTCAATCTTTTCATCCGTATCCATATTTCTTTCCACAAGAATATATGTGGTATCCGCATCTATACGTTCTCCGGTACCGGATACTTCCACCATTTCCGGTGTGACAGGCGTTCTGTCTTCCTGCTCTTCCACAATTATCACAGGTTCTTTCTGTGCTTTTACCTGCATATACTTATTTTTCATATCTTCCTGAGGGTAAAAATATGCCTCAAGCCGAAATCCCAAAATCAGGCCACCTACAAATGCAATACTAACGGACATAAAAAACAAACTGAACCATTTTAAGAATTTCACATCGATTCCTCCACAGCTTTCTTCTCCTGCTATGGTAACAGTATCAGCTTGTTTTTACAGTTTTATTCACTTAAATATTACAGATAGAATTTTTCTTCCGATTTTTCCGTATATGTGGTTGATATCCTGGTCCGTAAATATTCTGCATACCGCTAACAATACTAAATATATTACATAACCAAGTATTACACACACATAAAAACATACTTCATTACCAATATGCGGCGTCAAAAGCTTTGTGGCTGCCATCAGCACCAGACCAACCATTCCAACACATGCCAGAGGCAACACAAAAGTATTTATATATTCTATCTGCAGGCGATATTTATTCACTGTTATCATTCCAAGTACAACACAAGCTACCGCCAATGCAATAATCCCCGCATACACCACTGCAAGCATACTGTCTTCCATGCGTCCCTTCATAAAAGCCGCCAAAAGAATAAACAATGCAACATCTCCCACCAAAGTGGCAAGTACTATCAAATACTTTTTGTGAATGGCATGTATCATAATCCAATAGACCAAAAGCATAACCGCCGGCAAAAGAAGACTTCCCTTCTGAAGTAGTCCGACCACAGCTGTATTTCCATCGAAAAAGGTATGTGAAATCTGAGGTGCCAGCACAGCCGTAAGCATACAGCTCAGGATTCCGTAGCACCAGGCATATTTTAGTCCCATTTGAACCATATCTCTAATATGTCGGTTATGCTCTCCTTTCACAGCCTGCAAAGTTTTTGCATAGATTAAATAGTATCTTGCACCTATTAACATAGCTGCAAATGTCATGAGCACCATAAACATTCCGCCAAAAACGCCGATCTGTTCTTTTCCGTCCAAAAGTACCACACAGGCAGCCAGCCAGAAGTATCCCAACAAACCGATTAAGATTCCGGGACCTGCCAATCTTCCAAAAGCTGAAATGGTTTCTCCGGGGCTTTCCAGACTCTGACGACCATCCTTGCTTTTAGTCTTATCACTTTTTCTGTCGCTGATAAAATAAAACGCCAGCATTACCGCAAAAATAATCAGCTCCGTAATCACAACCGCTTCTGCCAACCCTATAGCAGCATATAATCCTTCAAAATCATCGTTCTTTACTAATGCAGCAACCTTTACACCGTATTCTAATCTCTTTTTACAAAAAGCATTTCCAAAAATAAAGTAAAATGCAGGTCTTAACATGCATCCGCACATGGTCTGTAACTGGGAACCGAAGCTTTGAAAATATCCCTGCCAGAAGCTTACAAGCATGCGCAATAAAATCACAACGGAAAGTATCCGAATAATCAACTCCGCATTGGGTACCTCAAATACTTTATGCGCCAAAACTTGCGCAAGTAAAAACAAAAGCAGAAAGCTTACGATACTTATCGCCAAAAAGACGATGCGCATCCTTTTACGAACCACATAGGCATTCATATACAGCTCTTTTTTTCTGCGAAAACGCAACATTCTGCCCACGGCATCGGAAGCTGCGCCGGATATAAATTGCAGGAAAAAGGATACTGCAACAAATCCTACCATAAAATAAGCCAGTCCGTTGCTTCCCAGTATATGTCCAAAATATAACAAAACAATCATACACACTGCGTAGGAATAAAACTGTATCTGCTTTCTTTTCACTTCTGCTTGATTCATCTGTGTTCTCCAACTCTTTTTTCTCTTACGAAATTACGTGCTACTAATTTAATCTCTGGTAATTCCAAGTTTCTGCAAAACAGCTTCCTGCTTTTTCTCCATAATCTGAGCTTCTTCCGGTTCCATATGGTCATAACCGGACAAATGCAACATACTATGTGCCACCAAAAAAGCAAATTCACGTTTTCTGCTGTGTCCATAGCTTTCTGCCTGTTCTTTTACCTTGTCCATGGAAATAATAATATCTCCCAAAATCAACTCACCGCTTTCCGGATCAAAATAATCCGCTTCTGCATCTTCATCAATATCAAAATCTCCCGGCACCTCAAAGTCCAGATTCGGAAAAGACAATACATCTGTCTCTTTGTCAATATCCCGATACTCTTTGTTAAACTGGCGAATTCCCTCATTGTCCGTTAAAAGTACATTCACCTGGGACTCATACGGACACTGCTCCGTATCTAACACTTCATCAACAACCGCCTTTACCACTTCATCCACGTTAAAATCGAATACTTCATCCGTTTCATTTTCTATAAAGTAGTGCATTTTATCTCCTCTTTTCTCTGCTTGCTCTGGATTTCTCTTTTGCTTCAAAATCATCATATGCCTTTACGATTTTCTGTACCAGCGGATGTCGCACAACGTCCTTGCTGGTCAGATTACAAAAAGCAATATCATCAATCTTTGCCAAAACCTTAGTTGCTATATCCAAGCCGGATTTTGTTCCTACCGGTAAATCCTTCTGTGAACTGTCGCCGGTGATTACCACCTTCGAACCAAATCCGATACGTGTTAAAAACATCTTCATCTGCGCAGGTGTGGTATTTTGCGCTTCATCCAGAATAATATAGGCATTATCCAAGGTTCGTCCTCTCATGTACGCGAGGGGTGCCACCTCAATTAATCCCTTCTCCATATTTTTCGCAAAGCTGTCCGCTCCCATAATCTGATACAGTGCATCATACAGGGGACGCAAATACGGGTCTACCTTGCTTTGCAAATCTCCCGGCAAAAATCCCAGCTTCTCTCCTGCTTCAATAGCCGGTCTGGTCAAAATAATTCTGCTCACTTCATCATTCTTAAAAGCTGTAATTGCCATGGCCATAGCCAGATAGGTTTTACCGGTACCCGCAGGACCTAAGCCAAAGGTAATCATTTTATCACGAATGGCATCCACATACAGCTTCTGTCCATAGGTTTTCGGCTTAATCGGTTTACCGCTTACCGTATGGCAAATGATGTCGCTATCTATTTCTGTTAAAATTTCTTCTTTATTCTCCATGCCCAATGTTATGGCGTAATTTACGCTCTGCTCCTCAATTTCATTTCCTCTGCGGGATATTTCCGTAAGCTGGCTCAAAATCCGACAGGCTTGATTTGCCTGATGTTCCTCACCTGTAATAATGATTTTGCCGTTACGATCCACTACCGTAACATTCAAATCCTTTTCAATTTTTTTCACATAGGAGTCCCCGGCGCCGAATATCTTCTGCATATGCTCCACGGATATCTCCATTTGCAATGATACTACACTCATTTATTTCTTCTCCGTATTCATCGGAAGCTCCTCTATCTGTGTAGGTATCCGATTTTCAACCGGCTCTGCCACTGTGATTTCTCCCGACATCTTATAAATATCCATACTCTTTTCTATTGTAACATTTTTTTCTATAATTTGTACCCCTTTTTCCTCTAAAGTAGCAAGAAATTGCAAGAAATTTTTGCCAAGTATCTCAGAAGCCTCCTCTTCCCCGTATAAACACTCTGTATTTTGATACTCTCTGTAGGTATATTTCCCCCACAGCAGCGGAATTTTTAAATCTTTTAATATGGCCGGCGTTGTTTCCTGCATTACCACATCATATACAAGGTATGGTTTTGTATGTCCCACGAACCACTCTTTCTTTCCCAAACGTACATAGATACATTTTTTCTCCCGCCCGGTATATATTTTTTTCGTGTAGCGGGTGTTTAAAATATCTTCGTAAGTTATTGTGTGCTTAATATAAATATCTGCATCGGACTTTTCATACAAATATTCCCGTATGGTACCGTCATCATTTTTTACTGCAATCCGCCCTTCTACCAGCACCATATCTTTTGTCACCACATCTCCCTGCTTCACTAACGGAACACCTTTTCGCACAATCATTGAGTATACTTCACCATCCACATGCGCCACCAAATCATACCCGCCATCCTCAGCATATTGCATTTGAGGTTGTATTCCATCATTCTCCTTGACTGCCAAATGAAACGTGGTCCCTTCAAACTTTCCGGAAGTCCAGATAATATCCGGAAACCGAATACGTATATCCTTTTCCAATTGCTCTATATTAACACTTTTTTTGAGTGTTCCTATGGATACCTTATTTTCATCCAAAAAGTCCATTAATTGCTCCTGCGTAATTTTATAATTACCTTCATACTCTATTCTCCATATAAAATTACCGCTGGCATACCAAAAAAAGATAGCAAAAATAAGCCCAAAAAGAAAAACCTTTTTCCCATTCATTTTCTTCACAAAAAAAGGTAGTCCACACCTTTCAGTGATGACTACCCTGGTTCCTGTTTTTCGTACAATGGGACGAATCCTGCGAAATGCACTTATACTGATGCACATTTCCCAATACCTTTCCCCTCTTACCACATTCCACAATAAAATATTTTTATGTCCGCACAGATTCAGAAAACGCTCAACAGAAAGACCGCTTACACGAATACGAACATAGCCCTTCAGCCAACTGATAACACCTACCACAAATGCCTCCATCTTAAAGATATTTTATACACATTATTTTACCCGTAAGCTTCATGTCCTCATTTGTGTAATAATCAATTGTCAGTCGTTTTCCCTCAAATTGTACTCTGCCATTTTTTCCCTGCAGCAAAATACTCTCTGTAGAATACTCCAATATCCCTTTATAATTTTCTATCCAGGCTTCCCTGTTACCGGTCATGGTAACTCGCATATCCCCATGTAATATATCCTTAGGCAACTGTAAGGATTCCATGATTAATTCTGTTCTTGACTTATCATTTTTCTTTTCTCTCATACTTAAACGTATGAAAGATTAGTGCAGGATATGCTTAATCATTACAGATTTTTCCGGTACAGCTTCGCTAAAGGTATAAGCCTGTAAAAAGCGTTCCTTTGCAGCTTTTAACTTCTCTGCATCATTGGCATGAATGTAAGCAATGGTTTCTCCCTTTTCTACATAGTCACTGACTTTCTTAGTCAATACAATACCTACTGCCAAATCTATCTCACTTTCCTTTGTTTCACGTCCGCCACCTAAAATCAACGAACAAATACCCACCTCTGCGCAGGCAATCTTGGATATATAGCCACTCTGCGGAGCCTCTACCGCTTCTATAATACTTGCCTTTGGAAGTTTCGTAGTATCATAAACTGCTGCAGCATCACCGCCCTGCGCTTCTACAAATTCGGCCAGCTTCTTTAATGCACTGCCGTCTTCAATCACCTGCTGTAACATTTCCTTAGCCTCTGCATCTGTTTTTGCCCTGCCACCGGCAATCAACATCTGACTACCCAGAGTCATACAAAGCTCCACAAAATCTGCCGGTCCTTCTCCACGCAAGGTATCAATGGCTTCCTTTACCTCCAGTGCATTGCCTACTGCAAATCCAAGGGGCTGGTCCATATCTGAAACCACTGCTATGGTGTTTCTGCCTGCATTATTACCGATTTTCACCATTTCACGGGCAAGTGCCAGCGCATCTTCCTCTGCCTGCATAAAAGCTCCGCTACCGGTCTTTACATCCAGCACAATGGCATCTGCTCCGGCCGCCAGCTTCTTACTCATAATGGAACTGGCAATCAAAGACATATTATCCACCGTAGCCGTTACATCACGAAGGGCATAAAGCTTCTTATCCGCCGGTGCTAAATCCGCGGTCTGTCCCATAATGGAAATTCCTATAGTATTTACATTCTCTATAAACTGCTCTCTGGTAATACCTGTAGTAAAACCTTCAAAACTCTCCAATTTATCAATAGTTCCGCCGGTATGCCCCAGTCCGCGTCCACTCATTTTAGCCACAGGTATTCCACACGCAGCCACCATAGGTGTCAAAGAAAGAGAGGTCTTATCTCCTACACCGCCGGTACTATGCTTGTCCACTTTAATCCCCTTAATCTCAGACAAATCCAGCATATCACCACTCTTTGCCATAGCCATGGTAAGTGACAATGTCTCTGCCTCGTTCATCCCCTGAAAATACACTGCCATCATAAGTGCAGATACCTGATAATCCGGGATTTCCCCCTTTGTGTAACCTTCTATAAAAAAATTGATTTCCTCCGTAGTTAAAATCCCACCATTACGTTTTTTCATTATGATGTCGTACATTCTCATGTGAAATACCTCCTTCTTTCCCCTATTTCTTTCGATACTTAGCTTCTATTACCACTACGTATACCACCATAGCTCCAATACTAATTAACATTGTTCCCAGCATGGTTAAAATTGGTCCTGCCGAATTTTGTCCCCCAAGCAACGGAATCTCCAATAACGCCAGTAACACACCGTACACACACCAAAGCTTCCCCAGTGCACGATTATATGCTTTTACATCCTTCATCTCAGCCACTTTGGCATTCGCCCAAAAACCGAACGGCTTAGCGCTTTTTGAAAAATAGGTTATAAGTCCCCACACTACAAAAAACAAACTAACGATTAACCAAATAATAAATGCTAACATATCGATTCCTTTCTCAGCCTTCTTCATTCAGCTTTTTATAAACCGTCAACCTCATAGTTGTATAACAGGCAAGACCGCCAATTACATTAGAAATCGGTTCCGCCATAAACACTCCTTTTACCCCCAAACCCATCATGGGAAGAATAATTGTAAGCGGCGCAACAATGATTGCTTTTCGAAGCAGTGAAAATACAATTGCATGCTTGGCATCTCCCAAGGCCTGAAAAGTAGACTGCCCTGCAAACTGAAAGGCCATAAATACAAATCCAAAGAAGTAGACCTTCAACATATCTACACCGACATTCATCATTTGATAATCGTCTGAGAAAATATCAAACCAAAACTTCGGAAAAGCTACAATCAAAATCCAGGCAAGCATAGTATATGCCGAACCTATTATCGTATTAAAATTTACTCCTGCCTTTGCCCTTTTATAATCCTTCGCTCCATAATTAAAACTGATTACCGGCTGACCTCCGTTTACAATTCCACTGATTGGCAACACGGCAATCTCCCTCACGGAATTGGCAACCGTCATAATACCTACATAAACATCTCCGCCGTATATCTGCAATGTCTTATTACATACTACCTGTACCAGACATGTGGTCCCGTTCATTATAAAATTAGAAGCCCCCAGCGCACATATATCTTTGGTAATTTGCCTGCTTATTCTGATATTTCTTAGCCTCAGCGGAACTATAGCCTTTTTCCCTGTTAAGAATCTCAATACCCAGGCAGCAGATACCGCTTGACTGATTACCGTGGCTAGAGCTGCTCCGGATACTCCCATTCCTAAGCCGAAAATAAAAATCGGATCCAGAATAATATTTACAACCGCCCCTGCAATAGTGGTAATCATGCCGATGCGAGGAAATCCCTGCGCATTAATATAACCATTGAGTCCGGTAGACAATATTGAAAAAACCGTTCCAAGCAGATAAATTTTCAAATAATCATTCGCATATACATAAGAAGCCTCACTGGCTCCAAATGCAAATAATATAGGTCTTCGGAAAATTAAGCTTACAAATGTTAAAATAACAGCACTTATAAGCAACAGTGCAAAAGAATTTCCTAATATCTTTTCTGCCTTTTCCTGTTCTCCCGCACCTCTTTCCATGGAAAACAGCGGTACACCGCCCATACCGAACAAGGCGGTAAATGCCATAATCAATGTTACAATCGGAAATGTAAGTCCTACACCCGTTAGAGCCAAAGAACTTCCATCTTCCATATGTCCTATGTATATCCTATCCACCACATTATAAAGAAGCTGCACAAGCTGAGCAATCGTTAGCGGAATGGATTGTGCAATAATGCACTTCCACACAGGCCCTTTCGAAAAATCTATTTTTGCTGTTTGCATCTTGTCATGTCCTTTTACTCTAATAAGCTTTATAATTTCTTATAACACGCCCAGCAATAAACAGGCCTGCCCTCTTTGGGTTCAAAAGAAACCTGTTCTTCACAACCGCACATCGCACATGTTACTGTATACTTAATCTTCTTTCTATCCTTTCTGGCCTTAATACAGTTTTTACATCTTTTAGGTTCATCTATAAAACCCTTCTGCGCATAAAACTCCTGCTCTCCGGCAGTAAACACAAACTCCGTTCCACAGTCCATACATATTATTTTTTTGTCCGTATACATCGTAAATGCTCCTATCTTAACTATTATATCAAACCGCTCTATATCCCCAACATCCAGAACACTTCTTCCGTATCAAAGCACTCCTGTGCCCAAACATCCGCTTCTTTTATGGCATCGAAAATATCTCCACCTATTTCTTCTGCCATTGCATAAATCTGTTGCCACTGTGCTTTATTCACTTCCACATCACCATAAGCATCATATTGGGGCAGTACCTGTTTAAACAATCCGTACAATTTCAGTTCCAGATGCACATCATCATGAATAAGTAACGAGTCTTCCTTCCAGAAAGTATGCTCGTCCCACTTTCCTTTCTGGAATTCATGGTAACAGGTTCCCTGACGTTCTTCCTCTGTGCAGAAATATTTCTTTGCCTTTTTCGCTACAATAATCGTGGTATTTTCCTCACGGAAGACCTTTTCTGCCTGTGAAAATCCGGATGCCAGAACCATTGCAATCTGATTTTCAATGGTACAGGGCGTATCATAATGATACACTTCCCCCTCAGCAATTCTCAGTTCCTTCCATAATCTTTCCTTCTCAGCATACCAATGGTCTTCCTCTTCCTGGTCTGTTACCATATAATCGCATTCTATATACACTCCACCTGGTTTCAGTGCTTTATATATTTTTTCATATAACCCGACTTTCGCAGCTTTCGGAAAATGATGCATTGTCTCAAAGGATACCACACAATCATAAGTCTCCGCTCCAAAGCATACATCAAAATAACTTCCACATACTGCAGTGACTTTTTTATCCGAAAACTTCTCCACCAGCTTCTCTAACATTTCTTCGGTCAAATCTATACCGGTCACCTCTAAATTAGGCAGCTTATTAAAAATACCCTCTAATTCCAGACCGGTTCCACAGCCTAAATCCAAAAGTTTCCCACAGGTATCCGGTACCAGCTTCGCCATTTCCGCATAGGCATTCTTACAGCCCTGTATCTCTGTCATCATATGTTCTTCATAGCCTTCTACCCTTGCAGCAAAGAATTCCTTCATTTTCTCCAGCATAGTATCCTCCGTTACATTACCAAGCGTATATCTCACTTGTTGAATCTGTTTATTCGTATACTCTAACTATAGCAAAAACTTAAGTCGCTGTCATCTATTTCTCTACATAATAATTCTTAGTTAGCAGCTTCCAATTTGCTCTCCACCAACGCATAATCTGCCAATATCCGCATCCACCCAGTCCAAATTCCTTAATCAGATTAAACTTCTGTTGAATACTTCTGACATCTTCAAACCATACCTCATGTTGTATTCCGTCTGCTTCGTAGGTAAAAAAAGGACTCTGCGCCAACTCATCAAACTGTATGGAAACACCCTGTCGTATAGCAATTTGTACCGCCTGCACATTGCCAATAGGTGTTGCAGCAGTTACTCCCCGTTCATAAGGTAATGGCCAATCGTAACCATAGTTTGGAATCCCCAAATCCAACTTAGCAGGCTCTATTTCCGTTACAGCATATTCTACTACCCGCCGCACTTGATTCAAAGGTGCAACGGCTAACGGCGGACCGTAAGTATACCCCCACTCATAGGTCATAATTAATGCATGGTCCACGATTTTTCCGAGTGCCCTATAATCTTTCCCTTCATACAATACCCCTCTCTGCTGCGCCGAGGTCTTAGGTGCAAGCGCAATGGATGTATGAAATCCGTTCTCTCTCATCACCTGTGCCACACGCCTGACAAACTCCGTAAAAGCGTCCCTATCTTGTGCCAATATATATTCAAAGTCAATATCAACACCCACATACCCTTTCGCATACATAACACTTAATAAGTTACCAATCAAAGTATCTATGGCCGCCGAATCATTCACCAATGCGTTAATTAACATATTATTAAAATTCCCAGTCTCGTCAAAGGGTGTCAAAGTAAGGATAGGCAGTGTACCATATTCCTTAGCCATATTAATCATCCACTCATCCGAAAGAAGTGGCGGTATCAGAGTCCCTTCTGCCGTAAACCCGTAAGAAAATATGGGGAGCTCCGACAAATAAGGCAATGTCTGCTCCAGTACCCATTCACTTATAAAAGGATACGCATACCCGGACACCCGAAGGCTTCTATCCGGCAATCTCGTCCCCAAATCGATAAAAAGCGCCTGCCCTACGGCAAGCGCATACGGATACACTATTTGATTATCTGTAATAATTGTTTGTACATTTATCCCATACTTACCGGCAATACCATCTATGGTATCTCCCGGCTGTACCACATAAATATCCATTCCTTCCGGCATATTTCCTCCAAGAACACTTCATAAATAATGCTCTTTACAAATACTCCATCAGCATATCATATTCTTAAAATACAGGAATGTTGCATCTTTCTTTTTTCTGACCTTCTAATACTCCACCACTCTACAATACTCCCGAAGCGGATATGTACCGTCATGTGCCTCTCCCGCTACCATTCTGGACATATCACTTCCCGTGATTCGTACCACTCCGGCTCTTGCCAGAATATCTGATAACTCTGCGTACTCTGATTTACCGCACAATAGTCCGCAGGTTTGTAAATGATTTTTGTGTTTTTTCAAAGTGGATACCATTTGCTCATGAGGAAGCGCTTTTATCCATACATTACGAAACAGATAAGACAATTCCAACTCACTATCGGCTTTCATTACCACACTGACACCATCTTCATTCCAAATCCGTCTGCCTGCTGTCGGCTCCAGCATGTCCTTATACAGGCGTATGGTATTTCTGCCACGCATTCCCATATCTGCTTTTCCCCGTTCTTCATTGGCCTGTTTCAACAGCTTGAAAAAGCGTTCTCCGAACGCCTCCAATGCCTGTCTGTCTCCGGTATCTAAAAAGATTCCCTGACAGGAAGAGCATAGCACCTGATTAGTATCACATATATGCAGTGCCAGCTCATAAAGCTCCTTATCCGACACATTAGACGTGGCATACGCAAAAGATAGTTTATGCCCCCAAGGAATGATTTTCGTGGTGATGTCCGCCATGTTTCTTGCCGCTTTCACAGCTTCATCACCGCCCCAGACCACTATACCGTCCGCCATATCCGCAAACACCTTTAGCGTAGCAATATCTGGGGATGGTACATCAAACACATAAATATAATCCTTCAAAGCCGGTTCTTCACGTATCAACTCCCACAAAAGACGCACTGATACACCATTATCTCCCGCCGGAAGCTTTAAGATATTGATATTGCCGGTAAGTAAACCTTCCACCACGCTGTAGGCCGGCAAACCATCTACATTTCCTGCCGCAATATGAAACAAAATACCCAGAGGATAATATTTTCGATTCACACCACATTTCAGCGGTTTTAAATCCTCATACCGCTTTCCCAATTCCACCTTGCACTTATACTCCAGTTCTTCTCTGGAAAATAACTTAGCCATGGTTTGAAAACGTTCATAGGAGATATCCGCCATTTGCAGCAAAGGTATAATCAGCTCATCAAACTCCCCTTCCATAGCCTTTTGGTATAGAGCATCACAAGCAGCTATCACTTTATCCGTTGTAATCGGATTGGGCTTACTAAGCGTTACCAAACATTCCTCATACAAGCCGTCTAAATATTTATCTTCCATGTTCGATTCAATGATTTCCCCATGAATTAGTAACATAATTTATTCCTTTCCCTTAAGCATCTCGCCTGCACCTGCCGCACAAGTCACAATGTCCTTAATGCCTACCCTGCCTAATATCTCCAGCCAAGGGGACGCTTCCCCGCAGGGGCATCCTTCTCCATGTAAAATCCCCAAATCGTCCGTCATTACACTTAAAATAGGCACGCTGTCCACCATCGGTGTCACTAAATTCACCAAGCCAACCTGTCCATTCTCTACCGGCTCCAGATTATCCACATCCCGGATAATCACTCGACTATACACCGGCACATGAAAATGATGACAACGACAGTCCGTATACAAAATCGGATGCTCTACCGCTCCGAAAAACTCTATAATATGCTGTTCATCGATTCCCAGCACTTCCTCTACCAGTTTATAAAATTCTTCCTTGGACACCTGCTTGGCATAAAATTCCTTCCAGCCACCACCCAAAGTCAAAACAGATTCTTTCGGGAGCTTTACCGAAATACCTTCTTCCTTCATCTGTTTCAACAAAAAATATGTATATGCCGGAAAACCAATGGTTCTTACCGGGAACTTGGAATTACTGTATTTTACAAATCTTTCTTTCAAACTCTCCAAATCCAGCTGATAACCATCCTTTGTATACTTCAAGGCATAGGTTCGGCTTAATGCCGGCGCAAAATAAGTAAACCCATAAGCCGTTTTGGAAAACACTATCTTATTTGTCTTGTGTGGTTCATATCCGAAAATCAAAAAGTGAGTAGGTTTAAAAGACAATAACTTATGATACTTACCCACTGTAAGAACCATGCGAAGTCCACGGTACAAACTGCTGAAATTGAAACCCATATGTGATTTTTTCCCGCTGGTTCCGCTGGAAGTAGCCTTTATCAACATCTTTCTATTAGGCATAGAAAAAATCTCATGCTGTTTAAAATAAAGTGTCGGCAGAAATGGTAACTTCTCTATATCCTCATATGCTTTTAAATCTCCGGGATGAAACATTTTATCATCCAAAATCTTCCGATACTCCGGGCAATTAGCATACTGATAAGCACAATTTTCCTGCATCGCCTTCAAAAACAATTCATTTGAAGCCTCTAAATCATATGGAGTTTTTAATTTAAACAATTTATTTTGGCAAGACATTTTTCAACCACTCCGCACTTCAACAAATCCATACTTATTTATTCTAATCTTACCATATCAGTTCCTATCAGGAAAGTAAAATATCTTTCAAACGATTACAAGTTTTGTAATAATTTTACACTTTTATATTGCAACATTGCTTATCTTGCAACATTGCTTATCTTGCATTATACTGTGAGTAATATGAAAAGAAATCTATACCTATATGGATAAAAGGAGGATTCTATTATGATTCAACATCATAGCAATCAAGTCTCAGATCTCACTATAGCTTATATTGGTGGAGGTTCCCGTGGATGGGCATGGGGATTCATGACTGATATTGCCTGCGACGAACAAATTTCCGGCACTATCCGTCTCTATGACATTGACAAAGAAGCTGCGAAACGCAACAAAATCATTGGTGAAAAAATCTCTGCTCACCCCGACGCAAAATCTCACTGGGATTTTGAAGTAGCCGAAACACTGGCGGATGCTCTCACAGGAGCCGATTTTGTTATTATCTCCATTCTTCCGGCTACCTTTAAAGAAATGCGTTCGGATGTTCATCTTCCGGAACGTGTAGGTGTTTGGCAGCCTGTAGGAGATACTGTAGGTCCGGGTGGTTTTATGCGTGCCATGCGTACCATCCCCATGTTTGTAGAAATTGGGGAAGCTATCCGTGATTTTGCCCCCAATGCATGGGTTATTAACTATACTAACCCTATGACATTATGTATTCGAACATTATATGAGGTATTTCCGGACATTAAAGCCTTCGGTTGCTGTCATGAAGTATTTGGCACACAACATTTGTTAAGTACCATGCTTAAGGATATGGGTATCGACGAAAATGTAAAACGTCAGGACATCTATACAACGGTTGTAGGTATTAACCATTTCACCTGGCTGACACGCGCTACATGGAAAGGTATGGACCTGTTTCCTATGTATGCTGAATTTGCCAAGAAATATGCTGATGGCTACTCTAAAGGCAAGGATGAGAACTGGATGAATAATTCCTTCGAATGTGCCCACCGTGTTAAATTCGACCTGTTCAACCGCTATGGCGCAATTGCCGCTGCAGGCGACCGTCATCTCGCAGAATTTATGCCTCAGTGGTATACACGCACTCCGGAAACTGTCCGTGAATGGCTCTTTGGTCTGACAACTGTTGAATGGCGCGAAAACGACCTGAAAGAACGTCTGAAGCGTTCTGATGACCTTATCTCCGGTGCAGAACCTGTAACACTCAAAGGCTCCGGCGAAGAAGGTCACTTGCTCATTAAAGCGTTATTAGGTCTGAGTGACCTGGTTAGTAATGTAAACATTCCAAATCGCGGACAAATTGAGAATCTTCCTTACGGAGCTGTGGTGGAAACCAATGCCCTGTTTGGTTATGATCGTATTGAACCGGTGCATGCAGGTAAGATTCCGGAAAGTATCCTGCCACTTATTTCGCGCCACGTATTAAATCAGGAAAATACATTACGTGCCGCACTGACCTGTGATCGCAAACTTGGTCTTGCCACTTTCTTAAATGACCCTCAGATGGGTGCTGTCAGTCCCGCCGATGGTGAAGCTCTTTTTAATGATATGCTTGAAAATCAGCGCAAGTGGTTACCTGAAAAGTGGTTCTGCTAATACAAACATAATTTTGCACCTAAAAGTTTCAGTATAGGAGTTTCGTATGATTAATCATCCCGTATGGCGCTTTGAAAATCAGATGCCCCAAGGACGTGAGTTTGAAATTTTTCATTCCACCAGTACTACTTACCAACCGGATATCTATCAAGGACATCATTTTTATGAAATTTACTTTCTTCTACGTGGCTCCGTCCGAATTATTGTAGATGAATTAGATTTAAAACCTGTATTAGGTGAAACTTTAATTTTCCCACCTAATTGTATGCATCGCATTACCCACGATGAACCCTTTCAGACATATGAACGATTCTATATTTATCTGTCAAAGGAATATCTGTCTTCCATTAGTACGGAGGATTACAACTTTATAGATGAATTAGAAAAATTAACATCCGATAGTCACAACTACTTCCGCCCGGGAGAACAGGCGGTATTAGACTTAATGACCAAGGCAGATGAAATTATCGAAGCTGCTAAGGATACCTCTCCTGCCAGAATTATTTCCAATCGTTGCAGAATGACCATGTACCTGATTCACTTACTGCAATTATTAAATGACAGTTTGGTTTCCACTTCGGATAATAATTCGTCACGTATGAATGATTTAATACGTTTTATTAATCAAAATGCGGCGCAACCACTATCTCTGGAGCGTTTGGAAGAAGTATTCGGCATTAGCAAATATGCTTTACTGCATGAATTTAAAGATTATACCGGCATGGCCATATAAGTATATCCTGACCCGACGTGTCCTTTTGGCCCAACAACTGATTGAGCAGGGAACAAAGCCTCGTGAGGCATGTGAACAAAGCGGCTATACTGATTACACCAGCTTTTACCGGGCTTTTAAAGCCAGAACCGGGAAATCACCCACACAATACAATCGAACTAATCGTGATTCTGTCGATTAAACACACTGAAAAACCACCTTGCCAAACGAATGGCAAGGTGGTCATTTTATTTGTGATGAACAGTGAGCCGAACGCCGTGACACTGAGTAAACACGGGTATGTAGTTCTGGCGACATGGCGAAACACCTTACTAACTGAAAGCTTTCGTTCTTTGGGTATATATAACTTTCTTCCGCTCCCCTACCCAGTCTTCAACATAAATTGTCCTATTTTAGCCTCATAATCTGTCAATAGCGACTGTTTTGGGGTATATACATTCAAATTGCTACTATATACCCAATTCCGTAGATACATACACATCTCACTAATTCAGGATTATCATTCTATCTTCTGTTATTTCACACTCTCTGTAAACCTGAAATTTTGCGCGCAGCAATGAGCCATGCGCAGATGAGCCGAAGGTGACTGCCGGGTGCTCGCACACAGGCAGGCGCATTCGTGCGAAAATACATACGGCGAACGCCGCGACAGTGAGTAAGCGTCAGCTTACGAACCTGTCGGCATGGCGATACACTTCTGTAAACGGAATGTTGTACTCCTCTATTATAAATATTTTTCAACAGAAGTTTGCTCGATAACGGTTTTTCCAAGCAGTGTGATTGCTTGTTTCGGACACGCATTCACGCACCTGTAACATACTGTGCATTTATCCTGCCCCCTTGCCACCTTATCTTTCATGATGATATTTTCAGTCGGACATAGCTTCATACAGTTCGAACATCCAATACATTTATCAGCATTTACTTTTAACTTATCGCTGTATTCCCTAGTTCTATAACCAAACCACAATCTCTGTGACAAGAAACCCGCCAAGCGAGATAAAATTCCCAATCCCTCTTGTGGACATTTACCATTCTTAATATCGGCAACTGCTTTTATTACTTTTCGCTTTGCCTTGTTAACAAGCCGAGCATTCTCTTCAAGGGAACGCTTTAATACTTTCTCATCGGCAATACTATCTGGCATTTGCAGATGCAACCCACCTATGATTTTAGCACCATATTGTTCTAGCAAACGTCCCAATACTCCTGCACCATCTCCACTAAACAACGCCATTGTAGCAATAATAAAAACTCTTTTTCCTTGCCACACCGAAGAATTGTTATGTATAAAATCACTCAAAATTTTGGGTACTGCACTATACTGAACAGGATAGCTAAATACTATTTCGTCATGACTATTTATGTGTTCTATGAGGTTTTTATCTTCAATAGAAAACAAAACAGAATTATTGTCATATTCTCTTATAAATACCTCTAATGCATATTTAGAATTACCTGTTCCACTAAAATATATTCCTAACATAAATCAACCTCAAACTTCAAAGTTTCCTCTGTATTCAATTTCTTCATGAAACTGAAATTTTCACCTTACTGTGGAAAACCATACAAACTAACATAAACAATCATAGAAATAACATCAATCAAAACAATAACTCCAAAAATAATTGCAGCAATCTTCAAACCTTTTTTTGCCTTCTTCTTGTTTTCATCAGTTAATACTTTTTCCTTTAGTTCGCTTGCAATTTCTGACTTAAAGGAAGTTTCCCCTATTTGAGTTGGTGCTTTATCCATTACTAGCTCATCCAAAGAAATCTCAAATAAATCACTAATGGCAATCAGTTTTTCCATATCTGGTGTCGAGTCCCCCACTTCCCATTTTGAAATTGTTTGCCGAGAAACATTCAAACGATTAGCAAGTTCTTCTTGTGATAAGCCTTTTTGTTTTCGAAGATTATACAATTTATTATGAAATTCCATCTTTACTAATCCTACCTTTCCATCCTTTTACCATAACAAATAACAACATTCCTAACACTACTGCTGTAATAACACTTGCTTCTATTCCGTATTCTGCACCATTGAGTATACTAGTATCTTTTACACTAAAAAGAACTATTCCTTTTGAAACACTTTCACTTCCACTTAAGGACAAACCCATTATGACATATAATATAAAATTCCATGCACTATGTAACCCACAAGCAATCCATATATTAGACCGCCACAAAACAAGTATTGAAAAGATAATCGAAACCAAATACAAGTTTATAATTCCAATCACAGCATATACGAAATCCGCTTCAATCAAGCTAGACAAATGTGGAAAAACAAATGCAGTTGAGCTAATTAGAATTGCAAATGGTATAGATATTCTATTTTTCAACGAATTAAGCAAAAATCCTCTACACATGATTTCTTCTGTAGCACCTTGAATACCAAATGCCAATATCCATAACAAAATACTTTTAATATTAACATTTGTGCTGAATCCACAAAAGCTAATGGAACCACAGAGGCAACCTATACCTAATATTATAAACAAAAGAATCGTGGCAACTAATGCTCCTGTCAAATACTCTATAGGATTTCCTGAAAACCCTACGAATTTAATATTTTTCTTCTCAACAAATCTGCAATATAATAGGGTTACTAAGGAAAATACTAGGAAGCCATAGTAGAGTAACAACTCACTAATTTCTCCAGCTGGCATTATGCCGTGCAAAGGATCATAGCCCATG
>JBGVKL010000165.1:0-11623 GCA_045123675.1 Acetatifactor sp. | reverse complement strand
TGCAAGGTCTTTTTTTACGCCGAAAGCCTTGCAAATCCTGCATTTTTGACAATAAAACTATTATTTTATTTACTTTTTCAGAGATGCAAAACTCAAATTTCAATGCCCCGAAAAATGGTGTTGAGACTTGACCCAAAACATAGTAATTCTAAAAATCTGTGTTTTTGGGATTTATAATGTTTCTGGAAAACTGTCAAGAAATGCAGTAAAATCAACGCTTTTCCCGATCACAGCCTATAAAATGATTTTCCCAAAAATCAAATTTGGGACAGCGGTTTTCATTTTTGGGAACTGGATTTTTGTTTTTGGGGATGTTTTTGGGAAAGCGTGATAATAAAGGAAAGGAAGGTTTTCTATGCGTAAAAAGAACTTTAAAGGCAGGTGCGATAAACGCACTATCAGCAAATGCGACGAGGTATGCAGAACTTTTGACCCTATCCAATACGCCTATGCTGATGTACTCCAAACCAGCGAAGATATAAAAGAAATTCGCTGCAATGTTCCTCTGGATGGTTTACCAGATGGAGAATATACCTCCGATTTTGTTTGTACGAAAACAAACGGGGATTTGCTTGTCAGAGAATGTGTTGAACGTAGATTCCTGACAAAGCCGCTGACCGTTAAACTGTTGGATGCTTCCCGGCTGTACTGGTTGCGCCGTGGTGTTACGGATTGGGGGTTAGTCGTAAATGAGGAATAACCAACTATTAAAACATGAAGAAACCATAATTCGGGTGCTGGATATAAAAGACGGTAAAGCCTTTATAATAAATTGCAAAAGACAGACCGTGCCAAAATGGGTTGATATTGATGCTCTGGCAGATTATGAAACCTGCCCCGATGATGTATTGAACCCGCTCCCCGATATAAACGATTTAGACGCACAAAGCCGTAAATTTGCCTATGAGCATTTTACATACATTGCCGGTGTGCTGCCATTTGTGACAGACAAAAGGCGTAGATGTGAAGCCATAACACAGATTACAGAAGAAAGACGTATAAGCAAGCAAACAGTTTGTAACTACCTATGGTTATATCTCGTGTATCAGAATATAGCCGCTCTGTCTCCCAAAACTGCAACGACGGAAAAACCATTGACGGAGGATGAGAAAAACATCCGATGGGCGTTGAACAAGTTTTTCTATACACAGAATAAAAACAGTCTGAATACTGCTTATACACTTATGCTCAAAGAAAAATATTGCAATGCTGAAGGTGTGCTATTGCCGCAATATCCCTCTTTCTATCAATTCCGCTATTATTACAGAAACCATAAAAAGATGCAGAATTATTACATATCCAGAAACGGAATTAAAAACTATCAGCGCAATAACAGACCGCTTTTAGGGGATGGGATTCAAGAGTTTGCACCCGCTGTCGGTGTTGGAATGTTGGATGCTACAATATGCGATATATACCTTGTCAATGAGGCTGGAGGAATAGTAGGCAGACCCATACTGACCGCTTGTGTAGATGCTTACAGTGGTTTGTGTTGCGGTTATTCCCTCTCGTGGGAGGGTGGTGTTTACAGTCTCCGTAACCTTATGTTAAATGTAATAACGAATAAAACGGAACTATGCAAAAAGCACGGTATTTCAATCAATCCGCTGCAATGGAATTGTGATATGCTTCCCGCCACACTGGTCACAGATATGGGAAAGGAATATGTTTCAAATACATTTGAGCAAATCGCAGATTTAGGCGTTACCATCGTAAATTTGCAACCATATAGACCGGAACTGAAGGGTGCAGTAGAAAAATTTTTTGATGTTGTGCAAGGTCTATACAAACCACATCTAAAGGGTAAAGGCGTTATAGAGCCTGACTATCAGGAAAGAGGCGCACACGATTACAGGAAAGATGCACTGTTGACGATGGCAGATTTTGAAAAAATAATCCTTCGCTGCATCGTGTATTACAACAGCCAGCGTATAGTTGAGAACTTTCCATATACGGAAGAAATGCTCGCAGACGGAATAAAACCATATGCAAGCGATATATGGAACTATGGATTAAATCAAGCCGGTGCAAATCTCATCCCAGCCGATTATAACACTTTGGTTTTAACCCTCTTACCGAGGACAACGGGCAAATTCAGCAGAAAGGGTCTGATAGTAAACAAATTACGATATAAACACGATGGATTTACAGAAAGATACTTAAACGGCGGCACGGTCACGGCAGCATATAACCCGGAGGATGTTGCCGAGGTTTGGTTATTGGAAAAGGGCGTTTATACCCCTTTTACGCTGATTGAGAGCCATTTTTGTGGCAGGGGTACACAGGAAGTTGAAGCAATAAAAGAGACCCAGAAAGCCGCTGTAAAAGCCGCCACAGCAGACAATATACAGGCAAAAATTGACCTTGTTAAACACATCGGCATTGTTGCCGCTTCCGCTGCAAATCAAGGCAATACAAGTATAAAAGGCATAAGGGATAACCGTAGGAGAGAGCAACAGAAAACCCACATTGACTATGTAAAGGAGAGTGCAGCCAATGAATGATATTTTAAAACTGATACCGGAGATGAAAGCCGGTAATGCGTTAATATCGGCATTGTCGGTGTTACCTGCTTATGATGAAAATATCCGCTCCCAGAATGAGGCTGTACGCTTGATTGCATTATCAGACCTTTACAGGGTATATATTCCCTCTCCGATGACAACAGAGATTTACAGCAAGTTATATCTTGCCCTGCTCCGTTCTCTCCAAAAGAAGATGACGAAAACGGCGGTAATACAACAGAATCAAAACCATAGAGCCATACAACAGCAAGAGTACACCGGCATAATGGGCGGGTCTGATAGTTTTACCATCATAGGAAATTCGGGTATAGGAAAGAGTTCTGCTATCTCCCGGTCTTTGTCTCTGTTACAGGCAGACGGAATTATAGAGACTCAAAAGCCATATGCAAAAATCATTCCTTGCGTTGTGGTTCAATGCCCCTTCGATTCATCCGTTAAAGGGTTGCTATTAGAAATCCTGCGAAAAGTGGATGAGGTTATAGGCAGTGACTATTATAAAAACGCCTTAAAAATCCGTGTAACAACAGATATGTTAATAGGCAGCGTGAGTCAGGTTGCAATTAACCATATAGGGTTGTTAGTGGTGGATGAGATTCAAAACGTAGTCAACAGCAAGCACGGGAAAAGCCTTGTCGGAATGCTTACCCAACTAATCAACAATAGCGGTATTTCCATCTGTATGGTAGGGACACCGGAAAGCAGTTTGTTTTTTGAACAGGCGATGCAACTTGCCCGCCGTTCTCTCGGTCTGTATTATCAGTCTTTGGAATGTGACCAATATTTTTATGATTTCTGTTGCACCTTATTTTCCTATCAATACACCAAACACAAAGCGGAAATATCGGATGCTATTATAAATTGGCTGTATGAGCATAGCGGCGGTATAGTTTCTGTTGTGGTCTCCCTGATACACGATGCACAGGAAATAGCCATACTGAACGGCGAAGAGATTTTGAGTATTGAGGCATTAAACGAGGCATATAAAAAACGGTTATCAATGCTCCATAGTTACATAGAGCCGACAATAACACACAGAAAACAGACCGCCACAAAGAAGAAAGCAAAGCCAGAACCGCCACAGGTGCAAAGCGATATTACAGACGATTTCAGCATAGCAGCATTAGCCGCTACAGCAAAAGCCGACAATAGCGATATTGTAAACTTATTAAAGGCACATATAGCCATAGAGGAGGTGCGGGTATGATTTCCTATTTGCCGGAGATATACCCGGATGAATTGGCGTATAGTTGGTTTTGTCGCTACTATGTGCATACAGGTTGTTTGACCCATAAAGCCGCTCTAAATGATATTTTATCAAATCGGCACGATAACCCCAGCAAAGAATTTTTAGGGCATTTGAATCCTGATATGCTGGCGGCAATACAGAGGATATACCCCATAAGCGATGTAATACTGTGTCATACGATGTACCCGCAATATGCAAGATTCATCCCGCAGGAGCAGAAGAAAAAGGCGTTATATCATATAGGGTTTGACTTCTGCGACGTTCACCATCTGTTTGCCATACTCCCCAGATGCGAAGGCGATTTATATTTGAAATATTGTCCTATATGTGCCGATGAGGATAGGCGGCAATATGGGGAGGCTTATTGGCATAGGGTACATCAAATCCGCAATATGCAGATATGCACGAAGCATAATTGCAGGTTGGTTAATTCCGCTGTCGTGGCAAAGAGTGAGCAGACATTTACCCTCTGTCCGGCTGAATCTTATATAGGAGATAAAAAGCCAATAATAGAGGCTGACCCGCTCAAAATTTCTTTTGCTAAATATATGTCGGATGTGTTCAATGCTCCGATAGATTTTGAAAAGGATATTCCCATTAGTGCGGTGCTGTATCACGGAATGCAATGCACAAAATATATTAAATCCACAGGTAAAACCAGATATACAAAGCAACTTGCAGAGGATATAAATGCCTACTATAAGAGACTGGATATTTGCGATATAGCCAGTATGTCACAAATCCAGCGGGTATTACTCGGAGGAGACCGTTTTGATTTTTCGGTCATATGTCAGATTGCTTTTTATATTGGGATGGATGTTGAGAATTTGACAAACCCGATGTTGACAGCAACGCAGATAGAGCAGGAGCAAGGCACACACTATATGACAGATAGACCCGTTATAGATTGGCAGATATATGACGTTGAAACCGCTCCCATATTGGAACGGGTTGCAAAGTCGATATATGACGGGACAGCCAGCGAAACAGGCAGACCGGAAAGAGTGTCAGAAAAGATTATATATCGGGAAATGAATCTTCCAGCTCATCGGCTTGAAAATATCCCGCTTTGTAAAGCCGTATTTGATAAGTATTCAGAAACTTACGAGGAAAACTGGGCAAGGCGTATTGTGTGGGGGTATCACAAACTAAAAGCGAATAATGCGCCGTTCCACTGGTCGGATATACGCAGAATTACCGGTGTGAAGAAGAAAAACATCGAAAAGGTCATTACCCATATAAAGAAATACACATGCAGAGAAATTGCGGAATCTATAACTGCTCTAATTAAGTAAAGATATAATAAAAAGAATGCACTACCTTTTATTAAGATAGTGCATTTACTTGTTTTCCATGGATTCAATTAGTGTGATAATTGCTTGGATTTGTTTGTCGGTCAATCCTTCTGTATCAAATATTACTGGAGGCTCGATATTCTGTTTTCCGAGCAAATAATCTACGCTGCAATTATAAATGTTAGATAATGACAATAATACATCCGTGCTGGGTGTTCTTTCTCCTGTCTCATAGCCGGAAATAATGGAAGGAGATATGTTCACCTTATCAGCAACTTGTTTCTGAGAATATCCGTACTTGATACGAAGTGCTTTTAATTTTTCAGGTAAATCTTTAATCATTGTGTTGTCCTCCAACACTTATTGTAAATTATTTTATCACACAATAGGTGTTGTTAATATTCACTTTACGTGTTGACGTTATTCATTGATTTTGCTATAATAAATTGATGTTTTATAAATATTATTTGCAACCAACGGAGGAGTAGATATGGCTCTTGTTAATTGCCCTGAATGTGGAAAGATAAATGTTTCTGATACAGCAGTTAGTTGTCCTGATTGCGGATTTGCCATAAAGGATTACTATGATAAAATAAAACTGGAAGAACAACGCTTGCAGGAAGAAAAAGCAAAACAGGAGAAAAGAGAAGCCGAGGAACGTCATAGACGAGAAACAGCAGGAGAACGGCAAAAAGAAACCATTTCCAGATTAGAAAAGCAAATAGAAAATTCCTCAAAAGAAATACGGAATGGAACGATTGGCTTGTGTATCTCCTTGCCTCTGGCAATCCTATCATTTGTTTTAAGTAGTAATGGCAGTTTAGGATTTATAATAGTAATAAGTGTGATTGCCGCTATTATTAGTTTGGTGTTCGTAGTTTCTGGTACAAATGAAAAGAAAATGGCTATCAGTGATTTAGAAACTGCTAAATGCAATTTAGATGAATATGAAAAGAACCTCAATGCAAGAATTGAAGCAATGCTTGCACAAGGACAAGCATACGCTGCTAAAAATGCTGCTAAACATCCCAAGTGTCCAATTTGCGGAAGCACTAATACAGAACGCATCAGCACACTTAATAGGACAGTTTCTGTTGCTACTGTTGGTCTTGCTTCTTCAAAAATCGGAAAACAGTATCAATGCAAAAACTGTAAACACAAATGGTAATGACTTGAAAAATCTTGACAAATTGCAAATCACAAACTATAATATATACATAACCATAAAGAGTGATGCGAGGGACTGACCCTGTGACCATCCAGCAACCTGCCAAGAGGTAAGGTGCTAAAGTCAGACCGATGGTGTGAGTAATATTGTATTGTAATCACATCCATCGGTAACGATGGGTGTGATTTTTTATTCCCGCTCCCTTTATGGAACGTAAAATAAAGGGGGTGTATATGTTGAGAATCAAATCTTTGTTATCCACGCATATCGGCAGAATCTATATTTACCTTGCAACGGCTGATATTGGCAAGCGTTTTTTGCAGGATGCAGAAAATGAAGGCTTTATGTTCCGTGACGGTGTAAAACCAACACAGAGAGAAGCAGACAGTATTTTTGCAATCAATGACGATATGACAATTAACTATGTGGGATTTGTCGGTCACGTCGCATATCAGGCAGCAGACAGAATCGGCAATAAACCGCTGATTAAGATTGACTATCGGGATATTATAAATCGGGCAGAGTGAAAAGCAGCACATACCAGCATATATAAGAAAGCGGGACAGCCTACAAATGTAAACTGTCCCACGGTATGTTATTCTGCAAGTAGTTCCCGCTTGTATTTATAATAGGTGTTGCGGGCAATTCCTATCATTCGCATACATTCCAAATCATTTAAAGAACCGTCAAAATCCTTTGAGTATTTTTTAATATCTGCTTTGGCTGCAATGCTTTTCTTTGTGATGAGTTTTGCGCCGGGTTGTTGTCCTATTTGCTTCCCGTTGAGTCTGGCAGTCTCTATGCCCTCTCTGGTTCGCTGGTGCAGGTCTGTGACCTCTTTTTCCGCTTGTTCAAATGCAATAATAATCTGTTCTTTGGCAAGTTCCATCAAGTATTCATTGACAGCCTTTAATATAATATCGGTCTTTGTTCCGGTCATTGCAATGTGATTATTCAAAGCCTTTTTATATACAGCGGTGTTAATGTGGAGTTCTTTGAGAAATACAAGTTCAATCCCGGCATCAAATAACTTTTGGTATGTTTCAAATCCTTCGGCGGCGTTTCTGCTCATTCTTGATACACTATCAAATACAATTAAATCGCCCGCTTGAACGATGCGGCGTAATTGTTCCCACTTTTTGCGCCCGTCTGTTTTCGTGCCGGTGTAAACCTCTTGAAAAATGATTGCTTTGGGGTAGTAGCTGCGAATGTTCCTTATCTGTCTTTCAATGCTTTGCTTCTGGGTGCTGATTCTGCAATATCCGTAAATTGCCATCTTATTTTCCTCCTGTATTAAATCTATCGACCGTCAGTTTTGATACGACGGAAAATTTGTTTTTGGTTTTCTTTGCGGTAACTTTTGATACTTTTTTAAATACGTTTCTTTTGATACTCTGTATTTAAAAGTGAAGGCGGCGTATTTCAGCCGCCTTCAGGTCAAACAACTTGTAATTGCAATTTGGGGTTGCCGGTCACTGTTTCAGAGCCGTAGAGGTCTCTTATCTCATCAAGCGAATATATCTTGCTGTGGCTTTTCCTGTAACCCTCTGTGTGGTAGTACCAAGCCACCTTCGATTTGCTGAATCTGAATTTCAAATGCTTCAACACTTCTCTGTGTTGGTATGTATCGCCGGTTATCCAAATCCAAGAACCGCAAATCTCAATGGTGATATTTTGTAGGTTGATTATACGGTTTATAATGTCTTTGAACTCTGCGGCGGTCTCGGTTGTCTCCGTCTTTGCTGTGTAGGTCTTGCCATCTGCGGTTTGGTGTGTGTTCTTTAACACTTCAAACAGGCGGTCATACTCGGTGTTGATTTCCTGCATATCTCGAACATTGCCGCCAATGTCGGGGTGATGATTCATTGCTAACCGTTTGTATTGCTTTTTGAGTTCCTCCAGCGTTTGGGGATTTGTAAACCATTTCATAATATAGCCTCTTTTCTATATATTTGTTGTGTTCAACTTACAAATATATTATACACAGCTATCTGTGTAATATCAAGGGGTAAATTGCACAAATATCTGTGTAGTTACATGTGCATTTTTTACATTGATTTCTGTGTAATTCTATGGTAGAATATAATAAATAAAAATGGAGGTGCTGTATATGCCGCTTGTTTATAAGATGGATATATTAAAAGCCTTAAAAGAAAAAGGCTATAACACTAATGTTTTGAGAAAAGAAAAATTACTTGCCGAAGGCGTGATTACTTCAATAAGGGGTGGAAAGCCTATTTCTTGGGCGAATATCGAAAAGATATGCAAACTGCTCCAATGTCAGCCGGGAGATATAATTGAATATATTGAAGGCGAAAACGAGGAAAGCATATAATGAAAAATAGCAGTTGGAAACATCCTTTCCCAACATTCACCGACAAGATGTTTGACGGAAACAAGGATGGAAAATTGGATGCTTTGGAAACGGCGTTTCGTGATGCTCATATTGACGAAATGAACCGAAACGCAGCAAAGCAACAGAGCAAGCCGAAAAGCAGTTGTTATATTCCAGAGACCCCAGCCGAAAAGACGGTTTTTAATGGAACGGAAAACACAGATAGTAAAAACAATGTCAATACAACTCCTATCGGCGTTCAGTTGGTATTTATTCTGATTGCTATAGTTGTATTGGTCGGTGGTTTTATTATGGCATTATCTACCGAAGGGACAATGTTTATTAAAGCGATTATTTTATTCGGTGCGGGTGCTATTGCAATCGGCTTGTTAAAGTTTGTCGGGGTATATAAATAAACTATACGGAGAGGTAGAAACAATGAGGAAAATTTTTGATGATACAGAGTTTATAGAGCGTGGCGAAATAACCATTCCCGCACGTTGGACACGAAACGAATTGAAAATGAAAACCGCTGTAAATATTTTCGGAGATGACACCGAAACCATTGAAAAGGATTATGTATCTTTTGAGTATAGCGGCATTCAGATTCAGTATAGTTGCGAAGCGGATGAACATATGATATGGAATAAAGTCAACACCATTTGTGACATTATAGATGCTGAAGGCACAGATGGTTTGACTGCTCGTGGAATCACTTGGAGCAAGGCATAAGCAAATTATATAATTTAATATTAGACCTATAAAGAGTGACGAGAGGGACAGCCCCTTTGACCGTCCAGCAACCTGCCGAACCGGTAAGGTGCTAAAGGCTGATTCTATAGGTATAACGGATTGCACCTATAGAAAACTATGGGTGCATTTTTGTTCTCTTTTGGGGTCGAAAAGAAAGGAAAACCAATGAAAGAGAATAAAAGAATCTATAAACCACCGTGATTATGTTCAAATTTGTCATAGTGCAAGTATTACATTTTTTGTCTGCAATGTAGAACTTGCCGAAGGCTAATTGACAGTATATAATCAGCGTGGTATAATATTTGAAAATGAATATTGTATATCAATCTTACCGCAATAAGCGGGGCGATTTCCTACATTATCAATGTTTAGGCTGTGCTGATTGAATATAGGGTTTAGCCGTAAAAGGCTATATAAAAAATCCTTCTCGTAGTAACTGATTTACTACAAAAGGATTGCTCTATGTTCGCAAAGCGCAGCCTTTTTGTTTTTTAACTATAAATCAAAGAAAGAGGTACAGATTATGAAGTATTACTATAACGAAAAACAATTAGAAGATTTTCCCGGCGAAGTATGGAGAACTATTGAAGAATGCCCCCGATACCTTGTATCAAATTTAGGTAGAGTTAAAGCAAAGAATTACGAGAAATGGTATAACCAAAGCCAAAAACTCAAATTTTTCTCTGAACACATAGTTGCACAATGCTTTAATAAGCAAGGATATTTAATAGTGCATTTGGTTGATAAAAACGGAAAGGCTCGAATGTTTCGTGTCAATCGTCTTGTGGCTATTGCGTTTATACCAAATCCAGCAAACCTTCCGCAAGTGAACCATTTGAACGAAGATATTTTAGACAACCGGGTGGAAAATTTGAGATGGAGTACGGCGAAGGAAAATACAAATCACGGTTTACACAATGTAAGAGTTAGCAAGGCAAGGGGGATGCACGTTAGTTGTGATGGTCACGAATTTACAAGCATAACGAGAGCAGCACGCTTTTATGGCTTCAATCCCACAACATTTTGGAAATGGCTAACTGATAAAGTCCCGATGCCTGATGAGTGGAAAAAACGAGATTTGCATCTATTAAAAAATAAAGGGGGTGAAAAAGAATAAATGACTTTCCCAAACCAAAAGACAATCATAATAAGTAAAGCACCGTGTGATGAATATAAAAATTTATATGCCCGCATCAATCAGCGAGCATTACAAAAGGCAATGTTAGAATTAAATACTATGGGCGAAATAAAACTATGGTTATATCTATCGAAGAACAAACCAGATTATAAATTACATTTAAGTTGTGTTGAATGTAGAAAATACGGCATTAAGCCTGATGCATACCACGCAGCAGTTGAAAGGTTAATTCAAAAAGGCTATTTGCAACACATATCGGGGAACACTTACAATTTCATAGAATTGGGTACTACTACGGAAAAACCATAGATGCTATAGGGATTTTCCATAGAACGATATATGGAAAAACCATAGAGAAATATAATATATATCATAACTATATAATAATATACCATCGACCTATATTATCAAAAACAACTGTAAAAACAGTTGCAAACATACCATTGACAGGACAAATAAAACCATATCCAATGGTATGTTTACATTGTCCTCCGTGTATGGTTTTCGGTAATTTTCGGTGGGATGATTTTCCCTTCAATAATTGGGGATTTCTACCGTTGGTTTTCGGTGTTCGGTACAGAAAAATATTGTTTAGAGTGAAAGGAAAATACTATAATATGACAGAAGAAACCAGAAAAAGAAAGCGTAATAAGATAGACACATTGACAGAATTGAAAACAGAAGCAAGGTTCAACATTTGGCAATTAGGAAAATGGGGGTATTCCGTAGAAAAAGAAGCCTCCGCCGATGATATAGGTAGTGCAGAACTGGAATGGAGCGATATATATTCGTTTGAATCTTTTCGGATTTTTGAAAAAGGAAAATGTATATTTAAAGGATGTGGTTATGTCGAATTACGCAATTTTACCAAGTTGGTTAACCGTTACAAGCACAGTCACGGCGTTAAAAACTTACATATATATACCGATGAGATTTTAGCGCAGATTTAGAAATGTTTCTTAAATTTATTGAAAAAGCGTTTTAATTGTGGTATAATCATCCCTGCAAGGTTGATTGTTCTATGATTTGGGGCAAACCCAGATTGTAAAACCACAATAGAAAAATTGACCTTGTAGAGTAAAATCTGCAAGGTCTTTTTTTACGCCGAAAGCCTTGCAAATCCTGCATTTTTGACAATAAAACTATTATTTTATTTACTTTTT
>JBGVKL010000164.1:0-48464 GCA_045123675.1 Acetatifactor sp. | reverse complement strand
CAGGTCGAGCGCTTATTGGATGCGGTGAAAGGACTGCCAACCTATGTGTTTGTGATGCTTGGATTGTACGCAGGCTTGCGGCGGGAAGAAATCCTCGCCCTGAAATGGGATTCGGTCTATCTTGATGGAAACTTTCCTTATTTAACAGTGCGGAGAGCATGGCATACAGAAAACAACAGGCCGGTGATTCTGGAAGAATTAAAAACGAAGGCTGCCGAGCGAAATATTCCACTGCCGACCTGTTTGGCTGAGTGCCTGAAAGAGACAAAGGAAAATTCGACTTCGGAGTATGTGGTGCCGAACCGGGACGGCAATCCGCTGTCCTATACGCAGTTTAAGCGGCTGTGGCAGTATGTTGTCACCAGAACAGTCAAGGAACGGTCCTACTACCGATATGAGGATGGAAAGCGGGTAAAGCATACGGTCACACCTGTTCTTGGAGAAAAGGCGGCGCATAACGGTAATGTTGTTTACAGCCTGGACTTTGAAGTAACACCGCATCAGTTGCGACACACCTACATCACGAATCTGATTCATTCGTCGGTAGACCCCAAAACGGTGCAATACCTGGCAGGCCATGAAAGCAGCAAAATTACCATGGACATTTACGCAAAGGTCAAATACAACAGGCCGGATGAGCTGGTCAGAACGATGGGTAACGCATTTTCGCAATGGGATTCAGTGTGAGCATAAAATAACAAACGCGAAAACGAAGCAGGAGCGAGGCAAGGATGTCTCGCTCTTTGCTTTACATAGGCCGTATCTTTGATTAAGTCTGTACTTTCTGATAAAAAGAGAGTGTAGATACGGAAACTGCACGTTATCAGGAAAGGAAGGTCAAAGATGGCGAAAATGAAAACAGAGGTTCCGCAGTACGGAACCATTATGCAAAAAGGAATCCAGTATTACAGAACCCGGATCATGGACGCAGATGGCAAGCAGGTGAGTTTGTATGCTGCTACTTGCGAAGAATTATATGAGAAGCAATTAGAAGCGCGGCGACAGGTGGAGGAGATCATCTTTCGTCGGCAGCATCCGACAGTGGCCGAGTATTGTCAGAAGTGGCTGCTGATGCAGTCGGCAAAGGTATCTGCTTCTACATTGAGAGGATATACTGCTGACATGAAGAACTATATCATTAAGCCTTTGGGTGAGATGTATATGGAAGAAGTGACCGCAGATGATATTCGGCTGGCGCTTGTACCGCTGTCAAAAAAATCGGAGGGGTTATACAGCACAGTAAATATGCTTCTCAAGTGTATTTTCTACTCGGCAGAGCGCAGCCAGATACTTGAGCATAACCCCTGTGTAGGAATATCGGGAAAGGGCGGAAAGCCAGCGAAAAAGAGGGAGGCATTGACAGATCAGCAGGTAGAAGTGCTTCTGGATACGGTCAGGGGGCTTCCTCCCTACTTGTTCATTATGCTTGGGTTATATTCCGGTCTGCGCCGGGAAGAAATCCTTGCGCTGCAATGGGACTGTGTATTCCTGGACGAGTCTACTCCCTATATCTCGGTAAGGCGAGCATGGCGCACGGAACATAACAGACCCGTGATTTCCACTGTTCTAAAGACCAAGGCGGCTAAAAGGGATATTCCGATTCCCAAGTGCTTGGTGGACTGCCTGCGTGAAGCCAAAACAGCATCAAAGTCGGACTATGTGATTTCGGATAGCGAAGGACAGCCGTTAGCTGCATCGCAATTTCAAAGGGTATGGCAGTATGTAGTTGTTCGGTCTACCAAGCCGCGCAACTACTATAAGTATGTGAATGGGCAGAGCATCAAGTACACGGTTACACCAACGCTGGGCATGACACAGAGGAATCAACCCAAAATCAAATATACGCTGGATTTTGATGTGACCCCACACCAGCTCCGGCACACATACATCACGAACCTGCTTTATGCCGGAGTTGATCCCAAGACGGTTCAGTATCTTGCAGGACATGAAAACAGCAAAACAACTATGGACATCTATGCTAAGGTCAAGTATAATAAGCCAGAGGAGTTGTTCAGTGTAGTAAACGGTGCTTTTCATCAGAACGCTGCTGATTGAAAAACAGCCATTTTCCGTGGTTACCACATAGGATAACTGAACAGCGAAAAGTCCGGAAAAGCCCGAAATACCAAGGAAAAACGGCTCAAAAACGAGCGCAGTACGGTCTCAAGGCTGCAAGAAGAGCACCTCAGTTCTCAAAGAGATAATCAAAGAGAATTATCAAAGAAGCTACAAACCTCAGAAACTCAGTGTTTCTGGGGTTTTTCTTTGTATATGAAATGTGATAGATGGTTGTGAAAAGTGGAAAAAAGAAACTCGTAGGGTACAAGTAGGTAACACGTAGGACACAAAGTTATCACCCTATTTTGTTTATTTCAGCTACAAGGACCTCGATATCGAGATGGGTGTATACCCGCTCTGTCAACGTCATAGCACCAGAGTGTCCCACAATCTTCTTTATCATGGTCGGTTCCACATGAGCCTCTGTCAGCATGGAGATACAGGTGTGTCTAGTATCGTGCGGCTGATGCTTCATGCCAAGAGCTTCCATGAGAGGAAACCAGTAACTGTCCTTGTAATTGCGATACAAGAAGTGTTCGTTGTTTTCCGTATGGAGCAGGTACTCGCAATCAGAGGACTCGTACCAGGCCTTGTAAAACGGAAGAACTTTGTCTGCAATAGGAACCTTTCGGATTCCGTTTTCGGTTTTGCTGGCAATCACATCGAAGTATTGCTCTTCCAAGTGAACATTTTCCTTCTTTAAATCCAGAAACTCGGAGATTCGACAGCCGTTATAAATAAGCATCAGTATAATCTGATAATACTTATCGTCTTTCAGGTCCCAAAGTCGTTTTATTTCTGACTTCTCAAACTTCGTCCGTTCATTCTTATTTGGATTCTTATTCTTGTGCTTTACAACATCCACATATTCAGAATAGTTTTTGTTGCACACATCATGCTTCATGGCATAATCATAAAGCTGATTAAAGAGCACTTTTAATTTCCTCAGAGTAGGATAGTTCTTTCCACAGGTATCTATCACATTTTGTAAATCATTAAGCTTAATGTCCCGGAAGGGAATATGGTACAGTGTACCACATGCCCGATAGGATGCGGTATAACCATTCACATTTGACTTGGAAATGGTAGGATATTTTTCCTTAGACCACAAGTCATAGATGTCTTGGAATGTCGTCCTGGATGCATTTGCATCGAAGGGATTCTGATGATATTCCGCAAGCATCTGCAATCCTTCCTTTTTTGTTTCGGCATAGCCGATTACGGCATACTTTTGCTTTTTCTTTTCTGTAACAGGATCAATCTCCCATCCAGTTGTAATTTTGACCATATACGGTCTTCGTCTGTTGCCGGATAGTTTTTTTACACTTCCATATCCGTTCGGTAATTTCAAATAATATCAATCCTCCTTTAGTGCCCAGGTTAATTTATGATAGAAGGCTATTTGCCTGTATCATCGGTCTTGTTCATTAGTTTGATTCCTGCGTAGTACGCCAGTTCTGTTTCAAACCAATGGTCAAAGTGAGCTTTATCTACCGGTGTATTATCGTGATCTGTAAGCTCCTCTGCATATCTTTCTAAAAAGAGACATAAGTCTTGATTCAGTTCAGCTGCTTTGTTATTTCCGTCAAATCGCAGAGAACAAGTCCATTCCTCATGCTGAGGTGGTCTTTTCACATCAATATCGAAATGAAGACCGGCTTTTTTATTAAGTTCGTTGATTACATACAAAACATCAGAAAGTGTGTCTAAACGGATTTCCTGCTTTTGATATCCTATGATATCGGTAGGGGAAACCTTCAGAGCTTTGGCAATTTCATTAATTATTGCAATGGAAGGTTCGATTTCTCCGCTTTCATACTTTTGAATGGTTCGCATGGTCTTTCCGAGTATCTCAGCCAGTTCTGTTTGGCTCAGATGTGCTGCTTTTCTTGCGGCTCTTATTCTCATTCCCAGTTCGGTTTTGTCCTTCATATCGGCACCTCGCTTTATTTGTTTGTCTGAATTGTAACACATGGCAATACGAAGTGTCAAGTCGTAATGCGAAATATTAATTCGTATTTTGTGTTGACAAAACGAAATGGCGGTGATAATATAAAACACGAACAAAAAGTTCGTAATTTTAACAAGGGAGGTGAGAGGATGAGCGAAAAGAAGTTATATGTGGAGCTTCCACCGTTTACCGGAAGAAATGTTTCCATAAGCGAGATTGCAGAGGCTATGCATAAGGATGCCCAGTATGTAAGAATTGGTCTTCAGCAGGGAATCTTTAAATTTGGATATGCAATGAAGGTTGGGAATTCCAAGGAGTACAACTATTATTGTCCGGACAGAAAGGTCTGGGAAGAAATCGGCTATTTTTGCCCGGAAGCTGTCTGAGGACAGAAAAAAGACTTACCTGTTGGCGCAAGTAAGTCTATCAAAAGCCGGAGCCTTCTTATATATCGTAATTAAAGTATACCAAGGTTTCCGGCTTAATTCAATAGAAAATTGTAGGAGGAAGGAAAATGGAAGAAAACAAAACAGAGTTAAAACTGATTCACATGTCTGAAATTGAATCGGAAGAAGTCTCCTGGTTATGGTATCCGTTTATTCCATACGGGAAGCTGACAATCGTTCAGGGAGATCCCGGGGATGGAAAAACAACATTTGTACTTAATGTTGCGGCAAAACTCTCAAAAGGAGAGGCAATTGATGAGGCAATGAAGTGTGAGGAACCGATTCATATTATTTATCAGACCGCAGAGGACGGACTTGCCGACACAGTGAAGCCAAGGCTTGAAAAGGCCGGTGCGGATTGCACCAGAATAGCTGTGATAGATGAGAGCGATAAGTCCCTTTCTATGGCGGATGAGAGGCTTGAGGAGGCATTGCAGAGAACGAATGCAAAGCTACTTATCCTTGACCCGATTCAGGCTTATTTGGGCGGTGGAATGGATATGAACAGAGCCAATGAAGCCAGGGATATGACGAAGAGACTTGGAGTTCTGGCGGAGAAGTATAAATGTGCAATTGTACTGATTGGTCACATGAACAAAGCAGCCGGTAACAAGGCGGCATATAGAGGGATGGGTTCCATAGACTTCTACGCTGTTGCCAGAAGCGTATTGCTTGTGGGAAGAATTGAGGGAGAACCGGAGCTGAGGGCATTGGTTCAGATAAAGAATAACCTTGCCGCATTCGGTCACTCAAAAGCATTCCGACTGTCAGAGAATGGATTTGATTGGATTGGTGATTATGAGATTACTGCGGATGAGGTTCTTGGAGGAATTGCTCCGAAGACAAATAAGACGGAGCAGGCGAAAGAACTTCTGAGGGAACTTGCGAAAGAGAAAAGTATGTTGC
This sequence comes from Acetatifactor sp., assembly GCA_045123675.1. Taxonomy (GTDB): domain Bacteria; phylum Bacillota; class Clostridia; order Lachnospirales; family Lachnospiraceae; genus Acetatifactor. The sequence continues at coordinate 43,103 of JBGVKL010000164.1, read as the reverse complement.
CAAGTAATGAAATAATTGAACTGGCAAAGCAGGAGAATATCTCAAAAAGGACATTGGAAAATGCCAAGAAGGAGCTGGGAATCAGAGCGAAGAAAATAAACAGCGTCTGGTACTGGGTACTGACAGAAGAACGATAAGGAAGCACGCAACAATGCAAGGTGTCTGAAACTGCATTCTTTAAGATTGCAAGGATGCAAAAAGATAAACACTCTGCGTTGTTGCGGACTTAAGGAAGAGAGGTGATTGATTTGAAAATGGTTCAAATACCGGAGAGCCTGTTTATAGCACTTATGAAATATCATATGCTTGAGATGGAGGATTGTTTGCCGGAAATTAAAAGCGGGTTGGAAGGAAAACTAGAGGCAATGGTAAAGAGAGAATTATATACAAAGTCAAAGACAGCAGAGACAGAAGCAGAACGGGAAGAGGCACGCAAGAAATATCTTGATAAGGTTGGTATGCACCGAGATTTTCGGTGGTGACAATTGTACGCGAAGCGTAGGTTACTCATAAGGCATTATGAGTAACCCCCTAGGGATAATGACACTACGTATCATTATCCGGGGGCTCTTCGAGGAGTCTGCCGACGGCTCCGGTGTCCAATGAAAAGGAGGTTAGATAAAATGATTTCGTATTCATTTCATCTGTCCACCGGAAAGCACTCGCTCACCACCTGCCGTAAAGTGTCAGGTGCGAGCAAGCACAATCTCCGCAAGTACGAAAGTGAGGAATACGACAGAACACAAATCGCTATTCTACGTGGCGGAGATACAAACATCCTAGATGATGTGAAAGAGATTTATCATCAGGAGTTTGATGAAGTAATTGCCGGTTACAATGCCGGCAAACGGAAGGACAGACAGATTGAAGACTATATTCAGTATGTTTCAGATAATGCAAAAAATGATGTAGCCGCAGAGGTAATTATGCAGATAGGAGATAAGGAGTTCTGGGCGGATAAAACGCCCGAACAGAAAAGAGCCTGTGTCGATCTTCTTGAAGAACAGTTAACAAGGTTAGAAGAACTGGCACCGGATTTCAAGATTGCATCTGCTGTGGTTCATTTGGATGAGGCATCACCACACATGCATCTGGTTGGTGTCCCGGTGGCTAGTGGATATAAGAGAGGACCCGAGAAGCAAGCAGCCAAGACAAAAGTCTTCACACAGGAAACTTTGGAAATGCTACAGGAGCAAATGCACCGGTTTGCACAAAGTCAGATGGAGCAACATCCGGAAATCTTTGATAATGAGGAGTTAAAGGAAATTGAAAGAGGAAGAAATTCCGATTACAGCAAGGAGTATTACATCCGGCAAAAGGCAGAGCAAATGCAGGCACTGGAGGAGGCAATTGAAGAGAAAAAGGAAGAGATTGATTCCTTGGAGCAAGTGCATGAGGAACTACAGGTGGATACACAAAAGGTAGTGGAGGAATATGTAAAAGCAAAGACCGATTCCGCAATGAAGAAAGACTTCTTACAATTTGTAACACAGGAAGATCCAAATTCAGAGCTTGCGAAGTTAGCTACTAAGGTATGGAGAACATTCCGGGCATGGTGGGATAAAAACAAGAAAACGGAAGTGGAGAAGACGGCAAGGGAAAGCGTTCTTAGGAAGCTTCAACGCCATAAACAAGAAGCAGCAGAACAGCCGGTGAATGACAAAAAGGTAGATAGGAAGAAAGACCAATACAGGTAGCTTTCTTCGGTGAGTATGGCAGGGGCGTGACACGCCTCTGCTTATTGTTTATAAGGAAAAAAATCAATGGAATTATTGGCAGTAGTGTGGTATAATTAGGAGTGCTTGATGAGAGCGATAATTTGAAATCTCACTTGAGATATTCGAGTGAATAATTACATGAAGGAGCAAACAAATGAAAAAAGTGAGTATATTAAAGGCACGTGTTGTAATTTATTTTATACTTGGATTAGTGCTTTTGACTGTGTCGCTTGTATTTTTTATTACAGCGAAAGGGCGCGTAGACAAAATGTTGGAAGTAGATGAGCTTGAACTTGTTTCGGTGGAAGAAAGAGATAAACTTTTGTCTGATGGTTATACGGAAGTAATTATTCAGCATAGTCCTGTTAGTAAACAACCTTCTCCTGTTCTTGATGAACCGAACTGTTATTTATATATCTGTGAAGCAAAAGATATGGATAAGTATTTTGCAATTAATTTAAGCAAGGATGAGATTGCAATCAGTCGCAACTGCGATGGAATACAAGTATTTTTTTCGGGAGAACTAAAAACGGAGCAAATTAAAAGCGGCGGAGTAGTTTATGAAACTCTTTATACCGAGGATGCCAATCCAAAGGTGTATGATTGGCCGGGAGATGAGTTTGAATCGACAAAAGAAGAGAGCCTCCGAACACAGAATGTTATAGCTTTATGTGTTGCTATTCCAGGTGTGCTTATGTGCTTATTTGGGCTTCTTTCATTGTTTTTTGTAAAAAGTAAATCAGATAAATAATCAAAGGGTTGGATATATCGCTTCTTTGTTTGGAGTTTGAAATGTATATCCCTCCTTGTTGGGAAAACTATTAAAGTTTACAGAGAAAAAGGAGAAATCGTTATGGAACAATATATTGGGAAAAAATTTTTTCGGGAAATAATGACCTATATCATAGGTGGTTTAAGTGCCGTGTTGTTATTGATGGGGATTGTGTTTACGATAATTGCAATGGTGGGTTCCAATGAAAACAATGATATGATGGATATTGCTACCATTGGATATGTGTTTGCCGTGATTTTTCTTATCATTTTTGGAATACAGGCCGGAAGCGGCTACATAAAACGTCCTAAACAGCTTAAACAAAGCTTGAAGAAGCTAAAAGAAAGAGGGCTTTTGGAACTGGCACAGCAGGAATTTGAGCCGGTCAAGGACAAGACTCTTGATTGTATTCTTACAACTCACTTTATGTACTTTAGGGGAACGGGAATGGTAATACCGGTGGAAGATATTGCGTGGGCACATATGTACATGACGAAGGTGAATGGCTCGCCTTTGAATTTTCGCCCATGGATATATGATGTTTTCGGTAATGAATATACTGCGGTATATTTGTATAACACGAAAAAGTTTAATGATATGAACTATCGTATTGATTACACCAAGAAGTTAAACCCTAATATTATGCTGGGCTATTCTAAGGAAATTCAGCAAATATATAATCAAAAATATAGAAAGAAATAAATGATTTTATTTTGCCAAGGTGTCATAAATTTTCAGGTTTCACCTTTGTCTACCATAGTCTTGGAGAGCCCTGGGCAGCTCTCCGTAAGACACTAGTAGGTAACAAAAGAATTTAAGAATGCCGTATTTTCGGTATGTTGCACTTCTCAAAGCGTTAATAAAAATTCTCAAAGAGATAATGCGCGTTTCTACAAGCGTTGCAAATACGAAAAAGAAGGATACCCGCAAGTTTACTTGCACGGGTATCCTTCTTTTTTGTATTTATAGCGCGCCAGCGCGACATGAGCAAGACGCGGAGCGTCTGCGAATGGCAACGCTGATTAACTTCAAAACAATAATACAAAACGAAACTCCTCAGAACTTAATGTTCCGAGGAGTTTTTGGATGTTTCTTTTTTGTCTTTTATGTACCAGGGCAGATAAGCCAATCCAAACATTATAGTTATCACAACTACCATAATGGCAACTCTTAATCCATAATGAGGAGGCAGGATATCCAATACCGAAGGTGCGCTTTCCGGGCGAGCCATGAATAGGTAATTGGCACCGGGAAGCATGTTATTTACCCATGCAGCTAAGGCTGTCAGAAGCAGTAATGCACAGTAGGAACGAATCACGGAACGGATATTGGGACGCATTCCATGAACAAAGATCATATAAAAAAGAGCGATATATCCTAAGGTATGCTCCAACCAAAACTGATAATAGCGGAAACGTGTGGGCCCGCAATAAGTAAGGGGAGTTGGAGTCAGTAGGGCAAACAAGGACCCGGACAGCAGCCAGAAATAGACGATGTCAAACAGCCTCTGACTTTTTCCGATTACCATGAATGAGGAGAATATTACAGCCCAGGCGCACACACCGATGGGGAGGTTAACTGTGGGACCTTCTGAAAGCCAAGGAGCGGCAGCCAGTCTCCAGTAGTAGGACATATCACAAATAATAAGTGCAAATCCCAGAATATACCGTAAGTTAGTATCATAGGGAAATTTTTTGAAAAATTCCCGGTAGCGGTGAAGCAAAAATAGTACACCGATTAATAACAGGATAGGGGCAAAATGTGCGGGTGTAAACAGCGCAAATTCCGGCTCACTACCGGCACCAAAAAAATAACGTAAAAATTCTTTCATAGGACAGTATCCATTCTTTTGTATTTTATTTAATTATTATATCATAGCTGCCTGTAGGGAACAAGGGAAGTATTCAGAATACTGATTGGGACAAAAAGGGACATGAGCATTAATTCTCATGTCCCTAATATATTACGTATTTTCTACCGAATTACTTTGCCTGTTCAAGTGCAAGAGTAACAGTAGTAATATCGCAAACCTCTGAAGGTCCGAAGTACTGGATAGCACCAGGAAACTTGAAGCAGGTTTCAACTGCCCATTCGTCACGATGTGCTTCGAAGTACTTGAACGGTGCGCCGTCAAGCTCTACGAGAGCTTTCTTGATAACAGGCTTATCTTCGCCGTGTCTTCTTTCCATGTTCATCATTTTGGTGATAGGCATACCGCCTGCAACCCACTCACTTGCAGGAGCAGAAAGGTTAGAAACTTTAGAAAGGTATCCGTTGTAACCATACTGGATGAGCATGAATGCGTTGTATCCTAATGAGTAGCAGTAGTCAGCGTCGAAGTTTGAAGGGAATGCACATCTTCCTTCGTAGCCTAAGAAGTGATGAAGTGCACTGAACTTGCCCTTGTAAGCGCCTGCTTCTTTTCTTTCTGCCAACTTATCAGCAACAAGTGCAGAGAATAATTTCTCAGACTCGATGAGGGATACCTGTACGTTACCGTGAGGGTCTCTCTCTAAGAATAACTGCTGCTGGATAGATGTAGGTAACAGAGAGAATACCTTAAGAGATTCTTCTGTTAAGCCTTTTTCGATAAATTCATTCTTTTCAGCCCAGGTAAGAAGTCTGTTGAAGTCATCAGCCTTGCTTCCTGCCAAAAGCTCGTTGATTTCATGAATCAATACAGAGAATTCAGGAACGAATTCTACTACACCTTCAGGAATAATAGCCACACCGAAGTTCATACCCTTTGCAGCTCTTGCCTGTACGGAATCAGCAATGTAATCAGCGATAGAAGAAAGAGACATCTTCTTAGCTGCGATTTCTTCAGAAATCAAGCAGATGTTAGGCTGGGTTTCCAAAGCACATTCCAAAGCAACGTGAGAAGCGCTACGTCCCATAACCTTAACAAAGTGCCAGTACTTCTTAGCAGAGTTAGCATCTCTTTCGATGTTACCGATGATTTCGCTGTAGGTCTTGGTAGCGGTATCAAAACCGAAAGAACACTCGATATCTTCATTCTTTAAGTCACCGTCGATAGTCTTAGGACATCCGATAACCTGTACGCCTGTGTTGTTTGCTGCAAAGTACTCAGCAAGTACGCCTGCGTTGGTGTTAGAATCGTCACCACCGATAATAACGATAGCGGTAATACCATGCTTCTGGCAAACCTTAGCAGCAATAGCAAACTGCTCATTGGTTTCAAGCTTGGTTCTTCCTGAACCGATGATATCAAAACCACCGGTGTTTCTGAACTGATCGATATATTCGTCAGTCATAACGATGTAATCGTCTTCAATAAGACCGCTGGGGCCGCCCTTGAAGCCGTAAAGTTCATTTTCCTTGTTGGTTGCCTTTAAAGCATCATATAAACCACAAACAACATTATGTCCGCCGGGAGCCTGTCCACCGGAAAGGATAACACCTACGATCTGCTTCTTTGCTTCAGAGGTGTTCTGTCCCTTCTGGAAAGTGATTTCCTTCTTGCCATAAGTATTAGGGAAAAGTGCTTTAATCTTGTCCTGGTCAGCTACGCTCTGAGTTTCTGCGCCTTCCTTTACACAAATATCAGCAATACCGTTTCTAAGCATGCCGGGAAGCTTGGGAGAATACTCATATCTAGCTTTCTGTAATGGTGAAATACTCATAATTACGTCTCCTTTATGTAATTTTATCAGCATATATTTTAATATATTTTGCTCATAAAGTAAACATGAGAAATGGAAAAAGAGGAGAAAATTGCTTATTTTTGTGGATTGGATTGTATTCTTTTGATAAGCTGTTATAATTAAATTATATTGAAAAATATTAACAAAAAAAAGTAAGCGTTTACATGTAAGGATATGAGGTAGAAGCATGAAAATACTTTATGGAACCGGGAATCCGGCGAAGCTGTCTGCCATGCAGAGGCGTCTGGATATCTTAGGGATAGAATTAATCGGATTAAAGGATATTAAGGCGCAAGGACTGGAAGTACCGCAGGTGGATGAAAACGGTAGTACTCCTTTGGAGAATGCACGAATTAAGGCGTTGGCATACTACGAGGCTTTCCACATGCCGGTATTTTCCTGTGATTCGGGACTTTATTTTGACAATGTGCCGGATGAGGTACAGCCCGGAGTGCATGTACGAACCATTAATGGCAAGTATTTGACAGACGAAGAGATGCAGGCATATTATGCCGGACTGGCGAAGCAGTATGGTAATTTAACTGCCCGCTATCGCAATGCTATTTGTTTTGTGGTGGATGGGGATACTGTTTATGAAGCCATGGAACCTACCATGGAAAGCGAGAGATTTCTATTAACGGACCGGGCACATCCCATACTGAAAAAGGGATTTCCCTTAGACAGTCTCTCTATTGATATTAAGACCGGAAAGTACTATTATGACCTTCCTGAGGACGCATTGGATCAGGTGGCGGTAGAGGATGGTTTTTTGGAGTTTTTTAAGGAGATTTTGAGTGTAGCGGAGAATGGTAATATAGTTTCGATAAACGAATAAATTTGTAAGGAGGGGGAGGCAATGCTTCAGTTTCAGTGTGAACATTGTTCAGGTGACATGAAGGTGGACCGTATCGGAGAGCTGGTATGTCCCTATTGCGGTACAAAGAATTTTTTCACAGATAAACAATTAAGAGAATACAAGGAATTTCGTCTGCGGATGCTGGAGTATTTAAGTGCGGTGGCAGAAGACAGAAAGACGCCGGAGCGGAAGGCTTTTATTTGGAACCAGGCACAGACTGTTACTTTTCAGGATGTGGAGGACACGGACATTACCATACAATATCTGTATCATGGGAAAGAAAACGGTGTGGACATGTATTGTGCCAACAGTACTGTAATCTATATATATCCTAAGGGGATGGCGGAGCAGGCAGATAAGGCAATCCGGGCATTTTCCGGACTGACCTTTCCCCAGGCAGATATGAAGGGACTTGGCAGATGCTTTCCTAAATTAGCCGGAGATTACAAGCTAAAGGATGGAGCACGGATGTTAGTATACAGTAAGGAAGAGGATTTTTATCCTCTTGCACTGTTTGGGGATATGATACCGGAGCATGTAGAGTGGATTATTTCCAGACTGGAGAATATTGCCTGTGTGCTTTTGTATAATAATATGTCGCATAACGCAATCAGTACGAAATCTGTTTTTATTAATCCCAGAACCCATGAAGCGGCATTATTTGGCGGCTGGCAGCAGGCATGTACCGGTATGGTAACGTCAGAAAAGGATTTAAAGGCCATTCGATGTGTGGCAGGGGAAATGTTAGGGGAAGGCTACAAAACAGCTCCTAAGCCACTAATTCGCTTTATAGAAGGGGAGCCGAAAAAAGCTGCGTATGATGATTTTGCGGCTTGGGACAAGGTAATTGAAACAGAGCTTGGCGGAAGACATTTTACGAAATTTGACATGTAATGTGTTGGTTGTAAAGCAGGATAAGAAAATGTAAATTTAAAAATAGGAGGACATAGTAATGGGAAGAGGTAGTTATACAAGTGCGGATTGGACAAAGCTTAAAAATAGTTCCAAAATCACGGCGGAGTCCACTGCATCACAGCTGTTTAAGGCAAATCAGATGGAGGATCGTTTCAATCCTAAATTTATCAATGTGCGAGAGGCAAGGGACAATGAAGATCATCCCAATTCCACACCGATTATTTTAGGATTGGATGTGACCGGTTCCATGGGATATTTGTCTGCAGAAATTGCAAAAAACGGTTTGAATGAGACCATGATGAAGATTTATGCAAATAAGCCGATTGAAGACCCGCAGATTATGTTTGCAGCAATCGGAGATGTAAAAGATTATGCGCCTTTACAGGTAACGCAGTTTGAGTCCGATATCCGTATTGCAGAGCAGCTACTTAGCCTTTGGTTAGAGGGAAGAGGCGGCGATTCGGCGGAGGATTATGAACTGCTGTGGTACTTTGCGGCCAAGCATGTGAAGACAGACTGCAATGAGAAGCATGGAAAGAAGGGCTTTTTGTTTACCATAGGTGATGCGGATTGTCATGAGAATTTAAAGCAGGAATACATTAAGAATATTTTTGATGATGTGCATGTGGATGTATCTTCCAAGCGTCTGGCAGAGATGGCAGGAGAGAATTTCGAAGTGTTCCATATACATATTGAAAAGCACAGACCGGGTATCCCGGCTACCTTGCAGAGTATATTACCGGGCAAGATTTTGTGTATTCCGAAAGAATCGGTCAATACTTTGCCGGAAATTATTATTACCACCATGCAGTTAGTAAATGGGGAGGACAAGGAAAAGGTGATTTCCCAGTGGTCTGAGCTGGCACAGCCCATTGTCAGAAATGCAGTGAAGGATTTGGTAATTAAAACCAAGAAGAAAGGACTGTTCTTTTGAGAAGACCATATATTTATGTAGTAATCGGCAAGAATTTCGGTGATGAAGGCAAAGGGCTGGCTGTAGATTATTTGGCAATGCAAAATCCGGAAGAGAGGACACTGGTGATTCGCCACAATGGCGGTGCACAGTCCGGTCATACGGTAGATTTACCGGAGAAACGGTTTGTATTTCATGAATTATCCTCCGGTTCTTTTCGAGGGGCGGATACTTTGTGGGCGGATACATATTTCCCTGACCTTTACAAGTTGGGAGAAGAACTGGAAGATTTTCGTGCATTAGCCGGTTTTGTTCCGAGGATTTATGCACAGCCCGGTGCGCAGATTACTTTGATAGATGATGTTCTTTTAAATATGGCGGCAGAGGAAGCGCGTGGTGCAACCCGCCACGGAAGCTGTGGCATGGGAATTTACGAAGCGCAGCTTCGCGGGGAGGCAGGGTTTGCAATTACTTTGGACGAACTTATACGTATGAATCGGGCAGAATTGGTGGAACGGTTGCAGGAGATTCGTGCGAAATATTTGCCCGATAGGTTACAGGCGCTTAATTTATCCAAGGGAAGCTTAGGAGAATATGGTGAGCTCTTAAAAGATACTAATGTGCTCATCAATGTAGCTACGCAGATTCTGGAAAATCTGGATTATGTGCAACCGGTGGAAAATATGGCTCAGTTTATGAATGGTTACGAGCAAGTCATTTTTGAAAACGGGCAGGGACTCCTTCTTGACTCGGAGAATGAAACGTTTACGCCTCATGTAACAGCCTCCAGAACAGGACTGCATCATCCCTGTGCGTTTCTTAAGCGTTACGATTTATGGCCGGATGAGGTGATTTATGTAACACGTAGCTTTGTAACCAGGCATGGGGCCGGACCGCTTCCCTATGAGTGTAGCAGGGAAGAATTGGGGATTATACAGCCGGATGCTACCAATGTGGAGAATCCATGGCAGGGAAGATTGAGGTTTGCAAGACATGGTACTGTGGAAGAATTTGTGCTGCCGGTGACAGAAGATTTGCAGGTTCTTAAGGAATATCAAATGCCTATGCCTTGTCGGTCACTGATGATTACCCATTTGAATGAAACCGGAGGAAGTATAGTGATGCAGGACCAAGAATGCCCGGTGGAGGAGTTTTGCCGGAATACAAGGATAAAGCAGCACTTTGATAAATTTTATTTGTCTGCATCTCCTTATGCGACAGGGCTGGAGGTTATTAACAGCTGGGAGGAATGTTTATTAGGTAATTGTGATATGTCGTAAATTGTGCTATTATGAATTTAATGTGGGCAGGGCATAATACATGGGTGTATTGTTGAGCAATGCTTACAAAAATACAAGGAGGAAAAAAATGAATAACAAGACACAACAAGATGCAATTTACAATGCAAAAGAGCTTGGTACGGGTAAGGTGGTTATTTTAGGTTTCCAGCATATGTTTGCAATGTTTGGAGCTACAGTTTTGGTACCTATTCTTACCGGCTTAAATGTATCTACCACACTTTTGTTTGCAGGTATTGGTACATTATTGTTCCATTTGTTAACGAAGGGAAAAGTGCCGGCATTCTTAGGTTCTTCTTTTGCTTTTTTAGGCGGTTACTTTGCAATTGCTCCCAAATTGGAGGATGGCAGCAGTAATGTGGAAATGATTCCTTATGCGTGCTTTGGTGTTGCCTGTGCCGGTTTGCTTTATTTGGTGATGGCGGCACTGTTTAAGCTGTTCTCAGCACGTAAGGTTATGAAATTCTTCCCGCCGATTGTAACAGGACCTATTATTATTGCAATTGGTTTGACACTTTCCCAGTCAGCTATTGATAACTGTGCAAATAACTGGTTGGTGGCAATCGTAGCTATTGTAGTGGTTATTCTTTGTAATATTTTTGGTAAAGGTATGGTTAAGATTATACCGATTTTGATAGGTGTAATAGTTTCTTACATCGTGGGAATTATAGCCGGTGAGGTTGATTTTACAATTGTAAAGGATGCAGCATGGGTAGGTATCCCCATTGTAAAGGACATGACAGTACTTGGTATGTTTGGAGATAACTTCGATGTTTCCAAAATGGTTACTGCAGTAATCACTATTATGCCCATTGCTTTAGCAACAATCGTAGAGCACATTGGTGATATTTCAGCAATTTCCTCTACTACCGGCAGAAATTACATTAAGGATCCGGGACTTCACAGAACCTTGTTAGGTGACGGTCTGGCAACAATTGTAGCATCCTTGTTCGGTGCTCCTGCAAATACCACTTATGGTGAGAATACCGGTGTATTGAATTTGTCCAAGGTATATGACCCGTTTGTAGTCAGACTGGCAGCAGTATTTGCTATTGTATTCTCTTTCTGTCCGAAATTTGCAGCCATCATTCAGGCAATGCCCGCAGCAACCGTTGGCGGTATTTCTTTAATCCTTTACGGTATGATTTCTGCAGTCGGCGTACGCAATATTGTAGAGAATAAGGTGGATTTCACCGCAACAAGAAATGTTATTATTGCAGCATTGATTTTGGTTCTTGCGATTGGTATCAACTATAGTGCGGCAGGTGCTATTGCATTCAACATCGGTCAGATTACCATTAGTCTTTCCGGTCTGGCAGTTGGTGCACTTACCGGTATTATTATGAATGCTATTTTGCCGGGTAAGGATTACGAGTTTGAAGAGGAATAGAAGAAAATAAATAAGCGTAGCTTCCGGGATATTTATCTCGTCAGAAGCTACGCTTTTTGTGTTTGCGCTTTTTTAAAAGGGATTACTTGGTTCCGAAAATACGGTCGCCTGCATCGCCAAGACCCGGTACAATGTAGGCTTTGTCATTTAAGCATTTATCAAGGTTACCTACAAAGATTTTGATATCAGGATGAGCTGCCTGAAGCTTTTCCAGACCAATGGGAGCTGCAATCACACAAAGGAAGGTGATGTCCTTTCCGCCGTATTTTTTGATAAAGTCGATAGCTGCGATAGCAGAACCGCCGGTTGCAAGCATAGGATCCACTACGAAGATTTTACGCTTGTCGATAGAAGAAGGAAGCTTACAATAATATTCCTGTGGTTCAAAGGTTTCTTCATCGCGGTATAAACCGATATGTCCGACTTTGGCAGTGGGCATCAGCTTCAGCAATCCGTTTACCATACCTAAGCCGGCACGTAAGATGGGAACAATTGCCTGCTTCTTGCCTGCAATTACAGGACAGCTGGCAGTTTCAATAGGGGTTTCCACATCGACATACTCCAGTTCCAAATCTCTCAATGCTTCATAACCGATAAGCATGGCTATTTCTTCTACAATAGCTCTAAATTCATTGGTACCGGTATTCTTGTTACGAAGCATGGTAATTTTATGCTTAATTAATGGGTGGTCACAAATCATAATATTTTCATTTCCGTTGTACATAGTATCGCTTCCTTTCTTTTGTTGTTAATTTTATTTTAGCCATAGTCGGCCTTTTTTTCAAGACATATTATGTCTGTCGGTCTTATTTCGTTGTTTTACGTTTTTGACTCCGTAATAAAGAACGTATTTGCTGGTACCATTCCAGCCCTTTTGCCTTATCACTATCGGTAAGCGTGGTATTCGTATAGGCGGCAGTTTCAACCAAAGCAATAAACTCATTCACATCATAGTTATAAACATTTGCAAAACGATGACCGTATTCTGCCGGTGTTAAAGTAAAGGCATTATCAATGGTTTTGAACGTCAGCTTCTTGCGGATACGCGTGTATATGAGAAGAATTGCCTTATTAGGTGTTGCTTTTCTAACGGTAGAGGTAAAGTATGCTTCACTGACGTAAGGACCTAAAATCAGGCGTATAAACAGAAGTAGGGCAATTGTCAGTGATACGCCGGCAAAAATCAATATGCTACGATATCCTACAATCATTAAATATCCTGCAAATCCATTGCCACCCTGACGTTGTGAGGTAACATTGTATATAGCCGGCTTCGTGGCTTCATATACAACGAAACCAACGTTAGGAATGTAGACCTCCGGATAGGCATGACCGCAATCCGTACGAACTACATATTGTCCGCCATATTCTGCATCCGGTACAAAACCTTCTGCATAACGGGTAATCAATCCCACAGAACGAGCCATTAATACATAAGCAGAAGCGTAGTCGGAACAGGTACCGGTTTTTCCTTCAAACAGGAAATATTCTACACTGTCATCGGGTGCCTTGTAGGAAAGGTCATATACAAAATCATTTTCTTCAAAATAATTCTGCAGGGCTGCAGCCTTTTCCCAATCATAGGTACAGTCTTTGGTAATCTCAGCAGCCAGCTCACGGACACTGTCCGGAATCCTATCTGTATTTTCTGCATACAGGCGCTGGTATTCTAAAGCATTCCAGGCATCACCCAGATAGTATTGAACAGTAAGCAGGTAGTCTTCATTCTTGTGGTCCTTTAGGATATCAACAAGTTCGTACAGCATATTGAAAGATTCGTCCATGGTCATGTTTGAACCACCGGCACCAATCCAGGCCGTAGAAGAATCCAGCATGTCATAATAGCTAACTTCATATTCCAGGTCTTTGTATAAGAAATCGCCGATACGTTGGTAGATACCGGTTTTGGATACCATGGTAGATTCCATGTCCTGATGATTGCTATCCTGCTTTACCACTACATTGAACGTTCCGGGGGGCGTCAGATAGGCTACGCTGGGGAAGTTGGTAGTGGTAAGATATATGGTGTCCTGACGCTGGCTGAAATCTGCGGGAATATTTCCCAAACCATATTTCTGCAAAAATCCCGGAGAAAGTTCTTCCGCAGCATGCATAGCCTGCGCCAAAGTAGTAAGATTCTGCGGTTCTTTTTCAGTGGTCCAAAAAGCGGGGGAAAGTACTGCCTCAGAGGAGTAATCATCCGCATACCAATAATCATTAGTAAAATCATAATAGTCAAAGGTCTGTCGGTTTAAATAAACGAAAGGCCCCATATCCACCGAAGTGATTTCGTAAAGCTTTCGGTCATTTAATTCTTCAAAATTATCTGCATTGCCGGAATGTTCACTCATGGTAGAATATTCTTCCGGTAGAATGGTACTGACGTTACCGCCTAAGAACAAGTTCTCAAATACGTAGTAATACCGGGTTTCCTCTTCTTTGGGTACAGCCAGTCCCATAAGTAAGAAGAGAAGGGTGTATAGTCCCAGAGAAGTCAGTCCGGACAGATTTCCTACAACACGTTTTCCCTTGTCTTTTTCACTGCGATTATGAATTAGGAAAACCCCAATATTCAGGGCAGTGGTAAATACTGCATAAGTCATATTCATCTCGTGCATGAGCTTTACATGTACAATGAAGGGGATTAAGCTTACCAACATCAAAAAGGAAGTACGATAAAGTGCCCGGCTGAAATAGTATACAACCATGGCAAAAAAAGTGGTAAATACCAATAATATGGATAATAGGTACGCAAAGCTGTTGGGGACGGAATCACCACCGGACATGAACCAGTGCATATAGGTAGTACCCCAATCTGCCATGAAAACAATGCGTATATACATATATAGAATACCCATAATCAAAAGGGACGTAAAAGTACCTCCGATAAAACGGTGTTTGCGGACAAATTCACACAAAATAAATATACCGACACAAACTGCAAATTGTGCAACACTCCACCAGGAAAGCAGGGGAATATCAAAGGCGTAGAAAACATTGGCACTTAAAAGGAATGACAATAAAAAGGGAACTATCAATACTTTTAAGGTGTTGATTACTTGAGTAACAACGGATACGTTTTCTTTTTTACTTCGGGACATTAGGGTAATATCTTCGTCAGTAATGGGACGTTTTGAGGCTTCCTCCACCACAGAGTAGATAGTGGTATATAAGTTTTCCGGCTGGGTACTTAATACTGCATGGGCATCTCCGTAATTGTTTGGAGTGGAGAAGAGAGAAACACCACTACTGTTTCCGGCAATCTCTCTGCCCGGGAAGCGGGGAAGATTTTCGTCAGTAGAAAAGCTGTAATGCGCCAGCTCCAGACGTATATTTTCCAAATCCACTTCATCCTGTATTTCGTATTGCTGAAATTGAGTTCCGTCAAATACATAGAAATGAATGGTATAGTTATGGCGAAGTAATACCAAAAGAATTCCCAAAGCGTTTTCTACCGCATCCTCAGCCACCTTATACAATACATTCTCCGGGGTACAGTCACTGTACTGGGAATATCCCAGAAGTTCACGGGTGTTCAGTCGCTTCTTCTCGAAGACACTGTCCAACACTACATTGATGGCCTGAGAAGCCATTTCATCATCCAAACGTACCAGCAATTTATTCTTGCGGGCAGATTGTTTCCAGTTAATTCTTTTTAAAGGATCACCGGGCACATATTCCCTGCTGTTGTAACCGGGGAAGCCTCCGAAAGATATAGCGGAAGATTCTGTGGTATCGTCGCTGTCATCTGTATGCAGGGAAGCCTGCATGGTTTTTAATAAATTATCGTCGCGGGCAGAGATTTCGGCAATGTCCGGTATAACTGCAACATTTTTTTGCAGCGAATCCGGGTTTAAGTTTCGAATAGGGAAGGAAAAAAGCCCCAGATAATCCGTCACGCGTACCTGTGAAATGCCAATGGTAGATTTGCCACAGATGCGGGCAATAAAGGTGGCATCAAAGGTTTGGGTAGTCCGGGACATGGCAGAAACAAGTATTTGAGGTACTGCGCTTTGCACACCGGCTTCTGTTGTAAGTAACAGCTCCACGGGAGGCGTAGGGAAAATAGAGCGATTGGTGACATGGATGGTCATGTTGAGGCGGTCACCCTTGGACAGAATGGCTTCCTTCATGTCACAGGAAATCGTGAGTAAACGACTGCTTAACCATGCCAAAAAGACTGACAATAGTGGTGCCAGTATCAGGGAAAGCAAAATAAACCATCCAACATTTGCGTCCAGAAACAGTGCAAATATGACGGCGAACATCATTGCCCCTATATAGTTAATAATGCCTTTGGCAATACGTAGGAATCGTTTCATAAAAACTCCTGTTATTCGGTCGGTACCGGAATATCTTCCAACAATTTAAGGATAGCACCTTCGGTGGTGCCAAGCACAGACTTACCCTTGGGGGTTAAGATGATTCTGTGGGAAAGTACATAAGGAGCAAGTGCCTTAATATCATCGGGCAGAACATGCTGTCTTCCTTTAACAAAGGCATAAGCCTTTGCCATGCGATAAAGGGCAATACTGCCTCGGGGGCTGACACCCAGCTGAATAAAATCAGCATTACGTGTAGCATTTACGATACTTACGATATAGGACCTTACTGCCTCAGAACAGTAAATATCTGCAAGACTTTCTGAGATTTCTACGATTTCTTCACAGGTAATAACCGGTGTCAGCTGCTTGGATGATAACTTACGTTCGTTACGAAGAATAATGTCCATCTCTTCTTTGGCACTGGGATACCCCAGACTGATTTTCATAATGAAACGGTCCATCTGTGCTTCCGGTAAATGGTAGGTTCCATAGGTTTCTACCGGATTCTGGGTAGCCAGAACCATAAACGGTCTGGGGAGAGGATAAGTATTTCCGTCGATACTGACCTGCTGTTCTTCCATAATTTCCAAAAGCGCAGACTGGGATTTTGGTGAGGAACGGTTAATTTCATCCGCCAGTAAAAAATTACAAAAGGCGGCACCCTTACGGAATTCATTTTCGTGGGTGGAAGTATTTATCATTGTAAATCCGGTAATGTCTGTGGGCATAATATCCGGCGTCATCTGCAAACGTCCGAATACTCCCTTACAGGAGCTTGCCAAAGCAGATACTAACTGAGTTTTTCCAACGCCCGGAACATCTTCAATCAGAACATGTCCGCCTGTCAGCATGGCTGCAACAATCAGTTCAATATTATGTGTTTTGCCTACAATGACTTTTTCTACATTGTCAATTAAGTCCTTTATTTTCTTGTTATCCATGAAGGTCTGCTCGCTCATATCCTTGTCTCCCTCTAACAAATTCTTTTTATTTATAATAGCATGTTAACAGTTGATTGTAAATCAATAAAGAATGGACTTTTTGTACATAATACATATAGATTATTATTGAAAAAAGTGAGGTAAAATTATGCAGGAACAGATAGGTTTGGGGATAGAATATATCGGTGTGGATGACACCTCCTTGGATTTGTTTGAAAGCCAGTATCCGGTGCCGGAAGGAATTTCGTATAATTCTTATGTGATTATGGATGAAGTGGTGGCGGTTATGGATACGGTGGATAAAAGGGGACAGCTTACTTGGGAAAAACGATTGCTGGAGGCACTGGGGGGGCGCAGTGTAGATTTCTTAGTGTTGCAGCATTTAGAACCGGACCATGCGGGAGGAATTATGCGGATGGTTGAATTGTTTCCGGAAGTGGTTTTGGTAGGCAATGAAAAGACTTTTGAGATGTTGCATCAATATTTTGAACTGTCGCCACAGGTGGGAACTCTTAAAGTAAAAGAGGGAGATAAACTTTCGCTGGGGAATCACGTACTTCATTTTTACATGGCTCCTATGGTACATTGGCCGGAGGTAATGGTTTCTTACGAAAGTACCGATAAGGTTTTGTTTTCTGCAGATGCCTTTGGGAAATTCGGTGCACTGTCGTTGACGGAGGATGTGGGATGGGCCTGTGAGGCCAGAAGATATTACTTTAATATTGTTGGGAAATATGGAGCTGCGGTGCAGAATTTGTTCAAAAAGCTGGAAGGATTGGATTTTCAGTGCGTATGCCCTCTGCACGGTCCTGTTGTTCGTGAGGGATTGGAGAATTATGTAAACCTATACAAAATATGGAGCAGTTTTCAACCGGAAAGTCGGGGCGTAGTAATCGTATATGCGTCCTTTCACGGAAATACGGCAGTTGCCGCAGAGTCGCTGGCGGAGATGTTACAGGAAGAGGGCGTACGATATCGTATGCATGATTTGACCAGAGCGGACATGTCTAAGGTGATATCGGATGCGTTTCGTTATGATAAGCTGGTTTTGGCGGCTGCAAGCTATGACGGAGGAGTATTTCCGGTGATGGAGGATTTTCTGCATCATTTGAAAAACAAATCCTTTCAAAATCGTAAGGTGGCAATCATTGAAAATGGTTCCTGGCAGCCCACCGCAGCAAAGACTATGGGAGAGATTCTGCAGAGCATGAAAAATATTGAGATTCTAGAGCCTATGATTTCCATACGTTCTACGTTAAAAAAGGAAAATGCAGAACAATTGGAGGTGCTTGCCAAAAGGCTGAGGTAGGGTATGACAATGCGGTTGGAATGTGATTTTTTCACATTCCACTATTTTTTTGACAAATTTCGTGGTATCATGTACGCGGATGAAAGCTATAAAATTAAGAGACAGGAGAGGCAGTCTTTATGACTGCCAATAAAACACATGAATAACAAACACTTTGCATCTATTTGGGGAAATGCAATATCTATCGGAGAAAACAGACCGGAGAGCTATGGCAAAAACATTACCCTGCGATATAATATATATTCTCCCTTTGAGGGGGAGCAGGTTCGTGTAACCTTTGATAATTATTGCGGTATGGAGCCGATTACCATTTCGAAAAGCAGCTTTTGGGCGGGCGGTAAATTTGTAACCTTAACGTATGGTGGCAAGGAAAGTGTGACGGTGGCAGCAGGAGAAAATGTAGTATCTGACCCGGTAGAGGTGACTGTAGAAGCCGGTTCCACTTCTTTTGTCAGCTTCTATTTAGGGGATTTCACTCATATGCGTTCCGCGGTATATACCTGCGGTCCGTTGACAAAAGGCGTGTATGCGGTGGGAGATTATACTTACGAAAAGGATATTCCGATTACCGTTTCCCGCAGTACCAATATTTTTTACTTTTTGAGCAATGTTTCGGTTTTGACGAGCAAAGAGAATCGGACTATTGTCTGTTACGGAGATTCCATAACGGCGCAGGATTGGCCGGATTATTTGAATTTGCGGTTAAAGGAAGAAGGCTATACTCATACGGCAGCCATACGACGGGCTACCAGCGGTTCCAGAATTTTAAGGGAGTATGATTGTTTGACCTATGCTTCTTATGGATTAATGGGTAGTAAAAGATTTTTTCATGAAGTGCCCACGGATGGCGCTGATACAGTACTGATTCAGCAGGGCATCAATGATATTATTCATCCGGTGGGCGTAGAGGTAAATCCGTTCCGGCCCATGAGTGATTTGCCTACCGCGGATCAGTTGATTGAGGGATTAAAGCGCTATATTGAATTGGCACGAAGCTATGATTATAAAGTGTACGTAGGAACGTTATTACCTATCAAAGGATGGAGAACTTATGCACCATTTAGGGATGAATTGAAGGATGCGTACAATGAATTTATCCGAACCACAGACTTGATTGACGGTGTGGTGGATTTTGATAAGGCACTTAGAAATCCCCGGGACGTGGAAGCATTTTTGGAGAAATATGACAGTGGCGATCATTTGCATCCCAGTGCGTTGGGATATCAGAGAATGGCTGAAGAGGTACCTGTGGAGATGTTCCGGTAGAGGAGTAAACAATGATACGTGAGGTGGCAGGGGATGATCTTAAGTGTGAGTCGCAGAACCGATATTCCCAGTTATTATAGTGAGTGGTTTTTTAACAGAATAAAGGAAGGGTACCTATGTGTCAGGAACCCTATGAATCTATCACAGGTGAGTCGAATTGAACTGTCGCCGGAGGTGGTAGATTGTATTGTGTTTTGGACCAAGAATCCGAAACCTATGTTGGATAGATTACAGGAACTTTCCGGGTATCATTATTATTTTCAATTTACGTTGACGGGCTATGGCAGGGATGTGGAGAAAAATATACCTCACAAGAAGGAAGTTATGATACCGGTATTTCAAGAGCTTTCTGATCAAATTGGTAGTGAAAAGGTAGTCTGGCGTTATGACCCGATTCTTTTTACGAAGGTTTATACGCCGGAGTATCATCTAAAGGCGTTTTCACAAATAGCAGGAGCTTTAAAAGGATATACTGAAAAGTGTGTAATCAGCTTTGTGGATAGTTATGCAAAGATAAGGAAGAGTATGGCTGAGTTGGGGGTATATGAACTTGGCCGGGAGGAGCTGGTTACGTTTGCCGGGGAGTTGGCGCGAATAGCCGGAGAGAATGGTATGACGATTACGTCCTGCGCGGAAGCTATGGATTTGGAAGAATGCGGGATTGGACATAATGCCTGTATTGATAAGGAATTAATAGAAGAGATAATCGGTGCCGAATTGAAAATAGGTAAGGACAAGAACCAGAGGAAAGAATGTGGCTGTATTGAGAGCATGGATGTAGGTACTTATAATACCTGCCGGAATGGTTGTAAGTATTGTTACGCCAATTATAGTTTGGAAAGTGTCATTGCAAATTGTAAAAAATATGACCCATGTTCGCTTGTACTATGTGACTCTATAAAGGCAGAAGATATTGTTACAAATAGGAAAGTAAAATCATTAATAAAATAGGATGAAAATCTATTAGCATCAGTATAAAGTCCAGTAAATACCATGCTTATGGCCAAGAAAACCTTTTCTAAATGCACAATATATTGTAGAAAAAAGCCAAAAACAGACTATGCAAACACAATATTTAGTGTTACAATGGATTCATATCGCGAGAGCGGTCGGAAATAGGAAGGGGTAAGGATTTTATGAAGGTTATTAAAAGAAATGGTTCGGAAGTAGATTTTGATCTGGAGAAGATTATAAATGCGATTTCTAAGGCAAATAAGGCAGCGGTGCGTGAAGAATTGACACAGGCACAGATTGAGGAGATTGCAGAGTATATTAATTTTAAGTGTACGAAGATGAATCGTGCCATTTCGGTAGAAGAAATGCAGGATATGGTGGAGAATCAGATTATGGCTCAGGGTGCATTTAATGTAGCAAGATGCTATGTTAAGTATCGTTACACCAGATTCCTCATCAGAAAGAGTAATACTACGGATGATCGTATCCTTTCCCTGATTGAGTGTAATAACGAAGAAGTAATGCAGGAAAATTCCAATAAGGACCCGATTATTAATAGTGTACAGCGTGATTATATGGCAGGTGAAGTAAGCCGTGACTTAACCAGACGTTTACTTTTGCCCGATGATATTGTGAAGGCAGATAAGGAAGGTCTGATTCATTTCCATGATGCGGACTATTTTGCCCAGCACATGCATAACTGTGACCTGGTGAATTTGGAAGATATGTTACAGAATGGTACGGTAATCAGTGAGACTTATATTGATAAACCCCACAGCTTTTCTACCGCATGTAATATTGCGACACAGATTATTGCGCAGGTGGCAAGTAATCAATATGGTGGTCAGAGTATCAGCTTGGCACATTTAGCACCATTTATTCAGGTTTCCAGAGATAAAATCCGTAAGGAAGTTCTGGAAGAGGCAGAGATTTTCGGAAGCACTCCATCTGAAGATATTATTTCACAAATTGTGGAGAAGCGATTAAAGAAGGAAATTGAAAAGGGCGTCCAGACCATTCAGTATCAGGTGATTACATTAATGACCACCAATGGACAGGCTCCGTTCTTAACAGTATTTATGTACTTAAATGAAGCCAAGAATGAGCAGGAAAAGGCAGATCTGGCACTTATTATTGAAGAAATGCTTCGCCAGCGTATTCAGGGTGTTAAGAATGAGGATGGTATCTGGATTACCCCTGCATTCCCGAAACTGATTTATGTATTGGAAGAGGACAATATCAGAGAAGGCAGTCAGTATTACTATCTGACAGAGCTTTCTGCAAAATGTACCGCCAAGAGAATGGTTCCGGATTATATTTCTGAAAAGAAGATGTTCGAATTAAAGGAAGGCAACTGCTTCCCGGTAATGGGTTGCCGTAGTGCTCTTTCAGCGTGGAGAGATGAGAATGGCCAGTACAAATTCTATGGCCGTTTCAATCAAGGTGTGGTTACCATTAACTTAGTGGATGTAGCTCTTTCTTCTCAGAAGGATTACAGTAAATTCTGGAGAATTTTTGATGAGCGTTTGGACTTGTGCTACCGAGCGTTGATGATTCGACATAACAGATTAAAAGGAACCCTTTCCGATGCGGCACCGATTCTTTGGCAGCATGGTGCATTGGCAAGACTGAAGAAGGGCGAGAGTATTGATAAGCTGTTATACGGCGGATATTCTACCATTTCGCTGGGTTATGCCGGCTTGTACGAATGTGTAAAATATATGACCGGTAAGTCCCATACAGACCCGGATGCCAAGGATTTTGCTATAGCGGTTATGCAGCATATGAACGACGTGTGTAACCGTTGGAAAACAGAAACGAATTTAGGCTTTGCAATTTATGGTTCCCCTATTGAAAGTACTACTTATAAATTTGCAAAGTGCTTGCAGCAAAGATTTGGCATTGTAGAGGGTATTACGGATAAGGGTTATATTACCAACAGTTATCATGTGCATGTAACGGAACCCATTGATGCATTTACGAAGCTGAAATTTGAAGCGGAGTTCCAGTCACTTTCCACCGGTGGAGCTATCAGCTATGTGGAAGTACCCAATATGCAGGATAACATTCCGGCAGTCATCAGTGTGATTCAGTTTATCTATGACAATATTATGTATGCAGAGCTGAATACCAAGAGTGATTATTGTCAGGTATGTGGATATGACGGAGAAATTCAAATCGTAGAAGATGGCGGTAAGCTTATTTGGGAATGTCCTAATTGTAAGAACCGCGACCAGAATACCTTGAACGTAGCCAGAAGAACCTGCGGATATATCGGAACCCAGTTCTGGAACCAGGGAAGAACCCAGGAAATTAAAGAAAGAGTGTTGCATTTATAAGATAAATATAAAACGTCCATGGCAATCCCGGTGGACTATATTCCTATACGGACGCGCTTTCGCTCTGACGGAGGTCGTAGCCTCCAAAGATTGCCTTGCAATCTTTTGGGCTCTGAAAAACCTCGCCAAGTGAAGACGACACTCCGAAGGTCCTTTATAGGAATATAGTTCACTGGGATTGCCATGGACGTTTTGGGGACAAAATAAAATATTCTTGTTGACAAAATCAAAAAACGGTAGTATTGTATATATAATGATTTAACGCTTTAAAGTGTAACGGTTTAAAGCGACGAATGAATTGACGGAGGCAAAAGTTATGGCAGAGAGACATGGTTCTTTAATTTCAGTTCGTCCGGACGTACGTGTAATGGATTGTACTATGCGTGATGGTGGTCTGGTAAATAATTTTCAGTTCAGTGATGAGTTTGTAAGAGATTTATATCTGGCAAATATTAAAGCCGGAGTTGATTATATGGAGTTTGGTTATAAGGCATCTAAGGAAATTTTTGATGTAAATAAATTCGGTAAGTGGAAATTCTGCGACGAGAAGGATATTCGTGCCATTGTAGGTGATAATAAGACAGATATCAAAATTGCGGTTATGGCAGATGTGGGACGTACGGATTTTAAGAAAGATATTTTACCGAAGAAGGATAGTGTCATCGATATGATTCGTGTGGCGACCTATATCAATACGATTCCTGCGGCTATTGAAATGATTGAAGATGCACACAAGAAAGGCTATGAAACTACCGTAAATATTATGGCAATTTCCAAGGTGCACGATGCGGATCTGGATGCAGGTCTGGAGCTTCTGGCACAGAGTAATGTAGATGTTATCTATCTGGTGGACAGCTTTGGTGCATTTTATCCGGAGCAGATTGAACGTCTGACCAAGAAATACATGGATGTGGCTCAGAAATATAACAAGATAATTGGTATTCATGCACATAATAATCAGCAGCTGGCTTTTGCAAACACTATTGAGTCCCTTTCCAGAGGTGCAAGCTTCCTGGATGCGACGATGAGTGGTATGGGCCGAGGTGCAGGTAACTGTTACATGGAATTATTATTGAGCTTCTTAAGAAATCCCAAATATAACAAAATGGCTGTTATGAATTTCGTAGAGAAGCAGATGGTTAAATTAAAAGAAGAGGGCGCTATCTGGGGATACGATATTGCGTATCTGTTGACCGGTATTTTAAATGCACATCCGTCTTCTGCCATTCAGTTCATCAAAGAAGGACGTAAGGACTATGCTATGTTCTATCAGGATTTGCTGGATGACGCCCTATAAATTAAACTTTTATTAAGATTTCTAAAATCCGCAGGGAAAGAATTGCCTGCGGATTTTTTCTGTGGTAAAGTAAGTATAAGAGGAAAGAAAGAAGGATAAACAGATTAGATGAATATAAAGCGATGGATTTTGTCCGGACTTATACTTGCGGATATTTTAATACTTCCCGGATGTGGTATGGTGCAGGACACCCTTATGACAATGGAAACAACCACTTTTGTTCCTGTGGTGCAGGAGCCGGTGGCAACTCCGGAACCCACGCCGGTTCCGACAGCTACTCCGATTCCGACGCCTACTCCTTTTCCGGAGTACGATATTAACCTGATGATGGTTGGGGATAATCTGATGCATATGGGGATTATAAGCACCGGAGCCCGTGAAGACGGTACCTACAATTATGATTTTTTATTTGAAGGAATTGCAGATTATCTGGAACTGGCAGAAATAAAAATGATTAATCAGGAAACCATACTCGGAGGTAATGAGGAAGGATTTTCGGGATATCCGCATTTTAATTCGCCTACGGAGGTAGGAGAGGCCATAGCGGGAGCGGGGTTTAATGTGGTATTGCATTCTTCCAACCATACGGCGGATATGGGCGTAAGCGGCATGGAAAATTGTATCGATTTCTGGGAAAGTTACCCTGAAGTGACGGTAGTGGGTATTCATGATAAGGTGGAAAATACACAAAAAACACCTGAGGAAATCCCTCTTATACAGATAGAAGATGTTACGTTTGCAATATTGAATTATACATATGGACCGAATCTTGGGTCTTTACCCAAAAGCTACGAAGGCTATATGGACATGCTTTGTGAGTATGATGCGTCCAGCAGATTAATAGATTTTACCACACTTAGGGAAGAAGTTCTGGAAGACATCAAGACGGCGGAGCAGATGGCTGATGTAGTAGTGGTTTGTCCGCACTGGGGGACGGAGTATACCACGAAGCCTTCCAGCTACCAGAAGAAATTTGCACTACAGATGACAGAAGCCGGAGCGGATATTATTATCGGTACCCATCCCCATGTAATTCAGCCTGTAGAGTGGATAGAGGCAGAGAATGGTAACAGAGCACTTTGTTACTATTCCTTAGGTAATTATGTGTCTACGCAGAAACAGACTTTGTGCATGTTAGAAGGAATGGCGTGGGTGACATTTCGTATGACGGAGGAAGGTCTGATTCTGGTGGAAGAGGAAACCGGAGTGGTTCCGTTAGTCTGTCATTATAATGCTATGCCTGTAAGAATGGAGAGTGTTTACCTTTTGGAAGAGTATACGGAAGCGCAGGCTGCTGCCCATGGTATTCGGGAGTATGGCGGAGTGACATTGGTGCTAAGTGATTTGCAGGAGTGGAGCACAGAAGTATTTGGAAGCTGGGTGTTGACCGGTGAACTGAAAAAGGAGAATGGGAATGGAGAAGCGACTGAAGGATTATCTGGCGTGGATGGAGAAGGTCAGTAAGCAGGAGCTTAGTGATGAGCAAAAAGAGGACATACGGCAAAAAATGTTGGTGCAGATACAGTTTTTTCAACATGAGCGCCTGATACATTTAATTGTTACGGTGACGTTTGCGCTGTTAACCATGCTTTCTGTGTTGGCAAGCCTGATGTTAGTCCAAGTGGGACTTTTGGTTTTGACCGTTTTGTTAGTGGTACTTCTGGTGCCATATATTCGCCATTACTATATTTTAGAGAATGGTGTGCAGAAGTTGTATGAGTATTATGACGGTTTTGAAAAAGTGTAGGACGGTAACGTCGAATGGTTGAAAAAAATCGTTCAATATAGTATAATTTATATGAATTTTAGGAAAGGAGCAGGTCTATGAAAATCGGTGATAGTTTAGGGAATTTATATTATCAGCCCATGCAGGGCGTAAACAGTGTAAATGGTATGAATCCGTTGCGCGAAGAACAGGTCGCCGGTAAAGTTCAGGCTACCGGAAAAACGGAATGTCAGACCTGCAAGGAACGCAAGTATCAGGATGGTTCGGATGAAATGGTCAGCTTTAAAGCGGCTGCACATATTTCGCCGGAAGCCGCAGGTACAAGAGTGCGGGCCCATGAACAGGAGCATGTTTCAAATGCATATAAAAAGGCGGCGAAAGACGACGGAAAAGTGTTGATGGCCAGTGTCAGAATACATACTTCGGTATGTCCTGAGTGCGGTCGCAGCTATGTTTCCGGAGGTACTACGGCTACCAAAATACAGTATAAACAAGACAATCCTTATGATAAAAATACCAAAGCCCTGCAGGCAGAGGCGTTTAAAGGAAATCACGTAGATTCTGAAGGTTAGAGCTCTTGTAAAAGAGCTCTTTTTTGCAAAGGAGGAGCGGTTATGAAAAACAAATTGTACATTTTTTTATTCTTTATGTATGTGGGGATGGTAGTGTTGATTCTGTTTATTAACGGTGTGTTTACCGGTAATATGGAATCGGCAAGTAATTTAATTATTAATGTGGGATTTTTGGCAGTTATCGGTGTTCTTTTCATGATTTCTACCATAAGCTTTATTAGATTGAATCGTTGTACAGATGCCTTAGTGCTGGTGACGGATAAAATATACAAGGCATATGACAGCGGAAATAAAAAGCTGTGGGAGGATTACTCCAAGAGAAAGAAAACTTTCGGGGATGAAGTGCTGGATGAAGCTTTTTCCCGTTATCAGAAGCGTATGCACAGTTATACCACCAAAAGAGGATTGAGCAATAAGTGTGATATTGAGGACTATATAAATGAAGACATCATCAACCGTCTGGGAATGAACTATTATAATTCAGCAATTCCCGGTACTTTGACCGGTTTGGGTATTTTGGGTACGTTTATCGGTTTATCCATCGGTTTGGGTTCTTTTAATGGGGATGATATTTATACCATTTCAGATAATGTAGGACCGTTGCTTGGAGGTATGAAGGTGGCATTCCATACTTCTGTATATGGTATTTTCTTTTCCCTGATATTTACTTTTGTACATCGTTGCATTATGTCAGATGCGTATGATAAGCTGCAGGAGTTCCTTGACTGTTATAAGGAATGTGTAGAGCCGGCTGGCGCAGGTACGGATGACAGTGTGAAGGCTATGTTGGTATATCAGGCAAATATGGCTACCTCTTTGAAAAATATCACAGAGCTTTTAAAGGGAAATGCGTTGGAGCAGACCCGTGGTGTGGAAGTTATTGTGCAAAGCTTTACTGCACAGATTGAGCAGGCTATGGCGACGGATTTTGCCAGATTGGGCAGAGCTTTGGAGACTGCCTGTGAAGCACAGACAGTATATGCCGGCAATTACAAGAGCATGGAGGAAACCACGAAAGCATTGTTAAGTGCCAGTCTGTCTTTACAGGAGACTTTGGAAATTACCATGCAGAAGCAGGAAGCTTTGGGTAAGGAATTGAAGGAACAGTCTGAAAGAATTGAGGAGACTTGTGATACATTGGACAATGAAATCAGCAGTCTGTTGTATACCTACGGACAGATGAAAGACATGTAGTACGTCAGAAATGGAGGTATACGGATGAGGAGAAGCAGAAGAAAAGGTGCTGCTTACGAAGAACACAGCTATTGGCAGTCTTATTCGGATATGATGGCAGCACTGTTACTTATATTTATTTTGATTATTGCGATTACTTTGGCAATCTATAAGCAGAAAACCGTAGCTTTGGATCTGACACAGATGGAGCTGGATGAAGCATCTGCGGAACTGGAGCTTGCAAAAATTGATTTGGAGAATTATCGGATAGAAATAGATAATTCCAAGACAGAGTTGGAAAATTCCCTTCTTAAGCTGCAAGATGCATATGCAGAGGCAGCTATGACACAGGAAGAATTAAATGCAGCTTATTTGGAAATAGAGAATGCGAAGAAAGATTTGGATATGGCTTACCAGGAAATCGATGAAGCCCAGTCTGAATTGGCATTTACCAAGACTGAGCTGCAAAACATAGTGGGGATTCGTACGGATATTATCGGAGAACTGCAGAAAAAGTTCAATGATTCCAGTATGAAGGTGGATGCACAGACCGGTTCCATTACCTTTTCTTCCGATGTGTTATTTGAGTATGGTAAGGCGAATCTGACAGACAGCAGTAAAGCCAGTTTACAGGAAATTATTCCTTTGTATCTGGAAGTTTTACTTCAGGATACCTATAAGGATTACATTGCAGAAATAATTATTGAAGGACATACAGACACCTCCGGTAGCTATGAAACCAATATGGAGCTATCAACAAATCGAGCAATTTCAGTTGCAGAGTTTTGTCTGGATGAAAAGAACGGATTGAATAAAACCCAGATCGATAAGCTTCGGACATTACTTACGGTAAACGGCAGGTCCTTTAGTTCGCCGGTGTATAAGCCCGGTTCCGGAGAAATAGATATGGACGCTTCCAGACGAGTGGAAATCAAGTTCCGTCTGAAGGAAGATGAAATGATTGAAAAGATTGCAGAAATTTTAGGACAATAAAACGTGGAGGACACAAATATGGATGCAAATCGCAAAAAAAGAAACCAAATGTTGGCAGAAAGAGTAATCAAAGGCTTGGAAGCACGTAATATGGAAGGCTATTATGTGGAAACCAAGAAAGAAGCACTGAAAAAAGCAGCGTCACTAATTCCCAAGGGAAGCAGTGTAGGCTGGGGCGGTTCAGCTTCCATTGATGAAATCGGCTTGAAGGTAGTATTGAAAACCGGTGAATTTGTAGTATATGACAGAGATAACTGCAGCAATCCTATTGAGAAGAAGGAAATTGAAAGAAAGATTTTTGGCTGTGATTATTTCCTCTGTAGCTCTAATGCAATTACAGAGGACGGTATTTTGGTAAATATTGACGGCAACTCCAATCGTGTTGCAGCCATTGCTTATGGTCCGGAGCATGTGATTATGGTAGTGGGTATGAATAAGGTGGCAAAGGATGTGGATGCGGCAGTGTATCGTGCCAGAAACGAGGCGGCACCTATTAATGCCCAAAGATTTGATTTAGATACTCCTTGTAAGAAGTTTGGTTCTTGTATGAACTGTATGTCCAAGGATACCATTTGCTGTGAGTTTCTGGTAACAAGATTTTCCAAACATCCGGGTAGAATTAAGGTGATTTTAGTAGGAGAGGATTTGGGCTTCTAGAAAGCTGTTCCGTTTATGGACCATAGTCAGAGGCTATTTGAGTTATGAGTAAGGAGTCAAAGAAATTAGTGGTGGGAATCCTGGCACATGTAGATGCCGGGAAGACCACTTTGGCAGAGAGCATAATGTATTTGTCGGGAGGCATCCGTAAGCTGGGACGAGTGGACCACGGGGATGCCTTTTTGGACACCCATGAATTGGAGCGTGCCAGAGGAATTACTATTTTTTCCAAACAAGCGGAAGTGGTATTAAGGGACGGGGAAAGAGAACTGGCAGTCACCATATTGGATACACCGGGACATGTGGATTTTTCAGCAGAAACAGAGCGTACACTGCAGGTTTTGGATGCGGCCATACTGGTTATCAGTGGCGCTGACGGAGTGCAGGGACATGTGCAGACTTTGTGGAAACTGTTGAGGCGATATGGTATACCGGTGTTTTTGTTTGTTAACAAAATGGACCAGCCGGCAGCGGACAAAGAAGCTCTTCTGACACAGTTAAAACAGAAATTAGATGAAAATTGTCTGGATTTTTCCGGTGTTGTTACAGACTTTAAAGAGGAAGAAGAACGCAGAGAAAGCTTTCTGGATGAATTATCCATGTGCTGTGAAGAGTTGATGGAGCAGTATCTGGAGCAGGGAGAGATTGGAACGGAGAATATTTGTCGGGCGATTTTCAAGCGACAGGTATATCCCTGCTTTTTTGGTTCGGCCTTAAAGCTTGTGGGGGTGGAAGAATTTTTGGCAGGAATTGTACGGTATAGTACATTGCCTGTTTATCCGCAGGATTTTGCTGCCAGAGTTTATAAAATTTCCAGAGACAATAACGGTAACCGATTGACGCACCTAAAGGTACTGGGTGGGTCACTGAAAGTAAAGAGTATGGTTGGTCCGCAGAAAGCAGACCAGCTGAGAATCTATTCCGGTACACAATTTAAACTGGCAGAGGAAGTGGAGGCCGGTGGTATTTGTGCGGTCACAGGGCTGGAGGATACTTATTGTGGTCAGGGACTGGGTGCGTGTAAAGAAGGAGAGCAGCCTACGCTGGTGCCGGTGCTAAACTATCGGATTGAGCTGCCCCAAGGCTTTGATGTACACAAGATGTTACGTAATTTGTATCATTTGGAAGAAGAGATACCGGAGCTCCATATTGTGTGGAAGGAAAGCAGTAACGAAATTCATGCACAGGTTATGGGGGAAGTGCAGGTAGAGATATTAAAGGATATTATAAGAAAGCGTTTTGACGCAGAAGTAGAATTCGGTAGCGGAAGTATTGTCTATAAAGAAACGATTTTGGAACCGGTGGAAGGAATCGGACATTTTGAACCACTGCGACATTATGCAGAAGTACATTTGCTTTTAGAACCGGGAGAAGTGGGTAGTGGTTTGGTCTTTGAGGCGGATTGCAGTGAGGATGAACTGGACAAAAACTGGCAAAGATTGATTATGACTCATTTACAGGAAAAGAAACATATAGGTGTGTTGACCGGTTCGGAGATTACGGATATGAAGATTACATTAATCGCCGGGCGCGCACATATTAAGCATACGGAAGGCGGGGACTTCAGACAGGCTACCTACCGGGCATTGCGTCATGGCTTGAAGCGTGCTAAAAGCAGGCTATTAGAACCGATTTATGATTTTGTATTGGAGATACCCACAGAGTGTATCGGACGTGCCATGAACGACATCCAGCGTATGAAGGGAAGTTTCTCGGAACCGGAAGCTGCCGGAGAAATGTCGGTATTAAAGGGGACCGTGCCGGTAGCTAATATGAACGGATATCCCACCGAGGTGATTGCCTATACCAGAGGAAGAGGACGTATCAACTGTAATTTCAAGTGTTACGCACCCTGCCATAATGAGGAAGAAGTAATAGAGTCGGTAGGATACGATTCGGAAAGAGATTTAGAAAACCCCACCGGTTCGGTATTCTGTTCCCATGGAGCCGGATTTGTAGTGGGGTGGGAAGACGTAGAAAATTATGCACATGTGAAAAGTTTGTGGAGTGAAAGCCTGCGACAAAAGGCTGTGGCACAGGCGCAAGAGTCGGTAGTGCAGAGCAACGGATATGCTGGTTTTAGGGAGAAATACATCAGTCAGGAAGAAATAGAGGAAATTTTTGAACGTACTTACGGAAACCGTGCCAAGGATAAGAATCCTTGGAATCGTCCGGTTTCTGCCAAAAGCTATGTTCCTGCTAAGGAAGTGGTTTATCGTCCAAAGCCACAGGAGAAATTAAAAGAATATCTGTTAGTGGACGGTTACAATATTATATTTGCCTGGGAAGATTTAAAGGAGTTGGCAGATATCAATGTGGAAGCGGCCAGAGGCAAGCTTTTGGATATGTTGAGTAATTATCAGGGGTATCGTAAGAATACGCTGATTGTGGTATTTGACGCATACAAGGTAAAGGGGAATCCGGGTAGTGTAAGCAAATATCATAATATTTATGTGGTGTATACGAAGGAGGCGGAAACTGCTGATCAGTATATTGAAAAAACGGTACATGAAATCGGTAGAAAGTATCATGTGACCGTTGCTACCTCGGATGCCTTGGAACAAATTATTATCTGGGGGCAGGGAGCTGCCAGACTCTCGGCAGCAGGACTTCGCCGGGAGATAGAAGATTGTAATAAAGAACACATGGATGCTTGGAAGCAGGAACATCCCGGGGAAAGATATTTCCCCTTTGAAGCACTTCTTAAGGAGGATGCGGGAGAGTAAGGAGCGCGTTTGTGCCCAGCCGGAGCCGGTGCTGTCTTTAAGCCTGACCGGGCAAGCTAGTGACGCTTCCATACCCTGCTTGGTTGTTCACGGAAGGTGGGATATCGAAACAGTAAGGTTTTCAGTGCTTTCCACCGGAAGGGAATTAAAGGCCATAGGTAACTGAAGCCTCCAAAGGTGGGTGTGGTGAAAAGAGAAAGCAAAACCAGAGCTGTACCAATACCAAATCCCCAGATACCGAAGCATGCAGTGGCAGCCAGTAAAAAGAGGCGGTAGATGCGTAAGCTGTTACCTAACTCCAGACTAGCTAAAGACAGAGTGGTTAGCAGAGTAATTGCTGCGTAAAATAATATTTCCGTAGTGGCCCACTGAAGTTGTACTGCCACGTCGCCGATAATCAAACCGCCAATAATGGAGAGAGAACCGGAGAAGCGGGAGGCGCTATGGGCGCAGGAGTATTTAAACAAATCCAGTAAAAATTCTGCGGAAAATACAAAGATGGTAAGCTCCAGCCAAGATTGGTCCGGGGAGGAAAGTAGCCTCATTTGGACTGCCAGGTCCGGATAAAAAGCTGCTATCAAATAAAATAAAGGCATCAGAAACAGACTGATGGGGATGCAGAGGAAACGCACCAGTCGAAAGTAACACCCGGTGAGAGGATTGTTATAATAATCTGCCGGGCTCTGGGTAAACTGAAACAGAGTACAGGGAAGAATGAGTACGGAAGGGGAATTGTCTACAATAATTAGAATATGCCCTTCCAATAAATAGCTGCATGCCACATCGGGACGTTCGGTGTTATGAATAGAAGGCATGGGATGAAACCAGCGTTTACGTACTAATAGTTCTTCTAAGCTTTTAAAGCCCATGGTCAGGGCGGAGATTTTTAGCTGCTTTAACTCTTTGCGTATACGGTCAAGTAGTTCTTCATCTGCCAGATCGCCGATATAGGAGATGGCCACATCGGTCTGGCTGTCAGAACCTACGGATAAAAGTTCAAAGGTAAGTTGCGGTGAACGGATGCGGCGCCGAATCAGATTTGTATTGAAAAGCATGGTTTCTACGAAACCGTCCCGGGCACCTTTGGTAACATGCTCTGTGTCCGGTTCTTCTACACTACGTGTTTGATAGCTTCGCACATCCATAATAATTGCCTGTGGGAAACCATCAATAAGTAAAACAGAGGGACCACTGAGAAGTTGGCGGAGGATTTTATTTATATCACTGCTTAATTCCACCTGGGTATAGCCGATTTTGGCACTAACGTAGGTTTGAATATTGTCTACGGTGGTATCCTTCATATAAACAGGATTTTGCAGATCTGAGAATATTTGCTGCAAAACCTCAGTACGGCACATCCCGTTAATTGTCATAAAAAACGCCTTGGTATTACCTAAAGTTAATTCTCTGGTGACTAAGTCAAAGCTTTTGCCGATGGGAAGCAGCTTTGAAAACAAAGAAATATTTTCGGAAAGTTCGGTGGATAATTGCATAGTTTCCCCTTTCTTGGATAGTTGATATTAAAAATAGTGTGTACACAAAATATAGTTTTATACGTTGCATATTGATAATAAAGGAGTCTGGTCATGGAAAGTTTAACAGAAAAAATTGATGCATTATTTGCACAGAATAAAGGAGCAGAAGCAGAAAAACTGATGCTGCAGGCTTTGCAGGAATTGGAAGTCAAGGCACAGGGAGAAGAATGCGTAAGTGCAAGGATGGACATGGTGCCTATTTTAAATGAATTGACAGGGTACTGTAGAGAAACAGGACAGGCAGAACGTTCCTACGAATATGCGCAAAGGGGCATAGGGTTGTTAGAGCAAATGGGACTTGGAGAAAGCATTCCCTATGCCACCACAGTATTGAATGCGGCCAATGCTTACCGGGCAGGAGGAAGACTGGAGGATTCCTGGGAACATTATATAAAAGTAGCAGAGATTTATAAGGAGCAATTGGAACCTAAGGACATGCTGTGGGCCAATTTTTATAACAATTTGAGCCTGCTTTATCAGGAGCTGAAAAGGTATGATTGGGCCAAGGAAAGCTTATTGAAGGCGCTTGGTATCGCGCTTCAAAATCCGGATACGATTTTTGAACAGGCAGTTACCTACACGAATCTGGCAAACAGCTGTCTGGAGTTAGAGCAGGAGGAAGAAGCGCAGAAGTATTTTACGGGAGCAATAATGTTGTTTGAGAAATACAATATTAAGGATAGTCATTATTGTGCGGCATTGTCGGCTATGGGAAATTACTTCTATCGGAAGAAGGAATATGCCCGGGCGCTTAAATATTTTAAAAAGGCCGGACAGGGAATTGAAGAATCTTTGGGGCGTAACGAGTATTATTACCGGATGCAGGAAAATGCCCGGCTGTGCGAGGAACGGCTGGAGGAGGAAAATGCCCGGCTGTGCAGGGACCGGATGGAGGAGACAGAGGCCGCTCCTCAGCTTCCTAAGAAGGGAATGGAGCTGTGCAGGGAGTATTATGAAACCTGCGGTAAACCCATGTTAATGAAGGAATTCCCCCAATATGTGCATCAGATTGCAGTAGGACTGATGGGCGAAGGCTCGGATTGTTTTGGCTATGATGACGGGTTCTCCATGGACCACGACTGGGGACCGCGTTTTATGATGTGGGTCAATCGGGAAGTGTATGAAGAGATTGGTGAAAAATTGGAGGAAGCCTATCAGGGACTGCCGGTAGAGTTTCAGGGGTATGCGTACAAGGAATCTCGTCAGGCTAACAAACGCCAGGGCGTATTTGTAATACAGGATTATTTTGAAGACCTATTGGGAATAGATTCTTTGGACAACATATCTTGGGAAAATATAGAAATGTATCGTTTGGCAGCAGCCACAAACGGTAAAATATTTACGGACCCGGAAGGAACCGTGACGGATATCCGGAAAGCTTTGAAAGAAAATTATCCCCGACACCTTGTATATACTAAAATTGCAGAACACGCAGCAAGGTTTTCGCAGTGTGGACAGTATAATTATGCCAGAATGAAGAAAAGAGGGGATTTGGTAGCAGCCGGAATCATGCTTTCCCAGGCGCTGAAAGAGGTGATGCAGTTGTTATATCTGGTGGACGGAGAATATCCACCGCATGATAAGTGGCTGTATCGGGGATTGCTTGCCGTGGAAGAGTACGGACGTATTATGGAACGCATAGAAGTGCTTGCAAGTTGTGCAGAGGAGGAAAGAGAGAAGCATATAGAAGCGATAGCAGAAGAGGTGGCTTTGTTACTCTATCAAAGAAACTATATCAGTGATATCGAAACCTATTTGGAGGCACATGTGGGAGAGCTGCTGTTCAAAGCCGGAGCATTTGAGCTTTCGGTGGAGGAACTGGCGGAAAAAATAGCAGGACTGGAGTTTGAGGCTTTTGATAAGGTGAAAAATTACGGTGGAAGAGCGGATTGTCAGGATGATTGGTTTACCTTCTCCATTATGCGAAAAAGTCAGTATTTACTTTGGAGCAAGGATATGCTTTTGCAGTATTATTATGATTTTACCAGAGAATACAGGAAGGGGCATAACCTGATAGAAGAAAAGTACGGCAGAATGATGGAAAGTACGGCGCCGGAAGAATATGCAAAAATATCTGCAAGTTTTCCTGCAATTAGTGACAAAAAGCGACAGATTATTGAAGGAATAGTAAGAATGCAGGTGGCCTGGATGGAGGAATTTGCGGAAAAGTACCCGCATTTAGCAGGGAATGCCAGAAGTATTCACACTTATGAGGATCATTTGTTTAACACCTCATATGAGACTTATTTGCGTGGTGAAATCAGCACATATTCCGACAAAATGTTGGAATTATATGGTAGATTCGTGGTGGATTGTGCCAAAAGTGGTGGAAATCTTGCAAAAAAGACTATGGAACAGTCCGTTTTGATGTATGGATACGAAGGATTGGAAGAAGCAGAGAGGCTGGTGCATTAGCACCAGCCTCCATCTATAGTGATAATCTGACCTGTTAAATATTCCGGAGCTTCTGCCAGCTGCAAAGCAAGAGTGGCTACCTCCGCCGGAGTTCCGAGACGGTCTGCCGGAATCTCTTCTTTGATAGCTGCAATGTCCTGTGGGCTAAAGCATTTGTTCATATCCGTGTCTATGATACCACAGGCGATAGCGTTTACCTGAATATTGCTGGGCGCCAGTTCCTTGGCCAATGCCTTGGTAAATGAATTAACACCACCCTTGGACGCTGAGTAAGCAACCTCCATGGATGCGCCTACATTTCCCCATACAGAACTAATGTTAATAATTTTCCCTCTGTGGCTGTGAAGCATCATGGGGATGACAAGTTTAGAGGTGTAGAAGCAGGAGTCCAGATTGGTATGCATGATCTGATGCCACTCTTCAGGTGACATTTCATTTAATAAGCCTACATAGGATATGCCTGCATTGTTAATCAGAACATCCAGACTGTTTATTTGATCAAATACCTTTTGAACATCTTCAAAATTCCCCATATCAGCCTGAAAAATATGACAGGAGATGGGATAAGAATCTGTCAGTTCTGTAGCTAACTTTTGTAACATGTCTATATTGGTGCGGCAGGTTAAAATTAAATCATATCCCTGTCTCGCAAATTCACGGGCAATGGCCTCTCCTATGCCGCGGGAGGCACCGGTTATAAGTACTGTCTGGTTCATGGAAACTCCTCTTTTGATGAAAAATTAGTATTTACATTATACAAGATTATATAAGATTATACAAGATTTATACCAAACAGGTATGTCTTGTCTGTTTTGGGAAAAACTGATAAAATAAAGAAGGTACTTTTGCAGAAGCGAAGAAAGGATGAAAGATGATTTACGATTTAATTATTATAGGGTCCGGACCGGCAGGGCTTTCGGCAGCAATTTACGGAAAGCGGGCAGGTCTTGAATTATTGGTGATTGAAAAGAATTATATGAGTGGCGGTCAGATATTGAATACCTACGAAGTGGATAATTATCTGGGATTGCCCGGAATGAACGGATTTGATATGGGGATGCAGTTTCGTGAACATGCGGACAAGCTGGGAGTGGAACATGCAGAGGGAGAAGTAATCGGCCTGGAGGACGGCAGCATCAAAAAGGTGATTACAACTTCCGGAGAATATGAAGCATATGCAGTGATACTTGCTACGGGAGCCGTACATGGGCATTTGAATGTAGCAGGAGAAGAAAGACTCACCGGCAGAGGGGTATCCTACTGTGCTACTTGTGACGGTGCTTTCTACAGAGGAAAAACTGTGGCAGTGGTAGGCGGTGGAAACGTAGCACTGGAGGATGCTGTGTATCTGGCACGTTTTTGTGAGAAGGTGTATCTGATTCATCGCAGGGATGAATTTCGCGGTGAGAAAATCCTTCAAAGTCAGGTGGAGGCTTTAGAGAATATTGAAGTACTTTTCTCACATACTGTGCAGGAAATCTGTGGAGAAGAAC
Organism: Acetatifactor sp.; assembly: GCA_045123675.1. Lineage (GTDB taxonomy): Bacteria > Bacillota > Clostridia > Lachnospirales > Lachnospiraceae > Acetatifactor. The sequence continues at coordinate 5,855 of JBGVKL010000164.1, read as the reverse complement.
AGGTAAGCCATTTGATTCTTAAAGACGTGAAGTCAGAACAGGAGAAGGAACTGCAGGTAGATGGGATATTTATTGCGGTAGGAATTATACCGGCCACATCGTGGATTCGTGATTTTATTAAAAAAGACGAGAAGGGGTATGTGGTAGCAAATGAGGAAGGAGAAACTTCGGCGAAAGGAATCTATGTAGCAGGAGATATCCGCACCAAAGCTTTGCGACAGATTATTACCGCAGTGTCGGACGGGGCAAATGCAGCAGTAAATGCAGGCGCTTATATTAACCGGACAAAAATTGTTAAATAATTTTAAAATCTATAGAAAATAGTGGAAAAGCCGAAAAACGCGAGTATTTTCGGCTTTTTTGTGTCAATATAAGGTTGACAAGCAAAAACAAAAATGTTATATTTGTTAAACGACGTAACAAAATTGTAACAATTAAGGAGGAAAACATGTTGAACAGAGTGGTAAAACATATAGCCATCTGCTTGTCGGCAGTTGTATTTTTTACAAATGTGAATATAGATGTACAAGCGTCCGGCGTGTCTTCCGTACTTCCCAGCGCCGGCATTAACGCAGCGTTAACGAAGGGGACTACCTTAGAGAGTCTTCAGAGTAATGATAATGGCGAGGGCATTAAATTAGAAACTATGATAGAGCTTTCTGAGGAAGAAAAGTCTCAAAATCAGATAAAAAAGGAAATCGTAATTCCGGATGAGAAATTAGAAAATGTAGTCGTCATCCAGGTAAAAGATTATGCAAATGTCAGAAGTACCCCCAGTGACAGAGGGGCTGTAATCGGTAAGATTTATGACAAAGCGGTGGGAACCATTTGTTCTCAGGAAAAGGGCTGGTATGAAATAAAGTCCGGTAACTTGATTGGTTATGTAAAGGATGACTTCTGTGTAGTTGGTAATGATGCGAAGCTTTTGGCAGCAGAGTATGGAACCAGAATGGCCAAAGTCTTGTGTGACGGATTGGCAGTACGTAGCGAGGCAGATGCGAGTGCAACGATTCTGGGCATGGTGGCCATGGGCGATGAATTGTTGGTGACAGATGAGATGGAAGGCTGGGTGCGCGTTGACGTAGAAGAAGGTTTCGGCTGGATTGCAGAGGATTATGTGAATGTTTACACAGATTATATCCGCGCAGAATCTACAGAAGAGGAGCAGAAGCGTCTGGAGAGAGAACAGAAGGAACGTGATAAGGCAAGAATTGCAGCTGCTAAGTCGGTTATTTCCACAGTAGAGGAAACCGATGAGAATGCCATGGGTATTGCAGTGGCAGAATATGCGGTACAGTTTATCGGAAATCCTTACGTTTGGGGAGGTACCAGTTTGACAGAAGGTGCGGATTGTTCCGGATTTGTACTGAAGGTATATGAGAAATTCGGAGTGGAATTACCCCACTCATCTGCTTCGGACAGACAGCAGGGATATGCAGTGGATGGTCTGGAAAATGCACAGCCCGGAGATTTGATTTGTTATTCCGGTCATGTGGCACTTTATATCGGTGACGGACAGATTGTACATGCAGCAAGTGAGAAGAGTGGTATTAAAGTATCAGAGGCAGATTACCGTCAAATTTTGGCGATCAGAAGAATTTTCTAAATAGTGTAACAATAGGGAACGCAGGAAAATGTTTTCTGCGTTCTTTGTATTTTTGGAAGTTTTGTGCACTTTTAACAAATGAATCCGGGGTGTCGCAAAAACGTTATTTTGTATCATGTTTATAAGTAAAAAGTTATCCACATAAAAAAAGCCCCAAAATCAACAAAAACCTATTTATACACGGACTTATACACATTATCCACAGATTTTTTATGTAAATTGCAAGGATTTATTATGGTAACTTGCCAAACATTCGTTTTGTTAAGTTCTTATAAAAATTCAAAATTTCGACAAAAAACGGTAAAAAATGGTTGACATTTTTGAAGTCAAAAATATGTAAAATAATGGTTAAATTGTTGCAAAAATGATACAACAATGTTATAATAATCATACAATAAAACAGCGGAAGGGATGATTGCATGAAATTTATTATTGTAGGAAGAAATATTGAAGTAACACCGGGGCTTAGAAGCGCAGTTGAGGACAAGCTGAGTAAGCTTGAGAAGTATTTTAACCCTGAAACAGAAGTACATGTAACACTTAGTGTGGAAAAGGAGAGACAGAAAATAGAAGTTACCATACCTGTAAAGGGAAGTATTATTCGTTCTGAACAGGTAAGCAGTGATATGTATGTATCCATTGATTTGGTAGAAGAAGTTATTGAAAGACAGTTAAAGAAATATAAGAAGAAAATAATAGATAAGCATCAGAATGTAGAATCTTTCAGTCAGGCATTTGCAGAGATTGAAGAGGATCATGATGATGAAGTGAAGATTGTCAGAACCAAGAAGTTTGACATTAAGCCTATGTATCCGGAAGATGCATGTGTGCAGATGGAACTTTTAGGACATAACTTCTACGTATTCTGCAATGCAGAAACAGATCAGGTAAATGTTGTATATAAGAGAAAAGGCGATACCTACGGTCTTATCGAGCCGGAAGATTAATCAAATAATTAATTGATTTAGCCCTATCCACTTGCATGTGGATAGGGCTTTTTGCATATACATAAGTTAATTTTATAGGTGGTATATGCATATGACAGAGAAAGAGAAGTATAGATATCTGAAGGCTTTTGTTGCTGCGGAAGCTTTGCTTCTGGCGGCAATGCTTATGATTGGAGGACTCGGTGATACAACGGGACAGGAGAATTATTTGCTGGTAAACGGCGCAGTGGATGAACAGTCTGTAATTAAGTGGGTAGATTTTAATGTGACTTATGAGGCGCTGTGTCTGGCCTATGAGTGGGATGTGAAGACCTATGAGGAAGAGGTTCACCTGAATTGGATAGAGTTGTTGGCGTACTTGGGGACAAAGTACGGCGGAGACTTTGACAGCCACAGCAAGAGCTTAAATAAAGATATGAATACTTTGGTGAAGAAATTACGTGAGGATGGTTGTACCATGGAGGAACTGACAGAGGGTATGAAGTATTATGACTACTATCTGGAAGCCTATGGTGCGGTGCTGGGCGGTATGGTTGGAGAATATGAAGCGGAATGTGCAGGCGAAAATGGTGAGATAAACCGGGAAAAGCGGTATGGATTGAAGGTCTATTTTCCTATTGCAAAAGGATTTGAATATACTCATTATGATGATTTCGGGGCAGGCAGAAGTTATGGTTATGATAGGAAACATCTGGGACATGATATGATGGGGCAGACCGGAACACCCATCATTGCAATAGAATCCGGTACGGTGGAGGCTTTAGGGTGGAACCAGTATGGTGGCTGGCGCATCGGAATTCGAAGCTTTGATGGGAAACGCTACTATTATTATGCACACTTGCGCCAAAACTACCCCTACGCAGAGTGGCTGGAGGAAGGCTGTACGGTACAGGCGGGAGATGTGATTGGTTACATGGGACGTACCGGCTACAGTGCTACGGAAAATACCAATAATATTGAAGTAACACATCTGCACTGGGGGTTGGAGCTGATATTTGATGAAAAACGGCGGGAACAGGGCTATGAGGTATGGGTGGATGTATATGCATTGACGCAGTTTTTATACAAAAATCGAAGTGAAACAGTAAAAGTGGAAGGTACAAAAGAGTGGAAGAGAGTGATGGAAATGAGGGAAGAAAAATGACTCTGTTATTTTTTTGACAAGTTTCGCAAATAGTCATTGCAAAAGGTCTTGCCCTATGTTAAAATAGGAACAACAGATTATGATAAAAAAATAACAATCAAATATTTGGAGGAAAAAGAAATGGCAAAGAAAGTAGTTTTAGCAGGTGCTTGCCGTACCGCAATCGGAACCATGGGTGGTTCTCTTAGCGCAGTTCCAGCAGCAGAGTTGGGCGCTATCGTTATCAAGGAAGCTTTAAACAGAGCAGGCGTTGCTCCTGAGCAGGTTGATCAGGTTTACATGGGTTGTGTAATCCAGGCAGGTCAGGGACAGAACGTAGCACGTCAGGCATCTATTAAGGCAGGTCTTCCTATTGAAGTACCGGCAGTTACCATGAACGTTGTATGTGGTTCAGGTCTTAACTGTGTTAACCAGGCTGCACAGATGATTATGGCCGGTGATGCTGATATCGTAGTAGCAGGTGGTATGGAAAACATGTCTATGGCTCCTTACGCTATGCCTCAGGCTCGTTTCGGTTATAGAATGAACAATGGTACTTTAGTAGATACCATGGTTAATGATGCACTTTGGGATGCATTCAACAACTATCATATGATTCAGACAGCAGACAATATCTGTGATGAGTGGGGAATTACCCGTGAAGAATTGGATGCTTTCGCATTAAAGAGTCAGCAGAAGGCAGAAGCTGCACAGGCTTCCGGTGCTTTCGATGCTGAAATCGTACCTGTAATGGTTAAGAAGAAAAAAGAAATGGTTGAGTTCAAGGTTGACGAAGGTCCTCGTCCCGGTTCTACCATGGAAGGTCTTGCAAAGCTTCGTCCTATTAACAAGGACAAGTATGTTACTGCAGGTAACGCTTCCGGTATCAACGATGGTGCAGCTGCAATCGTTGTTATGAGCGAAGAGAAGGCTAAGGAACTTGGTGTTAAGCCTATGGCTACTTTCGTAGCAGGTGCTCTTGCAGGTTGCCGTCCTGAAGTTATGGGTATCGGTCCTGTTTACTCTACCAGAAAGGTTATGGAGAAGACCGGCATGAAGATTGAAGACTTCGATATTATCGAAGCTAACGAAGCTTTCGCAGCTCAGTCAATCGCAGTAGGTCGTGACCTTGGTATTGATGTTGATAAGCAGCTTAACCCTAACGGCGGTGCTATTGCACTTGGACATCCGGTAGGTGCTTCAGGCTGTCGTATCCTTGTAACCTTGCTTCATGAGATGCAGGCAAAGGGTGCTAAGACCGGTCTTGCAACACTTTGTATCGGTGGTGGTATGGGTTGCTCTACCATCGTTAAGATCGAAGACTAATTTATAATGAAAAAATTGCTCCTGCCGGGATGGTTTCCATGTCGGCAGTGAGTTATGAATAGGAGAATAAAAATGGAATACATAGTTTATGAACAAAAAGGTCAGTACGCTATTATCACCATTAGCCGTGAGAAGGCACTGAACGCATTGAATTCTCAGGTTCTTGAAGAACTTGACGCTTGCTTGGATGCTGTAAACCTTAACGAAGTAAGATGCCTTATCTTAACAGGTGCAGGCGCAAAGAGCTTTGTTGCAGGTGCAGATATCGGAGAAATGAGCACCCTTACAAAGGCAGAAGGCGAAGCTTTCGGTAAGAAGGGTAATGATGTTTTCCGTAAGTTAGAAGTTTTCCCTATCCCTGTTATCGCAGCAATCAACGGATTTGCTCTTGGCGGCGGATGTGAAATCGCTATGAGCTGTGACATCAGAATTTGTTCTGATAACGCAGTATTTGGTCAGCCTGAAGTAGGTCTTGGAATTACACCTGGATTCGGTGGAACACAGAGACTTGCAAGAATTATCGGCGTTGGTAAGGCTAAGGAAATGATTTACGGAGGACGTAACATTAAGGCAGACGAGGCATACAGAATTGGACTTGTTAATAATGTATACACTCTTGAAGAACTTATGCCTGCAGCTAAGAAGCTTGCTTCAACAATTGCAGCCAATGCTCCTATTGCAGTACGTAACTGCAAGAAGGCTATTAATGACGGATTACAGGTAAATATGGATGATGCACTTGTAATCGAAGAAAAATTATTCGGTGACTGCTTCGAAACAGAAGACCAGAAAGCCGGAATGGGCAACTTCCTTGAGAAAGACAAAGAAAAGAAACTCAAAGTAGTGCCATTCA
>JBGVKL010000163.1:0-2486 GCA_045123675.1 Acetatifactor sp. | reverse complement strand
TGGATTAACAACAAACTCTGGGAATCGTTTACCCATCTTGATACCATTAGACCCAAGAATCATTCCCTGATGAACAAGCTTCTTGAATGGCTCTTTTACTGGAGATAATCCCTTATCATAGAGGAATCTGTTCCAGATTCTAGAGTACATAAGATGTCCAACAGCATGCTCTGGTCCACCTACATACAAATCAACTGGAAGCCAGTGCTTTAAGAGTTCCTGATTTGCAAATTCCTTATCATTATGTGGATCAATATATCTCATATAATACCATGAAGAACCTGCAGAACCAGGCATTGTAGAGGTCTCTCTTGTACCAACAATACCATTCTTGTTGTATTGTTTCCACTCTGTTGCATTCTCAAGTGGAGCCTTACCATTATGTCCCTTGTAGTCCTCTAACTCAGGAAGAATAAGTGGTAACTCTTCATCTGGAAGGAAATAAATCTCTCCGTTTTCTTTGTATACACATGGAACAGGCTCTCCCCAGTATCTCTGACGAGCAAAAATCCATTCACGGAATTTGTAGTTTACTGTTCTTCTGGCAACACCCATATCCTCAAGCTTCTTTGTAATGGCTTCTTTTGCATCTTCAACAACCATACCATCAAACTCTTCAGAGTTCATAAGCTTACAACCTTTTCCAAGGTAATCATGCTTCTCAAAGGCATGCTCTGAAACATCGCCACCATCGATAACCTGAATCATCTCTATGTCATGTACCTGAGCATATTCAAAATCTCTTTGATCGTGGGTTGGAACGGCCATTACAGCTCCTGTACCATAGCTTGCAAGAACGAAATCACCGATAAACATTCTAACTTCTTTTCCATTTACAGGATTGATACATTTAAGACCTTTTAACTCACAGCCTGATTTTGTCTTGTTGAGCTCAGTTCTGTCTAAATCAGATTTCTTTACTGTCTCATCAATATATGCCTGAACCTCGTCTCTGTTCTCAACTCGGTCCATAAGTCCTCTAACAATATCTCCATCCGGAGCAAGCACCATAAATGTAATTCCATAGATTGTCTCAATACATGTTGTAAAGATAGAGAATTTTCCTCCACCTACAATTTCAAAATCAACCTCTACACCAGTACTCTTTCCAATCCAGTTACGCTGCATTTCTTTTGTAGACTCAGGCCAGTCGATTTCCTCAAGACCTTCTAATAACTTTTCTGCAAAAGCCGGCTGGTCAATAACCCACTGCTTCATATTCTTACGAACAACAGGGTAACCACCACGCTCAGATTTTCCATCAATTACTTCATCATTGGATAATACTGTTCCAAGCTCTTCACACCAGTTAACTGGCATATCAATATATTTTGCATAACCAGCTTCATATAACTGTTTAAAAATCCACTGTGTCCATTTATAAAATTCAGGATCCGATGTCGCAATCATTTTTGACCAGTCATAATCAAATCCAAGCTCTTTTAACTGCTTAGAGAAAGTCTTGATATTCTCCTGTGTAAATCCGTTCGGATGATTTCCTGTTGTAACAGCATATTGTTCTGCTGGTAAACCAAAAGAATCATATCCCATTGGATGAAGAACATTGTATCCCTGCATTCTCTTCATACGAGACATAATATCTGTCGCTGTATATCCTTCCGGATGTCCTGCATGAAGACCTACTCCCGATGGATATGGGAACATATCAAGTGCATAATATTTTGGTTTTGAAAAATCCCAGACATCAGTTTTAAATGTCTCGTTTTTCTCCCAGTATTCCTGCCATTTTTTCTCAATCGCTTTATGGTTGTAACTTTCTGCCATTTTACTGCCTCTTCTACTTTCTTTTTATGTACTCAAGATATGAAACATCTTGTTGTGATTTAATAGTCAGCACAGCTGACAAACTCCGCACAAATCAACAAATCCATTCTACACATCTGAATCATTTTTGTCAATGAAACAGGCACTCAAACAAGTAATAAACCCAAAAAATTGCCCGACACAAAAGCATCGGGCAAATCATTATCATCACATATTAGTTGTTGATGAATTTATCTTCTTCATTGTTCCAGCTGTAAAGTTTACGGATTTCCTCTCCAACCTTCTCAGATGGATGCTCAGCTGCAAGTTTTCTCATAGCTTTGAAGTGAACCTGTTTTCCAGCATCTGACATATCAAGTAAGAACTCTTTTGCGAAAGAACCATCCTGGATATCTGAAAGAACTTTCTTCATAGCTTTCTTTGTCTCTTCTGTAATAATCTTTGGTCCTGTTATGTAATCACCATACTCAGCTGTGTTTGAGATAGAATATCTCATTCCTGCAAAACCTGACTGGTAGATTAAGTCTACAATAAGCTTCATCTCATGGATACACTCGAAGTATGCGTTTCTTGGATCATATCCAGCCTCTGTAAGAGTCTCGAAACCAGCCTGCATAAGTGCACAAACACCACCACAAAGTACTGCCTGCTCTCCGAAAAGGTCTGTCTCTGTCTCTGTTCTGAATGTTGTCTCAAGAACT
>JBGVKL010000162.1:0-13216 GCA_045123675.1 Acetatifactor sp. | reverse complement strand
GTAACCCGTGTATTTATTAATACTGAGGGGGATAGGCATAGGATAAGTAAGGAATTGGCTAGTTTTATAGGTTATATCTCAACCGGGGAAGTAACTGATGATTATACCAAGGATTTAGATGAAGAGGTTAGGGCTCTTAGGAATGATGACGGAAGGGAGCGTGATTATATGACTTATATGCAGACTATAATGGAACATGAGGATATGGCATATAGCCAGGGAATTACCCAAGGAATTAGCCAGGCAAACAAGGCGATGGCAATCAAAATGCTTAAAGCCAATAAGCCATATGAGGAAATCTCTGAATTTACTGAGCTCACAATGTCAGATATCAGGGAGCTGGCCGCATCTTTGCATATTGTACATTGAATATAGATATTGAGTGAAACTGCCGCATGATGAAAAGTTATTACATGTGGCAGTTTTATTTTTTTGGAGAAAAGATATGGTGTTGTATGGGTTGGTAAAAGTAGTTTTGTTTTAGGGGATGTGATACAATAGACATAACGACTTTTAGGTAACAGGGAAGGATAATTATGTGTGCAGCGAGAGATACAGGCAGGGGTCAGCTGCTAGATAAAATTGCAGAATACGGTAATATAGTAGATGCCAAGGGATGTATGTGGCGTTGTAGTCGTGGCGGTATTTTACCTGATGTGGATATAGTGGATAGCTTTTTGTGTGAAAGGTATTGCCAGAGGTACTATAGGTGCAATCAAGTGGCAGTGGTGAATGATTATTGGAAAGTGCTGGATGATGAGGATGTAGAAGAATTGGCTGGGCGGTATACTGGTATTTAAGCTGGTGAATTTATGTGCTAGTTTTTGTTATTTGGCAGATATTTTGTGAAAAGGGTGGGAGAAACTGTGAAAATGAATATACATGAGAAAATTTACAAGGGATTAGAAACAGCTTTTGTAAATAAAGAGGTCATTTCTGATGTAAATTATCGACCGCAGTTTGTTTTTAATAACAATAAGCTAGGGCAAAAGGTTTTGACCACCTTGGAAGCTGAATTAAATAATTGTGATGAATTTTTTATTAGCGTAGCTTTTATTACAATGAGTGGGCTGACGCCTCTCTTGCAGACGTTGCAAGAGTTAGAGCAAAATAATGTGCGTGGCAAAATAATTACGACAGATTATTTATCTTTTAGTGAGCCTAAAGCATTAGATATACTGAACAAATTCGCTAATATTGAGTTGAGGTTTTATTGTGCGGATGAAAGAGGGTTTCATACTAAGGGATATATTTTCCGTAAGGGCGAAGAATATCGCATGATTGTAGGCTCTGCCAATTTGACCGGTAATGCTTTGACGCGCAACGAGGAATGGAACACCAAAATAGTTTCTCTGGCTCAGGGTGAATATACAGATAATATTTATGCCAGATTTTGTGATTTATGGGATGATGAAAATACAAAACCTTATTCTGAAATTGCGGATATATACAGGGGAAATTATGAAGCACAAAAGGTTGTGAGGCAGGGATCCGGTTTTATTGGTATAAATGAAAATGCAGGTAATTATATAACAAAGCTTCAGCCTAACCTGATGCAGTCACAATTCGTGGATAATATGCGTTCCTTGAGGGAAAAGGGGGCTAAAAGGGCGCTTCTAATTTCTGCTACAGGGACAGGTAAAACTTATGCTTCTGCTTTTGCTGTAAAAGATTTTGCTCCTAGCAGAATGTTATTTTTGGTGCATAGGGAGCAGATTGCCAAACAAGCTCAGAAAAGTTATTTGCGTGTGTTAGGCAAAAGAGCCGAAGATGAGATTGGTTTGTTGTCAGGAAATGCAAAGGATTTAGAAAAAAGATATTTATTTTCTACGATGCAATCTATGGCAAAGGAAGATAATCTATCACAGTTTGCACCGGATGACTTTGATTTTATCATTATTGATGAGGCTCATAGAAGTGGTGCCGCAAGTTATAAAAAAATCATAGAATACTTCAAACCAAAATTTTTGTTGGGCATGACAGCCAGTCCAGATCGTACAGATGGCTACGATATTTACAAATTATTTGATTATAATATTGCTTATGAAATTAGGTTGCAACAGGCGTTGGAAGAAGATTTTTTGTGCCCATTTCATTATTTTGGTATTACTGATGCCTACATTGATGATGTTAAGCTAAAGGATGTGGATGTTGAAAAGGCGCTACAGACACTTACGGCAGAAGCCAGAGTGGATTATGTCTTGGAAAAGGCTAATTTTTATGGCTTTAGTGGTTCCCGTGTCAAGGGGTTAATTTTTTGCAGTCGCAATGAGGAAGCCAGATTATTGTCGGAAAAAATGAATGAAAAGATAAATCCTCATACGGGAAATTATTATCGTACTATAAGCGTAGCGGGTAATAATTCTCAGTCGGAACGTGAAAAAGCGATTGAGAAATTAGTAACAGATAATCTTGCGGAAGATTATTTGGATTATATTTTTTCCGTGGATATCTTTAATGAGGGTGTAGATATACCTGAAATCAATCAGGTAATAATGCTACGCCCTACGCAAAGTCCGATAGTTTTTATTCAGCAGTTGGGGCGTGGGCTTAGAAAATATCAGGATAAAGAGTATGTGGTAATTTTAGATTTTATTGGTAATTACGTAGAGAATAATTTTATGATACCGATTGCTTTATCTGGCGATAGAAGCTATAACAAAGATAATATTCGGCGCTGTGTTATGGAAGGCAATCGAGTTATTCCGGGTTCCTCTACTATTCATTTTGATAAAATTGCGAAGCAGAAGATTTTCCAGTCCATAGATAGCACAAATTTGAGTGATGTGAAAATTATCAAGGAAAATTATCAGAAATTGCGCAATAAATTGGGGCGGATCCCTGCTTTGTTGGATTTTGACTTATATGGTGAGATGGATGTTACCTGTATTTTTCATAGTAAATCACTGGGCTCATATCATATCTTTTTGAGCAAATATGAAAAGGATGAATATGGCATCAAGTTGAGTGATTTAGAAAATAAATTTATTGAGTTTATATCGCGTAAATTTGGTGATGGCAAGCGTCCCCATGAGTTAGAATTGCTGTCTTTAATTTTAGACGGTGAAAATAATTTATTTGCTAATTTGGAAGTACGGTTGCAGAAAAAATATAATATTGCTTTTAAACGGAATACGCGGCAGAATTTAATAAATATCCTGACAGCGGATTTTGCTACGGGTTCAGCTAAGGGGACTTTTGCAGAGTGCGTATTTATTATTGCTGATGGTGAAGACTATAAGGTTTCTGAGGTATTTGAGCAGTGCATAGAAAATACTGATTTTGCTGTTATGCTAAGAGAATTAATAGATTTTGCCTTGCAAAGATATGAAAAAAATTATCGTGGATGGTATTGCGATAGTGGCTTTAAGCTATATCAGAAGTATGATTATGAGGATGTTTGCAGGCTTTTGGATTGGTCGAAAAATGTAGTTTCATTAAATATTGGTGGCTATAAATATGATGGCGATACTAATACGTTTCCTGTGTTTATAAATTATGATAAAGCAGATAATATCAGTGAAACTACAGCATATCATGATAGGTTTGAGAACAATAGCCAGCTGATTGCTATTTCTAAAAATAAACGTACCAAGGAGTCAGAGGATGTAAAGAAGTTTCTACATGCCAAGGAAAATGGCACGGCAGTTGATTTATTTGTGCGCAAAAATAAAGATGATAAAGAAGCTAAGAGTTTTTATTATTTGGGGCGCATGAGTGCCTACGGATGCGAAGAAATTACAATGGCCGGAACTTCGGCTGTAGAGATTTTTTGGCAATTGGATGTGCCGGTACGAGAAGATATTTATGATTATATAACCAGTGAGGTTATTTGATAATATATCATTTCGTTATATTTGTGTCCATTGCGATGTGGTAATTTATGTATGTTGAGTGAGGTTTTGAGATTTGAAAAAGATAGAGGTTGTTGCTGCGATTGTTCAGGATGGGGAAAAGATTTTTGCTACTCAGCGTGGTTACGGTGAATTTAAGGATGGCTGGGAATTTCCAGGTGGAAAAATAGAACCTGGAGAGAGTAAAGAAACGGCATTAGCCCGTGAGTTGAAAGAAGAACTTGATATGGAGGTTGAAATAGGGGAATTATTTGAAACAGTGGAATATGATTATCCTAGTTTTCATCTGACGATGCATTGTTTTTTGTGTAAATTAAAACAGAAGGATTATGTGTTAAAGGAGCATGAAGCTGCTAAGTGGCTACTTCGCTCGGAATTGAATAGTGTTGATTGGCTTCCAGCAGATTTAGGATTAATTGCAAAATTGCAGGAATATTGACTGAGAATTATCGGTGGGAAAAGTGGTGCAAAATAGTAAAAGCAGTCGACGATTTTTGTTTGCTGGCTGCTATGGCGATGGCTAATGTTTATTGGAAAGTGTTGAATGGTACAGGAGAATGGGTTGGGGCATATTGGAGTTGGGGGATTATGATGAACAAATATAGTTTTTCGATCCAAACTGGAAAGGCATATTATTGTAATTCTATACCGGGATTTATTAGGGATGATTCTACATCCATAATTGGGCATTTGGTCAAGAAATCGTTCGATGTTAATAAGGAGCAATCTAACGCATGGGAATATCAGATATCGGAACTGCAATCTAGGCTTGAGGCGTGTGGTATAGAAGGGGATATTATTTTTGAATATGATATTGTTCGCCTTGGCAAGAGAATTGATGTTATTTTACTGATTCGTCACATGGTATTTAATAATATGTCGCATATAAAATCTAAGGATACGACGCCGGAGATAATGTTCCGTAAGGCTCTTTGGCATTGTGGCATACGCTATAGGAAAAATTATAAAAAATTGCCGGGAACGCCTGATATAGCCATTACGAAAAGAAAAATCGCCATTTTTGTGGATGGCGATTTTTGGCATGCACGGAATCATCAGGATAAGCCGGGAGAGCAAATCAAAACAAACAGGGGATATTGGGTTCCAAAGCTATCAAGAAATGTAGAGCGTGACAAAGAAGTGAATGATGCCTTGCTAGCAGAAGGGTGGCTGGTATTGCGGTTTTGGGAAAGTGACATAAAGAAGGATGTTATGAAGTGCGTCAGGGAAATAGAGAAATATTTATAGATGGCGAGAGCATTTAATTGTACCAAAATTTTGTTATAGCGTATGGAGATTGCGATAAAATATGGCAGGTGATGTATAATGATTGATATGCAGGGTATAGTGCTGGCAGATAATGTTCAGCAGGCAGAGAGGAATTTGCAGGAACTAGATAGCGTGGATTGGGCGGAGGTTAAGGCTGAATTGGAACCTGTGGAGTTTGCCAATGCTTTTATGGATAGGGAAGGGTATTTGACATTGGCGGAGGATGTGAAGGATTTTCCTGCTTTTTTGCAGAAGCAGTGTGAAAAAGACAAAAGTAGCCAGCGATTTTGGTTCGCTGGCCGCTATAGGGACTATTGAATATGAATTATAGCCATATTACTGGGGGATGTATGTGTTGATGTGGCTATTATTTCGTAAGAATAACGAGAATAAGATAAAAACGGTCAGTAATTTAGACTCATGAAAAACTTAAAATGATTGTGGCTTGATGGTTGGAAGGTGAAAAAATGAAGATACATAGTCTTGAATTTGAAAATTTCAGATCATTTGACAGGGCAGAATTGCGATTAGATGGTAAAAGTACAGTGATTTTCGGAGTGAATGGAACAGGTAAAACCTCTGTGTTAAAAGGCGTTAATCTTCTTTATGCCAATATAATTAATCAAATGGTGAACAGAAAAGAGTTGAAGCAGAATTTTAATTTGGAATTAGATGACATTAAATATGGCAAAACGCAGACGAAGATAAAGGCAGATTTTTATATTGAAGACAAACAAATTACCTATCATAGGTCAATGGTGAGGAAAACAGGAAAAAGACTGCATGATTTGGCTGCACTCAAAAATATTGCCGACCTGTTTCACGAAAAGTATGTAGATGATGAGCAGCAGGAAAATATCCCAATCTTCGTTAATTATGGCACAAATCGATTGGTTCTGGACATTCCCATGAGGATAAGAAACAGGCATATTTTTGATATTTATTCTGCCTTTGACAAAGCTATCGAAAACAGGATAGATTTCAGAACGTTTTTTGAGTGGTTTAGAGGGCAGGAAGATTATGAAAATGAATGTAAAGTACAGAACTCGAATTTGCAATATAAAGATAAATCATTGGAGACTGTAAAAAAGCCATGCTTGTTATGTTGGATGGATGCACTAATCTCAGAGTGGCAAGAAAGCCTAAGCTGGAGATGAAAGTTGAGAAGAATGGGATTGGTCTCAATGTATCTCAGTTGTCTGATGGTGAAAAATGTACTATGACAATGTTTGGTGATCTTGCCAGAAGGCTCAGTATAGCAAACCCGCTTTTAGATAATCCGCTTTTGGGTGAAGGCGTAGTTCTGATTGATGAAATAGAGCTTCATATGCATCCTTCGTGGCAAAGAAGCGTGCTGAAGCAGTTGAGGGAAACTTTTCCTAATATTCAATTTATCGTAACAACACATTCTCCTATTGTGCTTAGTGAAGTGGATGATGATTATAATGTTTTCTTTTTGAGAAATTTAGGTACATCAGGAGAAATCGTGGAGCTCAAAAGGCTTGATGGTTTTGATGCCAATTATATTCTTGAAGAATTTATGGGAACTAAGTCGGTGAATGTTAAAACAGAGAAGCTAATCAATGATATATATAGGCTCATTGCTCGTAAAGCTTTTGATGAAGCAGAAGGGAAAGTGAAAGAATTAGAGAACATAACAGATTCGGCCAATAAGGATGTATTGAGTGCTAAGATCTTGATTAAGAAAGGTCGCTTATTATGATTTATATAGATAAACAGGAAGAACCTGGTTGGTTAGCTGAGTTTAAGAAAAAGCATCCCAAAGCAACATATGATTCTAAAGAATTCAAGCCTTACATTTCAAGGCTTAATGAGGATTTGGTAAAAGAGCAGAAATATATTTGTGCGTACTGCTGTTGTGAAATTAATACGGAAACATCACATAATGAGCATATTGAACCTAGGCATCCGAAAACGTATGCAAGCAAGAGAAGTTTGGATTACTCGAATTTAGTAGCTTCCTGTTATGGCTTTCAGGGAGCAAAAACTTGTGGTCCTCAAAAAGAGAATGATTATGATGAGAAACAATTTATTTCTCCTTTAAATCCAGCATGTGAAGATAAGTTCAGTTATTTCCCTAATGGTGTGATTGATGGAGATGATTACACGATAGAGCTTTTGAATCTAAATTCATATAGATTGAAGCGGGCAAGAGAAGCAATTTATACTACAATACAAGAGCTGGATGAGGAAACAATACGTTTAATTTATCAAGATGATGGAGACAAGCTATCACCATTTATCAATGTTGTAAAATGGTATATCAGGAAAAGTAGATTTTGTGAAATATAAGGTGGTGAAGACTATGGATATGAAAACCGATAGATATCTGTATGTTACGCCGGAGGGCTTTGCCAATCTGATATTGTCCGTTGCAGGAGGCGTGCTGACGGAGGTCAGTTTTGTGAAGGATGAAGCACGGGAGGGCTTGCCAAAAGCTATCGCCTGTCATGATGTACCGGAGTATGCAAGGGCAGTAAATGAGGCAAGGGAGTCAGGCAAGGGAGAAGATGCCATAAGCCTGGCAGTGAAGTGGCTGGATATGTATTTTGCAGGCGGCAGGCCGGATTTTTTGCCACCATACGAGCTGAGGAATGTTACGCCCTTTCGTCAGCAGGTGATGGATTTGCTGCTGGCGATTCCTTATGGGCAGACGGTGACTTATGGGGAGCTGGCAAAGCGGCTGGCGGAGCAAAATGGCAGGGGGAAAATGTCTGCCCAGGCGGTAGGCCAGGCCGTGGGCTGGAATCCCATCGGCATCATGATTCCCTGTCATCGTGTGCTGGGAGCCGGGGGCAGGCTGACGGGCTATGCAGGCGGCATAGCAAATAAAAAGGCACTTCTCCGTCTGGAAAATGCAGGGAGCTTTGAGTCAGGGCTCTTGCAGCTGTAATGCACTTGATATGCATGTGCCAGGTGCATGAACAAAATATAAATGAGCAAATGAAAATCCCTGTCGGGAACCTGTATTGGTTTCCGGCAGGGATTTTTTAGAGGAATGTTTATGGTTATTTCAGCGCATGGCTGAAATGGGAGCTATGTTTTGCAGCTGCCAGCCTAAAGGACTGAGGGTTATTTTATCTCAATACGGGAGCTGCGCTGCACCTCAGGTGCCTTTGGCAGGACAACTTTCAGGACGCCAGCGTTGAACTGGGCGGAAATGCCAGTCTCATCGATGTTGTCGATGTAGAAGGAACGGCTGATGGTGCCGGTGTGACGCTCGCGGCGGATGTAGTTGCCCTGATTATCCTTCTGGTCGCTGCTCTCATCCCGGTGTGCCTCGATGGTCAGGTAGTTGTTGTCATAGCTGAGGGAAATATCCTTCTTTTCCATGCCTGGCAGGTCGGCAGTCAGCTCGTAGGAGCTGCCGTTATCCTTGACATCTACCCGCATAGAGGCAGGCATGCCCATATCGCCAAAGCCGGCAAATGGGTTGGTGAAGAATGGCTCATTGAAAATATCAAACAGGCTGTGGAAGCCATCTTCCCTTCTTGCAACTTCGTTATTTTTCTTGGAACCAAATGGAACTAAACCAAACATGATGAGGACTCCTTTCAAAGAATATCTATAAAATGTTATTGTTGGGAGAGTATTAATTGACCTGCAAGGCAGCTGCCTATGGGCTGTCTGCTTTGCTTTTATCTTTTTGCTCTTTCTGATTATGATTATATCACTATTAGTCAAAAAGTCAATAGGTCAAAAAGAAAAAATCAGAGCTAATGCAATATTTTTGCAAAACCTCTGATTTTTCCTTTGTGTATTTTATTAAGTTCTTTGCTGATTATTGATTCATTTTTAGAACCTGTTGTTTTTCAGTGCCTCGCTGAGTCCCGGGATGCTGTTGATTTTGTCTGCCAGACGGATGGAGTCCCGGATGGCTTCAGGTGTCATGGGACGTGGCTCGTTGGCACCTGTCAGATTTACCGCAGCACTGGCAGCGGTGCTTCCAGAAGCGGTACCGCTGTCCATAAATGGCTTGCTGCTGTCATGTTCGCTGATAACCACAGCCAGCTCATCCCCGTTTTTGATAGGGTCGGTAAAGTTCACCGGCTGCTTGTTCACCAGTATAGTAAAGTTTACCCTGCTCTTGGCTGCCGGAGGCTGGAAGCCTACTGCCAGCAGTGCATCGCTGACGGTAGTGGCAGCCCGCAGTGATTTCATAAAGCGGACATTGCTGCCATCGGCAATCAGCGTGTTCGGGGTGGCAGGGTGTCCGTTGACCTCAAGGGATACGGTAGCGGACGGGATTTTGTGCTCCTGACCTTCATAGTAAATAACCAGGGAGGCATCCAGCTCTGAAACGTTCAGCACATCCCCCAGCTTTGGCAGCTCAGGGGCGATGTACTCGATGTAGTCCTGCTGGTGTACCTCGGTGGTGAGGGTAGCAGGATTGTCATTGAGTAATATTTTTGGTGAGATGGTGTACTGGGACTCCTTGTCGTTCAGGGTGTATTTTACCTTTTTGCCTGTAGGTGGAAAGCCTGCGGAGTTCAGTACCTCGCCCAGATTGCGTGTTTCCTTGCTGATGATTTCATCACCGTCATGAAGAAGCTGTCCCGGCTGTGCCGTCTGGCCGTTGATGATAAACTGGGCGGCAATATGGGTTTCCTCCCCGTTGATGAACACTGTGTAGGATGGCGGTATTTCCAGCACATCCTCCAGCGTAATCTCAGGGGCGGCACCGTTTTGCCCCGGGATGACCTGTATGCGGCTGCCGTCATGGATAGGCGTGTCCAGATTTGCCGGGCTGCCGTCTACGGTCAGCTGCGCCATGGTTCCCATGGTGCCAGGGATGAATTTATTTTCGCCATTTATTTTCAGCATGGTGCCAAGTCCCGGCCTGCCGTTGAGCTTCTTCAGAAGGATGCCGGCGTTGAGCAGGGCATCGGACACGGTCAGGTCACGGAAGTTGAACAGGCTGTATTCGGCATCGTTGACATATACCCTGAGAAAATGCAGGGTGTTGATGGAGGCGATTTTCAGGATGCCCAGAGGGGTGACTGCATCAGGCAGTTTCAGTTCCTCCGGAATATCCAGCACGCCATCGATTTTGTCCGGGTGCCGCACTGCTACCCTGCCCATTGGCAAATCCATGATTTCGGCTACGAATTTGCTCAGGTTCGGTGTCAGGGAGCCGCCGCCTACCATCATAATGGCCTGTGGCGGTTCGCCGCCGTTCAGCTCCAGTATCTGCCGGGCAATTGCCTCTGCCAGCTTTTTGATGTTCGGCATGATAGGCTTCAGGACTTCCTCCGGGGAAAGGTCGTATTCCATGCCCATAATGTCGGCAAATTTGCCCTGCAGCCCATTGGTAACATCCCGCTTTACCTGCTCTGCCACGTTGAAGTCCAGCAGGAACTGCTGGGACAGGGCGTCGGTAATCTCGTCCCCTGCCTGGGGTACCATGCCGTAGGCAATGACGGAGCCGTTCTTGGTAATGGCAACGTCTGATGTACCGGCACCGATGTCCACCAGTACCAGGTTGAGGTGGCGCATGGTGGCAGGTATCAGTACATTGATGGCGGCAATAGGCTCCAGTGTCAGTGCCTGCATGTCCAGCTGGACGCTTTGCAGGGCGGAATGCATGGAGTCAATGACCTGCCTTGGCAGGAAGGTGGCGATGACAGTGGCGGAGGCAATGCGTCCCCGCTGGCCTACCAGGGTTTTCAGCTGGGTGCCGTCCAGCTCGTATTTTACGGTGCTGTAGCCTACGCAGTAGTAGTTGGAAAGGTCATCCACTGTGTGGGATTCCGCCAGCTTTGCCTGGGCTGCCTGCACTCCTGCAAAGTCCAGGGCGCGTTCCTGCTCGCTGGTGATGATGCCGCTGAATTCCATCTCGGCAGCTGCTGTCATGGTGTAGAGGGCACGGCCTGCAGCTGCTACGGCAGCACTTTTCAGAGGACCGGTGCGCTTGACCAATGCTTTTTTTACGTTGTCGATGACTGCTGCCACCTGAGGCACATCGTGAATCTGGCCGTCAATCATGGCACGGGTTTTGTGCTCCTGCCTCTCGGTGGCAATGATTTTCAGCCCCTCAGGTGTCTGCTCGGCTACGATGCCGATGACGCTGCGGGTACCGATGTCCAGGGAAAAAATCCTGTCATAGCGGGGCTTGGACGGCGTTGCCTTTGCCGCCTTGGCACCTCGGACCTTTCTGCCATTCTTGCCGGCTGCTCTGCGGGTATATTTTCTTTTGGCAGTGGCAGTCCCGGCTTCTGTTGCTGTGGCTGCTGCCGTTTCATTGCTGTCTGTAGTATGTATATTTTGCAAATCGGAAGTTTCCATAAAAATCTCCTTACTTTTTTTCCTCAAAAAAGAGGTTAATGAGAGAATTTCGCGAATACTTATATTATATACAATTTTCATCTACTTTTAAAGCGGATTATGTATTATAATTAGTATAAGGGATTATAATTTAGCGTAGGGCTTTAATGGTTCAATGCAGGGATTTGTGAATCCTTTTGCGAGGCAAGGGGAACAGTTTTTGGGAGTTTTGTTATGGCAAAGGATAATGAGGTTATCACAGGTACTGATTATAAGCGCATGATTATTGGTGCCTATAGTGAGTTTATCTTGGAATATGAAGGTATTAATCAGGTCAAGAAGAATGGCAGGTTCTTTTACTGCGGCATGCCGGGGACGGATGTGCTGAGAACTATGGGGGCTGCGGTGCTGCCCCTGCAGGATTCGGTGAATGAGAGCATCGGCGGCCTGGCCAGGCGCGTGGCGGATGCGGCGGTGCTGGGAGCCAGGGGCAATGCCGGGGTGATATTGTCCCAGATTCTCCGGGGGCTGGCCAAGGGGCTGACCGGCAAGTATAATGCGTCCTCCCAGGAGTTTGGCAAGGCGTTCCAGTACGGCATCCTTTATGCCCAGAAGGCGGTGCCGGAGCAGAAGGACAGGCCGATTATTGTGGCGTCCAAGATTATGGCGAAGGGCGCCTATCATGCGGTGCGTGACGGGCTGTCGATTATTGAGATTTTGAAGGCGGCCATCAAGGCGGGGGAGGAATCCTTTTCGGAGAAAATTGACTCCGGGGAGATGATTATGCAGGTGTTTCTGAATGGCTGCCTGAAGGGGCTTATCGGGGAGTTCGTGTCACCGATGCTGCCGTTTTCCAGCCGGGCTGCCCATCAGGAAAAGCTGATCAGCCCCCTTGATGATATGGTGCGCCCTTACTGCGTTACCTTTATGGTGGCAAATCCCAAGCTTTCCGTGGAGCTTATCGAGCGGGAGCTGCAGGAGATTGGCAATTTTGTGGTGGTGGAGAGGCGTTACCGCAGCCTGTTTATCCATCTTCATTCGGAGCATCCCGGCAAGGTGCTGGAGCGTGCCGTGGGCTGGGGGCATATCGGGGAAATCCATATCAATATCATGGCGGAGCCTCATGCCATGGCAATGGTGCAGCAGAGCTTTTTGATGCCGCTGGCACTGATGACGGTGGCGGATACCCCGGAGCTGGGGCAGAGGCTGCAGGAGGCCGGGGCTACTGTTATATTGGATGGCAGTGACCCCTCAGGGCCGTCTGTGGAGGAGATTGTGAATGCTGCCCACAGCGATATTGCCAACAACTACATTATACTGACTGATTCGGAGCATATCCGGCTGGTGGTGCATCAGGCGCGAAAGATTCTGGGAGACAGGGTGGAGGTAGTTGTGGCTGACGGAGAGGATGAGCAGATTCAGGCGGTGCGGGCATTTTTTCCGGAGGATGATATGCTGTCCAACGTTACACGCATGAAGCATGCGATTATCCTGGCAGGGCAGGAGTGAATAACTGCTGTACAGGCGTAAAAGTCTATCCTGCCGGAGTGTTCGCTGCCAAGGGGATATAGTTGAGGGATGTTTATCTTAATGTGGCAGAAGACTCCCTGCCTCTATAGGCGGGAGATGAATGCCACGTCCACCGAATTTACGCAAGTAATTGAGGCGGACAATAGAACATAGTGGTGATATAATAGTAAGTGACAGGAGGTGAACGATATGTTACAGCAAAAAGGCTATCAGTATAGAATATATCCCACTAAACAACAGCAACAGCTAATCAATCAGACACTGGGATGCGTCAGGTT
>JBGVKL010000161.1:0-2530 GCA_045123675.1 Acetatifactor sp. | reverse complement strand
TGGATTAACAACAAACTCTGGGAATCGTTTACCCATCTTGATACCATTAGACCCAAGAATCATTCCCTGATGAACAAGCTTCTTGAATGGCTCTTTTACTGGAGATAATCCCTTATCATAGAGGAATCTGTTCCAGATTCTCGAATACATAAGATGTCCAACAGCATGCTCTGGTCCACCTACATATAAATCAACAGGAAGCCAGTGTTTTAAGAGTTCCTGATTTGCAAATTCTTTATCATTATGTGGATCAATGTATCTCATATAATACCATGAAGATCCAGCTGAACCAGGCATCGTAGAAGTCTCTCTTGTACCAACAATACCATTCTTGTTGTACTGTTTCCACTCTGTCGCATTCTCAAGTGGAGCCTTACCATTATGTCCCTTGTAGTCCTCTAACTCAGGAAGAATAAGTGGCAACTCTTCATCTGGAAGGAAATAAATCTCTCCATCCTCTTTATACACACATGGAACTGGCTCTCCCCAGTATCTCTGACGAGCAAAAATCCACTCGCGGAACTTATAGTTTACTGTTCTTCTGGCAACACCCATATCCTCAAGTTTCTTAGTAATGGCTTCCTTTGCATCTTCAACAACCATGCCATCAAACTCTTCAGAGTTCATAAGCTTACAGCCTTTTCCAAGGTAATCATGTTTCTCAAATGCATGTTCTGAAACATCTCCACCATCGATAACCTGAATCATCTCTATATTGTGTACCTGAGCATACTCAAAATCTCTCTGATCATGAGTTGGAACAGCCATAACAGCTCCTGTACCATAGCTTGCAAGAACGAAATCACCGATAAACATTCTTACTTCTTTTCCATTTACAGGATTGATACATTTAAGACCCTTTAACTCACAACCTGACTTTGTCTTATTAAGCTCAGTTCTGTCTAAATCAGATTTCTTTACTGTCTCATCAATATATGCCTGAACCTCGTCTCTGTTCTCAACTCGGTCCATAAGTCCTTTAACAATTTCTCCGTCTGGAGCAAGTACCATAAATGTTATACCATAGATTGTTTCAATACATGTAGTAAAGATAGAGAATTTTCCTCCACCAACAATTTCAAAATCAACTTCTACACCTGTACTCTTTCCAATCCAGTTACGCTGCATTTCTTTTGTAGACTCAGGCCAGTCAATTTCCTCAAGACCTTCTAACAATTTTTCTGCAAAAGCCGGCTGGTCAATAACCCACTGCTTCATATTCTTACGTACAACAGGGTAACCACCACGCTCAGATTTTCCGTCAATTACCTCATCATTAGATAATACTGTTCCAAGCTCTTCGCACCAGTTAACAGGCATATCAATATACTTTGCATATCCAGCTTCATATAACTGTTTAAAAATCCACTGTGTCCATTTATAAAATTCAGGATCCGATGTCGCAATCATTTTTGACCAGTCATAATCAAATCCAAGTTCCTTTAACTGTTTAGAGAAAGTCTTGATATTCTCCTGTGTAAATCCATTTGGATGATTTCCTGTTGTAACAGCATACTGTTCTGCCGGTAAACCAAAAGAATCATATCCCATTGGATGGAGAACATTGTATCCCTGCATTCTCTTCATACGAGACATAATGTCTGTTGCTGTATAGCCTTCCGGATGTCCTGCATGAAGCCCCACTCCTGATGGATATGGAAACATATCAAGTGCATAATATTTTGGTTTTGAAAAATCCCAGACATCAGTTTTAAATGTCTCATTTTTCTCCCAGTATTCCTGCCATTTTTTCTCAATAGCTTTATGGTTGTAACTCTCTGCCATTTTACTGCCTCTTCTACTTTCTTTTTATGTATTCACAATTTCAATAACATCTTGGTGCTATTGCTACGAAATGCATGTCAGCTTTGCTGACATCTTATTGCGATTTAATAGCCTGCACAGCTGATAAATTCTGCGCAAACTAACAAATCCATTCTACACATCTGAATCATTTTTGTCAATGAAACAGGCACTCATACAAGTAATATACCTAAAAATTGCCCGACACAAAAGCATCGGGCAAAAAATACTCATCACAAATTAGTTGTTGATGAATTTATCCTCTTCGTTGTTCCAGCTGTAAAGTTTACGGATTTCCTCTCCAACCTTCTCAGATGGATGCTCAGCTGCAAGCTTTCTCATAGCTTTGAAGTGAACCTGTTTTCCAGCATCTGACATATCAAGTAAGAACTCTTTAGCGAAAGAACCATCCTGGATATCAGAAAGAACTTTCTTCATAGCTTTCTTTGTCTCTTCTGTGATAATCTTTGGTCCTGTTATGTAATCACCATACTCAGCTGTATTAGAGATAGAATATCTCATTCCTGCAAAACCTGACTGGTAGATTAAGTCTACGATAAGTTTCATCTCATGGATACACTCGAAATATGCGTTTCTTGGATCATATCCAGCCTCTGTAAGAGTCTCGAAACCAGCCTGCATAAGTGCACAAACACCACCACAAAGTACTGCCTGCTCTCCGAAAAGGTCTGTCTCTGTCTCTGTTCTGAATGTTGTCTCAAGAACT
>JBGVKL010000160.1:0-39025 GCA_045123675.1 Acetatifactor sp. | reverse complement strand
TAAGATGTCTTATTTTAACAGGTGCAGGTCAGAAATCTTTCGTAGCCGGTGCTGATATCGGAGAAATGAGCAATTTAACAAAAGCAGAAGGCGAAGCTTTCGGTAAAAAAGGAAACGATGTATTCCGTAAATTAGAAACATTCCCAATCCCTGTAATCGCAGCTGTTAACGGCTTTGCATTAGGCGGCGGATGTGAAATTTCCATGAGCTGTGACATCAGAATCTGTTCTGATAACGCAGTATTCGGTCAGCCGGAAGTAGGCCTTGGTATTACCCCCGGTTTCGGCGGTACCCAGAGACTTGCCCGTTTGGTAGGCGCAGGCATGGCTAAGCAGATGATTTACACTGCAAGAAATATTAAGTCAGCAGAAGCTTACAGAATCGGTCTTGTAAACGAAGTTTATTCTGCAGAAGTAGACGCAGAAGGCAATGTAGTAAAGAGTGCACAGGAAGTATTAATGGCAGCTGCAGAAAAGATGGCAGCAGGTATTGCAAAGAATGCTCCTATCGCTGTTCGTAACTGCAAGAAGGCAATCAACGATGGTCTTGATGCAGATATGGATCAGGCAATCGTTATCGAAGAGAAGCTTTTCGGTGACTGTTTCGAAACCGAAGACCAGAAGTATGGTATGGCTTTCTTCTTGGACAAGAACAAAGAAAAGGTAAAAGAGCCTTTCAAGAACTGTTAATAAAATAATTAATTATAAGGAGATGTGAACAATGAAAGTAGGTATTATTGGTGCCGGCGCTATGGGACAGGGCATTGCAAAAGCATTTGCTCAGACAGAAGGCTATGAAGTTGCTCTTTGCGATATGAAGCAGGAGTGGGCTGAAGGCGGTAAGGACAAGATTGCTAAAGGTTATGCAAAGCTTGTAGAAAAAGGAAAAATGACACAGGAAACAGCAGACGCTATCGTTGCAAGAATTACTCCGGGTCTTAAGGAGAATCTTTGCGCAGATTGCGATTTAGTTGTAGAAGCTGTATTTGAAAATATGGAAGTTAAGAAGAATACTTTTGCAGAATTGGACAAGATCTGCAAGCCTGAGTGTGTATTTGCTTCTAACACTTCTTCTCTTTCTATTACAGAAATCGGTAACGGTTTAACCCGTCCTATGATTGGTATGCACTTCTTCAATCCTGCAGACCGTATGAAGCTTGTTGAAGTTATCGCAGGCGTAAATACTCCTCAGGAAACTGTTGATACCATCGTTAAGATTTCTGAAGAAATCGGTAAGACACCTGTACAGGTTAACGAAGCTGCAGGTTTCGTAGTAAACCGTATCTTAATCCCTATGATTAACGAAGCTGCTTTCATCAAGATGGAAGGTGTTTCTGATATCGCAGGTATTGATGCAGCTATGAAGCTTGGTGCAAATCATCCTATGGGACCTTTGGAGTTAGGTGACTTCGTAGGTTTGGATATCTGCCTTGCTATCATGGATGTTCTTTACAATGAGACCGGCGACAGCAAGTATCGTGCATGTCCTCTTATCCGTAAGATGGTACGTGGCGGTAACCTTGGTGTTAAGTCAGGTAAGGGCTTCTATGTATACAATGCAGACAGAACCAAGACTCCTGTAGATGCTCAGTAAGAAAAAAATAGTTCAGAGCCTTGGCGATGACCAGGGCTTCTGAACATTAATTTATTAATTAATTTGGAGGAAATAAAATCATGGATTTCACTTTAAGTAAAAAGCATGAAATGGCGCGCGCTCTTTTCAGAGAGTTCGCTGAAAAAGAAGTAAAGCCTTTAGCACAGGAAGTTGATGAAACAGAAGAATTCCCTCGTGCAACAGTTGAGAAAATGGCTAAGGCAGGTTTCATGGGCATTCCTGTACCGAAGGAGTACGGCGGACAGGGTTGTGACATTTTAACCTATGCTATGTGTGTAGAAGAGCTTTCAAAGGTTTGTGGTACCACAGGCGTTATCGTATCTGCTCATACCTCTCTTTGCTGTGACCCTATTTTAACTTACGGTACAGAAGAGCAGAAGCAGAAGTATTTACCTGACCTTGCAACCGGTAAGAAGATTGGTGCCTTCGGTTTAACTGAGCCGGGCGCTGGTACCGATGCTCAGGGTCAGCAGACAAAGGCTGTATTAGACGGAGATGAGTGGGTTATCAACGGTTCTAAGATCTTCATCACAAACGGTAAGGAAGCTGACGTTTACGTTATCTTCGCTGTAACCGGTATTGTTGAAAAGCGTGGCCGTAAGGTAAAAGAAATCTCTGCATTTATCGTAGAAAAGGGAACACCCGGATTCAGCTTCGGAACCAAGGAAAAGAAGATGGGTATCCGTGGTTCATCTACTTATGAATTAATCTTTACCGATTGCCGTATTCCTAAGGAAAACTTACTCGGTGCTTTAGGTAAAGGTTTTGCTATTGCAATGCATACTCTTGACGGTGGTCGTATCGGTATCGCTGCTCAGGCACTTGGTCTTGGCGAAGGCGCTCTTGAGAGAACTATCGAGTACACCAAGGAAAGAAAGCAGTTCGGTAAGGCTATCTCAGGCTTCCAGAATACTCAGTTCCAGCTTGCTGATATGGCTACTAAGGCTCAGGCAGCTCAGTTGCTTGTTTACAAGGCAGCTTGCAAGAAGGATCAGTATCAGAAGGATCACAAGACTGCTTACGGTGTAGAAGCAGCTATGGCTAAGTTATACGCAGCAGAAATGGCTATGGAAGTTACTACCAAGGCTGTTCAGCTCCACGGTGGTTACGGTTATACCAGAGAGTACGATGTAGAGCGTATGATGCGTGATGCTAAGATTACCGAAATCTACGAAGGAACCAGCGAAGTTCAGAGAATGGTTATTTCAGCAGATTTGCTTAAGTAAGACTGATATAAAATAAATTTAAAAGGAGATAAACACAATGAAAATCGTTGTTTGTATTAAGCAGGTACCTGATACAAAGGGTGGCGTTAAGTTCAATCCCGACGGTACTTTGGATAGAGCTGCTATGATGACCATTATGAATCCTGATGACAAAGCAGGTTTGGAAGCAGCACTTAGAATTAAAGATGAGTACGGCGCAGAAGTTACTGTTATTACCATGGGTCTTCCTAAGGCAGAAGATGTATTACGTGAAGCTTTAGCTATGGGCGCTGATAAGGCAGTTCTTGTTACTGACAGAGTTCTTGGTGGTGCTGATACTTGGGCAACTTCTCAGACTTTGGCTGGTGCAATCCGTAACTTAGAGTACGATTTGATTATTACCGGTCGTCAGGCTATTGACGGTGATACCGCACAGGTTGGTCCTCAGATTTCTGAGCACTTAAATATTCCTGTAATTTCTTATGCTCAGGATATTAAGGTAGAAGGCAACAGCGTTATCGTTCAGCGTCAGTATGATGACAGATATCATGTAGTTAAGGCTCAGATGCCTTGCTTGATTACCGCTCTTGGCGAATTGAATGTACCTCGTTACATGACTCCTGGCGGAATCTTTGATGCATGCGAAGCTGAAATCACTGTTTGGGGCAGAGCTAACTTAGTAGATGTTGAAGATTCAAACTTAGGTTTGAAGGGTTCACCTACTCAGATTGCAAAGGCTTCTGATAAGGTAAGAAAGGGTGCAGGCGAAGTTGTTAACTTGGATCCTACTGAAGCAGTTGATTACATCGTAGGCAAATTAAAAGATAAGCACGTTATCTAAGATGGAGGAAAATAACAATGAGTTTAGCAGAATATAAGGGTGTATATGTCTTTGCTCAGCAGGTAGACAATACCATTGATAATATTGCATTTGAATTAATTGGCAAAGGTAAAGACCTTGCAAAAGATTTAAATACAGAAGTAACTGCTGTATTAGTTGGTAGCGACGTTAAAGGCTTAGCTGATGAATTGGCTGCTTACGGCGCTGATAAGGTTATCGTTGTAGATGATCCTGAATGTAAAGAGTACAGAACTGAGCCTTACGCTCATGCATTGGCATCTGTAATTAATGAGTTCAAGCCTGAAATCTTCTTAGTAGGTGCAACCGCTATCGGTCGTGACTTAGGTCCCAGAGTTTCAGCTAGAGTTCATACCGGTTTAACTGCTGACTGTACCGTTCTTGAGATTGGTAATTTCCCTATCAATCCTATTCCCGGCAGAGAGCAGAAGCCTAACCAGTTATTAATGACCCGTCCTGCATTTGGTGGTAACACTATCGCTACCATCGCTTGTCCTGACTTCCGTCCGCAGATGGCTACTGTACGTCCCGGCGTTATGCAGAAGCTTCCTAAGGTAGAAGGTGCAAAGGCAGAGGTTATTGAATACAATCCCGGATTTACTCCTGACAACAAGTATGTAGAAATTCTTGAAATCGTTAAGGCAGTTAAGGATACCGCTGATATCATGGATGCTAAGATTTTAGTTTCCGGTGGTCGTGGTGTTGGCTCTGCTGAAAACTTCAAGATGTTAGAGGACCTTGCAGAAGTTCTTGGCGGTACTGTAAGCTGCTCTCGTGCAGTTGTAGACGCTGGCTGGAAGTCAAAAGACCTTCAGGTTGGACAGACCGGTAAGACCGTTCGTCCTAACGTATACTTTGCAATCGGTATCTCAGGTGCTATCCAGCACTTAGCAGGTATGGAAGAATCTGACTTGATCATCGCAATCAACAAAGACGAAACAGCTCCTATCTTTGATGTAGCTGACTACGGTATTGTTGGCGATTTGAACAAGATTGTTCCTGCTTTAACCGAGAAGTTAAAATCTGAAATCGTTAAATAATTGATTTATAACTGAGGGCCCCGCAGAGGAATCTGCGGGGCTTTTGCGTGTGGTGTAAAATGATACGCAAGGGATAAAGGTGAATATACTCTTAACGCTCATGTGTACAGGGATTAAGTAATTCTAAGTATCTCTAGAGAATGTATTACAAGTGGACGCACCGGTGCGAATTCGCATCCATGCTCAGTCGCACCTTGCTCGGACATCCGTGTCCGAGCATTGCTGATATTGATAGAGATACTAAGAATTACTAAATCCCTTCCCAAAATCGCTTGTAAGAGTATATAGCGTCTTTATCCATTGTGTATCATATGGTTGTCAAAAGTAATTGAGATGGTTTGTATTTTGGTATGTAATATGCTAAACTGTAAAAGGAATGAACTTTGTGAAAAGGTAGAATGACATGAATAGAATAGAACAAGTACGAGAAGTGGTAGACGATATTTTATTACATATGTCGGATGTGGTGGAGCGTAGGTGCGCGTATCTGCATTTGTATGGTGTGGCACAGGCGTGTGCATTAATTGCCCAAAAGAGGGGCGAAAATGTGGAGTTGGCGGTTATCGCCGGAATGCTGCATGATATTTCGTCTTATGCAACCATGGATGCTGCAGAACATGCCCATAAAGGTGCCGGAATGGCGGAAGAAATCATGAAGTCATTAAATACGTTTACGGAAGAGGAAATAGAAATAGTTTGTAATGCTATTTATAATCACAATGACAAAGACATGGCGCATGTTGGCTTTGACGAAGTTTTAAAGGATGCAGATGTGATGCAGCACTGCTTGTACAATCCTCTGTTTCCGGTGAAGGAGCAGGAGAAAGCGCGTTGGGAAGCGATGAAGCAGCAGTTTGGAATATAAGGAGATGTACTTATGGCAAAAAAAGAAACAAAAACGAATGCGATGCGTATATTAGAATCACAGAAGATTCCTTTTGAGGCGCATACCTATGAATGTGATGAGTTTATAGATGGTATTCATATAGCAGACATGTTAAATCAACCCTATGAGAAGATGTATAAAACTCTGGTTACGCAGGGGGCAAGTAAGAATTATTTTGTGTTTGTGATACCGATTGACAAAGAATTGGATATGAAGAAGGCCGCCAGAAGTGTAGGTGAGAAAAGTGTATCCATGTTGCATGTAAAGGATATTAATCAGGTAACAGGTTATATTCGAGGTGGATGTACACCTATCGGTATGAAGAAGCAGTATGTAACCAGGATTGCCAAGGAAGCTATACTGCAGGATAAAATAATCATTAGTGGCGGAAAGTTGGGGATGCAGATTGAATTAACTCCGGAAAATTTGTTGAAAGCTTCTTGTGGGGAATATGCAGACCTGCTTGTATAAAAGACAGAATAGTGATATAATGGAATTAGAAAATAGTGCTTTAGTACTATAAGGAATTTTCGCTGAAAGAGAGTTATTAATGACAGCAGCATGAGGAATTAGAGGGTAAGGAGGATTATCATGGCACTTCCTGATTTTAAGAAAACGGAGCAAAATAAAGAGGCTATCCCGGAATGGGCAAAATATATGGATGAGGATGAATTTATCAGTTATTCCGTTACCTATAAGTGCAGAGCTTATTTGGATTTGTTTGATAAGTATACATATCCTTGTGAAGAGTCAGGAGATATTACCTATTATGTTTTCGACCCGATTAAGCATGGTGCCGATCCTGAGAAAAAATACCCGGTGCTTATGTGGCTTCATGGCGCCAGTAATTCCCTGATGGGAGACGGTTGTATTATGTGTTGTGGTGCAGAGCAGTATGCGTCTCCAAAATATCAGGAAAGCATGTGTGGAGCATATATTATTGTTCCTTTGGCAAATGAAACCAGATTGGAAGACGGAAGAATTTTGGGAACCTGGGCGCCGGTATATTCTAAGCCGGTAAAGGCAATTTATGATAAAGTTTGTGCAGAGCATGCATGTAATATCGGAAAGAAGTTTGTAATGGGAGCATCTTCCGGAGGATATTTTACCTGGCAGCTTTTGGAGGATTATGAAGGATATTTTGATGCAGCCATGCCAATTTCTTCCGGGTACGTGCCGGTGGATGCTGCGTTGGATAAGATTGTAGCATCGGGAGTGAAGTTATTGATAGCTCATGGAAAATATGATGAGATGGCAGAGTTTGAAGAGTGCATAGTACCTCGTATGGAGAAGTTGATAAGTCTGCCGGATTGTATTTGCTTCTTTCCGAAATGGGTCTATAATGGGGACGGAGGCGTATCTTCCGTATTTTACGGTTTCGAGATGGGACAGCATTGTATGATTAACTGGGTACAGCATAATCTGATGTTTGATAATGGGGAGCCGGCGGATGACAGATTGCCCAATGGAGTAACCGGTTGGATAAAAACGGTTGTTTCTGAATAGTAACTGTGATATTATAAACATATATGTCTTTTTCATTGGGGAGGCAGAACATGAGTAGAAAGTTGATTGGAGTAATTACAGCAGTACCGGAATCCAAGCATGCCCAGCGTGTGTTGGAGGGTGTGTGCGCGCAATGTGCGAAATATGATTATAATGTGGCTGTATTTGCGCCAATGGCTCATCTAAGTAGTGCTAATACAGCATATATCAATGGTGAGTTAAATATATTTGAACTCATTAATTTTGATTTGTTGGATGGTGTAATTGTAGATACAGTTTCTTTGAGTGAGAATAACGATGATACGGTTAGAAATGAAATATGTCTTAAATTACAGCAACAGTGTAATAAACCGGTAGTATCGTTAAATATGCCATTGGGAAATTATCCGGTAGTAAGCAGTACGGATAGGATAATCTTTCGTGAAATCATGGAACATGTGATTGATGTACATGGCATAACAGAGATTTGTTTTTTGACCGGTCACAAGGATAATATTATTTCTCAAGAACGTTTGGACTATTGTTTTGAAGTAATGAAAGAAAGAAATCTTCCAATAAGACCGGAATGGGTAAACTATGGTGATTTTTGGTATAGCAGTGGTACGAATTTGGCGAAACGTATTGTAGAAGGTGAAATACCTAAGCCTCAAGCGGTAGTATGTGCCAGCGACCATATGGCTATCGGATTGGTCAGATACTTGATAAAACATGGTGTTCGGGTACCTGAGGATATTATTGTTACCGGTTTTGAAGCAACGCAGGAAGCAGCAGTAGAAAGTATTTCGGTAACATCATTTGAGTCAAATGAAGCAAAAACAGCGGCGGATGCAGTGGATAGATTATGTAAGTTGATTGATGTAAAAGAGATTCAGCCCTTTGATGATGCCAATCGAAATCACTTACATGCGGGCGTAAGTTGCGGTTGTGCACCGGACTTTATGCATTCCGCAATGGCATTTAAGGATTCCTTTTATTTTATGTCCAGGGATTATTCGATACAGGATGATTCCATAGATATCGGACTGTTATTAGAAGGGTATATGGCGGAGATACTGGCAGAAGCAGAAGATTCGCAGGAATGTTTATATCATATATATTTAAATACATATTATCTGAGACCATATAAGAAGTATTATTTGTGCTTGAAGGAAGACTGGCTGGCTCCTGATAAGGTGATAACAAAGGGATACCCGGGACGCATGAAGATTGTGGTACATAATATGATGGCTCCGGATACCGGTTTCTACAAGGAAGAGGAAAGTATTTCCTTTATGACGAAGATTATGTTGCCTCAGATGTTTGAGGAAGAGGAAGAACCCGGCATATTCTATTTTTCTCCGGTACATTTTAAGGATAAGGTATTAGGATATTCTGTTATTCAAAGAGAATTAACGGAAAAGAAACCTTTGAATATTGTATATAGAAACTGGCTTCGAAATATTAATACCGCGCTGGAGATGATTCAAACCAAGGGAAAACTCATGCAATTGTCGATTTCAGATGAAATGACCGGTGCATTTAACCGACGTGGTATGGATGTGCATTTGAAGCATATGCTGGAACATGCACAGGAGGGAGATTCTCTTCTGGTTGCAGTTGTAGATATGGATGGACTGAAATATGTGAACGATATCTTTGGACATGTGGAAGGTGATTATGGTATTAAACAAGTACATAAGGCTTTACAATTCTGCGCAGGGCCGGAAGAGATTTGCGTGCGTGCCGGTGGCGATGAGTTTTACTTGTTTGGTATCGGAAAATACACAGAAGAAGATATGGATAAGCATATAAAAGAGTTTAATCAGTATCTGGAAAAGATAAATGCTACATCAAAGAAGCCTTATCTGGTTGGTGCCAGCATAGGAATGGAACTGGCTTTGCTAAATGAGCAGACCAAAATAGACAATGTAATAAATGCTGCAGATGTTAAGATGTATGCCAGCAAGGTAGAAAGAAAGCAACAAAGAAAATCGTAGATGTAACTGCTGTGTGAAGCTTCACACAGCAGTTTTTCTAGGGAGAGATGTTAAAGTAAGAAGGATGGCACATAAAGATGAAAAGAAACATAGATTTGTCAGAGATTTCGGATGGTAAATTGTATAGTGAAAAGGATATGGCCAAGCTTGGATGTCAGGATTGTGCAGGGTGCTCTTCCTGTTGTCATGGAATGGGTAATTCTATTATTTTGGACCCGTTAGATGTCTACCGTATCACTCAAAAGACGAAAAAGACCTTTGAAGAGCTTTTATCGTCTCATTTAGAGCTTAATGTGGTGGATGGTATTATTTTACCTAATTTAAAGTTGACAGGGGTAAATGAGGCTTGTACGTTCTTAAATTCTGAGGGAAGGTGTAGTATTCATGACAGCAGACCGGGAATTTGCAGACTTTTTCCTTTGGGAAGATATTATGAAAACGGTGATTATAAATATTTTTTACAGACAAATGAATGCAGAAAGAATAATCGGACTAAGGTAAAAATTGAAAAGTGGGTGGATACTCCGAGATACACCAGGTATAAAAAATTTATTTTGACATGGCACTACTTTTTAAATGGAGTAGAGGAGCAGATAAAGCAGAGTAATAATGAAGATTTTTCGAAGCAATGTTGTATGCTGATATTGCAGGTGTTTTATATAAAACCCTATGATTTTTCAAAGGATTTTTATGAACAATTTGAAGAAAGATTGCAGGTAGTAAGGGAAGCCGGTTTGTAGCCCGAAAAGTATATAAAGGCAAATATTTAGGTAGAAAACAAAAATGACGAATGTGTCACAAAAATAAGAAAAAAAGATGTCAATTCAGAAAAAGCTCGAAAAAACGCTGTATTCAAAAGAAATGACATATACAAATGACAAAAATGTCATAAATAAACGACCAATTCGGTCGACAATTTCAGAACGTTAACTATATTTAACGTGCGAAATTATATATTGTACATAGACATATAATAGAGTATGATATGTGTAAAATAAAACACATGATATACCCATGAATGAGGAGGAAAATAAAATGTTGGTTGCACAGGATTTTCGTGACAAAGCACGTAGTGCATTAAGTGGTAAATGGGCATTGGCTTTGGGAACCGGTTTGGTTGCAAGTCTGCTTGGCGCCGGAACGTATATGTTAGGTGGTGGTTCCGGAGGTTCCGGAGGCTCCATAGATGATAGTACCATATCTTCTATGCAGAATATGTCTGAGGAAGAAATTGCAATGATTGCTGTGATGGTAGGGGCAGTTTTATTATTTAGTCTGGTTATTTCCATAGGATTTCTTTTATTGGGTGGTCCCATTACTTTAGGATATGTAAAATTTAACTTAGACTTGGTGGATGGAAAGGAACCCAGCATCGATGCATTGTTTTCACAGTTTAATCGCTTCGGGGATGGTTTCCTGATGCAGCTTTTGAGACGAATATATGTCAGCCTGTGGACCTTGCTGTTTTGTCTGCCGGGTATTGTCATAGGAATTGTAATCGGAGTATTGGTGGGTATAAGTGGCTCCGGAGATGAAACCCTGGTAGCAATTTGTATGGTGGTGGCTATGTTGATAGGTATTATCCCGGGAACTATATTAGCTACTATTAAGCAATATAGTTATGCTATGGCACCATATATTTTGTATGAGAATCCGGGCATGAAAGCAAACGAGGCAATTACGAAATCTAAGGAATTGATGAACGGTAACAAGTGGAGATTGTTCTGTCTGTTATTTAGTTTTACCGGCTGGGCTCTTCTCAGTGTATTCTTTAGCTGTGGTATCGGACATTTGTGGTTGAACCCTTACATGGAAGCTTCCGTAGCAATTTTCTATCGTGAAATCTATGCAGAAAGATACGGCAGACCGTACGACTATCAGTCTTACGAACAGCCTGTAAACAGCGATACATACAATCCTTATAATGAAGGAAGTTATTTACAATGACACATGAGAATCCGTTAGGTACAGCACCTGTACAAAAATTAATGTTTAAATTTGCCATCCCCAGCATTATTGCAATGCTGGTGGGGGCATTATATAATATTGTAGATCAATTGTTTATCGGACATAAGGTCGGTACTTTGGGAAATGCAGCAACAAATATTGCATTTCCCTTATCTACGTCTTGCATAGCATTGGCATTGTTATTCGGTATTGGTGGTGCCTCCTGCTTTAATCTGGCTTTGGGGCGTGGTGAAAAAGAAAAGGCGATACATTTTGTGGGCAATGCACTGGTAATGTTGTTTGCCTGCGGAACAGCACTTTGTCTGATTGCCCAAGTATTTTTAACACCTATGTTATTGGCTTTTGGAGCCCCCATGGATATACTTCCCTATGCGGAAAGTTACGTGCGAATTACATCCTTGGGGTTTCCGTTTTTGCTGTTGACTACCGGTGGCGGGCATTTGATGCGTGCGGATGGCAGTCCGAAAATGACCATGATCAGTAATTTGTCCGGAGCAGTGATTAATACCATCCTGGATGCTGTATTTGTACTGGGCTTCGACTGGGGAATGAAAGGCGCGGCATATGCGACCATTATCGGACAGATTTTCTCTGCCGGTCTGGTAATCAACTATATGCGGAAGTTTAAAACTGCACCACTACAGAGGAAGCATTTTAAGATAGAGTGGAAATATCTTTCGCAGATTATGTCCATTGGTATGGCTTCCTTCTTTAATCAGCTGGCTATTATGATTGTACAGATTGTACTGAATAATTCGTTGAAATATTATGGTGCGCTATCCGTTTATGGAGAAGCTGTTCCGCTTGCCTGTGCCGGTATAGTTATGAAGGTGAGCCAGGTGTTCTTCTCTATTGTAATCGGAATCGGTCAGGGAACACAGCCTATTGAGAGTTTCAACTATGGTGCGAAGAATTATAAGAGAGTGCGTGAAGCTTACAAGATGGCATGTATTGCCGGCGGAAGTGTTTCGATGGTTTCTTTTCTATTGTTTCAATTGTTCCCGAGGCAGATTTTGGCGGCATTTGGGGATGGTACGGCAAGTTATTTTGAATTTGGGGAAAAATATTTCAGAGTATTTTTATTTTTTACCTGCTTGAATTTTTTACAACCGATTACATCCACATTTTTTACATCCATCGGTAAAGCCATTAAAGGTGTATTTCTATCTTTAACCAGACAAATTTTTTTTTACTTCCCTTGCTTTTTGTTTTGCCGACATTGATGGGAATTGACGGAATCTTGTATGCCGGACCTATTTCCGATGCAGTGGCGGCAGTGATTGCAGTAAGCATGGTGCTATTTGAGTTTCGGATGATGAAGAAGTCAGAAGTCGCAGGTAAATAAGCAAAGAGAGACAATCGGGAGGCGTTATGTTTTTTACAAAGGATAATACTTATAACGATATACGCGAGAAATCCCTGAATCAGTGGCTTTTGGAAATGGAGCAGCATGAGGATGTGGCAGTGCGCTTAGGAGTTCCTCTCTGCAGAGATTATATGTTACATCTGCAACAGGAGAATGAGAAGTTGCAACAGGAGAATGCACTGAAGAACAGTTATTTAAAGAAGCTGAAGTCAGAAAAATTAGCAGGTAAATAGAGTCTGTAGAATGCAGATCGGTATGTATGTATGTCGGTTTTGCAGGGATGGAGGAAAGTATGAAACGTAAAGTGGTAGTTTTGGGTGGAGGAACCGGTTCCTCTACTTTACTTCGAGGATTAAAGGAATTTCCGGTGGACTTAACAGCAATTGTATCCGTGTGCGATGACGGAAGAAGTACAGGAGTCTTGCGAGAGGAATTTAATATTCCGGCAGTGGGTGATATTCGAAGAGTATTGGTTGCTTTGTCAGAAACGGAACCCCTTGTTATGGAATTGTTTAATTATCGTTTTCATACCACCAGTGATTTGGATGGTCATACGGTGGGCAACCTGTTGTTAACAGCGTCTTCTGAAATTACCGGGAATTTATCCGATGGAATTGAAGCACTCAGCAGAGTGTTTAATTTGAAGGGAAAAGTAGTACCGCTTACGGAAGACAATGTGGTATTGATGGGAGAGATGGCTGACGGAAGCATCGTAGAAGGGGAGCATCGTATTACGGAGAACAATCAGGCTGTGCGAAGAGTTTTTTACAAGGAGAAGCCTGTACCTACTAAGGAGGCA
Source organism: Acetatifactor sp. (assembly GCA_045123675.1). GTDB lineage: Bacteria > Bacillota > Clostridia > Lachnospirales > Lachnospiraceae > Acetatifactor. Next base: position 25,806 of record JBGVKL010000160.1, on the reverse strand, counting down.
GTGAAAGCACTGGAAGAGGCTGATTTGATTGTGCTTAGTATGGGAAGTCTATTTACGAGTATCATTCCCAATCTGATTTGTGAGGAAATTGTAGAGGCCATTGACAGAAGCCGGGGTAAGATTATGTATGTCTGCAACATGGTGACACAACCCGGTGAAACCGAAGATTTTAAGGTATCTGATCATGTCGAGCTGATTAATCAGTACTTGGGAAAGCGTAAAATAGATGTGGTAGTTGCCAATGATGGTAAAATCGGGGAAGAAATGGCAAGGCGTTATGAGTCCCTGGAACAGAAGGACCCTGTGGAGCTGGATAGGGATGTGACAGAAAAAATAGTGAATAGAGTAATCAGTGATGATTATGTTGTGGTAAAAAACAATTTACTTCGACACAATGTATTAAAGCTGGGAATGCATATTTTTGGATATCTGCTGGAGGAAAAGGAACCGTAGGGTTCCTTTTTAAATGTTAAAAAACTCTTAAAAAGTGAGGGCTTCGCTTGACAATAAAGTGGGAGCTACATACAATAAAACAGTATTGTTCAAAAATGAACAGTTTATAAGTCGAACTGTTCGAATGCTGAACAAAACAACAAAGAGTAATGGAGGAACGAGATATGTCAGAAATGGATAACAAAGTAGGTTTTATGATACATAAGCTGGATATGGGAGTGAAAAAGGTATTGGAGGCAAAGCTTGAGGCAGCAGGCTATGATGAAGTGACTTTGATGCATGGATGGATTTTAAAATATTTATATGATAACCGTGACAGGGAGGTTTTTCAGAGAGATATTGAAAAGCAGTTTTCTATCGGCAGGTCCACAGTAACGACTATTATACAATTAATGGAGAAAAGGGACTTGATTCGAAGAGAATCCGTAGAGCAGGATGCCCGCCTGAAAAAGGTTCTTTTGACAGAAAAAGGCTTTAAGCACCATGATGTGGTAGAAGAGAGCCTTTATAGTATTCACGGTCAGATTATGACCAATATAACGGATGAAGAAAAGAGTATTTTTCTGGATATTGTACAGCGGATGGATGAGAACCTTAGAACGTTGAAATTATCTGATGATATGTTCGAAAAGTAAAGGAGTAAAAGTATGTTAAAAACACTGTTGAAGCAGGTAAAGGAGTATAAATGGGTGGCAGTTGTCACGCCTTTGTTTATGCTTCTGGAAGTATTAATGGAAACGCTGATTCCATACTTAATGGCGTCTATTATCGATGATGGTGTGGAAGCCGGAAATATGAGACATATATATATTGTAGGCATGTTGATGATAGCTGTGGCTGTTATCGGATTGCTGGGAGGTCTGTTGGGAGGTCGTTTTGGAGCCAAAGCGGCTACCGGTTTTGCGAAGAATCTGCGAGAGGCCATGTTTAACAACATTCAGACCTTCTCTTTTTCTAATATTGATAAGTTCAGTACGGCAGGATTAGTAACCAGACTTACGACGGATGTAAGTAATTTACAGATGGCTTTTCAGATGATTTTGCGTATGGCAATGCGTGCGCCGGCCAGTATGATTTGTGCACTGCTTATGGCATTCAGTATTAATGCGAAGCTGGCCAGTATCTATCTGGTAGCGTTGGGATTTCTGGCTGTTTGTCTGTTTTTCATTATCCGTAGAGGAACCCGTTACTTTAGGGAAGCCTTTCCGAAATATGATGCATTAAATGCTTCTGTGCAGGAAAATGTGTCTGCTATTCGTGTGGTAAAGGCGTATGTGCGTGAGGAGGAAGAAACCAGAAAATTCCATGAGGCAAGTAATAACATCTATAAAATATTCTTAAAGGCAGAAAAGAACCTGGTATTTAACGGACCTATTATGCAGTTTACTACTTACAGCTGTATTATCTTAATCAGCTGGCTGGGAGCTAAGATGATTGTGGGCTCTGAGCTCAGTACCGGTAATCTTATGAGTTTGCTGGCTTACTGTATGAATATTTTAATGAACCTGATGATGCTGTCCATGATTTTTGTTATGGTTTCCATGAGTACTGCAAGCATGGAGCGTATCAGTGAGGTATTAAATGAAGTTAGTGATTTGCAAAATCCCAAGCATCCGGTGATGGACGTGGCAGATGGTAGCATTGAGTTTAGAAATGTAGATTTTGCATACAATTCCACCTGTGAAAAGCCGGTGCTCCGTGATATTAATCTAAAGATTAAGTCAGGAGAAACCATTGGTATTATGGGAGGTACCGGTAGTGCCAAAACCAGTCTGGTAAATTTAATCAGCCGTCTGTATGATGTGACAGAAGGAGAAGTTCTGGTAGGCGGACGCAACGTAAAAGAATATGATATGGAGGCCTTGCGTAATCAGGTGGCAGTGGTACTTCAGAAGAACGTATTGTTTGCAGGTACGATTTTGGAAAACCTACGCTGGGGAAATATGGAGGCAACAGAGGAACAGTGTAAGCATGCCTGTAAATTAGCCTGTGCAGACGAATTTATCGAACACTTCCCGGATAAGTATGAAACCCATATTGAACAGGGCGGTACCAATGTATCCGGCGGACAGAAGCAGAGACTTTGCATTGCCAGAGCCCTTTTAAAGAATCCTAAGATATTGATTCTGGATGACAGTACCAGTGCGGTAGATACCGCTACGGATGCAAAAATCAGAAAGGCCTTCCGTGAGGAATTGCCGGGAGTAACGAAGCTGATTATTGCACAGCGTATCTCCAGTATTCAGGATGCGGACCGCATTATTGTTATGGAGGACGGAGAAATAAATGGTTTCGGAACCCATGACGAATTGCTTGAAAACAATGAAATTTACAGGGAAGTATATGAATCTCAGACCGGCGGTGACGGTGACTTTGATGAAAAGGAGGCAGATTAATTATGGCTGATACAAAGAAAAATACAATGCCTCCCAAGGGATCCAAAGGACCCGGCGGAAGAGGACCTATGGGTCCCAAACCGAAGATTAAGAACCCGGGCAAGCTTTTCATGCGTTTGATGAAATACGTATTTAAGGATTATGGTATTCACTATATATTGGTTATTCTATTTATTTTTGTAAGTGTGTTTGCCAATATTCAAGGTACGCTTTTTACGCAGACTTTGATAGATGATTATATTACGCCGTTTTTGCTGACGGATACACCGGACTTTACACCGCTTGCGCGAGCGATCGGCAGAGTGGCAATATTTTATGCGATTGGTATTGTGGCTTCGTATGCACAAAACCGTATTATGATTAACGTAACTCAAGGCGTACTCCGTAATCTGCGTAATGAACTGTTTGAGCATATGCAGAAGCTGCCTATTAAATATTTTGACACCCACGCTCATGGAGACATCATGTCCGTATACACCAATGATATTGATACCATGCGTCAGATGGTAAGTCAGAGTATTCCGCAAATTGTGAATAGTGTAGTAACGGTGGTAAGTGTATTTATCAGTATGGTGGTTTTAAGTGTTCCGTTGACGGTATTAACAGTTCTCATGGTATTTGTAATGATGTTCTGCACAGCCAAGGCTGCCGGTAACAGTGGTAAATATTTTCTGGAGCAACAGAACAATCTGGGTGCAGTAAACGGCTTTATTGAAGAAATGATGGATGGCCAGAAAGTAGTAAAGGTTTTCTGCCATGAGGAAGAAAATAAAAAGAATTTTAAAGAAATGAATGACCGCCTTTTTGTCAGTGCAGATAAGGCAAATACTTATGCTAATATTCTGGGACCGATTAATGCTCAGCTGGGAAATGTAAGCTATGTACTCTGTGCGATTGCAGGCGGTATGCTGGCACTGAATGGTATCAGTGGTCTGACACTTGGTAAGCTGGCCAGCTTTTTAACCTTTAACAAAAGCTTTAATATGCCGGTGAATCAGGTGACACAGCAGTTAAACTCTATTGTTATGGCACTGGCAGGTACCGAGCGAGTGTTTGCTCTTATGGATGAGCCGGTAGAGGTGGATGAAGGATACGTAACATTGGTAAATGTGGTGGAAGAAAACGGAACCTTTAAGGAATGTGAGGAAGTGACCGGACGTTGGGCCTGGAAGCATACCCATCAGGCAGATGGCTCTGTAGATTATGTAGAAGTAAAGGGCGATGTAGTGTTTGACGGTGTGGATTTTGGGTATACTGATGAAAAGATGGTTCTTCATGATATTCATTTGTATGCACAACCGGGACAGAAAATTGCCTTTGTTGGTTCGACCGGTGCCGGCAAGACCACCATTACCAATCTGATTAATCGTTTCTATGATATTCAGGACGGTAAAATCCGTTATGACGGTATTAATATAAACAAAATTAAGAAAGCGGATTTGCGACGCTCTTTGGGTATTGTATTGCAGGAGACGCATTTGTTTACCGGTACGGTAAAGGAAAATATCCGTTTCGGTAAACTGGATGCTACGGATGAGGAAGTAATTGCAGCGGCAAAGCTTGCCAATGCAGATGCTTTTATTGCCCGTCTGCCCGAGGGATATGACACGATGTTGGTAGGCGATGGTGCAAATTTAAGTCAGGGACAGCGTCAGCTTCTGGCCATTGCCAGGGCAGCCATTGCAAATCCGCCGGTGCTGATTTTGGACGAAGCGACCAGCTCCATAGATACCAGAACAGAGCGTATTGTACAGGAAGGTATGGACCGTCTGATGCACGGCAGAACGACCTTTGTCATTGCACACAGACTGTCTACGGTACGTAATTCAGACTGTATTATGGTTTTGGAGCAGGGAAGGATTATTGAACGTGGTACTCATGACCAGTTGATTGAAGAACAGGGCAAATATTATCAGTTATATACAGGGAACGCTATCCGGGCGTAGAGGGGCTGTTCGTTGTCACGCAGGAAGCGGTAATCTGTGTATATAGCAGGCAGCAGGAGTGATGAGATGATTTGGTTATGGATTTTGTCAGGATTAATCATACTGGGATTAATCATACTTTACGGTGTGTTTTTCTATGCCTTCCGCAAAAACGGAAGCTCTGTCATAGAGGAACGCTCTGCACCTCCCGGAAAAGTGTATGCACCTTACGCAGATAAAATTTTGAAGGGGATTGATATTGTCCTTTCCCATAAGCACGAGGATGTATATATTACATCCCGGGATGGGCTGAAGCTTCACGGGAAGTATTACCATCAGGCAGATGGCGCACCTTTAACGATTTTTATGCACGGATATCGCAGTGGAGCACTTCGTGACGGAAACGGAGCATTTATCATGAGTTGGCGAAAGGGGTATAATGTGCTTATTGTAGACCAGCGGGCTCATGGACAAAGTGAAGGAAAAGTCATTACCTTTGGAATCAAGGAACGTTTTGATTGTCTGGAATGGATTCACTATGCCAACAGGCGGTTTGGAGAGCAGATACCCATTGTGCTCATGGGGATTTCCATGGGGGCGTCCACGGTAATGCTGGCAGCAGGACTGGATTTACCGGAAAATGTAAAGTGTGTGCTGGCAGATTGCGGCTTCTCTTCGCCTAAGGAGATTATTCAAAGTGTAATTAAATCCATGCATTTTCCTGTAAAATTAGCGTATCCGGTAGTGCGATTAAGTGGACGGATATTTGCAGGAATCGATATTGAAGAGGTGTCCTGTGTGGATGCGGTGCGAAGGAGTAAGGTTCCTATCTTGTTCATTCATGGAGAGGGAGATAATTTTGTCCCTTGTTATATGAGTAGAAGCTGTTATGAGGCTTGTGGTGCACAGAAAAAGCTTTTACTTGTAGAGGGAGCAGATCATGGATTGAGTCATTGCGTGGATAATAAGAGCTATGAGAATGCGGTAGAAGAATTTTTAGGTTCCTATGTTATAGTGTGATTCACACTGCGAAAGTTCAAAAAGTTAACCAAATTGCATGTAAACAGTTGACATAGCAACTTGATGTAGTTATAATAACTACGTCAAGTTGCTTTTGTTGTTGCTTCGAGCGGAGAATTGGAAAAGGATTTATGGAAAAACAAGTAATATACTATAAAGACGAACTGAATGACGAATTTTCCACAGCAGTGATTACTCCTAAAAAGATTGATGAGAATTATCAATATATCTACAAGGGACTATGGAAGAAATTCACACATCTTTTTTGGTATCGTATAGTGGCTACACCCTTGGCATTTTTCTATTTGAAGCTGTACTTCGGACACAAAATAGTGAATAAGCAGGTGGTAAAGCAGGCGGGAAAAGGAGCTTGGTTTTTGTATGGTAATCATACTCATTTTTTGGCGGATGCGCTGATTCCTACTATGATTAGTACGCCGAAGGATATGTATGTGATTGTGCACCCGAACAATGTGTCCATGCCATTTTTGGGGAGGATAACCCCAAGTCTGGGAGCGTTGCCCCTGCCGGATGATGCAAAGGCTGCGAAAAACTTTATGCAGGCGGTGGAAACCAGAATTGGACAAAAGCACGACATAACTATTTATCCGGAAGCACATATCTGGCCTTATTACACGAAAATACGCCCTTTTAAGGATACGTCCTTTCGTTATCCCATACAATTGCAGGTGCCTGTATTTTGTTTTACGAATACCTATCAAAAGCGCAGGTGGAGAAAGACTCCCCGGTTGGTGACTTATGTGGATGGACCTTTCTATCCCAAGGAAACGCTGAAGGGAAAAGCGCAGAGAGAAGAATTGCGCAATCGTGTTTATGAGACCATGGTTGCCCGTTCGCAGAATAATTCCGTAGAGATGATAAAGTATGTTCGGGCGGAGGAGAAGAATGATTAATATATTATTTTCCGGTAACGGAAAGGTGTTGGACGGGGTAATTACCTGCATGCTTTCGATTTTTATGCGAAGTGATACAAAGGAGCCATTTTGTTTTTACATATATACTATGGATATTACCAGAATTAAGCCGGAATATACTGCTATCAGTGAAGAGGAAGTGGCTTATCTGGAAGAGATTGCAAGAAGCTATAATTCGCAAAACAGAGTAATTCGTGTGGATGTTTCAGAGCTTTACGAGAAGGAATTTGCGTATTGTCCGAATGAAATGGCTTACTGTTCACCGTATACATTGCTTCGGTTATTTGCGGATTTAGTTCCGGATATGCCGGAGAAGCTGTTGTATCTGGATGTGGATTTATTGTTTAACAGGGACATACGGCTTTTGTATGATATAGATGTAGAAGGATATGAATACGCTGCGGCGAGAGACCATTACGGTAAGTATCTGCTCCATCCGAATTATATCAATGCGGGTGTATTGTTGTTTAATCTGAGGGAGATGAAAAAAACAGGTCTTTTGCAAAAGGCAAGAGAGCTGATTAAGACGAAGAAACTGGTATTTGCAGATCAAAGTGCTATTTATCGTTCTACATCCCGTAAGAAAATGTTGCCTCAAAAATTCAACGACCAGAAGTTTTTGCATAAGCATACAGTGGTCAGACATTTTTCCAAGAGATTATTTTATCTGCCCTATCCCCATACGGACAATATTAAGCAGTGGATGGTAGGTAAGGTGCATAAGGTGTTTGGCTATTATGAATTTGATGATATTTTGTTTGAATATATTTATTTGAGAAAGAAATTCGATAAAGAGATGAGGGAGGAAGTCGGAGAATGAAACAGGAAGTACTAATACCTATCTTTTGGGCATGTGATAACAATTTTATCAAATATACCGTGGTTTCCTTGAAGTCCGTGATGAGCAATGCATCTAAGGATTACCGCTATAAAGCTTATATTTTACATACCGATATTGAAGAAGCAGTGCAGGAAAAGGTTAAGGGAATGGCAGAGGAACATTTTGAAATCTGCTTTGTAAATGTGCGTGATTATCTGGAGACGGTAAGCGACAGACTTCCCATAAGAGACTATTACTCCAAAACCACATACTTTAGAATGTTTATTGCTGAGATGTTTCCGGAATATGAAAAGGCAATTTATATTGACAGCGATACCATAGTGCAAGGGGATATTTCGCAGCTGTATCAAGAGGAATTGGGCGATAATTATGTAGGTGCAGCCAATGAACAGGTAATGATTCAGACCGGTGTGTATGGTGATTACGTGGAAAAAGTGTTGGGAATTGACAGAAATCATTACTTTAATGCAGGACTTTTATTAATTAACTGTGAGGCTTTTCGAAAGAACCGGATTTTAGAAGAGTTCGTAAAGTTGTTGGAGGAATATACCTTCGTAGTAACCCAAGATGAGGATTACCTGAATTTGTTATGCAAGGATAAGGTACATTGGCTTGAACAGGCATGGAATACAGAGGTATTTGGCGAGATTTCCTGTGAAGAAAGTGAGACTAAGCTGCTTCATTACATCATGGTTTCCAAGCCCTGGCATTACGAGGATTGCAGGTTTGGAGAATATTTTTGGAAATATGCCAAGGAAACCTTTGTGTATGAAGATATTTTGCAGGAGTTAAACAGCTATACGGATGCCGAACGTGAAGCAGATGCACTTAGCTGTGAAAGATTACTGCAGACGGCTGTTTACGAGATGAATAAAGAGAATAATTATCTGAATCTGAAAAAGAACGGAACCAATAAATCCAAAGACAGACTTCAGGTAATGGACAAAATTGCTAAATTTGAAAGAGAAGGAAGATTTGATGAGGATGTGGAGGAGGATCCGCCCACCAAGGAGCTTCTGCCGGAGGATATTGACTATTTGCGGACGAAAATTCGAAGCAAAATCAAGAGTAGGTTTGCATTCGCTATTGCCAGAAAATATGTATATAGCCTGATAGATGAAAAGAAGCTGATTATCAAAGAAATCAGAGGAATTGAGAATTATGCAAATCTAAACAGTGGTGCTATTGTGACCTGTAACCATTTCAATGCTTTTGACAGCTTTGCCATGCAGCTTGCGTATGAAGCATCGGGACAGAAGGACAGGAATTTTTACCGAATTATCCGTGAGGGAAATTATACGAATTTTCCGGGATTTTACGGTATCTTAATGCGTAATTGCAATACCTTTCCTTTAAGCTCCAATAAAGATACCATGAAGAAGTTTATGAAATCTTTGGACCAGGTGTTACAGGAAGGACATTTTATGTTGATTTATCCGGAACAGAGTATGTGGTGGAACTATAAGAAACCCAAGCCTTTGAAGAAGGGGGCTTATACCTTTGCCGTAAGAAATAATGTTCCGGTACTGCCTTGTTTTATAACTATGGAGGATAGTGATGTGCTGGATGATGATGGTTTCTTTGTACAGGAGTATACCATTCATGTGGCAGAACCCATATATCCGGACCCACAAAAACCAAAAGATGTTAATGTGCGTGAAATGATGCAGAAGAATTTTGATGTATGGAAAAGAATCTATGAAGATACTTACGGAATTGCGTTGGAGTATGCCGGCAAGGTAATGTAAGGAAGACCCGCAGGTCATGGAGATGACTTGCGGTTTTTTCATATAGATATTTCCCTAGTTGACCGCTTCTGCAATCAATGCTATAATACAATTTAGTGGTTAAAAGCGTTAAAGTATTAAATAGAAAGGGATTTATCATGCCTATTACAGAGTTTTTAGAGAGAAATGCCAGACAGTACCCGAATGATGTATGTCTGGTAGAGATTAACCCTGAGATTCAGGAAGATCGTAGAGTTACTTGGAAAGAGTATGAATTGATTGAGCCCAGTCCCAAGACCAGCTATCGCAGAGAGATTACCTGGAGTGTATTTAATGAGAAAGCCAATCGTTTTGCCAACCTTTTACTTCAGAGAGGTATTAAGAAGGGAGATAAGGTTGCCATCCTTATGATGAATGGTTTGGAGTGGCTGCCTATTTACTTCGGTATTTTAAAGACCGGTGCTTTGGCAGTGCCTTTGAATTTCAGATATTCTTCGGATGAAATAGAGTATTGCGTAAATCTGGCAGAGGCAGATGTGCTGGTATTCGGCAATTCCTTTATCGGACGTGTAGAGGAAATTGCAGACCGTATCAGCAAGGGTAGACTGCTTATTTATGTAGGTGAAGGATGCCCGAGTTTTGCAGATGATTATAATTCACTGGCTGCCAACTGTTCCAGTCAGTCGCCGGCGATTCCTATTTTTGAGGATGATGATGCAGCGATTTATTTTTCTTCCGGAACTACAGGTTTCCCGAAGGCAATTTTACATAAGCACAGGGCGTTGACACATTCCTGCCTGGTGGAGCAAAACCATCACGGACAGCAGAAGGATGATGTATTCCTTTGTATTCCGCCTTTGTATCATACCGGTGCTAAGATGCATTGGTTCGGTAGCTTATTATCCGGCAGTAAGGCGATTTTGCTGAAGGGTACTAAGCCGGAGTTTATTCTGGATGCAGTTTCCAAGGAAAAGTGTACCATCGTATGGCTTTTGGTTCCTTGGGCGCAGGATATTTTGGAAGCCATTGAAAGTGGCAAAGTGAATTTGGATGATTATGAATTAGACCAGTGGAGACTGATGCACATTGGTGCACAGCCGGTTCCCCAGAGTCTGATTAAGAAGTGGAAGAGTATCTTCCCGAACCATGAATATGATACCAACTACGGCTTGTCTGAGTCCATCGGACCGGGCTGTGTACATTTGGGTGTGGAGAACATCCATAAGGTTGGTGCCATCGGTAAGGCCGGATATGGTTGGGAAGTAAAGATTGTAAATGAGAAGCGTGAGACCGTAGCGAAGGGCGAGGTTGGTGAACTGGCAGTAAAGGGCCCCGGTGTTATGACCTGTTACTTCCATGATGAGAAGGCTACCAACGAGGTGCTTGGTGACGGATGGTTGTTTACCGGAGATATGGCACAGGAGGATGAAGACGGATTTATCTTCTTAGTAGACCGTAAGAAGGATGTTATTATCAGTGGTGGTGAGAACCTGTATCCGGTACAGATTGAAGACTTTATCCGTACCAATGATAAGGTACACGACGTAGCGGTTATCGGTTTGGCACATGCCCGTCTGGGTGAAATTCCTGCAGCGATTATTGAGCTGAAGGAAGGCATGACCATGACCAAGGAAGAAATGGACGAGTACTGTCTGAAGCTTCCCCGTTACAAGAGACCCCGAGAGATTATCTTTGCGGATATTCCACGTAACCCTACCGGTAAGATTGAGAAGCCGAAGCTTCGTGAAATGTACGGCGCGAACAAGCTGATTGCAGACCAGAACTTAGGCTAATCACCTGGTGTCCAAACAATTAGTAAGATAAATATAGAAAGGAACAAAAACATGAGCGAAACAAAGATTATGTTAGGTAATGAGGCGATTGCCCGTGGTGCATTTGAAGCAGGTGTGAAGGTATCTGCAGCATATCCGGGAACCCCCAGTACCGAAATTAGTGAAAATATTGTAAATTATCCGGAGATTTACGCAGAGTGGTCTCCTAATGAGAAGGTAGCTATGGAAGTGGCTATCGGTGCATCCATCAGTGGTGTGCGTGCTATGGCAAGTATGAAGCATGTAGGTGTGAATGTAGCCAGCGACCCTCTTTATACCATCTCTTATGCAGGTGTAAATGGTGGTTTGGTATTGGTAGCGGCAGACGACCCGGGCTTATATTCTTCCCAGAATGAGCAGGATACCAGATGCGTTGCAAGAGCTGCTATGGTGCCTGTACTGGAGCCTTCCGATTCTCAGGAAGCAAAGGATTTCATGAAGTATGCCTTTGACCTTTCCGAGAAGTACGATACACCGATTATTTTGCGTACTACCACACGTCTGGCACATTCTCAGGGTACCGTTACCTTGGAAGAAAGATGTGAGCCGGTGGATATTACATATGAAAGAAATGTGGCTAAGTTTGTTATGATGCCCGGTAATGCCAAGGGCCGTCATGTTTACGTAGAGAAGCGTTTGAAAGACATGGCAGAAGATGCTTGCACCATGCCTATCAACAAAGTAGAAATGAACGATACCAAGATTGGTTTTATCACCAGTGGTATTGCCTACCAGTATGTAAAAGAAGCTTGTCCGGAAGCATCTGTACTGAAGCTTGGTTTGGTACATCCCCTTCCCAGAAAGTTAATTGAAGAGTTTGCGTCTAAGGTGGATACGCTTTACATATTTGAAGAGTTAGAGCCTGTATTTGAAGAACAGATTAAGTCTTGGGGCATTAAGTGTATTGGTAAGGAAATCTTTACCGTACAGGGCGAGTATAGTGCAAACATGCTTCGTAAGGCAGTTTTAAAAGAGGATGTGGAAATCAACCCTGCAGCACAGGTGCCTGCAAGACCTCCTATTCTCTGCCCGGGCTGTCCTCACAGAAGTGTATACTCAGTGCTTAATAAATTGAAAATTCACGCAGCAGGCGATATCGGATGTTATACCCTTGGTGCAGTAGCTCCTTTGAGTGTAGTAGATACTACCGTTTGTATGGGTGCAAGTATTTCTACTCTCCATGGTATGGAGAAGGCAAAAGGCAAGGATTACATCAAGAATTGGGTAGCTGTTATCGGTGATTCTACCTTTATGCATACCGGTGTTAATTCCCTTATGAATATGGTTTACAATCAGGGTACCGGAACCGTTATGATTCTGGACAACTCTACTACCGGTATGACCGGACATCAGGACCATGCAGCAACCGGTAAGACCTTGATGGGTGATGTGGTTCCGGCGATTAATATTTATCACTTGTGCAAGGCAATGGGCATCAAGAATGTAGTAGAAGTAAATGCCTTCGATACCGTAGAATTAGAAAAGGTAATTAAGGAAGAAGTGGCAAAGGATGAAGTATCCGTAATTATCACCAAGTCTCCTTGTGTACTGTTAAAGGGCAACAAGTTTACTACTAAATGTGTACCTGTTCCAGAGAAGTGCAAGAAGTGCGGCATGTGCTTAAAACCGGGATGTCCTGCACTGACCAAGAATGCAGACGGTACCATTTCCATCGACCAGACTATGTGTAACGGATGTGGACTTTGCAAGGGAATCTGTAAATTTGATGCTATCGAAACTGTTGAGGTGTAAATATGAAGACTAAGAATATTATGATTGTAGGTGTAGGTGGACAGGGTACCCTGTTAACCAGCCGAATCCTGGGCGGTATTACCGTAGATGCAGGATATGATGTAAAGCTTTCTGAGGTGCATGGTATGGCACAGCGTGGCGGTAGTGTAGTTACTTTTGTTCGCTATGGTGAAAAGGTAGCCGAGCCTATCGTAGAAGAAGGACAGGCAGACGTGCTTATTGCTTTCGAGAAGTTAGAGGCACTTCGTTATGCACACTTCTTAAAGAAAGACGGTGCTATCGTAGTAAACGACCATCGTATCGATCCTATGCCTGTAGTAACCGGTGCAGCACAGTATCCGGAAAATATCATTGAGAATCTGGAAAAGGAGTACAGTGTATATAGTGTCAATGCTATGGACGAGGCATTAAAGCTGGGTAATTCCAAGGTATTTAACATTATCGTACTTGGTGTGGCAGCAAAGCATATGGACTTCTCTAAGGAAGCATGGTTGAACGTGATTGAAAAGACTGTTCCGCCTAAGACCGTAGAAATTAATAAAAAAGCATTCTTGCTTGGTTTTGAGAGCTAAGAAAATACAAACAGCCCTGTTACCATTTGTGGTAATAGGGCTGAAATTAAATTTTGGAAGGTGAGAACAAATGGACATAAAAGGACAAATAGATGAAAGGAGGCGTAACATGATAATTGACTTTCATACCCATATATTTCCGGACAAAATAGCGGCACGTTCTATTGAAGCACTGTCGCAGGTGTCCGGTATAAAGGCAGCTACAGACGGAACTTTGAATGGACTTCTGGCATCTATGGACAGGTCCGGCGTGGACTTGTCGGTGATTATGCCGGTGGTAACCAAGCCGTCACAGTTTGAGTCCGTGAATACCTTTGCGGCTAAGGTGAACGAGCAGTATGCAGGCAGACTTTTGTCCTTCGGAGGGATTCATCCGGATAGTGAAGATTACAAGGCAGAGCTGAAACGTATCAAGGAGCTGGGACTTCCCGGAATCAAGCTACATCCGGACTATCAGGGTGTGATGATTGATGATGTACGTTATATGAAGATTATTGAATATGCGAATGAGTTGGACTTGGTTATTCTGGTGCATGCCGGTATTGATATAGGTTTGCCGGAGCCGGTACATTGTCCCCCGGATAAGGCGCGTAAGGTATTGGATACCATTAAGCCACAGAAGCTGATACTGGCACATATGGGTGGCTGGAAGCAATGGGACGAGGTATATGAGTATCTGGCAGGAGAGCAGGTATATTTGGATACTGCCTTCAGTTTTGATTATATGGAGCAGGAAATGTTTATGAAGCTCTGGGAAAAGCATGATAAGGATAAGATTCTATTTGCGACGGATTCTCCCTGGAGTGATGCAAGACGGGATATGGATGTTGTGAATACATTGCCTTTGACTGTGCAGGAGAAAGAAGCAATTTTCTCGGGAAATGCCAAGAAATTACTGAATATGTAGGATGTTGTTGAATATACATAGAAATTGTACGAAAATATTTTTGTAAAACCCCTTGCATTTTGTGCAGGGGTTTTGTATAATACAATTGCTTTGTTACTTTAAAGTGTTGTACTTCAAAAGTTTAAAGCGCTATGCTTTAAATTGATAAAGCGAAAGTAAAGACGAAAGTGAATCGCTATCCGGAAATTATCAGCGAGGCGGAGGAAAGAAGTATGTTAGTAAAGATTTTGTTTTTGGTACTGTTTTTTGCAAGTATGATAGGAGTAGGTATTTACTCAAGAAAACATGCCACAAATGTAAATGATTTCGTATTAGGCGGACGTTCCGTAGGTCCATGGCTTACAGCATTTGCTTACGGCACATCTTATTTTTCAGCAGTAGTGTTTGTAGGTTATGCAGGACAGTTTGGTTATAAGTACGGCATTTCCGCTACCTGGATTGGTATCGGTAATGCAGTCATTGGTTCGTTGATTGCCTGGATTGTTTTAGGCAGAAGAACTCGTGTAATGACCAAGCATTTATCCGCTGCAACCATGCCGGATTATTTTGGCAAGCGTTATGATTCCAATGCTTTAAAAATCGTAGCATCTGCCATTGCCTTTATTTTCCTGATTCCCTATACTGCATCGGTATATAACGGTTTGTCCAGATTGTTTGGTATGGCCTTTGATATTCCCTATGCAGTGTGTGTAATCGTAATGGCGGCGCTTACCGGTGTGTACGTTACTCTGGGTGGTTATATGGCTACTGCAATTAACGACTTTATTCAGGGTATTATTATGATTTTCGGTATTATTGCAGTGATTGTAGCAGTACTGGACGGTCAGGGTGGCTTTTATGAGGCCATATTTAAGTTGTCTGAAATAGAAAGTGATGTACCGCTTACGATGGGACAGAAGGGTGTTTTTGCTTCTTTCTTCGGTCCGGATTTACCTAACCTAATCGGTGTAGTGATTTTGACTTCCTTAGGTACATGGGGACTTCCGCAGATGGTACATAAGTTCTACGCAATTAAGGATGAAAAGGCTATTAAAACAGGTACCATTATTTCTACCTTCTTTGCGGTTGTAGTAGCAGGAGGTTGTTATTTCCTGGGTGGTTTCGGACGTTTATTTGACACTCCTGCCATCTATGATGCAAATGGTAAGATTGTGTATGATGCTATTGTGCCCGGTATGTTATCTACATTACCGGACATCCTGATTGGTATTGTTATTGTGTTGGTATTGTCAGCATCCATGTCAACGCTGTCTTCTCTGGTATTGACATCCAGCTCAACTTTGACATTGGATTTGATTAAGGGTAATATCGTTAAAAATATGGATGAGAAAAAGCAGCTTCTCTGCATGAGAATCATGTTGGTAGTATTTATCGTAATCAGTGTAGTAATTGCATTGGATCCGCCTACCTTTATAGCACAGCTTATGGGTATTTCCTGGGGAGCTCTTGCAGGAGCATTCTTAGCACCTTTCATGTACGGTCTGTACTGGAAGGGTGTGACCAAAGCATCTGTATGGGCAAGCTTTGCAGCAGGTGTAGGTATTACGGTGGCAAATATGTTCTTCAAGTTCATTGCTTCACCGATTAATGCAGGTGCCATTGCTATGATTGCAGGTTTAATCATAGTACCGATTGTAAGTTTGATTACACCTAAGATGAAAAAGGAAAAGGTAGACAAAATATTTACCTGTTTAGATGAGAAGGTTTTAGTAAGTAAGAGAAAATCTATTGAAGAATAAAAAAGTATGGCTGAGACTCCCGGTGATTGTGCCGGGAGTTTTTACTTTGTAAAATAGATGGTAAAGTGATTTTGTTTATTAACCGAAATATATAATATAGTTGAGTAAGTGTGTCGGGAGGACAGTTATGAAAATACAGAGCACATCTATTTATGTAGGAAATGGGTTGGAAAAGGAAGGCGGAGTTTCCAAAAGTTTATCGGGTACAGACGAAAAGAATAAGGCCGGCTCTGTCTTTGGAGGAAATCTGAATGACTTAACGGATACGATTGCGGAGAAAAAGCAGAAGGCAAGGGAGCAGGCTATGAAAATTGTGGGAGATGCCTGGGCCGGTGAGCAGAAAATAGATACAGATATAGAGACGAGAAGGAAAAAAGTAAAAGAATTGCAGAAGGAAATCGGTGCATGCAATAAGGAAATACAGTGGTTTGAAGAAGAGCGGAACCGTTTGCAGGAGGTTTACGGGGTAGGGAACGATAGCATAGAACAGCAGGAGCTGGATTTATTGGCAAAGGAAATAGATTCGGGGACGCCCGGTAAAAGAGTATCTCTTACCAAAGAAGAAAGAGAGCAGCTTGCACAAATAAAAGAGCATGGGTTGACAGAGTATCAAAGCCGTTCCTTAGAGCTTAAACAATTAGCAAAGGATTATGAGGAACAGAAATATAAGCTTGGTAAAGAGATTGAAATAGAGAATGCTATTATTTCAGCCACGTCCATTGAACGTTTGAAGAATAATACCATGGGTGATGCAAGAAAGCAGGCAGATGCGGTTTTGGAGGAGGCAAGTGAAGAAATCGTGAGTATGGCTGTAGAAGCCGGTGTAGAGTATGTGGAGGAGAAGCTGGAAGAGCAGGTAGATGAGGCAAAACAGCGTGCTGAGGAGAAAGAAATTCGGGAAGAGCGACTGGAAAAAATCAAGGAACAGAAAGAAGAAAAACAGGAGAAAGTATCGGAAGAAATTATAGAATCTTCAGCAGAATTAACAGATATAGATACCAAGCAGGCAGAGGTACAGAAGGAGCTGAAAGAGGTCATGGATAAGATGAAGCTTTTGGCAGAGGATATTAAGGGAGCTAAGGTAGATAAAAAGATATAAAAAAGTACTTTATTCCTACAAAATGGAAAACAATTTCCTTGCACTTTCTGTAATTTAGGAATATACTTATACATAGGGGTTTGGAACCACTTACAAGTAGTTTTTATTTACGGGGGTAATGGAAATGAAGGACAAAAAAAAGAAAGCGCCAATGAGTAACAAGTCGATTTACCGGTTAATGCTGCTTTTGGTTTATATTGTGGCACCGGTGTATTTGATTAAGAATATTATTGGCGGTGCGGCAAGCGGAGCAATTACAATCGGTATTTGTCTGGCAGTATTTGCGGGTGCGGCAGCAGCAATGCATTTTTTTAAGACTAAGGACAGTACGAAGCAGACGGTAGTTTCCTTAAGTTTGGTATTATTGGTATTTCTGATTTCGTTAAACAGTGGTGCCTACTACAGTGATGATTATTGTTTATATCTGGCAGTTGTGGCACTTTCCGGATTATATTTTAATCCGACGATTACCAAATTCCAGTCAATGGTGATTCCGGTTTTATTGGTAGTACAGTACATAGTTCATCCGGAAAAGGTAGAAAGCTTATCACAGTTCATTATGTGTGTGGTTATCTTCTGTCTGGCAGCATTTTTACTCTGTTTAGTTGTAACCAGAGGACGTGCATTTATTTATATAAGTGAGAACAAAGCAGAAGATGCAGAGAAACTTTTGAAGTCTATGAAGGAAGTGGGAGAAGAGCTTCAGAAGAGTATGGCGAATACTGCTGCCAAGTACGTAGAATTACAGGAAGTAAACAATCAGTTGATATTAAATGCAAACGGGCTTCGTTCCGGTTCGGACGGTATCGTACAGGGTACTCAGGAGGTTGTGGATGTATGTGACGAAGCACGTGGTGTGGTACAGCTTACAGAGCAGCAGATTGAAGCACTGAACGCAGAGGTATACAGCTGTGAAAACGCTATTGTGGAAAGCAGCAAGAGCCTGGAAGATATGAGTAAGCAGATGAGTTCTGTACGTGAGGCAATGGATAGCACCAATAAGGTATTCTCCATTCTGGAAGAACAGATGGGCGAAATTTCCGGTGTTATTTTAGAGTTAAACAAAATTGCCTCCAGCACGACCATGCTTGCATTGAATGCGTCTATTGAAGCAGCCAGAGCCGGTAAGATGGGTGCAGGCTTTGCAGTAGTTGCAAACAAGGTACAGCAGCTTGCGGTAGATAGTAACGGTTGCTCACAGAGGGTGGCAGAAGTATTAAGTGCCATGCAGGAGCAGGTATTGGAAACAACCGAGCAGCTTCGCGAGAGTACAGAGGCGATTGGTGGTTCCCTTACTTCATTGGATGAATTGCAGAACGATTTTGATAGTTTGACTTCTCGTTTTGAAAACTTGTATCTGAATATTGAAAATCAGAATGAGACCATTCATAAAGTGGACTGCGTATTCGATGAATTGAAGGCAAAGATTGCAGTCATGAACGAGTATACGGAAGAAAATCAGGCAGTGGTTGAATCTATTTACGCATCCATGGATAAATGTACAGAAGACCTGAATGAGGTTATTGAAGACAGTAAACACTTGGCAGAAGTATCAGAGAATATGTTACAAACCGGTGAAACAAAATAATAATTTGTATTTTTAACTGGCAGCCCTTGCATTAGCAGGGGCTGTTTTTGTATAATAAAATGAAAGCGGTTACATGGAGGTGCTTATGAGCGAAAAAACAAGTGAAACATTAGGGTTGGTTATTAATGAAGTGAAGAAAGCAGTGACCGGTAAGGATGACTGCATATATAAGGTGTTCGCAGCGATTCTGGGTGGCGGACACATACTAATAGAGGACGTACCGGGTGTGGGCAAAACTACTTTGGCCATGACTTTTTCAAGGGTACTTGGTCTGGATAATCACAGAATGCAGTTTACTCCGGATGTAATGCCGGCGGATATTCTGGGCTTTAATATGTTCCAAAAGGAAACCGGAAAGTTTGTGTACTATCCGGGTACCATTATGTGTAATTTATTTTTTGCGGATGAAATTAACAGAACATCGCCCAAGACCCAGTCGGCACTTTTGGAGGTTATGGAAGAGGGTAAAATTACCATTGATGGGGAAACAAAGGAGGTGCCCACTCCGTTTATTGTTATGGCAACCCAGAACCCTAAGGGAAGTTCCGGTACGCAGCTTTTGCCGGAATCCCAGCTGGACCGTTTCATGATTTGTATCAGTATGGGTTATCCTGAGTTAATGGACGAGGTAGCTATTTTAAAGGGAAAGAGTGGCATGAAGGCGCAGGAACTTAATTCCATTACGGACAAAGAGATGTCACTGCAAATGAAGCAGGAAGTGGATGAGGTGTTTGTCAGTGACAAGTTGTTTGCTTATGTGGCTGCTTTGGCAAAGGCTACCAGAGAACATACTTACATAGAGCTGGGATTGAGTCCCAGAGGCTCCATTGCCTGTGTGCGTATGGCCAAGGCATGGGCATACTTAAAGGGAAGGGACTACGTGCTTCCGGAGGATGTGTCGGATATATTTATGGACGTGGCGAAGCATCGTATAGTGCTCAGTACCAAGGCAAGAGTAGCACATGTGGCAGTGGCGGCTGTATTGGAGGAGATTCTGGTCAAGGTGAAGCAACCGGCATCCTATATGAGGGAAGAAGAGTATCGTGTTTAATTTAGGGATTTTTTTGCTGATTATAATTGCAATTACATATACGGCCTTTTGGCTGAAAAGCGCAACCCTTATGCTGTTTTCCTTTGCTCTGGGGATTTTGTTTGTGGTAAGCGTATGCAGTGTAATTTTACGTTGCAACAAGGTGCGTGGCAGTCTGCAGGTGCCTATTGAGATTTCGGAAAAAGGCAGAGAGAATCTGGTTAAGGTGACGCTTCACAACGGCACATCCGGAATATTGCCCAGAGTGGCGGTAGTGTTTGTGGTAAAGGATACCATAGGGGGAACGACAAAGCGTTTCCTGCGTAAGATTTCATCCGTTCCTACCGGAGAAAGCGTGTATGTGGAAAGTATTGTGTTTCCGGAAATGGGCAGGTATAAGATTTTCTTAAAGAAAATCCGGGTGTGTGATGTGACCGGACTTGCATATGGCAGTGTCTGGACGAGAAGCGTGGCAAATATTCAAGTAATGCCCGGATTTTTCCAAATACCGGTGCTTCGTACAGAAGCTACGAAGAACTTTTATGGTGAGGCAGACAGCTATGACGAGCGACTTCCGGGATACGATAATAGTGAAATCTTTCAAATCAGAGAGTATCAGCGGGGGGACCGTTTGCAGCATGTGCATTGGAAGCTGACGGCAAAGCATGACGAATTGGTGGTAAAGGAACATTCCCTGCCTAAGTCGTGTCCGGTAGTATTACTTCTGGATTACGAGCCGGGACTACCGGGAGGGAAACGGAAGAGGGTATCGCCTTTTTTGGAGGCGGCAGCATCCCTGTCCTTTTCCATGATGGAGGTAGGCTGTCCACATTATATAGCCTGGTATGACAGGGCGCAGAAGGATATTTTGCGTGTGAGAGTGGATGATGAAGAAAGCTTGTTTTACTTTGTAGGTATTCTGGCGGATATCCGCTTCGGTAAATGTGGAGGTGAGCTGGCAGAGCTTTACAGAGACAGATATCGTGCGGAAACCTATGTACGAGAGTATGTGCTGGATGAAAAACTGGTACTGAAAAGTGGTACTGAAATCGTTAAAAAGATGGAAAGACGTAACTTAGAAAAAACATTAACTGAGATGGAACTGATATTATAAAGGAACGACAGTAATGAAATGGAAGCGGGGGATTCAGTGGTGTAAGGCCACGCAGGAAGAACCGAATAGAGCAGATACATTGGCGCAAAGAGTGCAAAAAGTACTTCCGGGTGTAACTCTTAGCGTGTTTTTTGCATTCCTTTTTTGGATAAGCTCCATTTGGACATTGGCGGACGGATATGAAACAGAACGACCCGGTGTGAGTCAAATGGTGCTTGTAATACTGGTACTTTTCTGCGTCGGAATGTTACAGGAAATTCTGGGATACTTTTGGAAAACCAAGGGCAGAGTCATCATCGGTATGTTAACAGGGATTGCAGTAGTTGGGGCGGCTTACGCCTTGCTTTGCAGGGAGGAGCTGTGGGATGCGGTGAGTGAAGCTTACACCGCAGAATGTGTGTATTTTGTACTGCAGATAGTATTTTGCGGGGGGCTGGTATTGGCCCGCAGTGTGCCGAAAAATGAACTGCTTATGTTGCCGCCTGTGATAATAAATCTTCTTTTGTTGCGGGACGGTACGGTAGTCTCCAAAGGAGCTTTATTTGTGCTTTTGGCAGGTATTATTTTGTGCAGAAGTTTGGGCTGGGAAGCTGCGGATATGCAGCCTGCTATGCGAAGAGGCAGAGAGGATACCAAGGGCAGGTCTTATGTCTGGTTTCTCAAGGGAGTTTGCATCAGTGTGGCCTGTGGTGCGGTTTTGCTGGCAGGGGCGGGCATTGCACAGAAGACCATTGAGAAGCACGGAGAAAAGGTATCTGCGGCGATGGTGGAACTTTCCCGGAAAATGAACGAACTGGAAATGGGCAACGGTGTTTCGGTATTCAATTTATTATCCGGTTCTGCCTGGAGAATGTTTCGGGATGAGGAGCTGGATGTGGAGGTATTGGATAATCATGCGCCGGAGTATACGCATGTAGAAGTGCTTCGTGTGGAAAGCAGTGAGAAGCCTGCTGAAAATATTTATTTAAGAGGATTTTGCGGTGATGTTTATGTAAATGGCACCTGGCAGAGAGATTTGGACACTTTGGAGCAGGTGTGTCTGGAGTCGGACAGGGATTATGATGCTGTAAGGGCGCAAATCGCCTTTTTTACCCCCAGAAAGCTGCAGGAGCAGTATGGAATGGGTGAGAAGGCCCAAAACGCAAATTTGAGGCAAATACGCGTTAATTACACAGGTTTGATTTCACAGGTGGTGTATTACCCGTATTTTGCAGAGGTAAGCACCAAAGGAATCGGTCTGGCAGGAGACAGTGGATTTACCAAAGGTGAAAAGACCGACTGCATAGATTTTTCCCAGTGGAAGGTGCTGGAGCAGGATTTCAAGGAAAACGATGTGCCCAAAACACAGTGGGATCTTTGGTATGAGGAATATGTGAAGAATCAGTATCTGACCGTACCCGGGGAGCTTGGAAGCGTAAGAGAGGTTGCATCAAAGATAGCAGGTTCCTTAGAGGAGGAAGCGGATGATTTAGCGAAGGCAGAGTCGGTAAGAGAGTGGCTGGCAGAGAATACGGTATACAGCTTGTGTCCGCCTCAGCTTCCGGAGGGAGCAGACCCGGTGGAATATTTCCTGAGCACCTCAAAGACCGGATATTGTATGCACTATGCCGGTGCAGCGGCTATGCTTCTGCGTGAGTTGGGAGTGCCTGCCCGGTATGCTTCCGGATATTTGGTGGAGGCAGAGCAGTTTGGTGCGGTAGAGGCGGCGGATTCGTCAGAGCAGGTGAAGACCGTTGAGGAAGCGGATTCGTCTGTGTCGGAAAAACTCGGGTTCCAAGCAGTAGTGCCGGACGATAAAGCCCATGCCTGGGTAGAAATCTATATGGATACTATAGGCTGGGTACCGGTGGAAGTAACGCCGGGCTATCCTGCCATCGAAGTAACAGAAGAACTGGCTGATAAATTACATCCCCAAGAGATGATGCAAGGTGGAGCAACTTTGGGGAATGGTGGCGCCGGCGCAGTGGAAAGCGACGATGAGGCGAGCGATGGAGAAAGCAGCAACAGTGGTGACGACAGTGGATCAGATGTGGCCGGAAACGGCCAGCCGATAGGTGAGATTGTACAAACAGGGGAGATGCAGGAAAGTACAGAGGATGCAGAGTCTCCTGAAAGTACGCCGGAGCCTGCATCAGAAGAACAAAAGGATGACACCGATGAAGAGGAAGACGATACGGGCGAGGTCTCTGACGGAGAAACAGCCGGGGATTCTTCTGAAACAGAGGACGATACAGACAAACAGGATACTTTAGGGGAAGAAGAAATTGTAGTGGTTACGCCACCGCCCATGGAAAAGGGAGAGTTTGTGGCAGATACCAAGGCAACCACGCGCAAAATCATTATCACCATATTAATTGTCTTGATTGTAGTCGGTATTTTAGTGGCATTGGTAGCGGATACCCATAAGTTCTTTGGAAAGGAAAGTGTATATTATAAACAATTGCGCAAAGAAATGAAGCGCGGAAACCATAAACGTGTTATAATGATGATTAACAGCGGTATCTATCGAAAGCTGTACTTCAAAAGGCTGTTGGAAGACGGCAGAGGTGACGAGGCTTATGCAAGAGCTTTAAAGGATAATTATAAGCAGCTTTCCGAGGAAGAGTGGGACCGATATATACGTATTGTGAAAGCGGTAGCTTTTTCACAGGCGGAGTTTGATGAAGAGGACGTGAAGTTCTGCTTTGATGTGTACCGCGATGTGGTTTATAAGGATGAAGTGTGGTAAGAAGTACAAGGAGCATGACATAATATCCGCAAGAGGAGGTGACCTTCATGCCACTGAAAATTGTACGAAACGACATAACAAGGATGCAGGTGGATGCGATTGTAAACACCGCTAATGCAGAGCCGATTTATTCCAGTGGTGTGGACAAGGCTGTATATAAAGCTGCCGGTGAGAAGGCGCTTTTGGCAGAGCGGGAAAAGATAGGACGTTTGGAGGAAGGCGAAGTGGCCATCACTTCGGGCTATGACCTTCCGGCCAAGTACATAATCCATGCGGTCAGTCCGCTTTATAAGGACGGTGCTAATGGGGAGGAAGAACGTTTGCGTTCCTGCTATAAAAAGAGTTTGGAGATGGCAGAGGCGTACTGCTGTAAAAGTATAGCATTTCCTTTGATTTCCACAGGAAGCTTCGGGTATCCAAGGGAAGAAGGAATGCGTATTGCCATAGACGAAATCAATGGATTTTTGCTACACCATTTCATGGTGGTGTATTTGGTAGTGTTTGATGAAGCTTCTACAGAGCTGGGCACACAGCTGTATCCGGCCTTGGAAAGATACATTGATGCAAACTATGTAGAAATCAAGAAGCGGGAAGAATATGGAGAGAATCGTAACTTTGCATCGGCTGCACCAAGGCAGGCCTCGAAGCAAGCCAATATTGCCACCAAATTCCTGCAGGCTATGCGTCCGGAACCGAAGAACAGCTGCGAGGAATTAAGGGAAGAATGCTATTTTGATTCTCTTGAGGAAGAGAACTACTGTGATTTCTTAGAGGAGAACGAATCCGCCCTACAGGAGCGGATGAAGCATATGTCCGATACTTTTCAGGAGTATTTGATGTATCTGATAGAGGAGAGGGGCTTAAGTAATGCGGAGGTGTACAAACGGGCCATTATTACGAAGCAACTGTTCTCTAAGATAAAGCTGAATCCGCAGTATCATCCGGACAAGGGCACTGCCATGCGACTTTGCGTGGGAGCCAAACTTAGTCTGGACGAAACCAAGGATTTGCTGGCCAGAGCCGGCTATGCCTTGTCCCCTTGTGATAAGAGAGATATTATTTTTTCCTTCTTTATTGAGCATGGGGTATTTGATATGATTGAAATAGATATTGCACTTGAGGAGCATGGTTTGCCCTGTTTTATCGAGTAAGTAAGAGGTCGCCTTCAGGGCGACCTTATTTTTTGGACTTCATGATATAGTAGCCTCAGAAACAAGGAAACGGGCGTGATGCCCAAGAACATTTCATAGTCCTTTTCGCAGAAAACGAAAGGGCAGAGAGGAGCAAGCATGAAGAAAAATTTAACAGAAATCGTATTTATTTTGGACAGAAGCGGATCTATGGGAGGCTTGGAGGCAGATACCATCGGTGGTTTTAACTCCTTAATTGAGAAGCAGAAGAAGGAAGAGGGCGGGGCGTATATTTCCACCATTTTGTTTGATGACAGGACAGAGGTGCTTCACGACAGAGTGCCGATAGAAAAGGTGCGGACCATGACCGGTGATGATTATTACGTGCGTGGCTGTACGGCGCTACTGGATGCTTTGGGCGGTGCCATTCACCACATCGGTAACGTGCATAAGTACGCCAGAGAGGAAGACAGACCGGCGAAAACATTATTTATCATTACTACGGACGGACAGGAGAATTCCAGTCACGTATACACCTACGACAAGGTAAAGCGCATGGTGGAGCGTCAGCAGAAGGAGTATGGCTGGGAGTTCCTTTTCCTGGGAGCAAATATGGACGCTGTGAAAGAGGCAGGCAGGTTCGGTATCCGGGCAGACCGTGCAGCCAGATACGAATGTGACAGTAGAGGCACAGCAGTGAATTTCAAGGCACTCAGTAAGGCAGTAAGCAGTGTCAGATGTTGCAATTCCTCTGCAGAGCTGGCTGAGGAGCTGGAGGATTGGTCAGCGGAGGTGGACGCATACTACGAAAGTAAGCACTAGGTATTATACCGTGGGTAGAGTGACAAAGTAGTGCCTAAGGTGTAAAATAAAGGTGGAGAGGAGCTAACTATATAAAAATCAAGTAGATTTTGAAAAAAATCGTTTTTAGTTAGCAAAAGTATGAACCTTGAAAATATGTGAATAATTATGGATTTTGTGACACAACAAATAGACCTTCAAAGAAGGCTCGTTGTAT